>NZ_CABVQC010000033.1 GCF_902499175.1 Burkholderia aenigmatica
TAGTGGCTCAGCCGACGGTCGTCAGGTGGGGGAATTTGAAGTGACCATACCCGGAGGAATTTGACCGACCGCCGGGGTTCGACGCGGATCTCGTGAGTGAGGCGGTATGGCTGCGCTAGGAGGTCGCACCGGCCTCTTGGTGCCTTAGGGCCGCGCAATCTGCATCGAGCCGATCCCACACGTGTCCTACCAGGCGCGGGCCGTCCAGCGTCCCCTTGGCGATCTGGTCCAAGGCGGCTTCCAGCTCGGCCGTATAGCCAATGTGCGAGAAGCCAAAGCACGGATACAGGACGTCGTAACACTTCTCGGCCAATGGCGACGCTTCGAGTGTCCCGTCCATTCGTAGCTTGACGGTGCCCTTGGTCGGCACCCCCTTGAGGATCGCGGCCAGCGTTGCAGGGCGTCCGATACCAAGCTTCTCAAGTTTGGCGGCCAGGCTTATCAGCGTGTAACGAGGAGGCGTCTGGGTGGTGTGGCTGCGCACCTCGGCGTAACCGACATTGACCGCGCTGCCTGGAGCCAGCCGAGGTAGACGAATAGTCGCCCTATCTTCCCAGCGGCTTCCATCGTCGTCCTGCAAGACGGGGGAATTTGCTACGGGACTTTCCAGCCATCCAGCCTCCAGAAGAGCCCGGTCCTTCGCGACAAATCGATTCGTGTTCCGTGCGTCGATGAGAGTGATGCGCCTGACGACAAACCGTGCCGGCGCCAGTTGACTGTAGAGGGCTCGCTCACGGATCAGCTTATAGAGAGCACGCTGCTCGTCCGATGCTCCGGCTTCTTCTACGTCGATGTACGCGGGCCGAATGGCCTCGCGGCCTTCCTGTGCGTTCCTAGTCTTGATTGTCGAGCGGTTGAGGGTGGTGGGTACTACCTCGCCCTGCGCTCGCAGCAGGGCGCGAATCTCTTCGACCGTTCCGGCGTCGATGTTGAGGCTGCTAGTTCGGTGGTACGTGATGTGGCCGTGGCCGGATCCGTCTCCTTCAAAGAGCTTCTGGGCGACATGCATGGTCGTTTCCGCGTCCCACCCGAAAATGCGATTGGCCGCCTGCAGCAGACTGTACGTGTTGAACGGAGGGGGCGGTAGGCATTGCTCGACCTGGTCTTCGAGCGACTCGATGGCGAGTCCGCGCTGCTTGCTGACAGCCTTGGCCAACTCGGCATCGAAGCATCGCTGGGTAGCATCATCTATGTCGTATTCGCTGTTGGGCTTTGGACCCTTTCCCGGGATGCTGGGCGCGCGGTACTGCCACTCGGCTTGCCAGCCTCGGAGATCCACGTGAACGGTGTAATAGGTCTGCGCCACGTAGTTGCGGATCTTGCGCTCGCGCTCGATCACGAGCGCCTCAACAGCAGTTTGCACGCGGTCAGCGGCGATGCCCTTCTTGTTGAACTGGGGGGTCAGAACCGGCGAGGCCACATATTCGATGATTCGGTCGAGCAGCCGGCGCGCTTCACGAGAGGCAACTGCGTTCCAGTCGATACGGTCGGCATGCTGAAACGCGTGCTCGATCTGCTCGCGGGTGATCGCGCTGAAGCGCATGCGTTTCGGGTTCTTGAGCTGCAGGTACTTCGTCACGAATGCAGCAATCGACTCACCCTCGCGATCGTCATCGGTCCCGATATAGACCGTGGTTCCCGGATTGTCGCGCAGGTACTTGCGAATTCTTTCGACTGCCCGCGTGCCGTCGATGCGTCGGTTTGCGTCCGATGTCAGCACGTAGTCCCCTTGCATCGAGTCGCGGTAGATGCCGACGCCGACTCTGGGATTGCGCCTCAGATCGCAAATGTGCCCATAGGTCGCCATGACCTTGAATTGGCCCTGAAACATCTCTCCGATCTTCTCGGCCTTACTAGGAGACTCGACGATCAGCAGCGGGGCGGGAGTGGCCTGTGAAGTCATGTTCCTTCATGGACGGCAAACGCAACTTTTGCTGCAAAAGGCCGTTGCTGCGTCTGCCGCACCGTAATTGCAAACTATTGTGTGAAGACGGCGTGTGAAGCAATACATATCATGCAGGCCCCCAGATGGGTGCCAAGGCATGAAATCCTTAAACCTTAATGCAGCCTTCGGCAGAGTTCTGGCCAGGTTGCGCAGAGAACGTGGCTGGACACAAGAGTTTTTGAGTTTTGAGTGCAATCTCACAAGGAACTACATTTCGTTGCTTGAGAGAGGGGCACGTTCGCCGACGCTTAACACCATCGCGAAGCTGGCCGAGGCTTTGAACGTCGGTGAAGAGGAGTTCATCAAGATGACCTTTGACGAACTCCGGAAGACCTCGAAACGTTCGGGGTAGGGTCAATAGAGCACGTCGATAATCACAACGCCGTCTCGGCCAGCGTTGTTCCAGACGCAAGTTCCCTGGTTGGCCTGGTTGGGTGGCCCATCTACTCGGCAACCGGATATAGAGACGCTTCCCCCTGACCCGTATCCAAAGGGCGACAAGCCACCGGGATAAGTACCGCTGCTCAGTGCGTTATGAGCTGGGTCCGGCGTGTAGGCGTTCTGTCCCGGATTGCCGATGCCATAGGCACTGTAGCCGCAAGCGCCCGGCCCACCGCCCCCATTCGCATATGGACCAGCAGCGACACGATTTGGGACCGGAATCGTCCCCAATCCGCTGTAGGCCCATGCCCCGTTATTTGGGCCGGGGATCAAAACGCCGCCGTTGATCGTATCGGCCGTGACCGTAGTTGCGCCACTACCGCCATCGCACTCCAGCAAAACGCCCTGACTCGGGGAGATCAACTGTGACCTTTCACCGGGATAGCCTCCAAGGCCATCGTCATTCGATGGCGGAACCATGATGTGGTAGACGTATTCGGGCGGGGCGAGCCTCCCTGAGTCGAGTGGACCGTAGCCAGGTGCCCCTTTCCCCACCACAACACTTAATGTTTCGCCTGCCGTCAAATTGACAGGGGCAGAAAAGACGAACCCGCCCGAGGATCCGGTGATGTACTGGCTAGCGAATCGCCAGCCTAACCCCGACGCTCCCCCTCCAGCCATCGTCACCAGCGCGGATTTGACGCCAGACGGAACAGTCCAAGAAGTGCTGCTTGTGAACACGTAGCGGTACATGTTCGGGCTCGTCGACGCCTTTTGCCATTTCCCGTTGGGGTCAATGCCTTGGCAACTCAGACTTGCGCCCATCGAGTCTCGCCCAAAGGCGCCAACAGGCGAGCATGGTTGGTTCAGCGTTCCGATGGCACCAGGACCGTAGATCACGGGGGTGTTCATCGTGTTGAGCTGTTGCTGACCAGGTACCGCATTGCGGTACAGGTAGTTGCTGCTCAATTGCCCATTGTTGAAGTTCAGGAGCGCCGCGACGTGGCCGCCAGAAACGGACGGATAGTTGGCAGTGGACTGAGTCCAACCGCCCCAAGAGCCATAGGCTGTAGCGGCTCCGCCCGGGTAAATGCCTGAATCATTCTTCGGAATAATGCCGCCAGGTTGACCTACGAGCCCAGCGATCTTCGATGCGGTCATGTCGTTCATGGCCGTGCCGCCGTAGCTCATGACCAGAGCCTGTAGGTTGCCAGGACTGGGCTGCAGTACCGCTATCTGCCAGGTCTGACCATACGGATTTGTCGCGTTGAACGACCCGTCCAGGAGGTTCACCGCCTGCAGCATCGGCACGGTGATGATGGCCGGACTCGTGGAGGTGGCGACGCTTTGCAGGTTCGTGCTGTACTTCTTGATGTAGTCCGAGCCAACGTCAATCAGCTTGAGTTGCTGCTGAGCTGTTGAGGCTGCTCGCGTGTTGTCGCTCGCGGTTTGAGAGATCGTCGACAGCTTGGGAATAAACGTCAGGCCGACGATGATCGCAAAGAGGACGCCAAGGACTTCGCTCATGATTTCTGTCCGATCCTGATTACAGGCCGATTTGGATGACGGAGACGACGCTACCGTTGGGTACGCTCGTCGCGAGTGCTTGGGCGCTTGAGCCCGGGGCTACGCTGGTCCATGTGGTGCCTGACGAGAGGCCATAGGCCGCATCGCCCCCAGTTGCAGACACGATGGTGTTGATCGCGCCGGCTGGCAGCAGAGCGTAGGTCGTGATGGTCCGGCCGGCTGCGCCGAACGGCGTGACGGCATTGCCGGCGCTCGCAAGAAACGGTGCTGAGAACGGCGTCCCCTGCGCGGCAAGTTGCGGGGCCGAGACTGTGCCGACGAATGATGGGTTGCTTTTCAAGAAAACAGCGACCGCATTGGCGTAGGCGATGAACGTTTGGCCTGATTGGACCGCCTGCAGCACTTGCGTCTGCGGGGTGATCGTTGTGCTTTGGAGGCGGTAGATTGCCAAGAGGCCAGTGAAGAAAGCGAAAACCACCACAGGCATCAATCGCATGGCTGTTCCTTCGTCATGGCAGATGGGGGGAGCGCATCGCGAGACGACGTTGGCGTTCAACCTCGCTATTGAGCAATTTGAAGGTGCCGTCGCGCACGATGGACTGCAGGCTCTCTTTCAGTTCGTTGCCCATCCACAGAGGCTCGAAAGAAAGTATGCGGGGAGGGGTCCCCGTGCCCTTCGAATCAGGCAGTGTGAAGGGCTGCACTGATGGTGGCGGCAACTTCCCTGGCTCCGCGATATGCAAAGTCAGATGAGCGGCAACACGGAGGGCGTCGGCCAAAGCAGCGGAAATTTTGTCGTTGTTGGCAAGCATGGCAAGGCGCGACAGCCCGGTGACCAGGTCACCGGCATGAAAAGTTGCGACCACGAGATGGCCGCTGACGCTGGCAGTGATTGCCTCGCGCACCGCCACGCTCTCACGCAGCTCGCCGATGAAGATGATGTTGGGGCTGGCACGCAGCATGTTGCGGATCGCCGGCCCGATGTCTTCATCCGAGCCCACCTCTGTCTGGTAGCACCATCCTTTGCCGTGCTTACCTTGCAGCGGAATTTCGATGGGATTCTCGACGGTCCAGCAAACGCCGCCGTGCATGGTCAGGCGCTCAGAGATGAATGACGCAGCGGTAGTCGTCTTTCCGCTGCCAGCCTTTCCCATGAAAACCACAAGGCCTTCTGTTAGCGCTACGTCGTTGAGCTTCCTGGCGAAGGTCGGGGGCACCCCCAGGGCAGTGAGATTGCCCGGGGGCATGCGATACCGACGACAGACAAAGAGGCTCTGACCTGTAGCAAGCTGCATCTGGCCAACGCGCATGCGCGGCCCACCCTTCTGCGGCCAATTAACGCGGAACGAAGGGCCTCGGCTTTGTGCTTGGGCTTGAAGGAACTTGCGCAGAGCGACAAGCTCCTCCGCGCAGGCGCTGGCAACAGGCACAACGTTCATCGAGTCGGGCGTGGGCTTGAACCAGCAGTCGCCGGGCGCTTCCGCAACGTACAGATCCGAGAACTCCAGGTCTTGCAACATCATGGATTAATGGCTGTAAGTGAAAATCAGCGTGTTGGTTGCGGTATTGCAGGCTGTAACCGCCGTACCTGCATCGATGGGCAAGGTTTGGGCCGCACCATTGATCTTCAGGCCAACAGCGGTCGGGGTGTTGGTGGCCATCTTGCTGCAGGCATCGGTCGGCACACCGGCTTCGGTCACGTCGAATTTCAATGCGTCAGAGGCATTGACGTTGACCGTGACCGCACCGGACCAGGGATTGACCAGGTTGGTGCCATTGATCATTCGCGCCGGAGCTTGGGTGAGGGCTACGGCTGTGGTCACCGTTGTGAACGTGGATTGGGTGTTGTACAAGGTCTGGATGTTGCCCTGCAACTGACTGAGATCGCTAATCGCGTTGGAGGTCTTGGACGAGCCGAAAACGGCCCACAGAACCAGGCCAACTGCTGCGACGCCGATCATCTGGCCGAGGTACTTGAACAGGGTGCCGAGGATTTCACTCATGATGACAATGCTCCAAATTGAAGGTGGGGGGGTGAATAAAAGACAGGGATCGAGCTTTACCCCGAGAACGAGCCCATTTGGTTCGACATGGCGTTGACGGCGACGATGAGCAGGGTAATCACCCCATACATCACCGCTTCGGCGTAGAAGCCAAAGCGGTTGGCCTTCTCTTTCATGTCCTCTTCGAGATCTGCTGCCCAAGTACTGGCGACCTTCTTGATGCGCACAGGAAAGTCCGAGAAGCCGGCCAACGATGCGATGTCATCAACGATGTCGGGGTTAGGGAAGCCGAACGGAGGCATGCCGCCTTTTCCTTTGGCCAAGAGGGCCTCAGGCAGGGTTGCGCCGTTGTCCATGCGCCACCAGAGGGCGTACAGGCGTTCGTGCAGCCAAGGGGTAGCGTATTTGTATTGGTTCTTCAGGATCTCGACGTCGGGCATGCCGGCGCCGAGCAGTGCCGTGAACCCCATCAACCAGCGATAGCCCTCGATGTCGCGGTAAAAGCTGTAAGGGAGGTAACGCTCTGCGGCCACGCGATAGCGTCCCTTCCAGCGGGGAAGCGAATAGGCGACCAGTCGGTAGATGATGTTGCCGATTACCGGCGGAATGAACGCGACCCAGCTATTGGCCAAATGGGCAGCTTGGAACATCCCCCGGGCTAGACCCCTTGCGCGGTCTGCGGGAAGCACGTACTCCAGATCGGGAATGATGAAGGTGCCCAGTGCCCAGATGAATGCGTAGATGGCGATGGTGTAGATCAGCGGTCGAGTCAGAGCGGACTTGGCAGTTTTCATTACGTTGGCCACGCTGCGCTTCGACTCGACCAGGAGGTCTAGCGCATTGGAAAGATTGCCAGATAGCTCGCCGCTGTTGATCATGCTGACCTCGTCAGCCGGGATCCATTTCGACATGGCAGCAGCTAGCGACGAACCATCGCGCATGCGCCGAGAAATGTCGGCGACGATCTTGTCCGAGCTGACGCGGTTTCGCCGCTGCAGTCGCAGCCGGTAGTTATCCAGCGCCGTCTCGACGGGTATGGTGTTGCCAACCTGCGCGGCCAGGTGGCGATACAGGCCCTGACGCACTGGCCAAGAGAAGGCGAGCTTGTCGGCAAAGTGCGTAATCCTGGTCCAGACGCCTCGACGCTTTTGCGGGCGAGCACGCTTTGCAGCACGGTACTTTTTGCCCTTGGCCAGGCCGAGCGCAGACTTAATGCTGTACATGCTTGGCTCCGACGTGCGCCGCGGACTTCGGCTCGATGAGATCCACTTCCGTTTCAACGTCGCGCGGATCCACGGTACCCGACAGCGCGTAATGGATCGCGGAGGCGAGCATTGAAGGGTCCGCGTCTGGGCGAGCGTAATAGTTATCGCGAGCCGCTTCGCTGCCGTGCAAGACAAAATCCTTCATGACCTTGGCGTCCATCACCACAACTTCCGCCACTGCAAAGCGCACCGTGGTGCCGTCATAGTTGCAGTGCTCACAGCCTGCGCCCTTGAGGCGCACGAGTTTGAGGTCGCCCCAGGTTCGCAGTGCATTGACGATACGTGCGGAGAGCGCGTCAGGGGCCTTGTGCAACGGCTGGCTGCAGCGCCGGCAGAGTTGAGGCAGCAGACGCTGGGCGATCACACCTCGGACAATCTTGTGGTCACAGAAGACCTTGCGCGCCAAGCGCCGGCTGTCCATGATCTCGATGCGGTCAACGAACAGGAAAGGGTCGGTGACGTGCAGCGTCGTCCAGACTTGGTGGCCAGTCACGGCGGCCTCGATCGCCGCAGCGGTCACGTCAGGGCCGCGCAGCTCGCCAAACAGCATGATCTTGGGTGCCATGCGAAGCGCGACGCGAACGCGATCAAGAAATGCCGCGCCGGCCTCTGCCTCATTGCGAGCATTCGTCACGGCCATTTGCACGCCCCAGGTCATCGGGTATTCGACCGGATCCTCGATGGTGACCTGGCGGCTCTGCGGCTTCTTGCGGGCCTGCTCCTTGAGCACCTCGTACAGGCTGGTAGTCTTCCCAGACGCTGTCGGACCAGTGAAGATCACGATGCCGTTGGGCGCATCCATGAGCAACCGTACCTTCTCAAGGCTCTTTGGCCTGAATCCCATGCCGCCTAGTTGGAAAGAGCCTTCAGGCCGGCGCGGAAGTTCCAGGGCCTTGAGTTGAACCTGCTCGACTTGGGCAGTCGCATACTGCAGGCGGAGCGTCATGAACGCACCGCCTTGGGCTTGCGGAAAGCTCGGGCCACGTATGATGCGCACCGACGTAAGCAGCGTTTCTGGCGGAAGTGCCTCGCCCGGAATTTGGGCGTTCTGAAAGTCGAGAATGTTGTAGCTGGCGTCGCGGACCTTTGCGATGCCTTGGTAAATTGCGCGAGTCAGCGCCTCCCCATCTTGCTGAGTCTTTTGCGCGAGCACACGCAGGCCGCCGTTGACACCGATCTGGATCTCGGTGTGTGAGCCGCGTAAATTGAAGTGAAGGTCGTGAGCACGATAGCGTGCAGCGGTCTTGATGATCTCAATGGCCTCTGCCTTAACCTTCATGTCCACGTCGGACTCTTCGGCTTGACGCAGACCCGAGTTCCGAAGACGGACTACCTCGTCGAATTCGACCGGCTTTACCGTGAAGACGATGCCACGGGAGCGGTTACGGTCGACCCAGGTGAGAAGGACCGGGTCTCCAGCAGAGGTGCGTTCCACGTAGACCGTGCGCTTGAGCGTGTCGATGGCAGTCTTTTCGACAAAGCTCTCAGGCAACGGCAGTGCGCTGGATTCGTCTTTGAAGTCAACGTCCATAGAGCACTCCTGTCAGGTCCCAGCCGCTTGCAGACATCTTGATGGCTGTGAGGCGCAGACCGGGGATTTCAGAGAAATCGAGATCGAACGGCGAAACGTTGACACTGATTGCCACGTTCTTCTCGGTCGGCAATGGCGCAGCGTTGGGGGTGGCGCCGGGCAACGCGGAAGCGTTCTTGTCGGCGCTGGCGACGGTGGCAGTAGCAGTGAAGCCAGCAGCCTGGGACCAAGCAAGTAGTTGTTCCCACGCTTCGCTGAGTGCAATGCGGTCGTCGGTGGATTGTTGGGTCAGGCGCAAGTCAATCGTCTGCGTGACCTTCTGGCCGTCGGCCGACAGTTCTCCGTCCGGTCGGAAATCAACCGTCGCACCATCCTTGCGGGCCCAGACAACAGTTGCCGAGTTGACTGCGCAACTGACGTTGTCGATGAGCCAACCGTACTGAGAGATCGGCAGCGTCACAGCCTTGCCGCAAGCATGCAGCAGAGCAGTCGGAAGCGGTATGGTTGTCGCCGGCGTGGAAGTGACTGGCTTAACTTCCGGCACGGCGTTGGCGATTTGCGCGCGAATGCGTTCCATTTCCTCGCGCTGCTTAGCAGCTTGGTACCACCAGTAGCTACCTACTGCCGAACCGGCCAATGCAACAACCCCGGCGCCGACAAGCAACTTGTGCTTGAGGGGAATGCCTTCCAGGGACTTGATGCGTGTCGGGCGCTCGTCAATGTCTTTGATTAAGTCTTCGAGTAGCGCCACGTCGCCTTCGACGTAGTTCCAGTCCGTGTAACCCGAGTGCTTCTCGCGTGCGGCGAAGATTTCATCCCTGTCACCGAGCACGTCGCCATCGGGGAGGATGGCGTGGCCGTCGCGAACGGCGATGTACCACCAGAGATCCTCTTCGATCTTGAAGATGCCAAGCCATGGCTGTTTGCGCGAGTCAGCGAGCATGGCGGCAAGGCTGTATAGCTTGCCCACGTTGGCGCCTTCCACAGCGCTGCAAAACCCTGCTTGGATGCAATCTTCTCCGATGCGCACGGCCGACCAGGTTGAGTTCAATCGCTTTGCATCGTCGCGAAGCTCGCCTTTGTCGGGGGTGTCTTCATAAGAGGCCCAAGTCATGCCAGCGAGCCAACGGCGCTTGCCGATTTGGATGACGTTAGCCATGCTCAGCGTGCGCCAGGAAAGGCGTTGACCGGCACCATGTCGAGGGGGCGAATGCCCGTCTTGGTGGCAACGAGAACTTCATCGCGAGAGATCGACTTCACTTTGCCAACCCCGGGAATGGGCGAGCCTTCGTGAGCCTTCATCGTGCTGCCATTGCTAAGAGAAACCACTGCAGTGAGCTTGTCATCGAGACCGTAGATGGCAAGAACTTGAACAGTGCGTGTGATATTGACGGTGGAGCTACCCGGGGCTACGCCTCCGCCTTGGGTGGAGAGCTTCGCCTTCTGCTCTGCTTCTTTCACCAACTCGGCAAGCACTGCATTGCGCGTACGCAATTCGTCGAGCTGGCGAAAGGTCTCGCTCGTCGTCTGCGTGAAAATCCGGCGCTCATGTGTGGCCTGGTCCATGTCGTTCTGTGCCTGGGTTGGCTTGGGCGCGGCAACTGGGGCAGAGGGTGCTGCCGGCTTGGCGCTGGCCGGCGCAGGGGAAGGATTCGGCTGCGAGGCGGCAAGAGGTGCGGGAGCCGCAGGAGCTGACGCTACAGGTGCGGGCGCGGGCGCGGGCGCCGCAGGCGCGGCGGGAGCGGCGGGAGCGGCGGGAGCGGGAGTCGGGCCGGATGTTGGCTTGGCATTTCCGGCGTTCGCCGGTGCGGGGGCATTGGGCATACTTGCCTTCGTCGACCGTGCGACGTCTGCTGGCAGCGCGCTCAGCGGATCGGGCAAAAGATCTGCGTGAGCCAGCAGAGAGCTGGATGTGCAGAGAACGATCAGGCCGACGCGGAGACTGGAAATGGTGTTCATCAGAGAACCTTCGCGGTGATGACGATGGCGGTGAGTTGCTTGCTGGTGGAGTCATCCAGGCCGCCACCGAAGGCAAAGTTGCTTGGGGTGCCCACACCATTGCGATTGGATTTGCCGTTGTGCTGCTGCACGCTTGTCAGCATGAGCGAGGCGCCCGGCGTCAGCATGGCGCTTTGCTGGAAGGTGTTTTGGCTGTAGTTCGGCGTCTGGATGAAGGACGTGGACGTGCCTGCTTGGCCGAAACCGTTGTTGTTGCTGCTCGTCATATCCATCGCTAGGAAGATCTTCCCGTTGACGACTTTCGGGATGAACGTGGCGGTGAAGCCCGTGGTCAGCGACCCGGGCGTCAGGCTTGGGGGCAGCGGAGTGGCGCCGACTGCGACGGAAGCCGAGGGTGTTTGGGATGCCAGGTAGCCTTCGATGTCGGCCATTTGCATTGGTGCCGGGCGACCATTGAGGGTCACGACCGTTTGGTGCATGACCTGTGCGACATCTCCGAGCGAAGACAGGGCGTTGTAGGCGAACTGTGATCCGCTGAACTGTGCCAGGCCGCCTGTGGCGGTACTGAGGATGCTGGCAGTCAGGTTGAGCGGGTTCGTGCCCGAGACGATGGCCGGTGCTTGCGGGCCGGTCAGGTTGACGCCCCATTTGCCAGAGAGCGACTTGAAGACGACGCTCGGATTCCAGTTGTAGTTCTCTTCTGCCTTGACCTTGACCGTGAAGACATCCAACGTAATTTGGACCTGCTGGCTCAGGTTGTCGGTGAGCGGCTTGATCCACTCTTCGATGTTGCGAACTTGCGTCGGTGTGCCGGTGACAGTGACGCTTCCTGCGGAGGGGTTCACATCAACCTTGCCGCCTGCTGCAACCGTTTCGGCGGTCTTCTTCAGATCGCCCCAGATGTCCACTTCGAACTCGGTGCTCGCGTTGGAGCCTCCCATCGACGAGATGCCACCGCCGCCGCCACTGCTACTGCTGCTAGACGGGGAGCTGCTCGAAGTGCCGGCTCCGGAACTGTTCGAGTTCGCGGAAATCTTGCCGCCGCCAGTGGACTTGTTTGCAAGAGCTGGGAGATAGAACGTTTTGGTCTCGGACCGATAGAAGATGATTCCGCGACCGTCGACATATTTCCACCAGACTCCCGATTTGCTCGCGGCGATGTCGAGCAGCCCGCGCAGCTTGCCGCTGTAGTCGACCGAGAAGTATTGCGAGCCCGAGTACATGCCCATGGCTGCGCTAGCAGATGCCGCGCCGGGAAGTACTGCGCCTGGCTGTGGCGCTGCAGGCGAGCCATTAATGCTGAGAGCCGAATTGCCGCTGGGCGCGCCGCTGATCGCCGGCACAGTTGGGGAGGTCGCGCCTGCCATGCTGCCACCAAAGGGCATTCCGGCGGCGCCGCTCCACACTTCGGACGTGTCGATGCGGATACCGAGCGTCTGGCTGATATAGGCCGCGATGTCTGTCAGCGTGACAAGCTGGCGCGGGTTGTAGGTAATGGTCCGCGATAGGAAGGCTGGGGGTGGAGCAACAACGGGCACCGCCTCGCCGAGCAGCCAAGCTGCTTGCGTGCGGGTGACAACCGGCAAGGGTTGCGCTTGCTTTTCAGTCTCCTCGGCGATCCTGCCGGAAGCTTGAGCCTTCATGGCGATCACGTCATTCTTGACCGTACCGCAGCCAGCGAGAGGAGCCACGCTCAGCAGGGCACTGATCGTGATGGCCAGATGCTTGCGCGGAAGGGCGGACAAGCCAGGCGATTGAGTGTTGGAAGTCTGCATGAGCGTGTGCGTCGTTACTGTTGAGCGAGGCCAGGACCAGACACCACGAAGGTTTTGTTGCCCTCGTAGGTAATGGCTCGCACGAGCGCGCCGTTTTCTGCGAGGGTCTTGATGACCTTCTCGGCTGCGTCGGCGAAGCTGCCTGTGAAAGACGTTTCGTTGGGCACGACCCAAGTCTTCAGGGTCTCGGGCCAGACGATGTGCCATTGGACTTTTTCGGCCCAGGTTTCCAAGTTTTCCTTGATCGTGACGCCTGCTGTCAGCGTCCAGATCTGCTGAATGGGCAATGCCGCTGCAACGGGCGCTGTTGTCGCTGCGGCGGGAACAGCGAGTGCTTCGGTCTTGGGAGGGTTCGCTGTCGCGGGGACCGCAAGCGCGAGTGCTTCGGTCTTCAACTGGTTTGCCGTCTCAGCGACGGGAACAGCGAGCGCGAGCGGTTCAGTCGGTGCCGGCTGAGCTGCCGGGGCGATCGGCAGCGGGCGAATGGAGAGTTCTTGCGCTTGCGATGCGGCGACATGCCCAAGCGAACCGGCAGCGGCCAAAAGAATCCCGATGGACTTGCTGACTTGCATAGGTGTGTCCTTTATTTGCTGCAAGGAACGTTGGGGTCCGTCACGCGCACGAACTTGTCACGGGTGATGGCGCAAATGTTCAGGCCCGTGCTGTCGGCGATTCGCTTCAACACATCCGGGAACGCGCCGTCGAGAGTCGTTGTGTTCGTGACCTGATAGAAGTTGCCGGCGTCCCAAACGGTCGGTTTCCAGCCTGAGGACTTGGACCACTCGTCGAGGTTGTCCTTCAGCGTCAGGCGTGCGTCGAGCACCCAGCGCTCAACGCGGACCGGTGCACGATTGACGGTTGTAGTTGAGGGATATGCGGCGAGCAGGGCCTGTGCTTGTGGTGCGGCCGTGGGTTGGGGCGGTTGCGCGCTCGTGCTTGCCTCGGCGAGGCTGCGCAGTATCTGTGCAGCGACCGACGGGAGCATTTGGCCCGTCTGGACTGCCTGGTTGATGTACTGGATCAGCCGTTCGTCAGTCGGCGAACGAGTGGCGGGAGCCTGGGCTTGTGCGGCGACGTTGACCGGTGCCAATGTCGCCGATCGCATTGCGGCTTCGGGGGCTTGATTCAGATACTGGTAAGCGTGCGGGATCGCCTGATCCTGTTGCGCGCGGTATTGTGCGCGGACCTGATCGACAACGGATGGTCCGGAATCGCGCGAGTTCGAGATGATGATTTCGGCTGGCGAGATGCCACTGGAAGCCAGCGGATTGCCCGTTGCGTCCAGGTCGACCTGGATGATGTTTGAAGGGATCCCTGCCTGAATGAGATATGAGCGCAGCGCAGAGGCGCGAGCCATGCCGAGAGAATGTTGCTTCTTGTTTTCGGTGGCTGATGCGTAGTCTGTTCGGCCGACGATACGGATGCGGGAGGCTGCTTGCATGCGGGGGATCAAGTCATCGACGAAAGAGCGGGCCATCGGGCCCACCACCGATGAACCTCTGTTGAAGGTGACTTTGAATTTCTCTGCCGACCGGTCATCCCCCGACCGATCACGGGCCTGAATGGCTGCGGTCGGATAGAGGTCGTCGTCAATCACCGTGTAGGTGGCATGTGCATTGGTGATCAATGCCAGCGCCCCGACGAGGGGGGCGACGGAGTGGCGCACAGAGAAAAGCTTTGGTCGCATGTTTGGATCCGAGGCCTGGGAATACCGCTCTTTGGAGCGAAGTGCATTATTTGTGGTGCGATGGTACACTACCCGCGCAACATTGTGCAAAAGATAATGTACATGCATAATTCGCCGCAACCGCGCAAGCAGGCGTGGGGCCAGCAACCCCGGCATCTTTTGCGGCAAAAGAATGTAAAGCGATGGGAAGGATCAGGTGGCAATAGAACTGGACGATGAGCTTGCCGAGCGGCGCAGGGAGGCGTTGGCCTACGCGTTCGGAGAGAAAGTCATGGGCGCTCTCGCGGACCCCGATGTCGTCGAAGTCATGCTCAACGACGACGGAACGCTCTGGGTCGAGGCGCGCGGTGAAATGGTCTGTGTGGGCTCCATTTCGGCGAACGACGCGTTGGCGATCCTCAGCCAGGTGTCGTCGGCACTCAATGGCGAGTTGTCAAAACAGAATCCCTTCGTTGAGGGGGAGTTGGTGCTTTTCAACGGCGAGCGTTTCGAAGGTGTAGCTCCGCCTGTCGTGGAGCGAGCGGTCTTCGCCATTCGTAAGAAAGCGACAAAGGTGTACCAACTCGCTGACTACATCCGATCCGGGGTGATGACATTCACCCAGGCCGAGTTGATTCGCGAGGCGCTCATTGCGCGCAAGAACGTCTTGGTTATTGGTGGCACGGGGTCGGGGAAGACCACCTTCTGCAACGCGATGTTGGCTGAACTGGCTGAGCTGGTGCCTGACGTGCGGATGCTTCTGCTTGAAGACACCAAGGAGCTTCAATGCACGCTGAAAAACCGATTGTTCTTGCGTACGTCGCCGTGGACGACCATGGCCGACATCTCGCTGGCGGTCAACCGGCTGCGGCCAGACTCGATCACCGTGGGTGAGGTGCGCGCCGGAGCGGCGGCACTGGCGTTGTTGAAGTTATGGAACACAGGGCACCCGGGCGGTATGGGTACCGCGCACGCGAACTCAGCCTATGAGGGACTAACGCGAATGGACCAACTCATTCAGGAAGTCTCGGCTTACCCGCAGCGAGTTCTGATCGGTGAGGCAGTCAATGTGGTGGTCTTTTTGCAAAAGGAGAAGGGCAAGCGAAAGGTCAAAGAAATCGTCCGCGTGATGGGCTACGACGAAGTCTCTCAGCGGTTCAAGGTCGAGAACATCCAGTAAGCAGTTTCTTACGGAGAACAGATGGACATTCTGGATACCGTGACCAGCGCCGCAAATGGCCTGGTCCAAGGGCTTGTCCGGTGGCCGCACAGCACATTGCAGTGCAGCGCGCCTTCGCAGGCCTTGCTCTATGTGCTCTTTGCATCGTCACTCGCGATTGCGATTGGCGGAGTTTATGTCTGGCGACGGTACATCCGAACCCAGCCGCAACCCAACCCGGTTTGACTTTACCCACAACGGAGAATCTCGATGTACTCGAATCATCAATCAATGCTCAATGCGCAGGCGTTCAAGAAGCACCTTCCGACCGTGGTCGGTGTGTTGCTCATGGCGGCGGTTAACGTCGCCTTTGCTGCCGGGGGCGACGAGTTGGGCGGAGGCGTTTGCACGCTCGTGAACTTGCTGACCGGGAAGTACCTCTTCGGGACAGCGGTATTGGCCATGGTGGCTGGTGGACTTGCCTTGCTTTTCGGGGCCGAGCTGACCGATGGCGTCAAGAAGATGGTGACGATCGTGACCATCGTGGGGATGATCCTTTCCTTCGGTGGCGTCCTGTCGATGGCCTACAACGCCTTGAGCAGCGCATCGTGCTCGTAATGAGCAACGGCTGACCATGGAAAAGGCTCCAGTTCGTCTGTCCCTTCTGCGCCGAATCGCATGGTTCGGAGGGGACCGCCGCCTGGTTGGCGGAGTGGGCATTATCTGCGCAGCGCTCGGGTGGACCATGTTCGTGGGTTTTGGCCTGTCTTTCGGGCTATTCATTCTCGTACCAGGGGGCATTTTCCTGGGCGTGGTTTGGGTCGCGCGAAAGATGTATGCGGCAGATCCGTGGATGATCGATGTGGGCCTGCGGCACCTTAAATACGGCAAGTATTACGCCCCCAAGTCGCACCTTGGCAAAGAGCATCCCAACATTCGCGATTTTAAAAACTAAGCAGCGGGCCCGCTGAAGCGGGCCCACATTGACGCCCATTTTTTGAGAATTGCGGGAGGACCGATTGGGAGCTGTTGACTTCTTTCATAAAGAGTTTCGCGATAAGCGCGGAGGCCTACCTGACCTCCTTCGCTACGACTCATGCACTCGTCCTGGCGTCGTATTGGGAAAGGGCGGTGAGCTTATGGCCACGTATCGGTATCGAGGTCCCGATATGCAGTGCGCGAGCGTGGCCGACGTGACCTTTCTGCGCAAGCGCGTGAACGAGATGGTGAAGAAGCTGGCGGGTGGGTGGATGATCCATTCGACCACGCTGCGCACCGAGTCCGTCGAGTACGAGGACAATGGCGCCTTTCCTGATCCAGTCACCCGCGCAATCGAGAATGAGCGCGTAAAGCAGTATCGCACCGAGGGCGCCCACTACGAGAACGACTATTACATCACGTTCACGTATCTTCCCGATCCAATTCTTGTGAATCGGATCAAGTCGTTTGCTTTTGAAACGAGCGACAAGGGCGTTAATGATCCGGTAAAGATCTCGAAAAAGGGTCTCGACTATTTCGAGCGCACCCTGGCCGACTATGTCTCGATCCTTGAATCGGGCATGAAAACCAGCTTGGTGCGCCTAATGCCGAGGCAAGAGCGCGACCCTGTTACACACCGAATGGTGTGGTACGAAGACCAGCTTGCCTTCTTTCATGAATGCCTGACCGGCATTTCCAATCCGGTGAGGGTGCCACGCAAGGCGATTCCCTGTGGGGTTGACTATGCCATTGGGAGCTATAGCTTCCTTCCAGGCATTCGGCCGAAGATCAACGGCACGAACATCCGCGTTGTGGCCATCGAAGGACTGCCTGACGAGGGGACGCAATTCGGTGTTCTGGAGTTGCTCAATCGATTCAACGTAAAGTTCCGCTGGACTACTCGATGGATTGCGCGCGACCCCGAGAAGGCGAAGGCGAGCACAAAGAAAATCCGTAGCAAATGGCGGCAGAAGATTCGTGGCTTCGTGGCCGATATGACGGGGAAGACGAATGGCCCTGTCAATAAGGACGCGGCGAACATGTCGCTCGACGCGGAAGAGGTGCTCACGGACCTCGAATCTGGCAACGTGAGCTACGGGTTTTGGGCCTCAACCGTTGTGCTGATGGGCGATGACGCGGGTTACCTGGAGGGCGTCGTCCGCTTCTTCATCAAGCACGTCGGTGGTCTCGGATTCCCTTGCCGCGACGAGGACGTGAATTGCGTAGAGGCATTCCTTGGCTCACTGCCTGGCCACGGCTATGAGAATGTGCGCCAGCCGGAAATCCACAGCATGAACCTTGCTGACTGCCTGCCGCTGACGTCGACGTGGCAGGGGCCGGTATCGAACCCGTGCGCGTTTTACAAGAAGTACTTCCCCAATCGCCCAGTGCCGCCGCTATTCCAGGGTTCGGCCAGCGGTGGCACCCCGTTTCGCGTTGTTTTGCACAACGGAGATGTGGGCCACACACTGGTCTGCGGCCCGACCGGCGCTGGTAAATCGACCCTCTTGGGGTTGATGGCAGCCTCTCATTTTCGGTATCCGGGTGCGAAGGTCGTCGCCTTTGAGAAGGGTGAGTCGCTGTTGGGTCTATGCCTGGGGGCGGGAGGCAGCCACTACAACTTCATGGACGAGGATTCGCCGGAATCGCTGAAGATTGGGCTGGCGCCGTTTGTACACATCGACCGGCAATCTGATCGCACTTGGGCGCTGGGCTATGTCGAGACGATTCTTGCGCTCAACAACATCAAGGTCGATCACGACGTTACGGCCGAGATTAATCGCTGCCTGGAGCTTCTGCAGACGCGTCCGGTGCACATGCGCTCCTTCACTGAGTTCAACCAGCTTGTGCAGCTCCGTCAGGTGAAGGATGTCCTGATGGGCTACGAGACGTCGCTGGCCGGTGGCATGCTCAACGCCCGCCAAGACACCATCACTTCCAGTCGATTCACCGTCTTCGAGATGGAGAAGCTGATGGAGATGAACAACAAGCACGTCGCACCGGTCTTGATGTACATCTTCCGAATGATCGAGCGTTCGCTGGACGGTTCGCCCACGATGATCATCCTGGACGAAGCTTGGTTGATGTTGGCTCATGAACTGTTCGCCGAAAAACTGAAGGAGTGGTTCAAGGTTCTACGTAAAGCCAATGCCTTCGTAGTGTTTGCAACGCAAGAGCTGCAAGACATCGCGAATTCGCCCATCGCGTCGACGATTTTCTCGGCTTGCCAGACGAAGATCCTGCTGCCCAATCCCGAGGCGCAGTCCGAAGAAAACCTCAAGCTCTACAAGTCGATGCGTCTTACCGATCGCGAGATTGAGTTGCTGGTCAATGCTGCGCCGAAGCGCGACTACTTCTTCACGAGCCCGGCCGGCCGCCGTCTCTTCCAGCTCGAACTTGGCCCGGTGGCCTTGGCGTTCGTTGGCGCTTCAGGCGTTGAAGACCGCAAGGCAATCAAAGAACTGCACCGCATCCACGGAGACAAGTGGGTTGGATTCTGGCTGCAGCAACGTGGCCTTGACCCGGAGCTGGCAAGCAACGCCAATCTATATCGGGAGGCCGCATGATCGGCACAGGTGCTTCTTCGGTGGGGGCCGCGTGGGTTGGCCGATTCCTTCGGCCGCTGCAAGAGCGCCCTGAAGGCAAGCTGCAGGGTGTGCTGCGCCTCATGATGTCCGCTGCTGTCGGTGCGGTGATCGGTTGGATTGCATGGGGCCACGGCGAGAGCACGTGGGGCCTTGTTGGTCTGCTCCTATTGCCTCTCCTGTGGGGGGCATTGCGATCGCGATGGGAAGGCCTGGCGCTCATGCTGACGTACTACGCGGGAGGTGCAAGAGGTCTACCGGGGGGAGCGGTGGCCTTCTTTGGCGACACGGCTCCGCACTGGTGGGGACTCGGAATGTGGCTGGGCGCGAGCATGTTGTTGAGCATGCCCTTTGCGCTATGTTGGTCAAGTGTCCCCAGCAAGCGAGCGATCGGCTTCGCACTTGCATTGCTTCTGTGCCTAGCGCCACCGCTCGGCATTGTTGGGTGGCTCAATCCGCTGTCGGTCGCCGGCATCTTGTTCCCTTTTGCAGGGTGGTTGGGCTTGGCGCTGACCGTCGGACTGTTCATCGCCCTGGTGCTACGGAGGGGCCGGTTGATAGCAGGCTTGGTCGTGGCAGCGGCCGTTGCGAATGCAGCGGCGTTGCACGCGGATTCGGTGATCCATCTACGCTGGCTCGGCTTCGACACTAGTTTCCCGAAACTCTCAAGCGCCGGTTCAGACCAAGCGACGCAGTACCTCTCCGCCATGGACCGCATTCAGTGGTTGCGTGGTGTCATCGCCGACATGCCGCCCGGCGCGACCCTCGTGCTACCTGAGACGGTAATTGGCCGCTTCGACGGCGTGGCGCAATCCATGCTCAGCGAGGCCGAAGGCGAGCTGGTCGCTAAGAACTCCAGGGTGTTGGTTGGCGCTGAGTTGCCTGAGGACAACGGGCGGTACAAGAACGCGGTTGTGGTCTTGGGCGCGCAGCGGGGTGATGATCGGGCCGCAATACAAGGCATTCCGGTGCCAATCTCCATGTGGAAACCTTGGGCCGCCGACGGTGCAGAGGCGGACTTGCTGGCGCGCGGTAACACGATCACGGTTGAAGGGCGTCGCGTCGGCGTAGCTATCTGCTATGAGCAACTTTTGACGTACTCACTGTTACGGCTGATGGCGGACAAGCCCGACCTTATCGCTGCCGTGAGTAATGTCTGGTGGGCGCGAGCCACCAACATTCCACAAATCCAATTTCAAAGCGTTCACGCGTTTGCGCGCCTGTTCGGTGTTCCGGTGTTTTCCGCCAAGAACATGTGACTTTCAAGGGAGGTATTAATCGTGATTGGAAAGAAGCAATTAGCGCTGACGCTGTGTCTGCTGGGGTCAGTGGTATCGGCCCATGCTGCAGGCACGGCCACTGTCGTATGCAGTAAGACTGCGAACCCGGTTCCGCTCTTGCAGGTTGCCTACAGCACGGGGCCGGACGCGGGAACGCCGGGGCTCTTCTGGTTCGGTGTGATTTCCCAGGACATGACGCTGGGCTCGGTGTTGACGCCAAAAGGCTGGCAGACCTACACGGGGGGGCTCTACCCGTTTCAGGCGCGCTACGACAATGGTCTGCCGCCGACCATCACGCTGACGCTTCCATTTCCCGATGGGAATCAAACCACGGGTGCATATGTTGGCTACAGCGTCTACGCCGGACAAGGTGTCTATTCATCTGCCATGCGTCAAAAGGTGGCCGATCGTCGCACAGCGTTGAACAACGTGAAGCCGGATATGGTTGCGAAGGGGCGCTGGCGGCCCGAGTTCGACTCGGATGACACCTACATCTGGTCCTTGATTCAGAAAGACATGAAGGACAACAACAAGTATGGGCCGATCTTGACCATCCCCTTCGTGGATTGCACGCCGGCCGAGACAGGTGGGGGAGGTTGAATGATCAACTCGCCAAGCAACAGCGAATTTGTGGAGACGGCGTTCACGGCCGAAGAGGTGGGGAACGTCGAATCGACAAAAGATCCCCAAGAAGGCCAGGCCTGCGCCTTTCTCGACGGGGTGCAGCAGCCGACCCAGCAACTCAAGAAGAATCAGGCGTCATGAGTTTAGAGGCAGGCAAGGTGTCGGCAGAGCGAGATTGGCCACAATTCGTCGCAAGGGCTGACTTCGAGGAACTCGCTCCCTTGGCGCAGGGGCTGTTCGTGAAGGACGCCATGCGGCGGTTGAAAATGACCAAGGAGGAGTTCGCTCGACGAATCGGGGTGTCGACGACCGGATTGGAGAAGTGGATGGCCCGCCACGGTACTTCTGATTTCAGAAACATGCCGTCGATGGCCTGGAAATTCATCGCGGAAATCCTGGAGCACGCTGCCTCGTCTCACCGCCTTGACTCGGACCTTGGTGTCTGTACAATGTGCATTAATTCGTGCGGAGTTTTGCCGCAAAAGACTTTGGAGGGAACATGAAGCTGCTGACGCGAGAGTTGATCGTTTGTGTGTTGCTGCTTTGCGGGCAAAGCGGGGCGAACGCGGGCACGATCGCCGGGACTGGCGGATCGACCGAAGTCACGCAGATTCTGAACAATCTGCAACTCATCCAAAGCTACGAACAGCAGGTGCAGGCTTATGTGCGCCAAGGCGTTCAGGTCCAAAACGAGTTGCGGAACTTGATGTCCAACCCGACATCGATACTGGGTGACGACGTCGGCAAAATGATCAACACCATTGGGTCGATCTGGAATGGCGGGCAGTCCATTGGCTACAACCTCGCGCAGATCGACCAGAACTTTGCGCGGACGTTCAAGAGTCCCACTGCCGGCAATCTCGCCAAGATGTTCACCTCCTGGCACCAGACCAATACGGACACTCTGCAGTCCGCGCTCCGCGCCATTGGAACGCAGCGCGACAACTATGCGTCAAGCCAGGCGGCCCTGACCGATCTGTACAACCGCAGTCAAGCCACCAACGGCAATCTCGACTCCCTGCAGACGCTTTCCCAAATCAACATTCGCCAGATCCAGGAGTTGCAGTCTCTGCAGGAGCTGATGGCGACGCAGTCGCAAGCTGCGACTACGTACATGGCCACCCAGAATGCCAAGGATCAGAAAGGCCTGGATGATGCCGGCGCGCTGTCGCAGCCCTACCAAAAGGCAATACCTGCGGCACAATCTGCTCCGGCGCCGAAGTGGAAGGGCTTTGGCTATCAGTGAACCAAGGAGAGATTGAAATGAAAAAGTGCATCGTGCTCGTATTGCTGTCGCTGGCTTTGGCCGCCTGCAACCAGAGTCAGGACAAAAGCCAGGGCGAAGGCAAAAAGGAAGGGAGCGTGGTCACACCGTCCAGTTTGGCAGGGACGTTCACTTCCGGGAAAGATACCTTTGTTTTTTCGGCTGACGGCAAGGTGACGGCAAAGAACCCCAATTTTGCCGACAAGGTGACGACGTATTCCATCGAAGGCGGGAAGGTGACTTTCAAGTTCCCGCAGGGGTATCCGATCTCCATGTCTTTGAATTCCGATGGTTCCCTTACCTCGGATTCGAACATCAACTATAAGAAAACCGATTAAGCCTGAGGCTGTTCATGAAACGACGTCAACTGTTGATTGCAGTTCTGCTGCTTGTTGCGGCTCAGGTGGCACTGGCACAAGCTCAGGCGCTCGGTGCCAATGACGTCTTGGGCATCATCAAACAGGCGATGGCGCCGGCCATCAACAAGCTGACGTCTCAGGCAATTTCTTGGCTTGGAGTGTTCGCAACACTCCAATTCTTTATCACCAACTACAATCTCCTCAAAACGGACGGCGATATTCAGTCCGTGGTCGCCAAGATGTTTGCTGCTGTAGGGTGGGTCGGCGTTGTCCTCTACATCATCAATCACGGACCGCAGTTTATTCAGGCAGTTGGCGACCAGATGTTTGGTGTAGTCGGTTTGGATTTGCCAAGCCCAGGAAGCATCATCGGAAAGACCATCGGCGTATCCGCGACAGTGTCCGTGCTTGCTCTTGCTGTCGGCTCTATTCCGTTCGTTGGTAACACTGCTGGTCAGTTGCTCCTTTATGTTGCACTCGCGGTGTTGGCGGTTGGAATGTACTTTGCGTTTAAAATTTTCATGCTCCAACTGGAGCTTGGATTAATCGCAATGCTATCGCCGTTGAGCTTCTCTTTCCTGGGCCTCAATACACTAAAAGATCAAGGTATTGCTCCGTTTAAAGGCCTGCTTTCGCTGGCTTATAGAGTGATTCTGTTGACTGTAATTCTTGCTGCGTTTAACCAGGTAAGCGATATTGTTTCGGGAAAGCTATCTGAAATTACCGTGGATACGTTCAAGAGCAGCGGCATTGGGGAGGTGGCGGACATAATGTTGTCTGCCCTGGCTTCATACATGCTGCTTGCTTACCTCACGTTTAAGTCCGACGCGATTGCAGCCACTTTGGCGAACGGTTCGACGTCAATGGGTGCGGGCGACGTGGCGCAAGCGGCGGCGGCCGGTGCCGCAGTGGGCGCAGCCGTTGCCACGGGCGGCGCTGCTTTGGCCGGCTCCGCTGGGAAAGCGCCTACTGCGATGTCGTCCTTCATGGACAAGCTCATGGGGCGTGGCTCGGTCTCGAACGCCTCCTCCATGGGGAGTGGTGGCGAGGCGCCGTCGTTCACGCCTCCGGTTGCACCGCCTACGGCTAGCCCGGCTTTGTCTGTCGGTGGGCCGGTCGCAGATGGCGCACCGGTTTCGTCGTCGCCAAGAGGAGCACAATCGGGCCCGGTGGCGGGGCCTGCCAAGCCCAGCGTTGCGTCCGGGCGCTACGGGGCTGATTTGGCGAACGAAGAGAAAATGCAGGATGCTGTGCAGAATGAGCCGGGTGCAGAGCAAAGTGACGGAACCGGTGAAGGGGCCAGTGCGGACGAGGCAGTAAGCGATCCTGTTACCGTCACGCCAGCCAGCGCCATGGGTGATGCGGTGGCCGATACGACGAACCAGCCGGGCGCCGGAAAACCGGCTGCAATCGGAGGTGCGGCCGGTGTGGACGCGGCAGCATCTCAAGGTGTCACGGTCACGCCGGCTGGCTCGCAGGGTAAAGCGGCGGCTGCAACGAGTGCTGCGCCTGGTGCAAGCAGGTCAGCCAACTCGAAGGGTGATGGCGTAGCTGCCACGCCGGACGTGTCTGGAGCCCGTATGTCGGCCGGCACAAAGGGCAAAGGGGCCGAAGCGACGAAGGCAGCCCCTGAGCCCGGGCAGCAAACCGCTGATCCTGGCTCGGCACGTACCGCAGGCATCGGCGGCAAGCCAGGCTTGGAGCAGGATCTGACTCGCCTGGTAGACCACCTCACGCAGCAAGGACCGAGGAAGCCGACCCTGGGCGAGCGCCTAGGCGAAGCCAACAAGCACCTCGCGCAAGAACAGGCAGCTACGCACGTTTCCATCAACGCTCATCACGCGGATTGATCTTCGCGGGCGGGGGACTTTTGCAGCAAAAGCGTCCCTTGTCCCCGCTGGGCGCGTTTCTCACGTACTGACTACATCAAAGAATGTTCAAATTCAGGAAAAAGACGAGCGATATTGAGCTGACGCAACCTGACCAGGTTGACGAAGTAACGGCAGACGACGATACGCCCTGGGCGAAGGCTGCGGCTGCTCATGAGGACCGGATTCTTCGGGTTCAAGCTCAGGTAGCCAACTGGCGCATGTTCGCGTTCTTTTGCCTTGCCATCGCTGCAGCCGCGGTCGCCGGACTGATTTGGGTCGCGTTGAAATCCAAGTTCATCCCCATGGTTTTTGAGGTGGACAAGCTGGGGCAGACGGTGGCGGTCAAAGCGCTTTATGGCGACGAAGCGGTATCTGATACGCAGCGTCTGGTGTACCGCGAGATGTTCGATTTGATCGAGAACTTGCGCACTGTGACAACGGATCGCCAAGCCAACAATGATCGGCTCACCAAGGGTTTCTCGCGCTTGAGCGGAGCGGCCGAGCGGTATGTGCGAACGGAACTGCGCAAGGCGCCTCCGAATGAGGTTGGTGCCACGAAGACGGTTCAGGTCATCGTGCGATCGGCACTGAAGCTGACAGGTAAGAGCTGGCAAGTTGACTGGGAAGAGCATTCGTTCAGCCTGGCCGGCGAAGAGATGGGGGTGGAACGCTGGAGAGCCACCGTGCAATACGAACTCAATCCGGCTGGCGATGAAAAGGCAATTCGGAGAAATCCAATTGGTTTCACTGTTCCGGAATTGAGCTGGCAGCGAATTGTGCAGTAATGCGTGTGGGAGAGAGGAAGCCGAAATGAGCAAAAAATGGATTCTCGCTGCGAGTGTAGCGGTCTATGCGTTGGGCGCGATGTCTGTCTCCTATGCGGGTCAGCGGTACAACGAATTGGACGATGCAGTCATGGCGCAGGCTAAGCGATGGCAGTCGGGTGAAAAGGCGAAGCCGCTGATGTCCTCCGATGGAAAGGTCGTCTTCCCGTTTGGCCAGGCGATGCCGAAGCTCACGTGTTCGCCGAGTCGCGCTTGTGACGTCGAGATGGAACCGGGTGAGACGCCACGAAAAGTCATCCTGGGCGATCAAGCGAACTGGACGTGGGAGGGCGCTGACTCGATCGAAAAAGGGAAGACGGTCAACCACGTTGTGTTTCAGCCGAAGGACAATGACCTCGAATCGAACGCCATCATCACGACAGACCGACGCACCTACCATATCAAACTGTATGCGCCCAAGACCGAGGGCGTGTACCTGAACCGAATCGCCTTCTATTACCCCGAGCAACTGGTTTCTTCGTGGGAAGCCAAGATGGGTAGCGCGGCCGCAGCGAAGGCCAAGGACGAGGAGTCAAACGTGATGCCGGCGCCGGTTGCTCCGGACAAGATGGCGTTCGACTATCGGATCGATGGCGACGCTGACTTCCGTCCCATCCGCGTGTTCAACGATGGTGAGCGCGTGTACATCGCCATGCCGGATGACATTCGCCACGGTGAGTATCCGACTCTTCAGCTCATTGACGAGAAGGGTGATGGGATGGTCGTCAACTATCGACGCACCGTCGACGACAAGGCCGGCACGATTTACTTCGTGGTGGACAAGCTCTTCACGAAGGCTCAGTTGATCAGGGATTCCGAAAAGGTCCAGATCATTTGGAAGCGCAAGGAGAAGTCGCGGTTCGCGTTCTGGGGGCGTGGCTAATGTCCCAGGACGGCAAGAAGGTCGATGCGTTTTCACTGGAAGCTGGCGTACCAAAGATCGAGGGCGAGATCCAGCCGAAGCCGAAATACGCAGATCGAATTTCCAAGCGGATTATCGCGGTCGCGCTTGCGGTCGCCGTTCTGATGGTGGGCATCTTCTTCGCATCTCTCGAAGCGATGGATCACAAGAAGAAAGGGCGCCAGGAAGCGGTCGAGACCGAGAAGAAGAAGTCGCAGCCTGCAAAGGTCGCTGACGCCGTGGTCCCAAAGGAACTGACCGACGCTCCAGACAGTGATGGCTCAAAGGGGCATGCTGCGCCTGCAAGTTTGGTTGGCTCGCTCCCTAAAGCGCAAGACGATCTCTTGGGTGGTGGGACAGGCGCGCCGTCCTTGTCGGGTGGAGCAGTGCTCAACCCGGCCTCCGCTCCAGCGGGTCTACCTGCCTCCGTTCCCTCTGTGGGGACAGCACGGGGTCGCGTGCAAGCGGGCGCAGGCGCTTTGCCTGGGGGTACAGGGGACGATGGCTTGGGCTCTGGTTCTCCAGCGGCCAACAATGCACCGGTCGGGCCCGCCCCCTTGACGCCGGAGGAGCAGGCAGAACGACTGGCGAAACAGGACAGGCAGAAGCGGCTCTCGCAGGCACGAGCCAATGGCTTGAGCGCGAAGAACTACGCGGGCGACGACAAGAAGAGCGGAGCCGGCGCGCTGCCAGCGGGCTTGCTGGGTAGTTTGCCGCAACAGGGCGGTGGAATGGTGCCCGCGTCCCTTGAAGGACAGAACGGGCAGAAGGTCGACTCCGAGCAAGACGAGAAGATGAGCTTCATCAAGAACTCGGGCAAGGATGACCGTAACTACTTGCCCTATTCGCCGCAGCCCGCTGTCTCGAAGAACGAATTGAAACGCGGGTCGTACTTACCACTGCGCCTTGAGGGTAGCGTCAACTCCGGGCAACCTGGCATGGTGTTGGCGCGGGTGACCGAGGACGTTTATGACACAGTCACAGGCTGCCGCTTGCTTGTCCCGGCCATGTCGGTATTGCAGGGAGCGTACGACTCGAAGGTGGCCATTGGTCAGACGCGCAACTTGGTGGTGTGGAACTACATGCGCTTTGAGGACGGCTCCGATTTGACGCTGGGTGGAATGCAAGGCTATGACAGCACAGGCGCGGCTGGCATCGAGGCGGATGTGGACAACCATTACCTGCGATTGTTCGGCGCGACGTTCGGCATGTCGCTGATCACCGCTGGGGTTCAAATGTCGGTACCGCCGACGCCATCTGGCACGACAGCACAGACGCCGCAGCAGAGCATCGCGAATGCGTTGACTCAACAGTACGGTCAGCTCGGAGCCCAGCTCATTGGGAAGTATCTGCAGGTCCAGCCTACGCTGCGCAACTATGCAGGCGAGCGCTTCATGGTCATGCTTCCGCTGACCATTGTCTTCAAGAAAGTGTGGCGAAACCGCTGCGTAGGAGGGACTTGAAGGGACGGAAGTGCTTAGTGCACCCCCCACTGGGAAAATATCCTGCAACTGGCGAACAGTGTATGCTTCTGGATTCAGAAAATATTAACCTAGGCATTATGAACACGGAGTTCGCTCCCGCCCAGACTTCAGTCCCGAACTGGCTGATGACGTACTGTCGTCAGCTAGCCGACGTTCACTATCAACGCAAGCTGAACAAGATGTACGTTCATATGCTTGAGAGTTTCCTGGCGTATGAACCGTGGAAAGCGAATCCGCCATTCGAATGGCGTGTGGCGCGTATTCATCGGACGACAGGGGGTGCGGCCGTGCGGCGAGACACCGACGCAGGGTGGGTGCCGATGAACATGGTGTTGCCGACCGCACTCGTGGATCGGTCTAAGCTTGCCATCGATTTAATCAATGCGAACTATGCTTCGGCACTGCCGAGGTCGCTTTCCTTGCGGACGTTCCTTTACACGGCGGTCTGCTGGTGGTGCATTGCTGTGTATCCGTACGAAGGGCCAGGACTCATCAACAGTTGACTGGGCGCAGTTGATTGCGGTCCACGGTCGATGAGTTCGTCTTTTGCAGCAAAAGTTTTTGTCCCGTCCCCTTGCGAGACCCCCGGTGGGGGCATAGAATGCGCATTATTGTATGCGCTGATGCGCGCGCATTGCTACAGGTGAAAGCGAGGGCAAAAACCGATGCAAACGAAGAAGACGCGAACAAACCGCAAGACCAAGGTCATTGTGGTCATCAATCGGAAGGGCGGGCCAGGCAAGACGACCGTATCGTTCAATCTGGCGCACGCCGCGCTGCTGAAGGACGAGCATGCGCGCGTCTTGTGCCTGGATTTGGATTCCCAAGGGAACCTGAGCCAGTATCTCACCGACGATCTGGAGATCGTGCGTGAGACAAGCAGTGGCGTTAGCGATCTGTTTGACGGCGTGCCGCTGGCTCCCCGCAAGACCAATCACCCTCAGATCGATCTGCTCCATGGGCATTCGGATCTGGATCGGGTGGATCACGATGAGGCTGCAGAAGAGCGCGCATATTCCGAGGAAATGCGTGTTCAGCTTCGCAGCCTTGACTACGACGTGATCATCATTGACACACCTCCTGCAGTCGGTCTGCGGCACTTGGCTTCGCTGTTCTGGGCCGACCTGGCGGTGATCCCCATGGAGCCCTCGATGACCCACATCGCTGGCTTCCAGGAAGTCGTGAAAAACATTGATGAGTCCATCCTGAGCCTCAACCCGAATCTTCAATGGGTCGGGTTGGTCAACCGCGCGAATTTGCGATTGAAGGCGCAGCGGCAAAAGGATGCTTGGTTGCGGGATAACTACGGCTCGAAGATCATGCCCACCCTGTCATCGCGCGGCGCCGTGGCCGAGGCCATTGAAGACAGCCCGGCCAAGCCCGTGTGGGCGCACCGTGGCGCGCCCCGTGAGCTGCGTGCGCAATGGCGCGACGTGTGCACGAAAATCGTCGGGTAGTGAATCTTCGGGGCGTGTATTGCACGTTCTGCGTCGAGAGTATTTGGAGAAACGAATGAGCAGCACCACGAAGAAATTGTCGGCGCTTGAAAAGCTGAGCGCTCGCGCCAAGCCTGTGGCGGTTGATGAAGGAAAGGCAGTCGCTATCCCGCTGGACAAGATCCGTTTCGACCCGACACAGCCGCGCCAGGCATTCCATCATCCCGATGGCCGCATTGCGGAGGATGACGAGGCAAGTCTGGATGAGCTGGCGCAGTCGATCGAATCGCAAGGGTTGATTCATCCGATCACGGTCGAGCCAATTGGCGATGGCACGTACCGAGTGGTGGTGGGTGAACGGCGCACGCGTGCCTACCTCAAGCTCGGCCGCACGACCATCGAAGCCAAGATTCGCGATGACCTGACCAATCCGAAAAAGCGCCTGATCTATCAGGTTGCGGAGAACGTCAACCGCAAGGACCTGACGGATGCGGACATGGCGAAGTCCATCCGCAGCCTCATGGAGGGGACGGATGCGGTTGAGCCGATGACGCAGACACAGATCGCCAAGGCACTTGGCAAGAGTGAGGGCTGGGTGAGTCGGTATGTTCGATTCGGGGATGACGAGCAGCAACGCCTGTGGGTTCAAACGGGGATCGCCGACACGGTGGAAAATCTCTACCGGCTTTCGATCCTGCCGATGCCCATGCATGCTGAGATCCAGCGCCGGGTACAACTGCCTGAAGACGATCCTGAGCACTTGGCGAAGCCGCTGAGTCGTGCGGTCATTGACGACTTCTCGCGGCAGGCGAAGATGGCCAAAAAGGGCGTGCAAACGCCTCCGGTTTCGGCGACACCCTCCGGGGCATCGAGCGCTGCTGCGCAGCCGAGTGAGGTGCGATCCGCCGCTCCTTCCGCCTTCCCTGGCGACGGAATTCCCAATGACCCGGTGTCGCGCGCTTTTGCAGAGATGGCCGAGCATGGGCGCGAGCCGGCACAGCAGGCTCAGGCGGGCGCGCAACAAACGTCGTCGAGCGCGGCGACCAGCGGGTCGGGATACAAACTGTCGGAAGGCGACCGCGCCAAGATTCTGAGCACGGCCAGTGTCACGTTGAGCAATTCGGAGAAGGCGGCTGCGCAACCTCCGGTGAGTATTCGGGTGCCGATGGCCAGCTTGCAAGCGTTGTTGCTGAAGCTTGAGCCGGCTGACCAAGAGGCCTTGGCGGGCATGCAACTGAGCCTCAATTTGCCGGGGCCGCTGGCTGAGCGGATCGCCAATGCGCTGACCGGCGTAGTGGTGGACCCGAGCGAGGTGCCTGCCGTGGTGCAAAACGAACTCGTGAAGTTGCAGTAATCTGTTTGGGTGACCGCATCTCGTTGGGGGTGCGGTCATTTTGCGTCGCGCGTAGCTCGATGCCGTCGGACGAATTGCGGCCAGGTGCGAACGGGATATTAAAAAATGCAAATTAGGATTGGCCGAAACGCGAAGACGGGAGAGCCTGTCGTTTTGGACACCACAAAAGTGATCAACCCGCACCTCCAGGTGTCGGGTATTACCGGCATTGGGAAGACCTATGCGCTGCAAGAGCTGGTGACAAACTTTGTGGAGAGCGCGGCCGACCTCAGGCGACCTGTTCGCGTCCACGTCTTCGATCCGCACGGAGACATCCAACTGCCCTACGCCTCGGTGGTGAAGTTCTCGGAGGCGACAAACTACGGCTATAACCCGCTGGAAGTGAACCCAGATCCTGACTACGGCGGCGTCCGTCGGGCTATTCAGAAATTCATCGCGGCGATCAAGAAGCACAAGGCGTTGGGCACGAAGCAGGAAGCGGTGATGCGCTACCTGCTGGAGGACTTGTACGCGGCACACGGCTTCAAGGCGGACGATCAGCAGACCTGGTGGCCTGATGATCCTCGGATGATCCGGGAGGTGATGAAAGGGCGGGAGAATCGTGTGTACCTGGACGTGGCATATGAGCACCAGGAACGGTTCAAGAAGCTCCTGAAAGATCCCACGTCTGGCCGGTATCGGGGGGGATTCGACGATTTCACCAACGACCCAGCGATGCGCACGAAGAAGTGCTGGTGGGTCGAGCGTGACTACTATGAAGGCGACTTCCTCATGTGGGAGCCGCGCAATCTGTTTAAGACCGCACCGACATTGGATGACCTGGTGCGTTTCACTGAGCGAAAGCTCAAGGCCCAGTTCTGCGGGTCCAACAGCGCCGCAATGGCGCTGCTCAAGGACGTGAACCGGGTGGCCAGGGCGTATCACCGCAAGGTCGCAGAAATGTCCAAGCGCAACGCGGCGCTGGACGAAGCGGAGAAAGCTGAGCTGACCAAGGCGCTGAACAAGGCCAAGGATAAGGCGGAAGACGCATACAAGAGCTACCTCGACGCCATCGTGACAGGGCGCGAGCTGGACGACATGATCCGCTATAACAGCTCCCCAGACGTGCTCACAAGTGTCTACGAGCGCTTCCAGAATGTGCGGGCAATCGGCATCTACAATCCGGTGCCACCGCCATTTGATCCGCACAAGCCCATCTGGCACTACCAGATCAAGCCGTTGGAGATCCCGGTGCAGCGCATGTTCGTCGACCTGGTCTGCGCAAGGATCTTCGAGCGCGCCATGCAACGCGGTGTGCAAAACGATGTTGTCGAGTTGCTGGTGCTCGATGAAGGCAAACGCTTTGTGGGAGAGTCGGAGGGGGACATTCTGAGCACCATCAGCAACGAAGCCCGCAAGTTCGGCCTCGGTCTGTGGATCATGTCCCAAACTCCCGATCACTTCCCCGACGACTTTATCAAGGCCACGGGCACGATCCTGGTGTTGGGGCTGGCCGAGGCCGACACGAACCTCGCGGCCCGGAAACTCGGAGTCGATGAGAGTCTGCTGTCTTCAGTAGTGCCGCAGCAATCAGCGCTGGTGCAGATGAAGAGCAAGGGGACGTTGTCGGCTGGCTTCCAGATAGTAAGCCTCGTTTGAATTGGGCGCCGCGAAACGGCCGGCAGGTAATAATTTCCGTTAGAGAGTGTTACACATTTTATGTCAGATATAAACGTCGCTTAATTCGCGATATTTAGGCGATAACCCCTCTCATGTGGGGTTAAGTTCGCGGTCATTCGGACGATGACATCCAGATTGCGCCTATGTTGCCAACTATTGTGGTCACGGATCGGCTTCGACCGAGGTCGCGCGCTGACAACAGGAAGTGCTAGATACCTCCCACTAGGGGGTATCCAACCGTTAATTATGTGTTAATCTGTCGTTGCGGCATGTATTCCCTACCACACCCTAGGCGGGTCACTGGTAACCAAATGTAACCTTTGCGGTAATCAATATGACGGTCACCATTGTTCGCCCAATTCCACTTTCCTCCATCGACTATCCGGAAGGTCCGTTAGCAGATCGCTTGGAGGCAGAAGCCCGGCGCGCACTGCCCCAAGTGCGTGGATTGGACGACGCACAGACCGAAGGCGAACGCATGCAGGCCTATGCTCAGGTGATCGAAGAGCAGCGCGATGATTTCATCGGTATGTACGGTGATGCATTCGGTTGGGAGAAGCGAAGTGTTCCGCGTGAAGCGAGCGTGCCGGCACTCGGTCGCTATGTCGCTGCGGTCGTCAACGCCGAGTAACGATTGTCTGCCTTCCTAGGCAGGCGGTCGTTCTTGTAAGATAGAGAGTTACCCCACTCTCTTCACATCATGGAACGCTGGACAGAAGACGAATTCCGGCGCATTGCCCTGGATACGCGTATCAGCGAACGGACCCTTGACGCATGCAGGGACGTGCTGGTCGGGGGCATGCTTGGCGTTGACGCAGCCAACAAACATAAGATGTTTCCCTCGCAAATATCGCGGGCGCTTACCACGCTGCGCGAGAAACATGCCGAGGTGATCGAGATCAGTTCGGTCAGCAAAGAGTCGGATGAAATGCTGCAGTACGTGGCCTCAGAAGTAGCCAAGGCACTGCAGGGTAAAGACTTTCAGTGCGTGCTCGCCGAGGCTGGACAGACATATGATGGGCAAGTCATTGCCCAATCGAAAGGCTACCTCGTCCAAAAGGTCGGCCGTGTTGGCGTGCTCCACGACTTGGCGCGCTTCAGCAAACTCCCCCCTCTCAACGAAGACTTGCGGATTGCTTACGGCAAGGCCGGTGGCTTGGCCAAGGTCTGGGCGCTGCTTCCAGAGCAAGAGAGAGGCAAGGGGCCCGAGCGCTGACGAAAGTGTTAATTTTGTGTTAATTGCGACCCGTACGATGTAGGATACGTCCACGCGACGTTTGGGTCTTCTAACCATAAGGCACTGCGCGTTCTCATCTTCGGTACGGCATCTTTTGCGGCAAAAGCAAGGCCGAAAGTCATTAAATAGTGAGGTGTGGTCATGGCTGGCAAGTCCAAGTTCGAGCAGTTGAAGGAGCGCTTCGCGCAACAAGCGCGGGCCCGAATCCCGTTCAACCCGTTGGATAGCAAGGACATCACGGGTGCGAACGTGGACCGGCTGAAGGCTGGGATGGAGACGTTCGGCTGGAAGGACTATCGCTTTGTGACTGCAGACCAAGCCCGTGCGAATGGCTGGACCATCGCCGGCAAGGCGAGCAGCGTTCGGATTCAGGAACGCGACGCCAGCAATGGCTCCATAAGTGAGAAGGTGCTCTACAACGCGTCGAACGTGCGAGGCATACCGTCATTGGAAGCGATGTTGGCCATGTCAGAAGAGGCCATGTTGAAGATGCGGGGTGAAGAGGCGGAAGTGGCTGCGTCCGCCGGAACGCCGGCTGGTGTCGCGCAAGACGTGCCATCTACCGACGCGGGGGTGAGCGATGTCGAGGACGATATTGTTATTGGTCCCGCCCGCGTGCATGAGCAGCAGGTGGCTGCGAGTCTCGATGCACAGGCGCAAGACGCGAAGGATCTCGCCCAGGGTGAGTCAGCGGCCGATCTGGACAATTCAGTGAAGGAATCGGGCACGCCGGCTGTGGCTGGCCAGCCAAATCTGGATCAGGCTGCAGAGCCTGCCGTCGAGACGGACTTTGCGGTAATGGCGCCGTACTGGCTCGATGGCTTGCACAACCATGAAGGCATCGAGATGGCCGAGCAGGTAAATCGGCTGATCGCCGCCGAGAAGCTGGCCAGAAACAAAGCGGCGATTGCCACGTTGCTCAACTCCTACCCGGACAATCGCCGGTTTGGATTGGACATCGTCCCGCAATCGAAGTACCTGAACGACCCGCATCGCAAGGCGAACCTGGCCGAGCCGGCCCACCTTCTCGGAGGTGAGCTTATTCGGGACAAGGAAGGCGCCTACCGGCCAAAGGCTGGGGGGATGGCTGTGTTGCAGGACAAGGGCTCATCGCTCTTGCTCAAGAACAAGTCCGAAGAGGCCTATCGCGGTGCGATGGAGCTGGCCTTGGCCAAGGGCTGGAAGGCCATCGAACTCAAGGGCAAGCCCAAGATGCTCGCGCAAGCTTGGCTGGAAGCCAAGATGATGGGCTTGGAGGTTGTGAACTTCACGCCGACCGAGCAGGACCGCGAGAAGCTCGCACAGCGCATGGCCGAGGAAGTCAGGAAGCGCGAGGCTGCTGCGGCCAGAGCCGAAGCGCTGGCGCCCGAGAACGTCGAGGTGCGTCCGGTGGTGGACGCCAACGGCAAGCAAGTCATGGCCACGGTCACTTACACGGTGGAGCGCACAGACACCCCCGCCGAGCAGCTTGCCTCGTCGAAGGGAGCGCCTAGCAATGCGCTGGCGGCTGAACCGTTCGAAGAGCCGGTTGTCACGCGCACCGTTACGCGTGTCGAAGGCGTTGTCAGGGACGACGTGGTTGCTGGGGTTGCTATGGCGCATGCCCCTGAGCAGGGGCGGCAACTGCAGCCTGAGGCCGTAGCTTCTGTGGTTGATCACGAAGTGAACACGGCGCTGGGCGAAGTGAAGCGCGAGCAATCCGCGCTGGTGGATCTGGAGAAGGGGGCCAAGTTGGTAGCCCATGGTCCCGCTCCCTATGACCATAACCCGAAGAACAAGGCGAGCTACTTCGTCACCGTCGAGAACGACAGCGGCCAGTCAAGAACGGTCTGGGGCGTGGATCTGCCGCGCAGCCTCTCCGCAGCCGGCGCAGAGCCAGGCGACACCATTTCGCTTGTCGAAGGTGGCCGCGAGCCCGTGGAAGTCGAGGTCGAAGAGCCGGACGGCTCCAAGAGCTTCAAGATGACGCACCGTGTCAATTGGACTACGGCAGTGCTGTCCCGGGCGGCCGAGGTAGCGCCAGCGGCGGAAGTTGCCAGCAGCGGCATGTTCATCGGACCTGTTGTTCGAGTCGAAGAGGGCCGCATCGCCCAGAAAGCAGGCCGTGATCCCAATAAGCTGATTTGGCATGACGTATCCAAGCTGCAGGGCAAGGTGCCCGCAGTCGGAGAAATTGCCGAGATCAACTACGCCCACGGTGTTGGCAAGATCAAGGAGCAAGCGCTTGGCCAGGAGCTGGGCCGATGACAACCGGCGGCCTCTATGCCCAACAAGCTCGCCCCCAGCTTGGGCTGTTTGATGAAGAGCTGGAGCAAGTGCGCGAGCAACTACGCGCACGAGAGGAGGCATACCACCGCGAGCGCCAAGCGCGGTTCGAAGCGAACAAGGCGCGGATTCTGGCTGATACGGCTGCATGGAAGGGTGGGGAGTTTTCCGAGCGTATTGACGGGCTGTTGGGCAAGCTTGTCGATGCCGGCGAGCCCGCACGAGGGATGCATGACGCGATCCTCGGTGGCATCAATTCCGCAGCCAAGGCGGGGCGTCTAGACGAATCGCATGTGGCCTTTGTGGAGGAAAAAGCCCGCATCGAGGTGGCTCGCGTATCCGTGCGCACGCCTGAGAGGCTGGCCAAAGCGTCAGCTAAGTCGATCAACGTGTGAGGTGGATCATGAACGAGAATGAAGGTGTCGCCGATCCGGCGGGCAATCAAGCCGAGATGGAAGCCGAACGACGCATCGAGGAGCGCTGGGAAGCTGCCTTTGACGGGATGGATGAAAAGACCGCCCGTGAGTGGGCGAAGCTGGACGTGGATGACTTCGGCAAGATCCAGGACAAAGAACTTGCGCGATTTGCTGCCGTCACGATTGCCGGCAACATGGAGAACCCCGCCTACAAGGCCGAGTTCGAGCGCGGAGGCGCGGATATGGTTGCAAGGGTTGCAGAACGCAACGCAGCTAACAACGCCCTGGTCGCAGCGAAAGAAGAGCGCAAGGCGCGTGCTTATGATGCCATGCTCGCAAGTCGCCAAGAGAGCGCCAAAAGCTGGTCCCCTGAAGAGGCCTCGAAACAAGCGTTGAGCGACGTAGCCGATTATGCGCGTGCGCTGCATGACCAGCAGACGAGCTTGAATGACGTGCCGGGCGTTGAGCTGCACTACCGGCTCGCCGACATGCGCATGTACTCCAAGGCGAACCCAGCATACCTCGGCGCCTTGGAGAAAGCGTTTCCAGCCCTAGCGCGGGAGATCTCCCACGCAGAACAGCAGACGATCAGTGGAACCTTTATCGGCAAGATCACTGCACTCAATGACACTTATCTGGCGCAGAAGGTCGGACGCAATCCACACGATGTCATGGTCCATGCCAGACATGCATTGAACGGAGACGATGTCTCCGTCGGCCACATAGTCACGATCAGCTATGAGATGGGCAAGGGCCGCCTACGCAATCAAGACCTGGCTGTTGAACAGCGCGGCGTTGGGCGCTAAGCCACCACGCGTTGGCGATTCCACTAACGAAAATTTCGGGGAAAAGAGAATGCCGAACCATGTGAATGAAAGCGGTGAAGTGGCCTTGATGGACGCGCTCGCGGCGGATGATCTCAAAACCGCCAAAGAGATCATGTCGACGCAGAAGATCTCGGTGACGGTGCGCGACTGGACGCGCTCGAACATGTCGCCGCTTGCGTATGCTGTGCGTCGAAACGACGCCGAATTTGTGGCCGAGTTGATTGAAGCCGGCGCCGACGTGAATGGATTCGCATTCGGCGACATTCCGCTGATCGCGTTGGCGAACGCCGAATGTGCCGAGCAACTTGCGAGAGCCGGCGCAGATGTCAATGCACCCATCAAACGGGACTCCAGCTCTCTTGGCTTGGTGCAGGGCGCCACCGCGCTTATCAAGGCGGCACACCGAGACGATGGTAAGTTGGTGGCCAAGCTCATCGATCTGGGTGCCGACATCAATGCTGTCGACCGCTTTGGCAGGACTGCGCTCCACTACGCCGCACGCAGCAACGGCGTGGCTGCGAAACAGCTACTGGCGGCGGGTGCAGATCTTCTGGCGGAGGACCGATTCGGGAAGACACCGACCTTCTACGATGCGGCCCCGCAGTTGAAGCCTGTTGACTTGCGCCAGCAAGGCGCAGCGGTACGGTCGGCCGTGCCGCCGACGGAGCAGCGCGCAACCGCGCGCCCTGCAAAGCTAGCCCGGTTGGCGCTTGGAACTGCAGCGGAGGAGGAACTCCTGCAGGCACTGAACGGCTTCGAGTACACGGTGGGAGACAAGTTGTCTTTGGACCATGGCGAGTTCCTTTACCTGAATGGCAAGGATGTGCTGGGGGAGGGCTCCCAATTCGCCGTGGTGCCCCGTTCGATGTCTCTTCCGGTCACTCGCTTCAGTGATGAAGGCGATTTGGAGTCGTATCTTGCCGACCAACAACTTGCATCGCGCGATCGGAGTGCGGTGCATGCGTTCTTCCTGATCAGCCAGCAGCGGGATGGTCTGGCGCACGAGCAAATCGCTGCGCCGCCGGAGAATGCGATCATTGGGATCGCACGCACTGTCAGCCAGGATGCCATCAACCTGAACGAGTACATTTCCCGCATCGAGCACGATGGTGGCTTGTCGGTTGGTCATGGGACGCAAGACGGGCCCGAGACCCTCCTACAAGGTCGGTATGTTCGCGATGGCGCAGGGCAATACCGCCGCCTTGGCGAGGAGCAAATCGCGCTGGTGGATGAAGGGGACAAGATTCGGTTTGTGGACAAGCAGACCGATACGTTCCACGCGGCTGGTGAACTTGCTGGTGCCAAGAAGTGGCAGGCAATCCAGGTGACCGGCAGCGAGAAGTTCTGCGCGGATGCCTGGTTCTCGGCTCGCCTGGCCGGACTGGATGTCATCGGTTACGAGCCGACTGCCAAGGATCTGGATCGCCTTGAGACGGCGGTGGAACGAGGTTTCTCTAAGGCTTTTGCAGACACACCTCGCCATCTGACGGCAGCAAACCACGCACGCGAGGTGCCCAACGAGGGGCCACCTCTTGCCAGCACGCTGCACCCGTTAGCGGTCAGCGGAACCCATATTGGCAAGATCACTGCGCTGAGCGACAACCACCTGGAGCAAAAGGTCGGACGGGATCCTCGCAATGTCGTAGTGCACGATCGAAGCGTATTGAGCGGCGATCCCGTGGATGTCGGGCAAGTCGTCACCATCAAATACGAGCTGGGGAAAGGCGTGCTCAGCAATCATGACTTGGCTGTTGAGCAGCGCGGCGTGGGGCGCTGATAGGCCGACAACGACAAAAGGAGGCGATCTTGGATAAGCAATTTGTGCAGCTTGGGCTTGCTGTTGTGGCCGCAGCCCTGTCGCTTTGTGCGCATGCCGGCGACTTGCCCGATCGGGCGTTGACGCCTGGTGCCATCAACCTCGATGTCACCCAAGACAACATCCATAGCACGGTTTGCGTGAAAGGCTGGACCAAAACGGTCCGGCCGCCCGCCTTCTACACCAACAGGCTCAAGAAGAGCCAGATCCGCGAATACGGCTATGGGGATTCCAGTCCCCGAGACTTCGAAGAGGACCACCTGATTCCGCTGAGCGTCGGTGGACACCCCACCGACCCGCGAAACCTCTGGCCTCAACCTCGCAACTCGGAATGGAACGCCGATCGCAAGGATGACCTAGAGTTCGCGCTCTACAAGGGCTTGTGCCACGGAGAGGTCACGCTTGAGGAGGCGCGCCGGGCGTTCGCGTCGAACTGGATTGCCGCTTACCGGCGTTACGGTGCGCTGCTGCAGCGCTATCGGCACGGCCAGGCCGACTAGCGCGTGCCAATAGTGCACTGCTCCTGTATCATTCCCACATTATTTGATGCTGTTGCGTTCTCATAGACGAGCAGAACAATGATCTCGATTGAGGTTTTTGCTGCAAAAGATCCGTCCGGAGCTTTGCAGGGAATCATGATGACAGTCCCGCTGGGGTGTGGCTTGAAGCAGGCCGACACGCTTCGCATCCACGGTTCGCGGCTGCTTGCTATGGAGCGACGGTCGATCCTCCCGATCGATTTCCCGGAGGTCGATGAAGCCAGCTTGAGGGACCTAGTTGAGACGGCCAAGCGACGGGGGCAACTTGCCGTCGGCGAGTTCACAGCATTGGGTCTGGCGGACAGTTATCTGCTGTCGTTGGAAGTTGCAGCACCTTCGTCCGACGTTGCTGCCGTTGAGGGCGGTCTGTGATGGACGAAGTTCAAGAAGCCATGCCGACGCAAGTCGCGGCACAGGTTACGGCACAAGCAAAGGTGGATGCGCGAGCTGCGGGCTACGCGCATCGTTTGGCGATCGCCAAGCGATTCGCGCAACGAGTTGAGGCTGGGGACGCAGTGTTCATGACCGGACAGCCGGCGACCATGGAGATGCCCCACACGGTCAGCGCTGGCGAGAAGCGACCGATCACTGGATTCAATCGCTGGATGCTGATGCAGGTGATGCAGGACCGGGCGTGGTCGGATGCGAGGTTCTTCACGGACCAACAGATCGAGGCCTCGGGCTGGAAATTGCGCGAGAACGCACAGCCCGTGGTTCTCCAGTTCGTGAACGCAACGGACAGCACGGGCACGGCCTTGGCGATTCCGGAGGTGCAGCGGTTTTCGGTCGTGAATGCGGCGCATATTGACGGCGTGCCGCCTTTTGAGCCAACACAGAAGATCCCCAGTAAGGCGCTGGAAGCCGCGATGGTTGCGGCGGATTTCGAGCCGGGCACACAAGTCGTTGATGCGCTCGCGGCCTGGGTGGATGCCCAGTATCGGGACTTCGGCGGCCGGGATGAGTCGGCGTATCAAGCCCTTGCGCAAGCGCTGGCCATGTCAGCGGTCTTTCCGGAGATTGACTGGCGTGACGTGCAGCACGGCACGTCTCACGAGAAGGCTTTGCAGGAACAGGTGGCGCGCTGGTCCAACGCTCAGTGGATGAGCAATGTGGCGGCGCTTATCGATGCAGATCCATCAGCGTTCTTCGATGCCGTGCGCGTCTCGGAGCTTGTTGCTGCGCAAATCGTCACTCAAGCGCGCGTTGCGCAACAAGAGCTACGAATTGCAGACGAAATCTCCGTTGCTCGCCAGGAGCAAACACTGGAGCAGCAAGCGGAGCAACTACCGCAGGGGGAGCAGGGGAAAGGCGTGAGCGAGTCCACGATGGAAAAAAGTCAGCCAGGCCAATCGCACGGCGGCAGCGACGCGCAAGCCAGAAACGCTGCATACAGCGCTCGGCTGGAGGCCATGTTTGCGGAACGTGAAGCGGTGCTGGCCGTCCCCTTCGAGGAGAAGGAGCGCGCCAAAGAGCTAGGCGCCGTCTGGTACAAGCCGCAACTGGTGTGGTTCGTCCCAAAGGGCTTGGAGTTGGCCAAGTTTAAGGAGTGGGATCCGCGTGACCATTGCCTCGGTAAAACGGCCGCCGAAAGCGAGGTGATCGACGACTTCCGCTCAGCAATGAAGGCCATGAATCTTGATGTCTCAGGAGACATCAAGGCGGATGGGAAGTGGCATAACGTTCGGACCTTCAGCAAGAAAGGACCGAACAAGGCGGGCGCCTACATTCTGGACCTTCATGGCGGGCGTGATGGAACGCCGAAAGGGTCGATCAGCGACAAATACACGGGCGAGCGGCACGCTTGGACGTTCGATGGCCCTCTGCTGACGCCGGAGCAGAAGGCGCGTATGCGCGCCGAAGCCATGCGCCGAGCAGAGGAAGCCGACCGAGCGATGCAACGGGCGCAAGGTGTTGCGGCGGAGCATGCCGCAGAAATCGTTGCTCAGGGACTGCCTGCGGCCGGTCACGGATACGTGCGGAAGAAGGGAATCTCCGCCGAAGGCCTGGTCCAGGTCTCAGGCAAGGTTCTACTCGGCTATGACGAGTTCGTCGGCGAGAACGGCAAGTCGGCGATCCGGGAAGAGCAGAACTACTTGATCGTGCCCATGCGCAACGCGGCGGGCGTGATCCGGGCGGTGCAGGCCATCAGCGAGGACGGCAAGGTCAAGTCGTTCATGCGTGGGGCGCAGAAGAAGGGAACGATGGCTGTGTTGGGGGCCCCGTCTCTCGACGCGCTGTGTGCCCATGCTGCCGCCTCTCCAGATCAAGCACCTGCGGCGGCGTTTTTCGTCGAGGGCTTTGCCACTGGGGCTTCACTCAGGCAACCCACGGGCCTGCCCGTCATCGTTTGCTTTGACGCTGGCAACCTGGAAGCGGTGGCCGCCGAGGCAGCAGGGAAGTGGCCCGACAGCCTTCTGCCGGTCCTTGCTGTGGACAACGATCAGTTCCACGTTGAGCGAGCCCTTGGGTATTTGGCTGACAAACTCGGAGTCAACCCCAACTCGCAGCGCGGCAGCATGGTGGAGGTGCTCAGTGGGAAGTCGTCTTCGCGCATGGTGTCGCTGGGCGACGCCGTTGCTGACGGGCAGTGGCACCAAGCGGCCAAAGGGCGGTATTGCATGAGCCTGGAGCGCGAGCCGGATTCGACGGAAGTCCGATCCATCACGGTCGACATGGTCGCGGAAGAAGGCCAGCGCCCCGCGCGGCTGGTTTTCAGCAACCGGGGAGTGGAGGCAGGACGAGTTGCGCTGGAGGCCTTTGCTGGGCAAGCCCAAGAGGGCGAACAAGAGGCACCGTCGCGAGCCGTCATGCTCGTGCCCGAATTCAAGTCACTGGGCGGGCGTCCAACCGACTGGAACGACTTGGCTGCGGCGGAAGGTCCCCAGGCAGTCCACAAGCAAGTGATGGCGGTGCTGGGGAATTCACAGCAGCGAGAAGTGCGGCACACCGTTCAATGGCCACCGCTGTCTGACCACCGGACGGGTAGTGGTGTCGAGAGATGAGTTTTGAAACCGCTAGTCGGCGGGTTGATGTGGAAAAAATACCGGAGGAGGTGCGTATGGAAGTAACTGGTGTTATTCAGCCAGCCGTTCGGCGAAAGGCGCTAAAAAATATTGCCAATGCGTATAGCAAGGTAGAGGAAACTGACGTTCAGACAAGGACAGAGTTGTTTCAGTGTGTAGGGATGATTCTGATGGCCTTGATGTTTTTGACCGGGAAGGTTGCAGTCTTCGGTTCGATGCTATTGGCGCTGATTGTGTGGGGCATTGACGGACTTTTGAAGGTGAGGAATGGGGTCTTTTTTGGCGAATTCTGTGACTTGTTGGCCAAGTACGATCCGCTTGCCAAGCAGGAATACTGGAGCGCGCAAAAGGAACTGAAGGGCATGGATTCGGCAAGCGATTGGCGCGCGTTCGATGCTGAATTTCGAAAGTGGGAAAGGATCGAGCGCAACCTGTTGACCCCTCGATCGAATGCGCAGGCGCAGAGTATGTCGTCGGTTCAGCGCTTTTTGAATAAGGTCGTTTTCCCCCAGCCGACATCCACTCAGACCTCGTGGCGGGCACACGTCTACAGCCTTCTGCAGATCACAATTCGACTGCAGAGCGCGCGGCCCAGTGAGCGCAAGAGCCTGATCGATCAGCTTCAGGCGGTTCTTGACAGACTGAATGCTAGCGATATGGCCGGCATGCTGGATCCAACGTCGCAAGGCCCGTCATCATTAGATGGTTCTAGCGGCAGCGCCTGACGAGTTCGGAGCCTGACGTATGCGCAAGGGAAACGTCTTTTTGGTGACAGGCCGAGTGTCCGAGGCGACGCCATCCGGTCCCGAGGCACGTGGGGAACTGCTGCAGCGAGTCGTGTGTGCGGCCAATGAAACCGCGCTGTACCAATTCCTGCCTGCTGCCTTTCCCAACTTCGAGGTAGTAGGCGTGGTCAACCTGGCCGCTCTGGAGGAGACCGTGCGAAAGATCATGGCGGCGCTCTCTGGGGCAGAGGGGACCCTCCCGGTTTTCGTGGACCCTGCCATGTCCCGTTGACAAGAGCTGAGTGGAAGCACGTGCGTGATGCAGGTCGGTATGGCGTTCGATCGACAGTCATGCAATAATCAAAACTGTTAATTATGTGTTAATTGTAAGTGTCGGCGAGGGTCCTATGGAGATGAGTGAGGCGCGGTACTTGGGCGGTCGGCCCAACTACGTGAGCCCGACCGTGGGCGAAGACGGGGTATGGGCGTCTGCGGGTGCGCATGCGCTGCGTGGCGTCTTGCGCCGACAGTCGGCCCGTGGGGTGATGGACCTGCTGAAGTCGATGGACGCGAGTGGCATGGCAGCGATTCTCCGCGAAACCGGCTTCAAGGTGGATGAGCGCTTGGTTGGCCAAGGCCGGGGTGCCGTGTATGAGGGTGTGAAGGGCGATCTGCAAGCGGCGTTGGTGCAGGGTGTTGACGGATTCGGATTGCAGAAAGGCAGGGCAGTGCGGGGAATGAGTGGTCAGGGCCCGGTAGCTGCCCAGCGCTCACAAGTTGCGGTTACCGAGGAATATCCGGGCAACCAGCAGGCGGCGGAAATGATTCAGGGAGTTTTGAAGGCATCCGGAGTGCGAGTCGCCCCGCTCGGGGAACAGCCGTTCTCCCAACGGGCCTCGCTGCAGATGGTCGCGGCGCAAGCGCTGAAGAAGGGCGTACTCGGATTCGGGTTCGATGGCCTGCCTGGAAAATTCTCGGTGCCGGCGCCGATGTCTGAGGTGGTCGATTTGCATCGGCAAGCCGCTATTGAAGTGGCAACGCAATCGACCCGCGCAGGTCTGGCGGCTTGGGTGTCCGGCGCGAAGGTGGCGGATCTGAGCGAGTGGGTGCCCGATAGCGTGCAGCGACTCTTGCACGGCAGTGTCTCCAAGGACGCCGCTGAAATCGTTGTGAGCGGCCTGCAAAGCGGCAGCATTGCGCGACACGCGCAGGAGTTTGGTATTCACGGGATTGCCGGGCTGCTGCGGGCCCAGGGGCTCGATGCCGATGCTCCGACCATCGGCGAGCAAGCTGATGAGATGGGTCTGCGAATCAAGGAGCCGGATCGCGAGCGAGGCCAGTATTTTGGCACCGTGGTCGCGCAAGACCATCGATCCAGCCTCATCAAGATCAACCGCGAGGAAGCGATTGAACTGCCCTTTGCGGAGGCGTCCGGAGTTCAACCGCGCGTCGGCGAGCTGCTGCGGATCGGATTCAAGGCAGGCGTCCTGAGCGTCAGCTCCAAAGATATGGGCCGCGAAGGCAATTCGCGCTGATCGAGCTGCGCCGGGGGGGCGCGCTTGGTGCCACCCCTGGTCAACCGAAGGCTAACCCAGCCAGTGTGGCAATGCGGGTTGGCCTCCCCACATTCACTGATCTCACAGGCCCTTGGGCGCTGAAATCATGGCCAAAGAAGACGGCAATCTCGCAGCGGCATCGCTGCAAATGGATCTGTTCAGCGACGGTGCGCCGCAAGATCGATTCGTAGAGCGCGTTGACGCCAGCCCGGGGCCTGTCGTTGAGGTAGAGGATCTGTTCCAGGAGACCACGGATGCAGCCGCTGTGTCGCCCCCGGTGGCTGCAACGGCCGTGTCGACTGCGGACACAGTCGGTGGCATTTCCGACGCGGGCGAGGAACTGGTAGCCAATCGACGCAATCGCGGAAAGGTGGCCACGACCTGGGCGGATATCGAAGGGCTTAACGACACACTGAAGGTCAAGGAAGCAGTCAAAGGCAACGTGTGGCCCAAGCCGGACTATCAGCAGCTCATTGATGACGGCATGCAGCCCATGGTTGCCCATGTCTTCAAGCAGGTCTATGACAGTGTCGCGGCCAAGCCTGCGGTCAGAGCCGGGGGCACGTTGGCAGACACGCACCTGAAGGAGTACATCGCGGGTCTGCAGCGCGTCGAGCAGGGCTTGATGAAATGGACGCAAGACACTGCAGCCCTGAAGGCCTGGGCCAGCCAGAATATGCGCGTCGCAGGCGCCACGCTGGGACGACAGGTCGCTCTGTCGGATCTCAAGCCTACAAACTCGCTTCTGGAGTATGTCTATCCGGATGGATGGCGCAATCACCGCGACGAGATTCGCCTCGTGGGCGGCAACAAGCTCCTTGGTGCCCTGCAGCCCGGCTACGAAGAGATCAAGCGTGCGGGCAAGGCTATTGACGACGGCTGGCCAAACAAGCGCGAATCATGGGAGGTCCGAGGTTACAAAGTGCTTGAGCAGGCGAGCGTTCGCGTCGATGCCCATCCGCGCGACAAACAGTTCTCGCTGTCCGTTGATCGCTACTACCTCGAAGCATTCGACACCGAGGACGCGGCCATGGCTGCAGCCGCGAGCATCAAGCCTTACGTTCTGGTCGGCAAGCGCGGCTTTATCGGATCATTTGACACTCGCGAGCTGGCGGTGGAATCCGCGAAAGAGCGCACTCGTGGCGCCAAGGGCAAGGACGCCCAGATCATCGACAAGGGCTACAACGTCGCGGACGCCGAGCGCATCGGGGCCAGTCGCCGCATGGAAGGCGAGGACATCAGCAGCGAGCGGCTGATGGAGGAGTTCGGATTGCGCGGCGTGAACTTCGGCAATTGGATGAAGACGCCGGCAGCGCGCGCCGAGGCGCAGATGCATCTGAACCATGCTTTCGACGCTTTTCATGACCTTGCCGAGATCCTGGATGTACCGCCTAAGGCCTTGTCATTGGGTGGCATGCTTGGCCTGGCCATCGGCGCTCAGGGCCACGGTGGCAGATTTGCGGCGCATTTCGTGCCCGGTGTGAACGAAATCAACCTGACGCGCACCACTGGTGCCGGCGCCCTCGCCCACGAATGGGCGCACGCGGTCGATCACTACTTCGCCCGGCAGGCTGGGCTCGATACGGCGGAGGAGCCCTACCTTAGCGAACATGCAACGCTGGGTGACACAAAAACCCGTCATGAGTTGGTGGGCAACAAGTTCGTGGCTGTTAAGTCGCCCCGCTTTGGCGATGTACGACCCGAGATCGTGGGCGCCTTCAAAGCCCTGGTGCAGACCATGACCAAGCGTCAGCAGACTGCGGAAGAGGCTCGATCTGAAGACGCCAAGTATCAGCAAAAGTTGGAGAGGAACGTCGACGGCTGGCTCGGCTCCATCGGCCGCGACTTCAAAGGCATGGAGGCGGAGTTCAATGTGCTGGCCAAGCGCGTGCGAGCTGGCGATTTCGGGGGTGAGCGGGTAGCGATCGGCCAGAGCACATTGGTGCATCCAGTGGTTGCCGAGATGCGGGATCTCTATAAGGCTAAGCACGGCCGCGTCTATTCGATTGATCAACTGAAGGGGTTGCAGAGCAATCTGGATTCACTGGCCTATCGACGCGAAAAAGCCGCGCACGAGCAAGCAATGGCGGCTGACGCCGAAGCAATGCCCGAGCGCCGCCAGGTTAGCACCGACTACGTACTGAACGCTGCGAGGCTGGATAAGGACAAGGGCGGTAAGGCCTACTGGTCAACGAAGTGCGAACTGTTCGCCCGCGCCTTCGATTCGTTTGTGGCTGACAAGCTCGAAGCCAAGCAGGCGAAAAACAGCTATCTGTCCTTCGGCGTGCGAGAGACCGAGACGGTGCCGGTTGGCCACGAGCGTGAGTCCGTCAACGCGGCATTCAACACGCTCATCGGCGAGTTTGTGGTGCGTGAGTCGGAGCTGGGGCCGGCGTTGTTTTCGACGGCGCCGGGCCCCAGCTCCACGCTACCGGTGCCAGAGATCCACGCGGAGATCGAGCGTCTTCGCGGCCAGTGGAAGGGGATGCCTCCCGTGCTGGTCGTGGGCTCGCCTCGCGACTTGCCTTTCGATGCGCCTGCCAATGCCGACGGCGCCTATCACGACGGCAAGGTCTACGTGGTTGCGGGCAACATCGCCGATATGCGGCAGATGCAGAAGGTGATGGCGCACGAATGCATCATGCACCACAGCCTAGAGGAAATGCTGGGCAACTACGGCTTCTCGAAACTCCACCACGGTATCCAATCGCTGAAGGCTAAGGGCGACGAGACAGTGTGTTCGATCGCAGAGAACGTGCGTTCGCGCTACGGCGAGCTTCCTCCGGATATCGAGACCAAGGAGATTGTGGCCCGGGCAGGGGAGCAATGCTTGGATGAGCAGGGCAACGTGCGCGTGCAATACGGGTTCATGAAGGGTGTGTTTGCCGGCATGACCTCCTGGCTCCGCGATCACGGCATCGCGGTGCCGTTCACCAACGTCGAACTGCAGGGCATTCTGCACAAGGGTGGCGAGTGGGCAAAGAACGGCACAGGCCTTGAGGCCGGCCGCCGCGAGCAGACCCTGCCGCAGAAGGTCGTTGGCAATCTCAGCGGCCTCTTCGTCGGCAAGATCTTGGGCGTTGCGGATGGAGTGGTGACGCAGAAGGTTGGCCGTGCCGGCGAGACGGTGGTGCACTCGATGGCGAACTTGACCGAGCCGGTAGCGACCGGGGACATCGCCGAGATCGCCTACAAGGACGGCAAGGGTACCGTTCGGAACCTGGAGCGCGGTCAAGTGCATGGGCTCGATCGTTGAGCGCAGCGTGACGCAGAGCTGCTCGACATGGCCCCGTTCGCGGACCAGAGTGCGGTCGCGCAACGGGTGTGAACGGCTGACGGTTGCCCTTCATGTGGTACGCAGAAATGGGTACGCATGAGGCGCTTACGATCGATGAGTGCAAGCAGGCAGTCATCGACTTTTGCCAGCAATACCCTATTGCGCTCAAAATAGCATACGTGATCAGGGACAAGCAGGAGGATGCACTTGGAATCCCAGAAGCTACCAAAGAGCGAGTCGGAAACGTCGCAGGAGCCTACTTTCCTGCACGACGCCGAGTCGCCCTCGCAGTTTCCAACCTTCGTGACGCGCAAAACGTTGAGCGAACGCTTCGCCACGAACTCCTCGGACACCTTGGAATCAACACTTTTGCGGCACGTGACAAACGCGCCTTGCTCGCCCGCATCGCCGAAGCCCGAGAGCAACCAGGGCTAACAGAGTTGTGGCGCAACGTGGAACGCGAGTATCCGCGTGACTCCGTCGACCGGCAGGCTGAAGAAGTATTCGCCTCCGTATGCGAGGTAATCACACCGGAGCGCTTCCACCGTGCCCCCGCTGGCCAAGCGGCCTTTGCGGAAGTCTGTCAGGAGCGTGCGCGCCCGATGACTGCCCAAGACCTGGTGGACATCGCCACGCTGGTGGCAGATGGGCTGCACCGGAGAGAACGCCGGCAGCAAATTTTCCCGGTCCGTGACAACGATCAGTTCTGCGAGGGCACCTTCGTCGGCCCAATCCTTGGCATTGAGGGCCGCGTGGCGATGCAACGGATCAACCGTCAAGGTGAAGTTGTGATGCACAGCCTTGAAGCGCTGGCCAGTCCCGTAACGCCTGGGACGTTGGTGGAGATCAGCTACAGCGATGGCCTCGGGCGGGTCAACGAGTTGGGCGTCGATCGCGGTATCGGGCGGTAGATCAGCGGAACACAGTCCGCCCTTGCCAGATAGGGCACCACGCTAGAATGCTGAGCCTTCTACACGCCGTTCTCCATGCCGCTGCCCACCACTGACTTTTTTGAGCGCACGCTACGCGCGCCCTACCAGGCGCTGCGCCGCTCGGCGCAAGCGCGCCAGCATCTGTCCGGCGTCTTTCGCTATGACGGCAAGGACCTGGACTCAGCCGATGAGATCGAGTTATTCGATGCCCTCCTTTCCAGCGAAGAGGCGGCCCACTTGCTCATGGTGTTCGATGGCTCCCGCGTGCATGCGCAGGAGCAGTACAACGATGGGCTCGACGATGCGCCGCCTGGCACGTACTTCACCACTGTCAACGCCGACGTCGTCCACGAAGGACACAAGAACCGCGTCGGGATCTACGACGAGGAGGACGGTCCGGGACTGTTCCTAGAGGACATGCTGGCGAGCGAGAACGACCAAGACGACGCAGAGGAGACGCAGGCTGGCGGCATGGGGGTGCACGTCGACCACTTCTACCTGCGCCATCAGGCGCCCGACGGGCTCGGGACCGTGGCCTTTGCACTGTGCGCGATCACCGCGCACTGCCTAGGATACCGGCGGATCTCGCTAATTGCTGGGGGCGGCAGGGGATACGATGCGAACATGATCGGCTATCGCTTCTGGCCCAAGCTGGGTTTTGACGCGCCGTTGGACGAAGGGGAAACCGAAGGAGCACCGCACTTGGCCAACTGCCGTACTGTGCAAGACGTGCTCGCGATCGACGCGGCTTGGTGGGAGCGCGACGGCACGCAGCGCTGGATGGAATTCGACCTGGCCGCACAAGGTCCAGGTTGGCAAATGCTGCTAGACTACTTGCAAGTCAAGGAGCTGATATGAGTGCACCCGGCAACACCAAGAAGCTGGCGACTGCGGCCGCGCCGAAGGTCGTGGTGCGCCGTTCGTCTAAGCGCACAATCGTCACCACGGCCATGAAGAGCCAGTTGCGTAGCAACGCGAAGACGTCAACGCGCAGCACGTTCCCTGAGCTGCCGGAGTGGCGGCGCACCTGAAGGTAGCGGCAACGCACATCGGAAACGGGCCGGCGGGCCCGTTTTTCTTTGCCGCTCCCACTTTTGCTGCAAAAAAAACCGTCCGCCAATGCAGTGTTGCTAACTATTGTGGGCAGAGGCGCCCCTCGGCTTGCGATAAAGTGTTAATCAACTGTTAATCGCGCGGGCTGGCCGTGCGAAAATTACATCATTTAGTTGTCATTCGTTTGGAGAGATTGATGCAACTCGACCTGTTCGGCGCCACTCGGGAGGAGGCGACTCAGGAAACGGCGCCCCCCATCATCACAAACACGGGGGCGTGGCGCCACCCTGAAGCTGAAGCCTTCGATGTCGCCTTGCGGACGGGTTCATTAATCAATGTTGTTGCGATTCTCAACAAGCTGAAGACTGACGCGGCTGCCAAAGTCCTGTTGGCGTCAGGCTTTGCTATCACCACGATGAAGGACCGCGCCCAACTTATGAAGGACGTGCAGCCGCAGCTCATGGCGGCCGTGCGCCTCAGGATGACGGGCCACGAACTGCACGACCATCGCAAGGCACAGATCGATCGCGCTACAGCCCAAGAGGCTTGGGAATCTGGTACATTAATTAATAATTCGCAACAGCCTCAGGAAGCGACGGAGAATCAGGATCATGGAAGCACTCTACAAACGCGAGCTGTACGGGGAGACGACCGCCCTCAAAATCGAGTCGATGGGGTCGACGGCAGTCTCCATCGCGAACCGCTGGGCGCTGGGGTGGCAGGATCGGGTGACCGCTCTGTTGGTCGCCAACCAGTACCTGAACAAGCTGACCGCGCAGACCGATCTGGAGAAGGACGTTCTGGCGAACGAGACGGAAATGACCCATCTGTCGCGCCACGAGATCCTGGCGATGCACGGAGTGCAACAGGAACCGCCGGAAGCAACGCACCTGGTGGGCTGAGCACACCACCTACGGCCCGTAGCGAGTCCCAGCCTAGCGAGCCCCCGCCCGCAGCAGCTCAAGCGTCTACCCCACCCGACAGCAACGGCATTGCGTTGCTGCGTCAGATCGAAGCGGCCTGGCGCCAAGCCATCCCCGAAGATGGTCGCTTCATCTTCAATCGCCTGTACCCAGCGACGGCAACCCTCAACGGTGTGACGCGCCGTTTCGGCGTCAGCAAGGCCAGTGGCGCCGGCCCATTCCGCCTCACAGCCCTGGTGCAAAACCAGTTGGGCCCTCAATTCAACTACTACAAGCTCACGCGCGAAGGCGAGGTGATCCGCGAAGGGCAGAGGAACCTTTGGGCGCTGACGCCCGAAGCGCGTGAGATCCAGATCAACGAGTTCAAGGCCGTTTTCCAGGCTGAGGAATTGGGCACTGACGTCGCCACGACTCAGAAAGATGGCGCCCAAGCAACGCCACCGCTAGGCGCGCAAGACCTGGCGCAAGGTGAAATCCGCCAGCAACACAAGGCGGCCGATGCTCTGGCGCCGCAGACCTCTACCGATGCGCAAGGTGCAACGAGTGCGACCGCAGGTACCGCGCAAGACGCAGCAAAAGCGGCAGCGCGCGAGGCGCCTGGAACGCGCCATCGTCTGCCAAGTGATGCTCCTCAACTGGAGCGCTTGAAGCAAGTCATTGAAACCTTCCACCCAAGCCGCAATACCCTTGAAGGCAACGCCCGCGCTGCAATTGCCCTCGTCATTCAGGAACTGGAGCGCCCGAGAACGGTAGCCAGTGTGACCGCCATGCTCGAAAAGGCGTCCAGCGACCTCATGAAGCAGTGGCCTGCCCAAGCACAAGTCGTTGAGGAAGTTGCCGAAGCGCTGAAGGATACTCGCGAGCGGGCCCAGAGCCTGGCGAAGCCCTCAAGCGAGGGCCACACCATCGTGGGCCGCCGTGCTGATGGCGTCATGATCCGGCAGGATCAGAACGGCGTGCGTTTCTATGCCGAGGGTGGCGTTCGTATCAGTGAAAGCGTGAGCATGCGACCCACGCCCGAAGGCATGCGCATTGAACGCGGTGAACTGAAGCGCGACTTCATGACGGCTGAGGAATCCGCCGCGCAACGCGCGCAGAAGGCGCCGGCCCCAGGAGAACAGGGCGTTGAAGACTTGGGTGCCTTCATCCGTGTCGCGGCCGACTCAGTTGAGGAATTGCGCCGGGTGGACGTCATGCGAGTGCTGGAATCCAACTCGCTGCGCAAATTTTCGTTGGCCCGCTACATCGCTCAGCAGCGACCGGACCTGGAGCAGGAAGTCTCCGAAGTGATGGTGGATGAATTCGGCCTGCCGGACTGGCGCGCACGTGAGGATGAGGTGGACAACAAGGGTGAGATCCAGCTCACCGAATCCAAGGCCATCGTCCAGCCGCAAGCCACCGAGCAACCGGCGCCCGCCGCAGGGGTCCAGATCGCAACGGCGGGCACCACTACCCCTGTTGAATCGCGGGCCGCCGCAGAACGGCGTCCAGCTTCGGCGCCGCCTTCCGAGATCGTGCCGCCGGTACGCCAGAAGCCCAGCGCCCAAATCCCCCTCGGCCCCCGGCCACCGATGGTGGGCCCGATCACGTACACCCGCGAGCAATTGGAGTCGATCTACGTCACGCAGATGACGGACCAGCAGTTGCGCCAGGCCTCGGAATTCTTCACCGAGGGCAGTCGAGCGCAAGCGATTCGACTGCAGATTGAGAAGCGTGCCCAAGAGGCGCAGGCCGCCCTTGCCGCCCAAGCTGAAGCGGCGCAAGCCGAAGCATTGGCCTCCGTGCGTGCCGTCAAGCCCGCTGGCCAAGAGCGCTATGGTGAGCGGCTGGACCACGTTATTACTGACGCGGACCAGATCGGGCAGGGTGGCCTCATGGAGAAGTACCGGGACAACGTCCGCGCAATTCAATTGGTGCGCACGCTTGACGCGGAGAACCGCAACGCGACGGCCGACGAACTGCGCGTGCTGGCCAGGTACGTGGGATGGGGCGGCTTGAAAGGCGTTTTCGACCCGCAGAACAAGAATTGGGCGCAACAGCATGTTGAGCTGAAAGCCTTGCTGACGGACGCCGAATGGGCTGCGGCGAGCCGCTCACAGCTTGATGCGTTCTACACAGCGCCTGTTGTGGTCGATGCCATGTACGCGGGCCTCTCACGCATGGGCTACAACGGCGGCAGGATGATCGACCCCGCCATGGGCAGCGGCAATTTTGTCGGCATGATGCCGGCTGAGATGCGGCGCGAGTCGAGCATTCACGGCGTTGAGCTGGACATCCTCACGAGCCGTATTGCCGCCGCGCTGTACCCGACGGCCAAGATCGCGAAGGCCACGGGCTTTCAGGCGTACAACGCGCCGGCAGGCTACTTCGACCTGGTGGTGGGTAATCCGCCGTTCGGTAGCCAGCCCATTGTGGACGAGCGCGGCTCGGCCTACTCGGGCTGGTCCATTCACAACTACTTCTTTGCCAAGAGCATCGAGTTGCTGCGGCCAGGCGCCCTGATGTCCCTGGTGGTCTCGCATTACTTCCTCGACAAGCTCGATCCCCAGGTCCGTCAGTGGATTTCGCGCCGCGCGGAGCTGGTGTCGGGCGTGCGCCTGCCCAACAACGCGTTCAAGGGCAACGCGAACACGGAAGTGGTGACTGACGTCCTTATATTCCGTCGCGTTGACCACGAGAACTCGCTCGGCCGTGACGAGCGTCCGGACTGGTTGGAGACGACGGACGTCGAGATCGAGAATCCGAAGACGGGCGACATCGCCTCGCTCGCGGTCAACAACTATTTCCTGAAGAACCCGCAGAACGTCCTCGGCAAGCACTCGGCCGAGGGCACGATGTACCGCGCCAACGAATACACGGTGGTGCCAGACGAATCCAAGGGCACCCTGCAGGAGCAACTTGCTCGCTGGGTCGAGACCCTGCCCGTGGGCATCTATTCGCGCATCGAGCGCACGGATGACGTGGAGGTGTCAGCGGCAGCCAGCGACATCCCGGAGCACATCAAGGAAGGGTCATTCTTTCTCAAGGAATCGAAGGACGGCCCGGCCGTCTGGCAGCGCTTACCGGACATGCGTGGCGAGCAACGCGCAGTGCCATGGGAAGCACCCAACGAGCGTGCTGGCGAGCGCATGGTGGGGATGATCCGCATCCGCGAGGCCCTGCGCGCGCAGATGCGACTGGAGCGCAGCCCGGAAGCTACGGATCCTCAGATCGAATTCCATCGTCGCGAGCTGAACCGGATCTACGACGGCTTCAACAGCAAGTTCGGTTTCCTCAATGATCCGGTGAACCGGCGCATCTTCCTGGACGACACCGAGTCGCCCTTGGTGCAAGCGCTGGAGTTCGATTACGAAAAGGCCATCACGCCTGCCTATGCGCAAGAGCACGGCGTAGAGCCGAGGCCTGCGCGCGCCGTGAAGGCGGACATCTTTAGTCGGCGCGTGCTTTTCCCACCTGGTGAGCTGGAGGTGGTGGAGACGGCCAAGGATGCGCTGCTGCACTCGCTCAATCAGCGTGGCCGTGTTGACCTGGAGTATATGCAGCGAGCCTATGGCCGCGAGGAAAAAGAGATCGTCGCCGAGCTGGGCGATCTGATCTATTTCGATCCGAAGTCGGGTGCCGTGGTCACGGCCGACGAATACCTGTCGGGCGACGTGAAGACGAAACTTGCACACGCGCTGGAGGCAGCCAAGGAGAAACAGGAACTGCAGCGCAACGTGCAAGCGCTACAGAGCATCATTCCGGCCGACAAGATGCCCTCGGAGATCCACGCGGCAATCGGTGCCAGTTGGATCCCAGTAAAGCATTACCAGGCCTTCGCCCGCGAAATCTCAGGCGGTGAGGCAGCTTTCACCTACGTGCGCTCCACGGGCCAGTGGCTCACGGGCGAGAAGCGGGGTATCAACTTTGCCAAGAACAACAACGAGTTCGGCACACCCAAGATGGGCGCCATCGACATCCTAGGGTTGGCGATGAACAGCCGCGCTCCAGAGGTCAAAAAGCCGGTGGAAGTAGATGGACAGACGCGGTACGTGACCGACGAGGAGCAGACCGAAGCGGCACGGCAAGCGGCCGACAAGATCAAATCACACTGGGAGTCATGGCTGTGGGGCGATCCAGAACGGGCGCAGGAGTTGGCCGGCATCTACAACGAACGCTTCAACCGGACGGTTGAGCGCAAGTTCGACGGTTCGCACCTAACGTTCCCTGGGATGAGCCCGGCCATCGAGCTACTTGGCCACCAGAAAAATGCGGTCTGGCGCGGCCTGCAGAGCCGCACCATGTTGCTGGACCACGTGGTCGGCGCCGGCAAGACCTACGAGAGCATTGCCATGTTCATGGAGATGCGCCGGCTTGGCATCTGCAACAAGCCTCTGCTGGCGGTGCCCAACCACCTGACACTGCAATGGCGCAGTGACTTCTATCGCCTCTATCCCGGCGCGAACGTGCTGGCGGCCACGCCTCAGGACTTCGAGAAGGAGAATCGCGAGCGACTGTTTTCCAAGATCGTGACGGGGAACTGGGACGCAGTGATTATTGGCCATTCCGCGTTGAAGAAGATTCCCCTGCCGCCCGGTGCCGAGATGCAGGTCATCGGCGAACAGGTTGACGACATCAGCGGCGCCATTGAGGACATGAAGCGCGAGCGTGGCGATCGCCACGTGATCCGCGACATGGAAAAGATCAAGGCCAATCTCGAAGCCAAGGTCGCACGGCTCAAGGAGAAAGCCGGCGACAAGACTAAGGTCGTGGATATGGCCGATTTGGGCATTGACGGTCTTGAGGTCGACGAAGCCCACGAGTTCAAGAATCTGTTTTTCAATACGCAGATGAACCGCGTGGCGGGACTGGGCAATCCGGCAGGCTCCGGCAAGGCCTTCGATCTGTTCGTCAAGACCCGATGGCTGCAGAACACCTACGGCGAGGACGTTCCGCTGATTCATGCGACGGGCACGCCAGTGTCCAACTCGTTGGCCGAGATGTTCACGGTGCAGCGGTATCTGCAGTACAACAAGCTCAAGGCCGAAGGCCTGCACGTCTTTGATGCGTGGGCCAAGCAGTACGGCGATGTGCAGAACGTCTACGAGGTCGCGCCCTCAGGCACGGGCTATCGGTTGTCGCAGCGCTTCGCGAAGTTCAAGAACCTGGGCTCGCTCATGGGCGAGTATCGCAGCTTCGCCGATGTGGTCACGCTCAACGATCTCAAGGCGCAAGAGCTTGCGCGCGGCAAAGTCTTCCCGGTGCCCAAGCTCGCGGGTGGCAAGCCCAAGAACATCGTGGTGCCGCGCTCCAAGCTGCAAGAGGCATTCTTTGGCGTCCCGGAGATCGCCCGCAATAAGGACGGCAACATCCGTTTCGAGCTGAGCCTTGATCCAGACATGCCGGTTAACATCGTCGCAGTCGAGGACGGTAAGTTCGAGATGCAGCAGCAAGACGGTGACATCGTTCGCCGTGGCAGCCGGCGCTACGAGACGGCAGAGGAAGCCGCCTACATGACGGCGCTCTCGGCAATCACTCCGGTCATGCATATCGACCCGAAGTCGATCATTGGCCAGTTCGAGAACCTGCGGCAACTCACGCGGGAGACAAAGGGCAAGGTCAATGCGCTTTCACTGACGGGCTTGGCCAACAAGGCAGGCCTGGACTATCGCCTCATCGATCCAGCGGCGCCGGACGATCCCAACAGCAAGATCAACCACGCCATCGACAACATGATGGACCTGTGGAAGCAATGGGAGGCGGACAAAGGCACGCAGCTCGTCTTCTGCGATCTGTCGGTGCCGCTGTCGGCCAAGGCGAAGATGGCCAGCAAGGAGAAGCGCATCTACGTGCGCGACGAGGCAGGAGCGCTCACGCATAAGAAGGGCACGTTCCACGCGCCCAAAGACTATGAGGGTCTGGCGTACTTTCTTACCTCCAGCGGGCGCAAGAATGAGCGGACTTTCTCAATGTACGACCCGACCACGGGCCAGCTCATGAAGGAAGGCCTGGACAGCAAGCAAGACGCGCACGAGTTCTTTGCGCGCCTGGTGCAGCAGGAAGGCGGCACGGAGCGCTGGCTGGACATGCGCGAGCAGTCGCGCCCGATCGGCGAGGACGAGATCGAGGAGTACAAGAACGAACACTCGCTGGACGTGGAGGGCGATGCCGCCGATGTGGAGTTCTCACTGACTGACATCGAAGGCGCCACGGGTGTCACGGGCTTTTCGGTCTACGACGACATGAAGGCCAAGCTGATCGCACGCGGCGTACCTGAGTCGCAGATCGAGTTTATTCACGATCACGACACGCCGCAGGCAAAGGATGCGCTGTTCAAGCGCACGAACGCGGGCGACGTGCGTTTTCTCTTTGGCTCCACGCCGAAGATGGGCGCCGGCACCAACGTACAGAAGCGCATCGTAGGCCTGCATCACATCGACGCACCCTACCGTCCCTCGGACCTGGAACAGCGTGAAGGCAGAGGCATCCGACGCGGCAACATGCTCTACGAACGTGATCCTGATGGCTTCGAGTTGGGCGTGTACCGGTATGCCACGTCGCAGACGTATGACACGCGGCGCTGGCAATTGCTTGAGCACAAGGCCTCAGGCATCGAGCAACTGCGCAACTACACGGTGGGCGTCAATGAGATCGAGGACGTCACAACCGAGGCCTCGAATTCTGCTGATATGAAAGCTGCGGCCAGCGGCAATCCGCTGATCCTGAAGGAAACACAGCTCGCCAATGAGGTGAAGAAGCTGCGCAATCTGGAGCGCGCACATCGTGATGGTCAGTTCCTGCTGCAATCTCGGCTTAACTCCAATCGCAACTATGTCAACGTCTACGGCCCGAAGGATCTAGCCGTGCAAGAGGCGTTGAAAGCTGCGCGGGACGCGGCAGCCGTGCTGGGTGTGTTTGATGGCAAACAACTGCACACCAAAGAGGAAGTCATGGAGGCGATGGACGGCATTGATGCTCATATCTCGGCGTTGAGCACGCCAAAGAGCCTGACCTATCGTGGCCTTGAGTTCCAATTCGCTTATTGGCAGGACGCGGAGTTCTATGTGATGACCATGCCCGACGGCGACAAGCACCGGATGGAAGCGTTGTCGCGCTCAGGCGCAGTCACGCGCATGGAGAACTTCTGCGAGGGCGTGGAAAAGGCCGAGGCAGGCGTTCGAGCCCAAATCTCCCGCGCGGAGCGTGAAGTGCTGAGCCTCTCCGAGTTGGTCGGCAAACCGTTCGATCAGGCGGATGAACTTCAAGAAGCGATCGCAGAGCATGGCAAGGTGCAGCGGGCGTTGCGCAAGTCCAACTCATTGGCAGCAGTCAAGCCCGAAGAGGCAAGGGCATTCAAGGCGGCCGTGGATTTGCAGAAGCAGAAGCTGCGTGACATGGGGCTGGGAGAAGCCGTGGCCGAGATCGAGCGCGAAGAGCAAAACGATCTTCAGCTTGCGCCTGGCGCCATGGGGGGCCAAGACACGGCTGATGCTGCCAGGGTGGGCGCACCGAGCGGCCAGCGACATGGCGAGTTCGTGGGCCAGATCATCAAGGTGGGAGCGGACCACGTGGTACAGAAGATCAACCGTGAAGGAAAGACCGCCACGCATAGCCTGGTGGACATGGACGGCGCGCTGGATCGACTCCAGGTCGGCGAGGTTGTGACGATCAAGTACCGGGCCGGCCGAGGGGAGGTAGCTTCCCACATTGGTATCACTCTCGAATAGTGAATGGTAAAATGCAGAAAAATGGGGTACATGGCATGATGGCGAACGAAGCGACGTTGAGCGCGATTGATCCCAGGAAGGTTTTCCTGGTTTCTGGTCAACTGCTTGAGCAGAAAGTGGGCGGGCGAGAAGGGATCAGCCCGACGGTCACGCAGCGCGTGGTCGTTGCAGACGATGCTGTGGAGGCGGTGCGACGGTTGGCTGAAGCTGAGCCGATGTTCAGGCCTGTGGGGCACGCGTCACTGGCTGACTATGAAGATGCGGCGCGCCGGCTAAGGGCGGTCGCGGAAGGGCGCAGTAGTGAATGGAGCATCCTGACGGCCTAAGGCTGTCAGGGCGCAATGCACCGGCAAAAGGACATTTGGTTCTTTTGCTGCAAAAGACAGATTATTATTTGTTGTACATGGCCAATTTACTGAACTACACCTCAGCGCGCTCACCACTGCAGAACGCTCTTCTGGCGCTCATCGTTGTGATGGTGGCGATGCTGCTGGTCGGTGCGGTCCCGACGCAATGGTGGGCCTGGAAGTACCACTATGATCCGCGACTCGGGCCTCCGCTATTGCGCATGGCTGGATTCGCCTTGTACCAGCCGCTGCAGTGGGTAGCTTGGGGTTGGAAGTACGGTGACGTGCTCGTATTGCGCTCGTCGGTGCACACGATGTTCGTGATTGGGGGCATCTCCGAAGTCGGCGCGATGATCTTTGGTGGGTACGTCAGCTACCGACTCGCGCGGTACACAAAAGGCATGGAGGGCCTGCACGGCACTGCTCACTTCGCCGAGCACGAGGACGTGGACAAGACCGGCTTCATCGACGCCGCAGGGCACAAGGCCGAGGGGGTCGTGGTGGGTTCGGTCATGTTGGATCGGAAGGGGAAGGTCATTCACCCGCATCACCCGAAGTTTCACAAACGCTATGAGCCCATCATGATTCGTGGCACATGGCGCCAAGGCTTCCGCAAGATGCCCAAGCGCGACGGCAACAAGCGACCGATGTTCAAGCTCAAGAAAACCATCGTCAAGAAGGTCGAGATCCTGCGCGACGGTGGCAACACTCACCTGTTCGGTTTCTGTCCGACCCGCTCGGGTAAGGGGGTCGGCATGGTCATTCCCACGTTGTTGACCTGGCGCCACTCGGTCATGGTCAACGACCCCAAGGGCGAGGCCTACGCGCTGTCTGCCGGCTTCCGCCAGGCGGCTGGCCAGGACATCATCAAGTTCGAGCCAGCCTGCACCGACGGCACTGGAGCTTGCTGGAACCCACTGGAGGAGATCCGCATCTTCACGCTGTACGACGTGGCCGATGCACAGATGATCATGACGATGGCCTGCGACCCGAAGGGCAAGGGCCTCGATGATTACTTCGACAAGGCCGGCTACGAATTCCTGACAGCAGTGGCGCTCCACGTCCGCTACACGAGCAAGGAAGGTTCGCTTGCTGCTTGCGCGAGTTTCCTCGGAGATCCCAATTGGGACAGCGACAAGCAGATGTACACCGAGATGATGCAAGCCGCCCATGACCCGGAAGGGAAGATGGGCTGGAAAGACACGTTCGGCAAGCCAACCAAGACGCATCCGATGATCGCCAACGCGGCCAAGACGATGCTCAACAAAGAAGACAAGGACCGTTCCGGCGTGCTGTCCACGGCCAAGTCGCTGTTGTCGCTGTACCTGGATCCGATCGTGGCGAACAACACCGGCCGGTCGGACTTCCTGGTGCGCGATCTGATGACGGGACAAAAGCCCGTCTCGCTGTACTTCGTGGTGAAGCCCAACGACATGGAGCGCTTGACCCCGCTGACGCGTCTCTTCTATGCGATCTTCATCCGTCGCAATGCGGCAGAGATGGAGTTCGCAGAGGGCCGCAGCAAGGCCAACTATACGCACCCGCTCCTGATGATCATCGACGAGGCGGCCTCGCTGCAAAAGCTGCAAATCCTGCAGGAGGCGCTGGGCTACGTTGCGGGCTACGGCATCCGAATGTTCTTCCTGGTTCAGGACATCGTGCAGATCGAGGAGCTGTATGGCGATAAACAGTCCTTCGACTCAGGCGCCGAAACCCGGATCGCGTATGCGCCGAACAAGATCGAGACAGCCGAAAAGCTGGCGCGCATGACGGGCAAAACTACAGTGTCAGAAGAAGGCGCATCGAGAAGCCAGGGCATGTTTGGCGTCAAAGGCGGCAACGTGTCCGTCAGCAACAACAAGACGGGCCGGGATCTCGTCACTGCCGACGAATTCTTGGGGCTACACGACCAGGACTTGGTCCTTTTCGTGAAGGGCCAGCCTCCTATCTATGGTCGCAAGGCGTTCTACTACGAGAACCCAACGCTGTTGGCTCGCGCCTCGATGCCGCCCCCGAAGGAGTCGACGAGACTGCGCGTTTCCAAGAATGCGTCAGCGGCGGAGGCGGAAGAGGCGCTGGAGATTCAGGAAGCCAAGCCGGAAACGCCACGCGATAAGTGGGCAGCGGGCCGGGAAGCCATGCGCGAGCAGATCGCAACGGCAGCACAGCCATCGGCTGCGGTGCGAGGCGCTGAAGGCCGCAATCACGGTGGCGCCGCAGCAAACGCCACCCCTCCGCAGCCTGGAGGCGCACCGTCCTCCGACAGCCAGCCAGCCAAGCCGCGCCAGCGGAGCCGCTACGCCGACCAGATCAAGACCATCACACCCGAGGAACGGCGGCAGGTCGAAGAGCTGGTGGCCAGCGTCGGCGTTGTAAACAAGGTCATTTCGGTTTCCGCCTTCTAGGCAAGTCTCAGGGCTCACCCATATACTGTTAATTCCATGTTAATTCCCGAACCCTACCGGCGGCATCAGATGCGCATTATTCGATGTTCATTGCTTTTGCTTGTGATCAGCACCATCGCGATGCTGGGCGGCAGAAGCGCGCACGCCCAGGTGGTGGTTGCGGGCGTGGACCCAGAGCTAAGTGCGCTCATTGCACGTTGTGCGCCCACGGTCCACCCCGAAACCATGGCGGCCGTCGTGTCTGCAGAGTCGCGCGGGCACCAGTTCGCAATTGCGGACGCCGGGCCGGTGAAATTGCCATGGGCGCAACGTAAGGCACTGGTGCGTTCGCTCTACCCCGGGTCGCTCCAAGAGGCCGTCACGACTGCGCAGACCCTCATTGCAAACGGCCACACCGTCTCGCTCGGCGTGGCTCAGGTGAACGACCGCAACCTGGCCAAGATGGGCGTATCGATTCAAGACGTGTTCGACCCCTGCGTGAACATCGCTGTGGGCGGAAAGATCCTGACGGACTTCTATGAGAAAGCCCGCGCGAAGTTCGGCAATGGGCCAGCGGCACTGCAAGCTGCGCTCAGCGCTTACAACTCTGGTGACTGGTCGCGTGGCGCGAGGGATGGCTATGTGGCCTTGGTCTACAAGCAAGTGGGCAAGCCTCTGACCATTCGCACCGAGCGCGTCGTGCCACGCATGACGCGCACAACTGCTGCACGCGGCGATGCCGCTCCGGCACTGACTGCAAGCCCGGAGCGAACGAACGAACGGACCTTCACGCTGAAGGCCAGCAATTTCTCAGTCGCAGAGATGCACTGACCGCACGGGGAATGAAGGAGAGAGTGATGGGTATCGGGTTGCAAGTCGTGGATCAAGAAAGCGATCAGCAGGGCTCATTGATTGCCAACGCAAAAGACCTGCTCATTCAGATTGAGGCCACGTCGCCGCCACCTCATTCGAGTGGACTCATAGCTCTAACCGATCTCGCGGACCAACTGCTGTCCATGCGCGCCAAAGGCTTCACGCTTGAGCGCCTAGCTTCGGTCCTCACGGAATGCGACGTTCCTGTGAGCGTTAGTGAGCTGGATGATTTTCTGCGGCGGGCCCTGTTGGCTCGCATGTATGCGTGCGAGGCCAAGATCGAGGAGTACGGCCGGCGCGGTCACGTCCGCTCTTCCGAGCGCGCGGCCTTCATTGAGCGCGGTCTGCGCCGCGCGCTGGATTCCGGCGAAGGTCTTCTTCTGCACTATCAGCCTCAAGTGGACATGCAGACTGGAGCCGTCGTCGGCGCCGAAGCATTGCTGCGGTGGCGTCACGAAGCGGACCTGGTCAGCCCAACGGAATTCATTCCCATTGCGGAGGAATCCGGGCTCATTGAAGAGATTGGCGCATGGGTGTTGCGCGAGGCCTGCACCGAGGCAGTGGGCTGGCAACGCCTGGGCCTTGGTCAGGGCAAAGGGATCAAGGTCTCGGTCAATCTCTCGGTCAAGCAGTTCTCGGATCGGCTGAGCGACGTAATCCATGGCGTGCTCTGCGATACCGGCCTGGGCACTGAGCTGCTCGGCATCGAGATCACCGAAAGTTTCCTCGCGGACGACCGTTCGCAAGGTCTGCTGCAGGCCTTGAACGATACGGGCATTCACATCTCCATTGACGACTTCGGTACCGGGTACTCATGCCTATCGCGCGTGAGCAAGCTGCCGCTGGACACGATCAAGATTGACCGCGCGTTCGTTTCAGATCTGGCCCGCTCTCCCGGGGCCGCTGCTGTCGTCCAGAGCGTCATCGGCCTGGCCGACAAGCTGGGCATGAGCACGATTGCCGAAGGCGTCGAAACGCAGCGACAAGTGGATCTCCTGAGGTCTTTCGGCTGCAACGTTGCCCAGGGGTATCTGTTCGCCAAGCCTCTACCGCCAACTGAGTTCGTGCAGTTCGCACTTGCAGCGCGTTGACTCCCCACTGATCGAAAAGGATTGCCCATGCGAATCATCACCAGCCTGTTTGCCCCCTGGCTGCACTTCCTGACCGTCAACCGTCCCATCGCCGCGACCGTGTGTCTGCTGCTTCAGATCAGCCTTATTGGCTGGGCGCCCGCAACCATCTGGTCTGCGTACTCCATCGATCAGTACAACAAGGCCGCCAGGAGAACCGCCAAGAGGATTGCCGCGGCAATCGCCGAGGCGGCCATGCGCAATTCGCAGTTGAAGGTCGAGGCAGGCCTGTGACCAAAGGCCCTAGCGCTTCGGATGGTCGCGGAAAGCTGCTCACGAATTCCGTTGCGCTGGTACCCGAGATCCGGAAGCTGAACATTAGTTTCCTCACGCTCGCCAGAAAACTGCTTGCCAGCGGGCGAAGCGACGCACTCGCGTCGCTTGGTATCTCACAGGAAATGGCTGACGTACTGGTGGCGATGCCAGAGACCGAGATCACGAAGCTGGCGAACACCAATCTGCTGCTATGCCGCTTCTACTTTGGCTCTCATGTACTGGCTGAATTGATTGCCAAGCCCCATTGGGAGGAGTTGGTCGTTCGTGATTCCGCGTTGGCGATGGACGAAGACCGCACCGTGGTGGACGAGTAACCAAGCATCGAATGGATAAACACAGAATTTTGGAGGCCGTATGAATGCCGTAGCTGAACGAGTGGACCACGCAGACGATTGCAGACTGTCCTCGATCTTGGAGTTCGAAACGAGTGATCGAGAAGTGGAGCATCTCGAATCGCCGCCCAAAGCCGACAAGGTTGCGCACGGTGAGTTCGAGGTGGACGTTACCAAGGAAAAGGTCATCGTTGCGGGTGTTGGCCTCCTCGCGATCTACCACTGGGAGACGAGCAACTGGGGAAAGAAGATCAAGCGGCTATCGGTCGAGCGCTCCCAGGCGGACTCCGACAACACCGCTCAAGATCGCTATCGGGTTGTCGCTGAATCCAGCGACGACTCCGGCGGGAAGAGCGAAGTATTCGTCAACAACTTGAGCGAAGCCGAAGCAAAGGTAGTCCTCAAGAAGATTGAACTGGGCATCAAGGAGATTCTCGGCGTAAGTGCGCTCGGCGTCCACACGCTGGAGATCCCGTGCGACGACGGCTCAGTCGTCACCATTGCCAGCAGCCGCGCGCTCAATAGCAAGCCTGTTCTTGCATTCCTCAATGCCGCATTGAAGGTGGTCGCTTGTTGCGTCGTCGCGTTCGGTGTCCTGTCCGCATGGACCTATTTTGTCTACGACGCCGGCCAACAGAATGGGCGCGTACGGGCAATCACCGAAAGGGCGCCAGGCCCCATCCTTCCTCCTCTTCTCCCGCAGGTCGCTACGCCACAGTCCGAAGCCGAGGACGATGTAACAGAACCGCCCACGGAGATCCAAACGCCCAAAGAGGCGTTGGCGCCAGCGACGCGCGCCATCAACAAGCGCGACCGCCGCTGAAGGTGGGCTCCGATCAGATTCCTTAGGAACAGAAGATGGACAACAACGGTGACTACTGGGAGTACATCGCTGCGGAGGCGCGGCAGGCTGTGATGCAAGGCCGCTCGAAAGAGGATTGCCCTTATCCAGCAGGAAGCCGGGAAGCGTGGCTTTGGGCGGAAGAGTACGAAGTTGCCCGCCTCGCTCCTTACTTCCAAGCCGGGAGTGAAGCTGCTCAAAACGGCATCTCGTGGACCGCGTGCCCAAGTTTGCCTGAAGACATGCGAGCGCGATGGCTGTTGGGGTGGGACTACGAGTCCGGCGAATTGCAGTTCGCCGCCTTCAGGAAGATTGAGATTAGCGGGCGAACCGACATGCTCATCGCCTGATAGCCAAAGCTCACTTGTACCGAATCAACAATAAAGGAGCCCCATGGGCAAAAACCTTGTGAAGCGCCTAGCGGTGTACGCCGGCACGGGCCTTGCCATCAACTTGCTGCTTCTGTGGATCCACGACCGGCACCTTTCGGCCCTCGGCGTTGCCTTCAACGTCCTGACATTCACCATCTCGGCCGCGCTGGCGGGCCATCTGACGGAAAAGCGACTGCTGCCCGGCATATTGCTTCGCGCATTGGATCGAATTCCACCCATCTCGGCGAAGGCATGGGGCAGGGGCCTGGTGCGGTTCGTCGCCGAGTATCCGGCGCTGGTCTTCGGCCTGATCGCCGTGATTCCGCTTTGGACTGGCAACGCGCCACGCTTGGAGACGCTGCCTCTTTCTGCGCAGGCAGTCTACAACGCCACATTGATTCTGGGCCTTTTGTGGATTGTGGCCAGCGCCGTTTCAGTAGCCATCTTCGCACCCGCGACCGTCGCCAGTGCGATCAGCCTGGTCGAGCGCTTCGTTCTCCTCTCCTTGGCTCTGGTTGCGGTGCGTGCGTTCGCCCAAGAGCTGAGCGACGTGGTACGCCTTGCAAAGGAGAACCCGGACGCGTCCCTGGCTGTGGCCACAGCTTTCGTCTTACTCCGCGCAGCGTTCGCGCTGTCGCCATCGCGCAACCACATAGTCGCTCGCGGCAGCTTGGAAGTTGCGGGGTACGCGGTTGCACGTCTTCGTCCGAAGCCGAGGAAGCCCCAGGACATTCATCGGACGGCCATTCATGAAGCTGGCCACGTGTTGATGTTCGCGACGCGCGGCGAGTTGCCCGATGTATTCATGGTGTCCGTACGCGCGGAGATTAGCGGACGTGACCTGTATCGCGGGCAGGTAGAGCACACGCAGCCGGCGCCGGATGTGTTGACGGAAGGGCATCTACGGTGGTCCATGCTGATGCATCTGGCGGGCGCCGAAGCCGAGTATGTCGCCCTGGGCGAACGGGCTGATGGTGCGCAGACTGATAACGCGAAATGGCTGACTGCCGCGACAGCCTACTTGTCTTCGGGCTTCGGCGAAGTTTTCTATGCAGAGCCGGCGGGCGACGCGCAAATCGAACACAACCGGGTTGTGTTGAATGCGCTCAAGGCCGATTGCACAGAAGAAGTCCGGACGTTCCTCAAGGCGAACCGGCAGGTGCTGGATGACTTGTCGGCCGTCATCGCAAAAGACAAGTTCTTGAACAGGGACCAGCTCGCGCCGTACGTGGCGCGTGTGGTGCTCCCTTGACTACGGTCGCATTGCGACGCCCGCCCACTGAGCCAAGGAATACGAATCATGTATCAAATCGCTGGAAATACCTACGCACCGGATGATCAACAGTTGAACCAGGCTCTTGCCGCAGTGTACGGGTCGGACAGGCGACCGCTGTGCATGTGTCGGGGTTCGGGCATCGAGATGTATGTTGCAAAGCTCGGGCATCAGTACCTCATCAAGCGCATGCCGAACACGGGCGCGCAGCACGCTACCTCTTGCGAGTCCTACGAGCCGCCTGCGGAATTGTCTGGGCTGGGCGAGGTGATGGGCGGGGCGATTCAAACCAACTTGGCTGACGGCGTCACCACGCTCAAATTCGATTTCGCGCTTTCCAAGAACGGATCGCGCGCTGCGCCGGCACCCAGCGGCGCCGAGCACGATACCGTCCGCACAGACGGCAAGAAGCTCACGCTTCGCGGTCTACTGCACTACCTGTACGACGAGGCCGGGTTGACCCGCTGGTCGCCGGCCATGGCAGATAAGCGCAATTGGTGGATCGTGCGCAAAGCCCTTCTACAAGCTGCGAGCGACAAGGTTGCGAAGGGTGGCTCGGTAGCAGACCTTCTGTACATTCCAGAGAGCTTTGTGCTGGACAAGAAGGACGAGATTACGCGTCGGCGCCTTGCGATTTTCAACCCGCTCGCACAAGCAAACGGCAGCACGCGCAAACTGATGATGGTCGTTGGTGAAGTCAAGGAGCTTGGCGATGCGCGCTTCGGCAAGAAGATGGTGCTCAAGCATCTGCCTGACGCCCACTTCTTCATGAACGATGACCTGTACACGCGGCTGCTCAAACGCTTCGAGCATGAACTCGCACTCTGGGGCGGGATGGAATCTTCGCACCTACTTGTCGTTGCTACGTTCGGCGTGAGCGGCGCAGGCGTTGCGTCTCTGGAAGAGGCCTCGCTGATGCTCGTGAACGAGAACTGGCTACCTTACGAGAGTGTGGACGAGAAGATGCTGGTGGACGCATTGACCGCCCAGCACCGGCGCTTTGTTAAAGGGTTGCGGTACAACCTGCCGTCGTCTACTCCCCTGGCGTGCGCAGTGCTTTCCGACACCGCCAATCCGGTCGCGATGTACATCACTTCATACGGCGCTGAAGACGAGTTCCGCAAGCAACTTCACGAGTTGATCGAGGAAAGCACGCTCGAAGCGTGGACGTGGGATACGGCGAATGAAATGCCGGCATTTCCGATCGCGGAGGCACGGCAGGCTCGCAAGTGATAGTTGTGAACCCTCTCGGCGGCGGCGCCTGGATCGAGATCACTTAGATAAAGGATATTGCTTTGCGTATCAAATGGGGCGCTAACATCGTCAACGGGGCAGAGGTCTGTTGGGAGCCTGGCCGCGTTGCGAATCCCCACATTGGGGTGTTTGCCGATAGCGGCATGGGCAAGACAACCATGCTGCGTCGCATTGTGGCAGCGATGAAGGAGAGCGGTCATCCGCGCGTGCGCTTTCATGTGTTTGATGGTCACGGGGATGTCGACATTCCAGAGGCGTCCTCGGTCACGTTTCATGAATCGTCCGATTTCGGATTCAATCCGCTGGAGTTGAGCGCAGACCCGGAGTTCGGCGGCGTACGGAAGCGCATCCAGTCATTGATCATGGCGATCAACCGGACGTCGACCAAGCTGGGGCACAGGCAGGAGCGTGCGTTGTCGCGGCTGCTGATCGCGCTATACCGACGCCATGGTTTCGTGATGGAAGACCATACAACGTGGGCTGCGGACCCCGCGAACGGGAAGCGTTATCCGACTCTGCTGGATGCAATTGACTTCGGCAGGGAGCGGATCAAGGTCATGGCGACAGGGTCCAGCGAGCGTGCTGTCAGTGCGCTTCAAGACGTATTTCGCGCGACCAAGCAGATGCGGGCCAAGGAAGAAGCACTGTCGCGCGACGGCGGAGACGACGAGGCGGCGTTGGCGAAACTTGAGCGCGAGCTGCAAGCGGCGCAAGAAAAGGCGATCGCATGTTTCACTGAAGCTGTGAAGACTGCACGCACGGGCGATGAGTTTGAGGATGCTCTCGAAGCGGACGGGCAGAAAGAAACGCTGGAGGCCGTGGTTGATCGACTCGAAAACCTGTACCAGATCGGCATCTACCGTAATACGACGCCGCCACTTGACCCGCGCAGCAGGGTCTGGCGTTACATCATCAAGTCGCTGAGCCGGGATGAGAAAAAGCTGTTCACGCTCACCAGGCTGGAAACAATCTTCACGCGGGCCGTACAGCGTGGCATCACCGATGAGATCTTGGACATCATCGTGCTGGACGAAGCGCATTGGTACAGCGATGACGCGGAAGACTACGTGATCAACCGGATGGTGCGGGAGGGCCGCAAATTTGGCATTAGCATGATCTTTGCCTCTCAAGCGCCATCTGATTTTGCAGACATCCTCATCGGCAATCTCGGCACCAAGCTTCTGTTGGGCCTCGATCACACCAACAACGCCTATGTGGTCAGAAAGCTAGGGTTAAGCGAAGCCTCGCTCAAGTCCATCATTCCGCATCGCAGGGCGTTGGTTCAAATGAAGGGGGTCGGCGAGTTGGCAAGCGGGGCAACCATGGTCAGCCTGTAATCTCCTTTGAACGCGCGAGCGCTGTGCGCACGACCCTTGATGACGCTCCTGCTGTTAGTATCGTGTGCGGCCTCACCCACGGACACTACCGCCCGCCCGGGCGGTTTCTTTTTTGCGAAGGACACTGCCTTGACGCAATCAGCTTGGACACGCGACGGTCGTCCCGTAGACGCGGCCACCATTTCAAGCGCCGAGTGGGACCTCCTAAAGCAGACCGCGCTGCTCGGCGAATTCGTGATGCCATGCTGCAAGGCCCCGGCGGTGCTCAAGACCAGCATCAACGGCCTGCCCTTCTTTGCTCACCTGTCGGACGAGTGCGCCACCGCGCCCGAAACGAAATGGCACAAGGGCGGCAAAGCGGCAGTGCTGGCTGCTTTGGATGGCATGGGTATCATGGGCCGGGAAGAGGTGCCGGGAAGTTCGTCGAGCGGCGGCAAGTGGGAGGCCGATGTTCTCTTCTCGTTCCATGGACGCACCATCGTGATCGAACTGCAACGCTCCTACCAACACTTGCGCGATTTCATACGTCGCCAGGAGCGGTACGCTGCCTCGTCCGTCGAGTGCTATTGGCTCGTCCGCGCGGAGGCATTCATCACTTTGGGCAAGGCCACAACGCGCCTGCTGCTAAAGCGCGATTATGGCAACGTGTTCCCACCCGGCGGCATTGGCACAGGGATGCTGCCGGAGTTGCCCGTGGCCATGCTGAACACAGAGGGCGAGCAGCGGGTCCTGTTCGGTGGCCTTAAAACAGCGACGGTGTCGAATTGGCTGGCCGGCATCCTTGACGGCACATACCAATACCGAGGCGGCTCGTGGAATCTCGGATGAACTCCACTTGGCATTAGTGGAGCGTCATTACAGCCACTGATGGCCTTCGCTCTTTCGGTCGCAATGCGGCGCCGGTTTCGCGATCAACCCCGATCGCCAGATCCCCAACACGCTGGATCCGATGAACCCCAGTTGCTGCACCAAAAGCCCGCAATGGGACGCCCGCAGCGCAAAGCCAATAGCAAAGAGGTTCGCCAGCAGGAGGCCAACCCAACCCCAGCGAGAAATTCGCCGGTTGGCGGCCAGCAAATAGGCGCCTGCCAAGCCAGCGACGGCCGAGGCCCACTCCAGCGTGCCGGTAATCAGGGTTGCGTCAACCATTAGCAGCTCCACCTGGTGGTTTCACTCAAAGGCCTTGGCCCTTGTCTTGTTGAGGAAGACTCACGACCACTTGGCCAGCGCGGTAACGCACCTCTATAGCTCGATCGTTGTGATCCGCAGGCGCTGTGTGGCGGTGAATCACGTAGTTGCTGCGGCCGAGGTGCTGAGCAAACATGGGCCGCGCCTCGTCTATGGCCGAAGCCACCGGGCCAACGTACAGACGGCGGTCATCTGCTGGATCCGCGATCTCGAAGGTTGCTCGTGGGTCGATGCCGAGAACCATGGCGCGCAAGCGTTCCTCTCCGGCCTCCGGAAGCGCCGGCTCCGTAGGCTTGATGTTGGCCAGGGGATCGGCCACCACGCCCTCCAGATCGTCTGCAGGTATATCGCCCTGCCCTGTCGCCTCTGAGACAGTCTGCGCGGCTTCTGGGGCCGTTGTAGGGGCCGGTCCCTCTTTGGCATCTGCGGGCGCCTGCGTGCTTGGCTGGAGCGCCTGCTGTGCGGACTCCTTTGCGAGCTGGCCAGCAGCCTGTTTCTTGGCCTCTCGGTGTGACTGCACGACGGACTGCAGCTCCGGATTGAGAATCTTGAGCCCCATGTCATCGGCCAGTCTCGCCATGCGTGCCACGAAGATCGGCTCTTCGCCGGTCAACGTAATCTGGCGACCGAACTTTTCTCGGGAGTGGATCAGCGCGAGCTTGATCTCTTCGTCGGTCACGCGCATGCGATCGAACGTGACGCGGTTGCCCCGATCGGTGAAGAGATGTTGTCCATCGTTGCGGCTGTACTCGACGTTGCCGTTGCCGGTCACGCGCCACTGGATGCCGGCGTAAGCCAGGATCAGCGCGTCCACCTCGTGGGGGCGCATTGTGTGGACGCTGCTGGAGCGGATCGCCCGTTCCTTGCGCTCTTCGGCCAGCAGTCGCGCCATCAGGCGCTTGTGTTGCTGCTCCTGGTAGTCAGCGGCAGATAATTCCAGATCCTCCAGCTCGTCGTCCTTGTCTCCCTCCTTCGGCAACTTGGCGTCACGCTGGGCCTGATAGACGATGCCGCGCAGCGCAGAGAGCGCAGCCTTGTCTCCGCGATTGGACTGCTCGTAGAGCCATTCGCGCCACTGCAGGGGCGGTACGCGAGCAATGCGCAACGCCTCGCGGCGCTCTTGGAACTGCGCCTCGGCGATGAGCTTGCGCCGAGTCACCTCGGCATCGATCTCGATGATCGAGACAAGACGCACCTCGCGGCTCAGAACCTTCGGAATGGCCGCTTTGGCGGCTTTCGCTTCGGCCTGCAGTGCTTTGATCTGGCGTGACCGCTCACGCTGCAATTCCTTCAGGCGAGTGAAGTAGTCGGTGTCGCCGTCCGCGACGAAATTCCGGTACTGCGTGTAGCGCTTGCGCAGATCCGAGCGGGCTGCAGCGCGCTCGGCTTTTCGCTGGGCGCGCAGGGCCGGGTCTCGCTGCTTTCGGCCGAGGGCCGGCGATGCGGGCCCTACTACTCGCCCTTCGCTGCCTCCTCCGCCGCCGCTTGCGCGGCCAGTAGCGGCGCGTCGCACGCCCGGATCTTGCCCGGCTTGGTCGTCTCCCAGACCATCCTGTAGAGCACCCGGCAGTAGCACCGGAGGGACTTGTCCTCCAGTTGCCATAGCGCCATCGGGCACTGCATGCAGGCCACTGCCACCTTCGGGAAGAGTTCCGGGGGTGCCTGTCTCAACACCAAGGACGTGGTCGGGAGGGGGGATTCCTCGGTCTGGTGCGATTCGGATGACATGGTCTACTCCTTTATCGATTTGCGTAGGGGTAAGGTGGGTGAGGTCCGGCACGATCACCGGATTCGTGAACGGTGGCTTGAACGGCCCCCAGCGTTTCTCCATCTCGGGGCGCTTCAGCAAACGCAGGCCTTTGCTGACGGGGGTTTCCAGAATTTCGCCGGTTTCTTGCGAGACGGCGCGCAGGCGCAAGCCGCCTCCCCCTGTGTCCTTGAGCGTGATGTCGTACTGCTCCAACCAGACATGCAGAGCCTGCCAGCTCGTGAGGTCCGGAAGGTCTTGCTTGAGTGCCTTGGCCACGGAAGTCTTGAGATAGGAATCCAAGCTCTCAGGGTCATGCCACGTCGGCAGCGTCTCGTCGCGTTCGATCTCAGGATGCGCGTGTTCGCCCTGCTCTTTGGCGCCGGCATGCTTAGTGTTGAGCACGATGTGCTTCTTGCCGTGCCCATCCACTTCCACGACGTAGATCCCGTTGTCATGGGTCCACCCGTGCTTGATTTCGCTTTCGCGGGCTGCGAAGTGCAACGTGCGCTTGGCCCACTCAATGTGCCGGCTCTTGTACGTCGTGGGATGCACGCGGTTCATCGCCACGTGCGCATGGATGTTGTCGGTGTTGGCATGGATGGCGATGACGTACTGGTGCTCCTCGAAGCCCAGCGACTTGATCGCGTGCTCGGCCGCGTCGAAGATCGCCTCCGCAGCCGGCTTCTCATGCTCCGGCCAGCTCAGGATGAAGTGGTAGACAGGGTCATGGCAACGCGTGTTCTTGCGAGAGACGGCGTTCATTTCGGCGCTGGCCGTCTCGATGCTGCTGACTCCATGCGTACGGAGCGCGATGCACTTTTCGCCCGCGACCTTCGTGTCTACAGGAGCGGTTGCATAGCTCAGGATCTCGCCGAACTCGTTGGGATGCGCCTCGCGCGCGCTGGCCGCTCGCGGCGAGGCCTCGGCCTCGCCGTCCTGCTGCAGGCCAGCCTCTTGTGCTGGCTTCGCCTTTTCCTGCTCGCCCTCCAAATATTCGATCAGGTCGTTGAAGCGCTTGGACGCGTTCGGCTTGTGCTGCCGCTGCAGCGGAATGATTGGGACCATGAGCCTGCTCAGGCGGCCTGCGACAACCGCTCGATCGCGGGGAAGTTGGCCTCAATCAGTGCTCGTGCCAACGGCGGACAAACCGAGTTGCCGATCATTCGGACCTGGGCGGACTTGGATAGCGGCACCAGCACCCATTCCTTGTGAGCACGGGCGTTCTTGCCACTCCGCCCCTTGGCGTGCGATTTGGCGCGCTTATAGCGCCGCACCATGGGCTCAATTACGTAATCGTCAGGGAAGCCCTGGGCACGGGCCAACTCGCGCGGCGTGAGCATGCGCAGCGTGATGTCCACCAGTACCCACCACTGGCCTTGCAGGAAAACCAGCACCATCTCGGCGGGCTCGGGGAAGTGCTCCGGCAGGTGTTTGTGCAGCAGTTCTGCGCACATCTTCGCCTTGACCGCGTGCGCCTCGCTGAGGAAATTGGCCGGCACCGTGATCGTATCGACCAGACCCATACGGGCCTTCGTGGGGATGGTATGCATTGGGTCATCCAGACCCTGCCACTGCCCACCCGAGCTGTAGTACTTGACGCAATACGCGGTCACGAGCTGCTGCTGCGCGCCGGTCGAAGTGATGGTGGTCATCGGGGCGTCTGCTGGCCGCCCTTCGCCGTTGTAGAACCCTCCGTTGGCCTGTTCCAGGTAGGCAGCCACCAGCGCCTGCTCGCCTCGATTAGCACCTGTGACGGTCGGCAGAGGCTTGTCGGCCGCGTGGCCCGATCGCTCGCCGTGGTGCGTCAAGTGGGTAAGGTGTGCCGCCACGATGCCCAGCGGGGCGGCACCGCCCGGGCGTTTGATGAAGCTATTGGCCGTAACGGTCGGCATGGGTTCGTCCATGTCCTGACCAGTGTTGCCGGTGCGAAACTTGGTCAAATGCGCAGCCACCAGCGCATGCTTGTTGGCCGCGACAACGGTACCAAGCGGTCCTTCGATGTCTTGAGTACGGGCCTCTTGGCCTTTGCGTTCGCCGTAGCCGATGGTGACCAGGTGCGCGCTCGCCAAGGCGTGGTGCGTACCACCGGCCGATACGGTGGACAAAGGCGCATCGAATGGGTGGCCACCGAAGTGCCCTTCGCTCGTACCGCGCAGCGGCGCGATCATGGGAGCGACCACTGCGTGATGCCCGCCCGTGGTGATCGTCGGCAGCGGTTGTTCGACCGAAGCGCCAGGGTGTCCGGTGGTGTTGGTCATGACCAGCGGCGCCATCTTGGGCGTCACAACCGAGAAGTGCCCGCCCTTGACCTGTGCGCAGATCGTGCGCAAGGGCTCGCCCGCCGACATCGTCCGCTGGTTGCTGCCGTTCGCGTGCTCGGTCAGGTATGGTGTCTGAGCGGGTTGCGCAGGCTGGCGGTCGTTTTCAGTCGCCGCCATGTCCGTGGGCTCGGCCGTCGGCACAGGCTTGCCCGAATGCGCTCCGACGATATACGGCTTTACGCTGGCAAGCACATGCCGCCAGAGCCCCTTCGCAACACGCCGCTCGGTGTTGGTTGCGAGCGGCCTAGCGCGGCCGAAGATGCTCTGCGCCGGCAGGTCGAAGTCGATGCATTCAGCGGCCGTGCGCCACGGCAGGAGGCCGCTGGCTGCGAAGCCCTTGGCCTTCGGATCGCCATGGGTCGGCACCGGCCATTTGATCGGGAGCCCATCGCGGCGAGCAAAGATGAAGAGCCGAGTTCGCGTGGTCGGCACACCGTAGTCCGATGCGCGCAACACGCGGTGTTCCACGGTGTAGCCCAGGCCGGCATAGAGCTTCTCCATCGGGAAGTCGGCGCCGAGGGTCTCATAGATTTCGGGGATGTCGGGGTGCGCCGGATCGAGGCCGTGCGACAGTGCGTCGATAAAGGCCTTGAACGTGCGGCCGGCCTCTTCCTTAATCGGCTTGCCGTTTCCATCGAGCGGGCCCCACGTGAGCAGCTCGGTCACGTTTTCGATGGCGATGCAGCGCGGCTTTTGCAGCGCGCCCCACTTCAATGCCACCCAGGCCAGCCCTCGAATCTTTTGATCGCGCGGCTTGCCACCCTTAGCCTTCGAGTGATGCTTGCAATCGGGACTGAACCACGCCAAGCCAATCGGTCGCTGGCCGGTGATGAAGCCCGGGTGAACGTCGAACACGTCCTCTTGATAGTGAGCGGTGTCCGGGTGATTGGCGGTATGCATCACCAAGGCTTCGCCGTCATGGTTAATTGCTATGTCCACGGGGCGATTGAAGGCCAGTTCGATGCCCTTGGAAGCGCCACCGCCACCAGCAAAGTTATCGGTCAGCAATTCCGGGCCAGAAGCGTTGCTGCGCACGGCCATGCCCAACGCGAGCTGCCGGAGTCGTTCTTCGGGATCGGGAAGGTAGCTTGTGTAGGTGGTATTGCTTTCGTGCAGCATGGCTGTGCCTTCTTGTTAGACGCGGCTCGCTTGGAGCTGCCGGAGTTGGTCAAGGAATCGCTCAGCGGCGATGGACGGCGGCCAAGGCTCCCACGGCTTGCAGCCGTAGGCCTCGACCAAGGGATCGGACTTCACCGGCTGCAGGCCGATGTTGAGGAGATCAAGCACTTCTTCGCGGGACCAACCGGCGACGTGAACCGCCTCCGAGGCAGCGGCCAAGTGATCGGCACGCTTATGCTGCTTGTGGTCTTCTGCGGTCCAGTCGGAGACGCCGTAGCGCGCGAACACGGCGGCCTGCAGCTTCGCGACGATCTGGGCATAGCCATCGCCCAGAAATGGTTTGAGCGGGCTGATAGGGTCAAAGCCGCCGATTAGGGCCTCGTCTGCGTCGTGCAGCAGCTCGCGCAGCAATTCGGCGCTGGACGGCGCGCGCTTGGCGTGTTCCTTGTAAAGCGCCATGACCGTCAGCGAGTGCTGGGCGACGGACAACGGCAGTGGCCACGTCGAGTGGCCACCCCAGCGATAGGTGCGGGACAGGCCGATGGCCAGGTCTTCGTCGGTCCAGCCGTCGGCGCTCGGATTGAGTAGGTCCAGATGCAGCCCGGAGCGCTGCCGAACATACGCGCGAGGAATCAGGTGCTGCGCCTGTTCGCGCGTGGATGTGCAATATTTAATGATTGCTGCATCGGAATTTTGCTGCAAAAGATCCACCGTGCCCCCCTCTTCTACTTCGAGATGCGCAGCATCGCTGCGCGGGCCTCAAGGATCAAAGGCAGCAACTCGGCCTCGGGCGGGGCAATGCCGCGCTCCACCATTGCGGCGTGCATGGCACGCACGGCACGGGTGATGTCGCTGAGCGCCAGGACGATCTCTGTCTCGTAGTCCACGTCGGCTTTGCGCCCGAGGGCTGCGCGACGTATGAACTCGGAGTCATCCATCTGCCGAATCGACGCCGAATGGCGGATCTTCTGATCCTCTTCTTCCGTGACACGGAACACCTTGCGGATGGTGCGCCGTTCGGAGTCGTCCTTTTTGGTGAAATGGTGTTTGGCCATAAATGCATTATCACATGCACATGTGCGAGTAACAACCCGCCCAACCGCTGTTTTCCGACCACATGCGGCCGCGCTTTAGCGCCCCAGATCCTTGTCGAGCTGCAGCATGTTGGTCACGGATCCGCGACCATCCTTGAACTTCACATGGATCCGGTCACCCAGGGCTGGCACCCGGTCGAGCGTGCGGATGTCATGGATCACGGCTTGCCGGCGGCCGGCATCCTGGGCGACGTGCAAGCTGGACACTGCGACAACCGGGCCAAAGTACTGGTGGTCTTTCTCGCCTGACTTCTCGGACACGGTGTAGCCGTCCGCATCGAGCGCGGCGCGGATCTTCTTCTCAGACTGCTCCGACTCGTGTTCCGCGTCGGCCAAGTCCGCAGCGGGCCCAGGACCGTCGGTGCCTACGCCATGCGACCACCCTGGCACATTGACGTAGTAGCGCACCGCTTTACCCACGCCGTGGCTCCACAGTTGCCCACCGGCAACCATCTCCGAAAGGTCGCGGGTCGCCGTGGCCTTTGAAACGCCAGTCATCTTCATGTACTTCTCGGCATTCAGGCCGCCCAGGAAGCCCCCGTCACCATCGTCAAGCAGGCGCTGCAGCACCTTGCGCTGCCGGTCATGGAGTCCACTGCCCGCGTGCTGCTCCCAGTATTGCCGCTTCTCGATCGCCCGGTCGATGGTCTGGCTTGCGACATGACAAGCCGCCGTGCATTGGCGCGCGAACCACTGCACCCACTTGGTGACGTCGGTGTCGCCTCGCTGCGCCTGGTTGAGAGCGTCGTAGTAGGCGGAGCGGGATGACTGAAGCTGCCGCGACAGGCTGTAAAGCCGCACCGGCTGGCGTAAATGCTGCGCCATGGCCATGTCTGCGATGGCCCGCCCAATGCGGCCGTTGCCGTCCTCGAACGGGTGGATGCTCTCGAACCAAAGGTGCGCGATGGCAGCCCGGGCGAAGCCGTCGATCTGCTTGCTGCCGGCCGTCGGCGCCAAGGCCTGCGCGGGCGAGGTCTCGGCAAACCACTTGAGGAAGCGCGCCATATGCGCCGGCACGTCCTTGGATGGCGGTGCCTCGTAGTGGACCACTTCACGGCCTGGCGTGCCGCTCACGATCTGCATGGGATCTTCGTGGTCGCGATAGCGGCCAACTGCGATCCGGTGGATGCCGGACGTGCCGCCCGGAAACAGCGCTGATTGCCAGCGGCACAGGCGATCCTCATCCAGGGCCAAGTCATACGCGGTCGTCGCATCGCTGATGACTTCCACCAGGCCGTCGACGTGACGGTCTGAAGGCCCCGACGTTGCCAGGCCGAGCCGCCGCATCACGGATGAGCGGACGACATCGAGCGACAACCGCTCGCCTTCTATGGCGGCGGTGGCGAGCACTTCATCCGAAAACGCATCGAGCGCGACTTGGCTGGTGCTGCCTAGGCCGATGGCCATCGCCTTGCCCTCGACCACACCGTGCATCCGGTAGGCCTCGGCCAGGTCGGGGGCGGTTAATTGCGCGTTGTAGGCCAATTCCGGCCAGTCGGCGCGGCGCCAGATCCAGGGAGATTTTGAGTTCATGAGCCGCAATCTATCACAAGCGGCTCATCTTGTGAGCCGCTTTACTTAGCTTGCGGCTCACGGATCCGGCCTCTGTCGCGGCGGCCGATCGCGCCAGTTCAGGCCGTGCACTCCAATCCAACCAACAACTCAGCCCGCAGGCTTTTCAACAGCCGGGGTCTCGGGGCGAAGCCCTGAGTGTCTGCGACGGGCGCGAAGCGACCTAGCGGACCAGGATCAGATGCGTGCCGTGAGGCACACATCTGGCATCCTGCCCTGTACCGTTGTGTACTCGTGCTGCGAATCTAAGGCAGATTTGCGGCAGACCTGCTGGGCTTTGTGAATGGTTTTCGGCTATCTAGGGAGCAGAGTGCACGCGATTCGCCTGTGAAGTCCTCTGGGAACTGCCACGGCCCCGAGTCGCCTGGGGGGCGGGATCGTTGAGGAAATGCATCGAATCATGTACATTCACGCCATATATTGAGTTCAAAGTGACTGGCTCTGGCCGGCGGAAGCGGGGTGGATTGGCGGTTGTTTTGCGTGAGGCGTTGCAAGCTTCTGAGCCGGCTATTACCCGCTTGAACGCCCTGACCAAGGCCGTCTTGTCGACATCAGCGAAGTGGAAAGGCTCGGCTTATGAGTGAACCGATGGCTCGTCGCAGCGGTCCGCTGCACCGTATTTCGTCGTCTGATTTCGCCGTGGCCGAGGAAGTCCTCAAGACGGCGGCTCTCCTCATCGTTCCGGAGGATCAGAAGCAGCGGCAGGCCTTTGAGAAGCTGATGCCGCACCTCTATGTGCTACGCAACAAGGGATGCTCTTGGCCGCAGCTCACCAAGCTGCTGGGCGAATGCGGTTTTAACCTGCAGCCGTCCACGGTCCGCGCCTACTTCAGCGAGATGTTGGCCACGCGCATGGATGTCTGCCAGGGTCGAATGAACGAGCAGATCGCTCTCTTGGCTGCAATCCGTAGTGAAACGGCAGGCGCCGATGTCTCTGCGATCTCCGGGCGTGTGAATGCGTTTATGGAGCGGCTCCAGCAATCTGCAGCCCCCAAGCTCGACGCCATGTTCGGCCTGCCCAGCACGCCCGCCAATGGCCGCGTCATTGAAGCCGAGCCCGCCACGCCAGCCGGCCCCGCCCGGGTCGCTGGTTCGCCCCAACCCAGTCGCCCCGCCCGGCCTCGGCCTGCCGCACGGAAACCGCCTCAGGGCGCTGAGGGCGACGATGGCCATTCGGATGCCCCGACTGGCGAATTCGGTCTCCTGGGGCTTTCTACGCCGTCCCAGGCCCCTTCCAATGGTCCGCCAGGGTTCTTCACGCTCGACACGGATCCATCACCTCCCGTGCCGGCTGCTGAGCCTCCTGAACGCAAGAACTCTCATGGCCAGGCACGCGCACCGATCGCAGGGGGAGCGACTCCAGTAGCGCCTGCTCCTGCGCCGGCTGAGGCTGTCAGGAAGCGGATCAGCGCCCTGCAGGACGGCGTTCCGGCCCTGAAGCCGCGTGACGGCGTGCCCGCCCATGTCTATCAACCTGGTGAGTTGGAGCATCCCGCAATTCCCGGCCTCATGCTGACCCTGGAGCAACGCCTCTATGGCGCTGGCCTGGAGTACTGCGACGAGGAAGGCGATGAAGCGGGTGTGCTCAAGGTCGAGACGCCGGACGAGAAGCGTTTCCGCGTGACCTGGCGGCAACGCGTTCCCATGACTCAGACGCGGACGGGCTCCTCATTCACCAAGATGGACCCAGCGCTGTTCCCTACCAAGTCCTGAGCTGCGGTCGCTTCCCGGACTGTCGCGGCCACCTTTGCCCAGAATACGCACGCGTGCGTATATAATCGCCTCGGTGACGCTTCTGTTTGGCGTCCCGTTAGATGGATCCACCCTGGCTCCGGCCAACTAGTTCACGCATAGGAACGATGAAAAAACCCCAGACCAACCGAGAAAAGCTCGTAGAGCTTCGTGCCCGCCTGGGCATGACCCAAACTGAAGCCGCGAACTTTCTGGAGGAAAAAACCATGCGCCCATGCAAGCTGCGAACGGTGCAGGCTTGGGAATCCGATCCTGCGCTCGGCAGTGCCCGCCCTGCGCCGGATTGGGCCGTGAAACTTCTCACCGAAGAAGCTGAAAATAGGGGTTGCTAATACGCACATGTGCGTATAGAATGGATTCATGCTGATTGCAGCGGGCAGTCGGCGAATCTGGAGAATCACCATGAAATTCATCAGCATCCTCCTCCTCGCGCTCTCCCTGTCCTTGGCTGCATGCGGCGGCGTCTCGACGCTGAGCGGTGATTACCAGGCCAACGATGGCAAGAGCTTCCTGGTGTTTACCGCCGACGGCAAGGTCAAGACCAAGACCCTCATGGGCAAGGAAGTGGAGACCACGTACACCATTGCGGACAACAAGGTCACCTTCCAGTTTCCGAACGGCATGCCGATGGCATACACCATCAACGCCGACGGCTCTCTGAGCGCGCCGATGTCCAGTGGTTTCAAGAAGGGCTGAAGCCACAAGCACCGCTGTCCAATAGAAGGACGTGCCATGAATCTCGGTAGCAATAGTGTCGGTGCGCGCCCCCTGGTCACTGGGTCTTGCTCGCTGTGCAGGAACCCTGTTTATGCTGACGAGGGGTATCACGCCGTATCCGGCCGCCATTGGGAGTGCGAGCTGCAGGTGGCTGCGAATCTGCCGATCAACGATGGAATCAACAATCCAGCGAAATCTGTTTTTCGCGGTTGATTCGATGCTCTGCGACACAGGCACACCGGTACTGACGAGGGAATGACGATGCAAAACATGTACACCATGGCGCGCGACGAAGCGGCAGAGACACCGCAAGAACGTGCATTCGCTCGCTGGCTCAAGGACGTTCGGCGTGTCGCTGGCGGCGACGTGGACGAAGACCTTGCCTGGGACTTGTTCATCGACGGCTGTGACCCGATCAGCGCTGTACATGAGATGCGCAACCAGTGATCTCGATGAAAAGCTGTGGCCTAACCACCCTTCCCAAGCCCTGCGCTTCGTGTCCATGGCGCCGCGATGCAGTGGCCGGTGACATCCCGAATTTCGACCTGGAGCTGGCCGAAAGCTTGGCGTCGACGTGCCCGGACAAGCGAGGTATGGGGCCGGACTTCGGTGCAAGCATGTTCGCTTGCCATCAATCCAAGGTCGGAGCAGAGTTTGCATGCGCCGGCTGGCTGGCCACGGTCGGAGACTGCCATCCGGGCGTTCGGTTGGCCGTCATGTCCGGCCACCTTGATTCCGCTGCTCTCTCGCCTGGCGCCGATTGGCCCGCACTCCACGCCGACTATCCTGAGGTCCTAGAAAAGCTTCGTGAGTCGGGACTGGCTAACAAGCAGGACTAACTTCTATTGAGCGTGCAATGGCTAAATTCCTTGGCGCGGTCCGTTTCACCGACGGCAACCTGATGTGGTTCATCTGGAACGGCACTATCGATCTTGCTAGGCCAAAGCTGTTCGCCTCGCCTGAAGCTGCGAGTGATGCCTGGGATGACCCGCAGACCGACATGTTTGAAAACCGCTATCGCCCGGGCGGAGAGCTGGTCGACGTCATGCCGTTGTACGGGCTGGACAACCCTGCGGTGTATTTCCAAAGCCGCGCAAATCGTGAACGGATGCTCCTGATCGGCCCCCTCTGCTTTGATCAAGCCTTAGAAGAGGAGCGCCATGGTGAGCGAGATCAAAGCAATCCGCTGACCGGTCAAAGCAACACGACTACACCGACAAACTGAACGGGGAAGAGCACTCATGACTTTCGATATCTTCGCCGCGATGGCGCGATCGGGCCCCAGCACCATCGCTGTCCACAACGTCCTGCTGCTCGATGTGCAGCCAACGGAAGACGGGCTTGAACGCCTGACCATCGAGTACGGCGGCACCACGCGCGAGCTGGTCGGCGGCGGTCGCTTCCGCGAGGAATGGAGCCGCCGTGAAGTGGGCAAGTTCGGCTGTGTCGTGCCGGCATCACCGTTGACCACCGACACGCCAATCGGTGCCTGCTACTTCCGGTCGTACATGGATCAGAGCCTGAGACGAGTACCTGAACTCGATATGGCCGACAAATGGGCTCTGTCTGGACAGAGTGCGACCGCTTGCACGGTTGGATGGGTGTGCGAGGCTCGGCCGCAAGGATTTCTCGCGCCGGCCGGACTTGTCCCTGGCGAGCGTGGACAGTTCGTCCCTGACGAGACGGTTGAAGTCACCCTCCGGGTGCCGCCCGAGTTTGTTCGGGAGTGCCATCGCGTGCAGATGTCGCCTGAGGAAGTCCTGCGGAGCTTCGCGGGCGACCTTGCCGGCATCCACAACCTGGTGGCATGTCCCCGTGCAGACGGCTACGGCAGCAACGGCAGCGATGAACGCGACAAGGCGGAGGAATGGCTCGACCGTGCACATGGGATGAAGAGGATCGACTTGGAAGCCGTGGAAGCGCGGGAGGAAGAGGAGGAGCAAGAGCGAAACCAGTGCGAGGAGTTCGGAGAGCTGCTGCGCGACTTCATTGACAACGGTGGCAAGGCCGATGACCTGTTTACGGCCGTGCAAGCTCTGGTCGACAAGCAGGCTCAAGGAAACCAGTAGCACGCCGAAAAGTAATTGGCGTGCAAGTGCCCGCGCCGGCCGGTTGCCGGTTAATCAATCAGGAGAACAAGATGGACGACAACAACAGCGGCGGCCTGGGCAGCGCCATCGGCACCTTGGCGCTGGGCGCTGGCCTTGCAGCATGGATCCTGCTGCCCTTTTACATCCTGTGGCGTTTCGGCCTTCACTACCTTGCGGCGATTCTTGCGCCGATCGCGACCGTCATTGCGATCTACCAGACCGACCTGCTCAACTACTTTGATGGCAGCCACGGCTCTCACGACCAAATGCTCAATGCCTACTTCTCGCTGCCGTGGACTGCTTTCGCAGTCATGTCGTGGGTCGGCTTGGTGCTGATGGTTGCAGCCGTAGCATTGGACGTGATCCCGTCCGCGTTTGCGGGTTCTGAGATTCGGGCAGCTCGCAAAGCGCAAGGGTAGCCAGTGTTTTCGTTCAGGCTCTTGCCCTTTTGCGGCAAAAGCCTGCGTGACATTCAGCCTTCAGTTATGTCGGCTTTCATTATCTGATGTCCTGTACTCCCTTGCGAAGCCACAACCGTATGTTCCGCTCTGTCCTCCGTCTCGTACTTCGTGGTGTAGCGCTGCGCTTGCTGCGCGTCCGCGCCATCTATTCCGCTGCCACTGTCGACTTACTGCGGAATAAGCGGGTCATCGTTTGCTCGAATCACGTGAGTCTTCTCGATGGCGTCATCGTGGCTTTGGCCAGTCCGGTGCCGTTGACCTTCGGCGTCGATACGGACTTTTCTCGGCGCTCCAAGGTAGCCAGCCGTGGAATGGCCACGCTCGCCTGGCTCGGCTTCGGTGCCGTTGTTCCGATCGACGGAAGCTCACCTTTCGGAATTCGGTCGCTGTCCAAGGCATTGGATCGAGGCGAGTCGGTGATGCTCTTCCCTGAGGGCAAGATCAGCGAGACCGGTTGCCCCAACCCAGATCAACCTGGCGTCGTCTGGCTGGCTCAGCGCTCCGGCGCAGAGGTCGTGCGCATTCGGATCCGTGGCGCGGAAAGAAGCCGGCTGTTTGCTAAATCGGGCGACCGGCTTTGGCCTCGCATCGAGATCCAGTTTTGACTGCCTGCTGCAGCTCTATCGAGCTGCGCACTGGCGATCAAAGCCCGCTGCCGGGCGGAACCCTTGGACGATTGACCGTTACCTCCGCGTTGCAGCGGTAACGGTGAGTCGTTCCACTCGGCATCCATTCACAAAGGAGAACCAGAAGGATGAAGAAATCTCTGATCATCGCAGCAGCTCTCGCCATGGCGTCGGCCGCTCAGGCCCAGCAGACCGCGTACAAGCCGCCTGTGGAAGCTCCCGCCGAAGGCAAGCACTGTGACCTCCCTGCAGGGGAGTTGCCCATCCCCGTGATCAACTACGACGCCAAGGGGCGCACCATGCGGTGCGTTGCTGCTGCTCCCGTCCGTGACACCATGATGGTCGGAAATGGTGGGGGGACATGGCGCTACGTCATCGAGAGCGAGAGCGTTCGCCTCGAACAAAAGCTGGATGGGGTCGTCTCAGAAAACGGAAAATAAAGCACGCTAAGCCGGTTGCAGCGGCCGTAGCGGCCTGAACTTGCCCGCGCCGATCTTGGCGCTGCTGCGCCAGAGGTAATCGCCGGTCAGGTTGATGTGCTCCCAGCCGAGCGGCGACAGGTACTGCAACAGGCCGTCATCGACGGCTTGACCGTGGCCACGCAAGGCGTTCGCGGCCCGTTCCAGATAAACCGTGTTCCACAGCACGATGGCTGCCGTCACCAGGTTGAGGCCGCTGGCCCGGTAGCGTTGCTGCTCGAAACTGCGGTCGCGGATTTCGCCCAGGCGGTTGAAGAACACGGCACGGGCCAGCGCGTTGCGGGCCTCGCCCTTGTTCAGTCCGGCATGCACACGGCGGCGCAGCTCGACGCTTTGCAACCAGTCTAGGATGAACAGCGTGCGCTCGATGCGGCCCAACTCGCGCAGGGCGACGGCCAGACCATTCTGGCGCGGATAGCTGCCGAGCTTGCGCAGCATCAGCGAGGCCGTCACCGTGCCTTGTTTGATCGACGTGGCCAGCCGCAGGATTTCATCCCAATGGGCGCGGACGTGCTTGATGTTGAGCGTGCCGCCGATCATCGGTTTCAATGTCTCGTAGGCGGCATCGCCCTTTGGAATGTAGAGCTTGGTGTCGCCCAGGTCACGGATGCGCGGCGCGAAGCGGAAGCCCAGCAGGTGCATCAGCGCGAAGACGTGATCGGTGAAGCCCGCCGTGTCGGTGTAGTGCTCCTCGATGCGCAGGTCGGATTCGTGGTACAGCAGGCCGTCGAGCACGTAGGTCGAGTCGCGCACGCCGACATTCACCACCTTGGTGTGGAACGGCGCGTACTGGTCGGAGATGTGGGTGTAGAACGTCCGCCCTGGGCTGCTGCCGTATTTTGGGTTGATGTGGCCGGTACTCTCGGCCTTGCTGCCGGTGCGGAAGTTCTGGCCGTCCGATGACGACGTGGTGCCGTCGCCCCAGTGCTCGGCGAAGGGATGCCGGAACTGCGCGTTGACCAGCTCGGCCAGCGCCGCCCCGTAGGTTTCGTCGCGGATGTGCCAGGCTTGCAGCCAGGCCAGCTTGGCGTAGGTTGTGCCGGGGCAGGACTCTGCCATCTTGGTCAGGCCCAGGTTGATCGCGTCGGCGAGGATCGTGGTCAGCAGCAGGTTCTTGTCCTTGGCCAGGTCGCCCGATTTCAGATGCGCGAAGTGCCGGGTGAAGCCCGTCCATTCGTCCACCTCCAGCAGCAATTCGGTGATCTTGACGTGCGGCAGGGCCATTGCGGTCTGGTCGATCAGGGCCTGCGCGGTGTCGGGCACCGCCGCGTCGAGTGGCGTGATCTTCAGTCCCGATTCGGTGATGATGGCATCCGGCAACTCGTTGGCCAGCGCCATGCGGTTTACGGTGGTGAGCTGCGTTTCCAGCAGCGTCAGCCGTTCATGCAGGTACTGGTCGCAATCGGTGGCCACAGCCAGCGGCAATTCGCTGGCCTGCTTGAGGCTGGCAAATTTCGCTGGCGGCACCAGGTAGTCCTCGAAATCCTTGAACTGGCGGGAGCCTTGCACCCAGATGTCGCCGGAGCGCAGTGCGTTCTTCATCTCCGACAGCGCGCACAGTTCGTAGTAACGCCGGTCGATTCCGGCGTCGGTCATCACCAGCTTTTGCCAGCGCGGCTTGATGAAATCGGTTGGCGCATCGGCGGGCACCTTGCGGGCGTTGTCGCTGTTCATGTTGCGCAGCACTTCGATAGCGTCGAGCACGTCCTTGGCGGCGGGCGCGGCCCGCAGCTTGAGCACGGCGAGGAATTCCGGCGCGTAGCGGCGCAGCGTGGCATAGCTCTCGCCGATGCGGTGCAGGAAATCGAAGTCCTCGGGCTGCGCGAGTTTCTGCGCCTCGGTGACGCTCTCGGCGAAGGCATCCCAGGACATGACGGCTTCGATGGCGGCGAACGGATCGCGGCCGGCTTGCTTGGCCTCGATCAGCGCCTGGCCGATGCGTCCGAATAGCCGCACCTTGGCATTGATCGCCTTGCCGGATGCCTGGAACTGCTGCTGATGTTTGTTCTTGGCGGCGTTGAACAGTTTGCCCAGAATGCGGTCGTGCAGGTCGATGATTTCGTCAGTGACGGTCGCCATGCCTTCGATGGTGAGCGCAACCAGAGTCGCGTAGCGGCGCTGCGGCTCGAACTTGGCCAGGTCGGCTGGCGTCATCTGGCCACCCTCGCGGGCGATCTTGAGCAGCCGGTTCTGGTGCACCGACCGCTCGATGCCGGAGGGCAGGTCGAGCGCCTGCCACGCCTTGAGGCGTTCGATGTGTTCCAGCATGTGCCGCGAGTTCGGTTTGACCGGGGATTGCCGCAGCCAGGCCAGCCAGGTCGTCTTGCCGTTGTCGCGGCGCTTGAGCAGATCGTCGAGGCGACGGCGATGCATGTCCGATAGCGGTTCGGCCAAGGCGTCGTAGATGCGCCGGTTGGCGCGGGTGATCGCCTCGGCGCTCGCCCGCTCGACGGCGTTGAGAGCAGGCAGAATGACCGACTGCCGCCGCAGGTGCTCGATGAAGGCGCTTGCCAGCACAATGCCCTTGTCGGTTTGCATGGCCAGCTCGGTCAGCGTGTGGACGGCCTGCCGGTAGTGGCTCATGGTGAAGGGCCGGAAACCGAAGACGGTTTGCAGCTCGATCAGGTGCTCACGCCGGGTCTGCTCCCGCTGTCCGTACTTGCCCCAGCTTTCGATGCTGACCTTGAGCTGGTCGGCGACCAGTTTCAGCAAGGGCGGGAACGGCGGTTCATCAACGCCCAGTATGACGCCCGGAAAGCGTAGGTAGCAAAGCTGCACCGCGAAGCCCAGCCGATTGGCCGGGCCGCGCCGCTGCCGGATGATGGAGAGGTCGCTTTCGCTGAACGTGTAGTGACGGATCAACTCATCCTTGGTGTCCGGCAACGCCAGCAGGCTTTCGCGCTCGGCGGCGGAGAGGATCGAACGGCGGGGCATGCGGTTTCCTTCTTCTTGAAAACGTAGGTTTGTGACAAGCCCGCCAAGGCAACCGGCGCGGCTGTCATTTTCAGAAGACGACTGCACCATTCAGCGCGGTTTGAAGCCTCTTGTGCATACGGCTCCTGACAGCCAGATATCAGGACTCCTCTGCACGAAACTCGTCTATGCTCAATACTCGTGTGCACCAAAGCGAGATGAGCATGGCGACCGATACCGCACCGATTACCGAGCACGGCGTGGCCACCCTGCCAGAACAGGCATGGGAGCGTGCGCGTCGTCGCGCGGAGATCATTGGGCCGTTGGCGCAGTCGGAGACGGTTGGGCATGAAGCGGCCGACGCGGCAGCCCAGGCATTGGGGCTGTCCCGGCGGCAGGTCTACGTCCTGATCCGCCGTGCCCGGCTAGGATCGGGGCTGGTCACTGACTTGGCTCTTGGGCAGTCGAGCGGTGGCAAAGGTAAAGGCCGCTTGCCGGAGTCGGTCGAACGAATCATCCGCGAGTTACTGCAAAAGCGCTTCCTGACCAAGCAGAAGCGTAGCTTGGCGGCGTTCCACCGCGAAGTTGTGCGGGCGTGCAAGCTGCAAAAGCTGCGGGTGCCGGCGCGCAACACGGTGGCTCTGCGGATCGCCGGCCTCGATCCGCGCGAGGTCACTCACCGCCGGGAAGGACAAGATGCCGCCCGCGACCTGCAAGGTGTTGGTGGTGTTCCGCCACCCGTCTCCGCGCCGCTGGAGCAGGTGCAGATCGACCACACAGTCATCGACCTGATCGTGGTGGACGAGCGCGACCGGCAACCGATTGGCCGTCCGTATCTGACCATCGCCATCGACGTGTTTACCCGCTGCGTGCTCGGCATGGTCGTCACGCTGGAAGCGCCGTCATCTGTTTCGGTCGGCCTGTGCCTTGTGCATGTCGCCTGCGACAAGCGTCCCTGGCTGGAGGGTCTGAACATAGAAATGGAGTGGCCGATGAGCGGCAAGCCCAGGCTGCTCTACCTGGACAACGCGGCCGAGTTCAAGAGCGAAGCGCTACGCCGAGGCTGCGAGCAGCATGGCATCCGGCTTGACTATCGCCCGCTCGGGCAGCCGCACTACGGCGGCATCGTGGAACGGATCATCGGCACGGCGATGCAGATGATCCACGACGAATTGCCAGGGACGACCTTCTCCAACCCTGACCAGCGCGGCGACTACGATTCCGAAAACAAGGCCGCCCTGACGCTGCGTGAGCTGGAGCGCTGGCTCACATTGGCGGTCGGCACCTACCACGGCTCCGTGCACAACGGCCTGCTCCAGCCGCCGGCAGCGCGCTGGGCCGAAGCTATCGCGCGGACCGGCGTGCCAACCGTCATCACTCGCACCACGGCTTTTCTGGTCGATTTTCTGCCCATCATCCGCCGCACGCTGACCCGCACCGGCTTCGTCATCGACCACATCCATTACTACGCCGATGCGCTCAAGCCGTGGATAGCTCGGCGCGACCGCTTGCCTGCGTTCCTGATCCGGCGCGACCCGCGCGACATCAGCCGCATTTGGGTGCTGGAGCCGGAGGGGCAGCACTATCTGGAAATTCCATACCGCACCTTGTCGCACCCGGCTGTCACCCTCTGGGAACAACGACAGGCGCTGGCGAAATTGCGGCAGCAAGGGCGCGAACAGGTGGATGAGTCGGCGCTGTTTCGCATGATCGGCCAGATGCGCGAAATCGTGTCCACCGCGCAGAAAGCTACGCGCAAGGCGCGGCGCGACGCGGATCGACGCCAGCATCTCAAGGCAACGGCAGTTCTTTTCAAAACCACGCCACCACCGGACGCGGACATGGCTGACCCGCAGGCAGACAACCAGCCACCTGCCAAACCGTTCGACCAGATTGAGGAGTGGTAGCCGTGGAAGAATATCCCATCATCGACTTGTCCCACCTGATGCCGGTGGCCCAGGGCTTGGCCCGTCTTCCGGCGGACGAACGCATCCATCGCCTTCGCGCTGACCGCTGGATCGGCTATCCGCGAGCAGTCGAGGCGCTGAATCGGCTGGAAGCCCTGTATGCGTGGCCGAACAAACAACGCATGCCCAACCTGCTGTTGGTCGGTCCAACCAACAACGGCAAGTCGATGATCGTCGAGAAATTCCGCCGCACCCACCCGGCCAGCTCCGACGCCGACCAGGAGCACATTCCGGTACTGGTCGTGCAGATGCCATCCGAACCGTCGGTAATCCGCTTCTACGTCGCGCTACTTGCCGCGATGGGCGCGCCATTGCGCCCGCGCCCACGGCTGCCGGAAATGGAGCAATTGGCGCTGGCACTGCTACGCAAGGTCGGCGTGCGCATGCTGGTGATCGACGAATTGCACAACGTCCTGGCCGGCAACAGCGTCAACCGCCGGGAATTCCTCAACCTGCTGCGTTTCCTCGGCAACGAGCTGCGCATCCCGCTGGTCGGGGTCGGCACACGCGATGCCTACTTGGCGATCCGCTCGGACGACCAGTTGGAAAACCGCTTCGAGCCGATGATGCTGCCGGTGTGGGAGGCCAACGACGATTGCTGCTCACTGCTGGCCAGCTTCGCGGCTTCGCTCCCGCTGCGGCGACCCTCGTCGATTGCCACGCTGGATATGGCCCGCTACCTGCTCACGCGCAGCGAGGGCACCATCGGCGAGCTGGCGCACCTGTTGATGGCGGCGGCCGTCGCTGCCGTGGAGAGCGGTGAGGAAGCGATCAACCATCGCACGCTCAGCATGGCCGATTACACCGGTCCCAGCGAGCGGCGGCGGCAATTCGAGCGGGAACTGATGTGAAGCCAGCGCCACACTGGCCACTGCATCCGGCTCCCAGGGAAGGCGAAGCCTTGTCTTCGTGGCTCAACCGCGTGGCCCTTTGCTATCACATGGAGGTGTCCGAGCTGCTGGAGCACGATCTTGGTCACGGCCAGGTTGATGACCTGGACACCGCGCCACCACTGGCGCTGCTGGCGATGCTCTCCCAGCGGAGCGGCATCGAGCCGGACCGGCTGCGTTGCATGAGTTTCGCCGGCTGGGTGCCTTGGCTACTGGACAGCCTTGATGATCAGATTCCAGACGCATTGGAAACCTATGCGTTCCAGCTCTCGGTGCTGCTGCCGAAACTCCGCCGTAGGACGCGATCCATCACGAGCTGGCGTGCCTGGCTGCCCAGCCAGCCGATACATCGCGCCTGCCCGCTCTGTCTGAACGACCCGGCAAACCAAGCCGTACTGCTTGCATGGAAGCTGCCCCTGATGCTGAGCTGCCCGCTGCATGGCTGCTGGCTGGAATCCTATTGGGGCGTGCCTGGGCGGTTTCTCGGCTGGGAGAACGCCGACACTGCGCCGCGCACCGCCAGCGACGCGATTGCGGTGATGGACCGGCGCACCTGGCAGGCACTGACGACCGGCCATGTGGAGCTGCCGCGCCGACGCATCCACGCTGGATTGTGGTTTCGGCTACTACGCACGCTGCTCGATGAGCTGAACACCCCGCTTTCGACGTGCGGAACCTGCGCGGGGTATCTCCGCCAAGTCTGGGAAGGCTGCGGGCATCCGCTGCGTGCTGGGCAAAGTCTGTGGCGACCGTATGAAACCCTGAACCCGGCAGTACGGTTGCAGATGCTGGAGGCGGCGGCAACGGCAATCAGCTTGATTGAGGTGAGGGATATAAGCCCGCCGGGCGAGCATGCAAAGCTGTTCTGGTCCGAACCCCAAACCGGTTTCACCAGTGGCCTGTCGGCGAAAACGCCGAAGCCCGAACCCGTCGATCACTGGCAACGGGCAATCCAGGCCATCGATGAGGCCATCATTGAAGCGCGGCACGACCCCGAGACGGCACGCTCGCTGTTCGCGTTGGCTTCCTATGGTCGGCGCGACCCCGCTTCCCTGGAACAGTTGCGCGCCACCTTCGCAAAGGAAGGCATCCCCCCCGGAATTCCTGTCACATTACGTGCCTGATGGACCCTTTGCATGTCTTAGACAGAATGACGGGTTAAGTGACAAATTTTGACGACCAGAACTTTCCGGTGCACACTGTCACATAATCGAACGTATATGTGACAGGTACGACATGCTGATAGGCTACATGCGGGTATCGAAGGCGGACGGC
>NZ_CABVQC010000034.1 GCF_902499175.1 Burkholderia aenigmatica
CGGCGCGCACGTGCAGAAGGACGCACCGGCTTCCCGCGGCACGGCTGCGGGCGGCTACGGGCCGCGCCTCGCGAAAAGCGCCGGACCGGCCGACAAGCCGGCCGCGAAGCCCGCGCTCGTGCGCCCGGCGCTGAACGGCGAGAAGCCGGCGGCGGCCACGGCCGGCACGTCCGACGACGACTGGGAGACCTTCTAAACCATGCCGCACGCGCGCGCGCCGTTTCGACCCGATGCACCGGATGCCTCGCCTCGCGCGGGCGAGCCGGGGCGCGACTTCGCGTTCACGGGCGCGGATTTCGCCCGCATTCGCGCGCTGATCCATCAACGCGCGGGGATCTCGCTGTCCGAGCACAAGCGCGACATGGCGTACAGCCGCCTCGCGCGCCGCTTGCGGGCGCGCGGCCTCGACACGTTTCGCGACTACCTCGACCTGCTCGAGCAGGAAGACGATCCGCTCGAGTGGGAAGCGTTCACCAATGCGCTGACGACGAACCTGACCGCGTTCTTCCGCGAGTCGCACCACTTCCCGATCCTGTCGGATTTCGTGAAGGGGCGGCCGGCGCCGGTATCGGTCTGGTGTTCGGCGGCGTCGACCGGTGAGGAGCCTTACTCGATCGCGATCACGCTGATCGAGGCGCTTGGCGAATCGGCCGCGCGCGGCGCGTCGATCCTCGCGACCGACCTCGACACGCAGGTACTCGCGAAGGCGGAAGCCGGCATCTACACGTACGACCAGGTCAAGCACCTGGCACCGGAACGGCTGAAGCGCTTCTTCCTGAAGGGCACGGGCCCGCAGGCCGGCCGCGTGAAGGTGCGCCCCGAGCTGCGCGCGATGATCCGCTTCGAGCAGCTGAACCTGACCGATGCGGATTACGGGATCGCGAAGCCGTTCGACGCGATCTTCTGCCGCAACGTGATGATCTATTTCGACAAGCCGACGCAGGGGCAGGTGCTGTCGCGCTTCGAGCCGCTCGTGAAGCCGGGCGGGCTGCTGTTCGCCGGCCATTCGGAAAACTTCACGTATGTCACGCAGGCGTTCCGGCTGCGCGGGCAGACGGTGTACGAACTGACCCGCGACGCCGCACAGGGCGCACGGCCGCGTGGCGCGCAGGCGCCTGCGATCGCGTCGCCGGTGCGCGCACGGGCTGCGGGCGCCGTCGCCGCCCTGGGAGAGCGTGGATGAGCGCGCTGCCGATCGCCACCAATCGCTACTTCGACAACCACTTCGGCCGTCCCGGCGTGAAGCTGCTGCCGAATGAGTTCTTCACGACGTCCGAGGACATGGTGCTGATGACCGTGCTCGGCTCGTGCGTCGCCGCGTGCCTGCACGACCCGTATGCGGGCATCGGCGGAATGAACCACTTCATGCTGCCGGACGACGGTGCCGATCCGGGCGCGGCCGCGTCGGAATCGATGCGCTACGGCGCGTATGCGATGGAAGTGCTGATCAACGAGCTGATCAAGGCCGGCGGGCGCCGCGAACGCTTCGAGGCGAAGGTGTTCGGCGGCGCGGCCGTGCTGGCCGGGATGACGACCATCAACATCGGCGACCGCAACGCGGATTTCGTGCGCCGCTACCTGGCGCTCGAACGCATCCGCATCACGGCGGAAGACCTGCAGGGCGTGCATCCGCGCAAGGTCGCGTTCATGCCGAACAGCGGGCGCGCGATGGTGAAGAAGCTGAGGCTGCAGGTGCCGGGCGTCACCGAGCGCGAAGCCGCACTCGCCCGCGAGGCCGATCGCGCCCGCGCCGCACGGCCGCGTCCGCAGGTCGAGCTGTTCGCGGCGAAGCGTCCGGCCCCGCCGCAGCCGGCGCGGCCGCGCATCGAGCTGTTCGGCGCGCGCGGCGCGGCGCCGGCCGGCGGTGTGCGGGCGGCGAACCTATCAAGAAAGCAGGAGGCATGACCGCAGTGCAGAAGATCAAAGTATTGTGCGTCGACGATTCGGCGCTGATCCGCAGCCTGATGACGGAGATCATCAACAGCCAGCCCGACATGACGGTGTGCGCGACCGCGCCCGATCCGCTCGTCGCGCGCGAGCTCATCAAGCAGCACAACCCCGACGTGCTGACGCTCGACGTCGAAATGCCGCGCATGGACGGGCTCGACTTCCTCGAGAAGCTGATGCGCCTGCGGCCGATGCCGGTCGTGATGGTGTCGTCGCTGACCGAGCGCGGCTCGGAGATCACGCTGCGCGCGCTCGAACTCGGCGCGGTCGATTTCGTCACGAAGCCGCGCGTCGGGATTCGCGACGGGATGCTCGACTACGCGGAAAAGCTCGCCGACAAGATCCGCGCGGCGTCGCGCGCGCGCGTGCGCCAGGCGCCGCAGCCGCAGGCCGTCGCACGCGCGGCGGCAGGCCAGCCGGCCGCGCCGATGATCAACAACCCGCTCGTCAGTACCGAGAAGCTGATCATCATCGGCGCATCGACGGGCGGCACCGAGGCGATCCGCGAGGTGCTGACGCCGCTGCCGCCGGACGCACCGGCCGTGCTGATCGCGCAGCACATGCCGCCGGGCTTCACGAAATCGTTCGCGCAGCGGCTGAACGGCCTGTGCCGGATCGCGGTGAAGGAGGCCGAGCATGGCGAGCGCGTGCTGCCGGGCCATGCGTATATCGCACCGGGCCATGCGCACCTGTTGCTCGCGAGAAGCGGGGCGAACTATATTGCGCAACTGTCGGAAGAGCCGCCGGTGAACCGGCACCGCCCGTCGGTCGACGTGCTGTTCCGCTCGGCGGCGACCCACGCGGGCAAGAACGCGATCGGGGTGATCCTGACCGGGATGGGCCGCGACGGCGCGGCCGGCCTGCTGGAAATGAAACGCGCGGGCGCTCACACGTTCGCGCAGGATGAAGCAAGCTGCATCGTGTTCGGGATGCCGCGCGAGGCGATCGCGCTCGGCGGCGCGGACGAGATCGTGCCGCTCGCCGAGATGAGCCGTCGCGTGATGGCGCGCCTGGCGACGATGGGCGACCGCGTGCAGCGCGTTTGAATGGAATGTCACGGGGCGCGTGCCACGATACGCGTCCCGACGGAAACGAATCTGGAAAGGAACGACGATGGACAAGAGCATGAAAATCCTGGTGGTGGACGATTTCCCGACGATGCGCAGGATCGTCCGCAACCTGCTCAAGGAACTGGGCTACTCGAACGTCGACGAGGCCGAAGACGGCCTCGCCGGCCTGGCGCGGCTGCGCGGCGGCGGCTACGACTTCGTGATCTCGGACTGGAACATGCCGAACCTCGACGGCCTCGCGATGCTGAAGGAAATCCGCGCGGACGCGACGCTCACGCACCTGCCGGTGCTGATGGTCACGGCCGAGTCGAAGAAGGAAAACATCATCGCGGCGGCGCAGGCCGGCGCGAGCGGCTACGTCGTGAAACCGTTCACGGCCGCGACGCTCGACGAAAAGCTGAACAAGATCATCGACAAGATGGCGAAGGCCGGGAGCTGACGTGAACGAGCCGATCCATGCCGCACTGACCGGCGCCGGGTTCAGCGCCGACGGCCAGGCCGAAGGCGCCGATTTCGCGAGCGACCGCATCCTCGCGCGCATCGGCCACGTTACGCGCACGCTGCGCGACTCGATGCGCGAGCTCGGGCTCGACAAGCATGTCGAGCGTGCGGCGGAAGCCGTGCCCGATGCCCGCGACCGGCTGCGCTACGTCGCGACGATGACCGAGCAGGCTGCCGTGCGTGTGCTGAATGCGATCGAGGTCGCGAAGCCGATGCAGGAGCGCATCCAGAACGAGGCCGAGGCACTCGACGCGCGCTGGGCGCAGTGGTACGCGGCGCCGATCGAGCACGCGGAAGTGCGGGAGCTGATGGACGATACGCGCACGTTCCTGCGCACGCTGCCGGAATCGACGTCGGCGACCAGCGCGCAACTGCTCGAGATCATGCTCGCGCAGGATTTCCAGGACCTGACCGGGCAGGTGATCAAGAAGATCATGGACATGGTCTACCTGATCGAGCAGCAGCTCCTCACCGTGCTCGTCGAGAACATCGCGCCCGAGCGGCGCGAGCAGTTCGCGGCCACCGCGGCCGCGCTCGCGGCCGAACAGATGAGCCCGACCGGCAGCCCCGAGTCGCTGCTGAACGGCCCGCAGATCGCGCCGGAAGGCAAATCCGACGTGGTCCAGGACCAGGAACAGGTCGACGACCTGCTCGCCAGCCTGGGCTTCTGACCCTGCCGCATGCATCGGCGCGCCATGTTTCGCGCGGGCGCCCGATGCACGCGTCACCGCGCCACCCTATCGTTTCCCCCCATCCGCCGCACGCATGCGGCCCGGCGGTCCTGTGTCAAATTGACACTTCGACACACTCAGCAGGCATACTACGCGTCAGCAGCAACGTAGCGTCATCCGTACGATTTCATATGTTGGGAGGCGGCGCGGGCCCGATGGCCGCACCGCCGGCAACGAAGCCAGTCCCTTGGGGGGGAACGTGAAGCTGAAACGCTTGGGCTGGGCCGTCGCGCACGCGGCGGCTGCAATGGGTGTGCTGTGGAGCGTCCACGCACACGCGGAACTGGGCGGCGCGCCGATGTCGCCGCCGGCGGACGATCAGGCCGCAACCGTGCGCGCGTTGCAGCGCGCGATGCGTCCGGCAGACGGCGTGCAGACGACGAGCACGGCCGCCTATACCGTCCGCGAGATCACGCTCGGATCGGGCACCGTCATCCACGAATACACGTCGGCCGCCGGCAGCGTGTTCGGCCTCGCGTGGCGCGGGCCGACGATGCCGGATCTCGCGTCGCTGCTCGGCAGCTATTTCCCGCAGTACACCGCTGGCGTCCAGGCGGCGCACCAGGCGCGCGGCTGGCGCGCGCCCGTGTCCGTCGACACGAGCGGCCTCGTGATCCGGACGGGCGGCCACATGGGCGCCTTCTCGGGCCAGGCGTGGCTGCCGGCGGCGCTGCCTGCCGGCCTGGCCGGCACCGATATCCAGTGACAGCGGGAGAGCGATCTTGAGCATTCCTCGTACATTCAAGCGCTGGCTCGGCGTGCTGGGCCTCGCGGCGGCAACGGCCGTACTCGTGACGGCATGCGGCGGCGGCGACGGTGGCGGCGGCAACTCGGGCAACAACGGCAACAACGGTTCGGGCGGTTCGGACGGCAATTCCGGGAGCAAGGCGGTCATCACCGTCAACTCGGGCGTCGCGAACGTGATCAACATCCCGACCATCAGCGTGAAGGTCTGCGCGCCGGGCACGTCGAACTGCCAGGTGGTCAACAACGTGCTGGTCGATACCGCGTCCTACGGGCTGCGGCTCGTCGGCAGCGCGGTGTCGGGCGTGCTCGGCAGCTTCCCGCAAGTGACGAGCGGCGGCGCGCCGGTTGCCGAGTGCGGCAAGTTCGTGTCGAGCTATACGTGGGGTTCGGTGCGCACGGTCGACCTGTCGATCGGTTCCGAGCAGGCGAGCTCGCTGCCCGTGCAGATCATCGGCGACCTCGGCACGACGAACGTGCCGAACTCGTGCACGAACGGCGGCGCGTCGGCCAATACGGCGAGCGCACTCGGCGCGAACGGGATCCTCGGCATCGGGCCGGCGCCGGTCGACTGCGGCACGACCTGCGCGACGTCGACGTCGACGAGCAACAACTACTACGCGTGCCCGAACGGCGACAACGCGAACTGCACGGTCGCGCTCGTGCCGGTGGCGCAGCAGGTGGCCAACCCGGTGCATCGTTTCGCCGACAGCAGCGGGGTGAGCGTGACGATGCCGAGCATTTCGGATAGCGGGCAAGCCAGCGCAACCGGGACGCTGACGTTCGGCCTGCCCGACCTGACCGGGAAGACCGTGATGACGTCGACCACGACGGGCGACGTCAGCGCGACGTTCCTCGGGCGCAACGTGACCGCGTTCTTCGACACGGGTTCGAACGCGTATTTCTTCAACGATGCGGGGCAGACGGCCTGCTCGAAGAATACGCAGTTCTACTGCCCGGCATCGCCGCCGGCCAGCTACTCGGCGACGCTGAGCGGCCAGAACGGCGTGGGCGCCACCGTGGCGATGTCCGTCGCGAACGCGGATTCGCTGTTCTCGAACCCGTCGACGTTCGCGTTCAACGACATCGCGGGCCCGTTCGGTTCGTCCAACTGGCTCGACATCGGCATGCCGTACTTCTACAACCGGACGATCTACTTCGGGATGGACAAGACGGCGAGCGGCGGTGCACAGCCTTTCGTCGCGTTCTGACGCGGCACGGCCGGACACGGAACAAGGGGGCGAGCGATCGCCCCCTTTTTTTTATCCGGCGGCCGGGCGCGGCACGACGGGTCGGACCGGATCGCCGCCGCGCGCGGGTCCAGCGCCTACGATGTAATACCGGCACTCGTCCGGCACGATATCGAGGAGGCAGCGCCATGAACCCGCGCATACAACGCATCACGCCGTTCCTGTGGTTCGACCGCGACGCCGAGGCGGCCGCCGGTTTCTACGTGTCGGTGTTCGACAACGCGCGCATCGTGCACGTCGCGCGCTACGGCAAGGCCGGCGCACACGTATCCGGCAGCGCGGAGGGCGCGGTGATGACCGTCGTGTTCGAGCTCGACGGGCTGGCGTTCGTCGCGCTGAACGGCGGCCCGGTGTTCCAGATCACGCCGGCCGTCTCGTTCGTCGTCAACTGCCGGGACCAGGCCGAAATCGACCGCTACTGGGCACGCCTGTCCGAAGGCGGCGACGAGCGCGCGCAGCAGTGCGGCTGGCTGCGCGACCGGTTCGGCGTGTCGTGGCAGGTCGTGCCGGTGCAGATGGCCGAACTGATGACGGGCGATCCGGCGCGCGCGGAGCGCGTGATGGCGCAGGTGATGACGATGAAGAAGCTCGATCTCGGCGCGCTGCAGCGCGCCGCGGCGGGCCAGGGCGCGGGCCCGTGACCGGTGCGAACGGGCGCTAGACCGGTGGGCGGCCGTTGCGTATCACGTGCGTATGGTCGACGAAGCGGTGGCCGGGTCCGTACGCGGTGCTGTCGATCCGGACGGCATCGGCCGGCGCGGCCGGGTGCCCGGCGCCATCGACCGACACCGATTCGATCTCGACGACCGGCACGCACCAGGCCGCGCGGGCGCGTTCCGCCGGTTCGCCGCGCGCGTCGGCGCAGCGGAACACGAAGCTGGCGGGGAAATCCTGCGCGCGCAGGGTTTGCGTCGACCCGTTCCACGCATGGTGCAGGGCGATCGTGCCGGGGTGCGGCGCGTCAGGCGCCTGCGCACCGGGCGGCAGGGCCGGCGTATGCGTGCAGCCGGCTGCCAGTGCGCAGGCGAGCGACAGCGACGAGGCGAGCGGATGACGGAGCATGGCGCGGTTCGACCGGAATCGGGAATGGCGAAGGGTAGCGCGCTTTGCACGCGTGCGTCATGCCGGCCGGTTAATCGAATGCGGCGCCTTCGCGCCGATTATCGATCACGCTTGATTTCATTCGGTTGTAATCAAATGCTGGATTATCCGGGGCTGCAGTTTCTATCAGGTTTTCAACATTATTAAAATGACGTGGCATGCAAGCCTGCGACACGGCGTTACGCCATTGCAACCGTTCTCGCGTTGTATCGGCAGGCTGGACGGGCAGGCGAGCGCTTTGGTCAGCATGCGAAAAGAGATGGAACACGTCGAAATTCAAACATATAATGCCGGCGTTGTTTCCGAGGTGCCAATATAAAACATGAGGGTAATAAAATGAATTTTTCTGAAGCCGTTCGTTCCGTACTCAATAAATACGCGACATTCGAAGGCCGTGCGCGTCGTGCCGAATACTGGTATTTCGTGTTGCTGAGCTTCATTCTTTCGATGGTCGCCCAGATCATCGGCGTGGCGGGCCGTAACGCGGGCCTGATCACGCTGCTGCTGCTCGGCGTGCTCTCCCTGGTTTCGCTGGCGCTGATCATTCCGGGTATCGCGGTCAGCGTCCGCCGCCTGCACGATACGGGCCGCTCGGGCTGGTTCCTGCTGATCGCGCTGATTCCGATCGTCGGCGGCATCCTGCTGCTCGTGTGGACGTGCTCGCGCGGCACCGAAGGCCCGAACCGCTTCGGCGCGGATCCGGTTCCGGCGGTCTGACCGACGCCTGCCCCGACGCGACGCCGTCGCGTCGGGGCCTGATTTCGCGTCGCACGTGCGGTGTCGTTTCACCGCTTCACCCTTTCCGCGCCTTATCCTCGCATCACGCGGTCGCCGCTCTGTCCGGAGCCGCGCCCCGTCTTCGCACCGGCCGGCACGTTTTTCGGCCGCGCCGCACACCGTTCCGTCCCCCTGTCCAGCCCGGTTCGTACCGGCTCGACCGATTCTTCGAAATACCCCCCTTTCCCGGCTTTGCTCGACCGATCGGCGTTTGACGCCTCCATGAATAATCGGTGTCACTGGAAAGCGGCATTCCGCCGTACCCGACTGGAGGCCCCGTGGCAGACGAGAGCGATCTCGACAAGACCGAAGCCGCCACTCCCAGGCGCCGCGAGAAGGCGCGCGAGGAGGGGCAGGTCGCGCGTTCGCGCGAGCTGGCTTCGTTCGCGCTGCTCGCGGCGGGGTTCTACGGCGCGTGGCTGCTCGCGGGCCCGTCGGGCGGGCATCTGCAGGCGATGCTGCGCGGCGCGTTCACGTTCGATCGTGCGACCGCGTTCGACACGAACCGGATGCTGTCGGCGGCCGGCAGCGCGAGCCTCGAAGGCTTCGCCGCGCTGCTGCCGCTCCTCGCGCTCACCGGCCTTGCCGCGCTGCTCGCGCCGATGGCGCTCGGCGGCTGGCTGATTTCGCAGAAGACGTTCGAGCTGAAATTCGACCGGCTGAACCCGATTTCGGGCCTCGGCCGGATCTTCTCGATCCAGGGGCCGATCCAGCTCGGGATGTCGCTCGCGAAGACGCTGGTCGTCGGCGGGATCGGCGGCATCGCGATCTGGCGCAGCAAGGACGAGCTGCTCGCCCTCGCGACCCAGCCGCTGGGCGTGGCGCTGCCCGATGCGCTGCATCTGGTCGCCGTGTGCTGCGGCACGACGGTCGCCGGGATGCTGGTGGTCGCCGCGCTCGATGTGCCTTACCAACTCTGGCAGTACAACAAGAAGTTGCGCATGACGAAGGAAGAAGTGAAGCGCGAGCATCGCGAGAACGAAGGCGATCCGCACGTGAAGGGGCGGATCCGCCAGCAGCAGCGCGCGATCGCGCGCCGCCGGATGATGGCGGCCGTGCCGAAGGCCGACGTGGTGGTGACGAACCCGACGCACTTCGCCGTCGCGCTGCAATACACGGACGGCGAGATGCGCGCGCCGAAGGTCGTCGCGAAGGGCGTGAACCTCGTCGCCGCGCGCATCCGCGAACTCGCGGCCGAACACAACGTGCCGCTGCTCGAAGCGCCGCCGCTCGCGCGTGCGCTGTATCACAACGTCGAACTCGAGCGCGAGATTCCCGGCTCGCTGTACTCGGCCGTTGCCGAAGTGCTCGCGTGGGTCTACCAGCTCAAGCGCTTCCGTTCGGAAGGCGGTGCGTTCCCGGCGGTGCCGGTCGATCTGGACGTGCCGGCCGACCTCGACAAGGGTACGTCGGTGTCCGCCGACGACGAGCGCGACGAGCAGGAAGACAGCCTCGGTAAGGCAGGTACGGCATGAGCACCCCGACCAGCCTGTTCGCGAAGCGCCCGAACCTGCTCGCGGGGACCAACCTGCGCGCGCTCGCGGGCCCGATCCTCATCTGCATGATCTTGGGGATGATGATCCTGCCGCTGCCGCCGATGCTGCTGGATCTGCTGTTCACGTTCAACATCGCGCTGTCCGTGATGGTGCTGCTCGTCAGCATGTACACGATGAAGCCGCTCGACTTCGCGGCGTTCCCGAGCGTGCTGCTGTTCTCGACGCTGCTGCGCCTGTCGCTGAACGTCGCGTCGACGCGCGTCGTGCTGCTCGAAGGCCACACGGGGCCCGATGCGGCCGGCCAGGTGATCGAGGCGTTCGGCCACTTCCTCGTCGGCGGCAACTTCGCGGTCGGTATCGTCGTGTTCGTGATCCTGATGATCATCAACTTCATGGTGATCACGAAGGGCGCGGGGCGAATCGCCGAAGTGTCCGCGCGCTTCACGCTCGACGCGATGCCCGGCAAGCAGATGGCGATCGACGCCGACCTGAACGCGGGCCTCATCAACGAAGAGCAGGCACGCAAGCGCCGCCAGGCCGTGTCGCAGGAAGCCGAGTTCTACGGGTCGATGGACGGCGCGTCGAAGTTCGTGCGCGGCGACGCGATCGCCGGCCTGATCATCATGGCGATCAACGTGATCGGCGGGCTGATCGTCGGCATGGTGCAGCACGACATGAGCTTCGCCGCGGCTGGCACGAACTACACGCTGCTGACGATCGGCGACGGCCTCGTCGCGCAGATCCCGTCGCTCGTGATCTCGACCGCGGCCGGCGTGATCGTGTCGCGCGTCGCGACCGACGAGGACATCGGCACGCAGATCACCGGCCAGCTGTTCACGAACCCGCGCGTGCTGACCATCACGGGCGCGATCATCGTGCTGATGGGGCTGATCCCGGGGATGCCGCACTTCGCGTTCCTCGCGCTCGGCGGCGGCGCGATCTGGCTGGCCCGCACGCAGACCAAGCGCGCGGCGGCCCGCAAGGCGGCCGGCGACGTGACCGACGTCGCGCCGCCCGCCGTGCTGCCGTCGGACAGCCACGAGGCGACCTGGGACGACGTGCAGCTGATCGATCCGCTCGGGCTGGAAGTCGGCTACCGGCTGATTCCGCTCGTCGACAAGAACAGCGACGGCGAGCTGCTCAAGCGCATCAAGAGCATCCGCAAGAAATTCGCGCAGGAAATCGGCTTCCTGCCGCCGGTGATCCATATCCGCGACAACCTCGAACTGCGGCCGAACGCATACCGGATCGCGCTGAAGGGCGTCGAGATCGGCGTCGGCGAAGTGTTCCCGGGCCAGTGGCTCGCGATCAACCCCGGCCAGGTGACGGCCGCGCTGCCCGGCGCCGTCACGCAGGATCCCGCGTTCGGGCTGCCGGCCGTGTGGATCGACGTCGCGATGCGCGAACAGGCGCAGGTGTACGGCTACACGGTGGTCGACGCGAGCACGGTCGTCGCGACGCACCTGAACCATCTGGTCGTCCAGCATGCGGCCGAGCTGCTCGGCCGCCAGGAAGTGCAGGCGCTCGTCGAGCGCACCGGCAAGGACGCGCCGTCGCTCGTCGAGGACCTCGTACCGAAGACGATCTCGCTGACGACGCTGCAGAAGGTACTGCAGAACCTGCTTGAGGAAGGCGTACCGATCCGCGACATGCGCACGATCCTCGAGGCCGTGTCCGAACACGCGGGCCGCGGCGACGCGTTCGAGATCACGGCCGCGGTGCGGCTCGCGCTCGGCCGCGCGATCACGCAGCAGTGGTATCCGGGCGCGGGCGAGATGCAGGTGATGGGCCTCGATTCGAATCTCGAGCGCGTGCTGTCGCAGGCGCTCGCCACCGGCGCGAACCCGGGCCTCGAGCCCGGCCTCGCGCACAACCTTCTGACCGGCACGCAACAGGCGATGCTGCGTCAACAGAATCTCGGGCTGCCGCCCGTGCTGCTCGTGCAGCACGCGCTGCGCGCGATGCTCGCGCGTTTCCTGCGCCGCAGCCTGCCGCAATTGAAAGTGCTGTCGTATGCCGAAGTGCCGGACACACGCACGATCAAAGTCGTTAACGTCATCGGGGGTTCCGCTTGAACATTCGCAAATTTACCGGCGCAACGAGCCGCGACGCCCTTCGTCTCGTGCGCGAGGCACTCGGCGCCGACGCGGTCGTGCTGTCGAACCGCACGCTCGATGACGGCAGCGTCGAAATCGTTGCACTCGCCGATTCGGACCTGGCCGCGGTGACGCCGCCGGCCGCGGCGCGGCCGCGCCTCGCCACCTCGCGCGCGCCGGAATCCGTGCCGGCCGCCGCGGTGCCGGGCATCGTGTCGCGCCCGGGAGCGGCGCTGGCCCGCCCGGCCGTCAATCCGTATGCAGCGGGCGAAGGCGGGCTGCCGGACGTGTTCTCGTCGGTGTTCGGCGCCAGCGCCGACGCGGACGACGCGGCAGCCGCACATGCTTCGGCGATCGATGTGGACGTGCTGGGCGGCACGCCGTCGGGTGGCGACCCGCTGGCCGGCATGCCGGCGGCGGCCGCACCGTCTTCCGCCACCTCCGTTTCCAGCGCGCCGGCCGCGGCTTCCGAACCCGCGCCGTGGCTGGTCGAGCACGCGAAGCGCCTGACGCAGCAGCGCGACGCGCTGATGGCGCGTGCGCAGGCGACGCCCGCCGCGCCGCAAGCGAGCGCGCCTGCTCCGCAGGCCGCCGCGAGCGCGACGCCGCCTGAATGGGCACGCGACATCGTGCGCGACGCCGAACGCCGGATGCCGGCCGCCGCCCCCCGCGCGCCCGATACGAACACGAGCGCGGCGCATGCCGCGAAGGCGGCCGAGCGCACGCGCCTGTCCGCCGACGCGGCCGCCGTGGTGGCCGATGCGGTGAAGTCGCGCATCGAGCGGATCGTCAACGATACGGTGATGCAGGAACTCGGCGAACTGCGCGGGATGATGGAAGAGCAGTTCGACAGCCTGATGTGGCACGACCGCCAGCGTCGCAGCGCCGTGCATGGCGCGCTGACGAAGCACCTGTTCGCGGCCGGTTTCTCCGCGCAGCTCGTGCGGATGCTGGTCGACAACCTGCCGGCCGGCGACGACGCGCAGACCGTCGAACAGGCCGCCGAATGGGCGCAGTCGGTGCTCGCGTCGAACCTGCCGGTGCTCGACAGCGAGGACGCGCTGATGGAGCGCGGCGGCGTGTTCGCGCTGATGGGGCCGACGGGCGTCGGCAAGACCACCACCACCGCGAAGCTGGCCGCGCGCTGCGTGATGCGCTTCGGCGCGAGCAAGGTCGCGCTGCTGACCACCGACAGCTACCGGATCGGCGGCCACGAGCAGCTGCGCATCTTCGGCAAGATCCTCGGCGTGCCGGTGCACGCGGTGAAGGATGCCGGCGACCTCGCACTCGCGCTGTCCGAGCTGCGCAACAAGCACATCGTGCTGATCGACACGATCGGCATGAGCCAGCGCGACCGCGCGGTATCCGACCAGATCGCGATGCTGCACGGCGCGAACGCCCCGGTGCAGCGCCTGCTGCTGCTCAACGCGACGAGCCATGGCGACACGCTCAACGAAGTCGTGCAGGCGTACCGCAGCGCGGGCGAGCATCCGGACCTGGCCGGCTGCATCCTGACGAAGCTCGACGAGGCGACCCACCTCGGCGGCGTGCTCGACACCGTGATCCGCTACAAGCTGCCGGTCCACTACGTGTCGACCGGCCAGAAGGTGCCGGAGAACCTGTACGTCGCATCGACCCGCTTCCTGCTGAAGAGCGCGTTCTGCGTACCGCGCGACGGCTCGCCCTTCGTGCCGCAAGACGAGGACATGCCGACGCTGCTTTCCGCATTGACCGCACGTTCCACCGCCGAGCTGCACGAGGTGCGATTTGGATAAACGAATCATCGATCAGGCCGAAGGGCTGCGGCGCCTGCTGGCCGGGCGCGCGTCGCGCATCGTCGCGGTGACGGGCGGGCCGGCGGGGGTCGGCTGCACGTCCACCGTCGTGAACCTGGCGGCGGCGCTCGCGTCGCTCGGCAAGGACGTGCTCGTCGTCGACGAGCGTGCCGACGTGCAATCGGCCAGCGCGACGCTGGCGGGCGCGTGGCTGCGCGACGGCGAGCGCACGCGGGTGGCGGCCGGCTTCGGCCTGTGCGCCGCCGCGCGGCTCGCGCGCACCGGCTACACCGACGCGCAGCTCAGCGATTTCATCGACGGCCCGGCCGACATCGTCCTCGTCGACGCGCAGCTCGGCGCCGACGGCGCGTTCTCGGCGCTCGCGCGCGAAGCGCACGACGTGCTGGTCGTCACGCGGGTCGCCGCGCAGGCGATCACCGAGGCGTACGCGTGCATGAAGCGCTTGCATTTCGCGCATGCGTTCGCGCAGTTCCGCGTGCTGACCAATCACGTCGGCAGCCATGCGGACGCGAAGGTCGCGTTCGACAACCTCGCGGGCGTCGCGAGCCGCTACCTGACCGTGTCGATTGCCGACGCGGGCTGCGTGAGCGCCGATCCGCTCGTCGAGCATGCGCGCGAACTGACGCGGGCCGCGGTCGATGCGTTCCCGTCGTCGGCCGCCGCGCGCGACTACCGGCAGATTGCCGCCGACCTGCTGTACTGGCCGATGCGCCCGCGTTCGGGTGCGGGCCGCGCCGTGCACGCGGGCGGCAAGCCGTCGTATGAGGCGGGCGCGGCACACGCCGCGTGAGCGCCACCGGAAGGAGAGAGCCATGATGTACAACGCTCAAGGAAAGATGTCCCAGGCCGACGTGCTCGCGCAATATGCGCCGCTCGTGCGACGCCTCGGGTTGCAGCTCGTCGCGAAGATGCCGGCGAGCGTCGACCTCGACGACCTGATCCAGGCCGGCATGATCGGCCTGATGGACGCGGCCGGCCGCTACAAGGAAGACCAGGGCGCGCAGTTCGAGACCTACGCGACCCAGCGCATTCGCGGCGCGATGCTCGACGAGCTGCGCAGCAACGACTGGCTGCCGCGCAGCCTGCGCAAGACGTCGCGCGAGGTCGAGCACGCGGTGCACCAGGTCGAGCAGCATCTCGGCCGCTCGGCGAGCGAGACCGAGATCGCGCAGCACCTGAACATGCCGCTCGACGAATACCAGGGGATGCTGCAGGACCTGCACGGCAGCCAGCTGATCTACTACGAGGATTTCGACCGCGCGGCCGACGACGAGCCGTTCCTCGACCGCTACCGCGTCGATCACGCCGATCCGCTGTCGGCGCTGCTCGACGAGCACCTGCGCGAAGCGCTCGTCGAGGCGATTGAGCGGCTGCCGGAGCGCGAGAAGCTGCTGATGTCGCTGTACTACGAACGGGGTCTGAATCTGCGCGAGATCGGCGCGGTGCTCGAAGTGAGCGAATCGCGCGTGTGCCAGCTGCACAGCCAGGCCGTCGCGCGCCTGCGCGCGCGGCTGCGCGAACAGGCGTGGGTCGGCGCGGAGTCCTGACCCTTTCCTGACGGCCGCGCGCGCCGACGCCGCGCGCTTGTGCCGGGTGAGTGCCGTGTGCGCGGTGCTTGCGCATTCCGCGCGCCGATTTGCTACAATCCCCTCCGTTTTCCGAGGAGCGTTGCGACGGGCCATTCCGGCTCGCCAGGCTCGGAAGGCTTCACCAAGCAGCCGTGCGGCGCATGCGCGCCGGCTCCGCTTCCTGAACGGCGCTCACGTCACCAATCTAGAAACTTTTTAGAAAGGAGGGCGTGATGAACGCCATTATCGATTCCAAAGCTTCCAACGATTACGTCGTCGCCGACATGGCGCTGGCCGGCTGGGGCCGCAAGGAACTGAACATTGCCGAGACCGAAATGCCGGGCCTCGTGCAGATCCGCGACGAATACAAGGCGCAGCAGCCGCTGAAGGGCGCGCGCATTGCCGGTTCGCTGCACATGACGATCCAGACGGGTGTGCTGATCGAGACGCTGAAGGCGCTCGGCGCGGACGTTCGCTGGGCCTCGTGCAACATCTTCTCGACGCAGGACCACGCAGCTGCCGCGATCGTCGAATCCGGCACGCCGGTGTTCGCGTTCAAGGGCGAATCGCTCGACGAATACTGGGAGTTCTCGCACCGCATCTTCGAATGGCCGAACGGCGAATTCGCGAACATGATCCTGGACGACGGCGGCGACGCAACGCTGCTGCTGATCCTCGGCGCGAAGGCCGAGAAGGACCGTTCGGTGATCGCGAAGCCGACCAACGAAGAAGAAGTCGCGCTGTACAAGTCGATCGCGCAGCACCTCGACGCGGACCCGACCTGGTACTCGACGCGCCTCGCGCACATCAAGGGCGTGACCGAAGAAACCACGACCGGCGTGCACCGCCTGTACCAGATGGAAAAGGACGGCCGCCTGCCGTTCCCGGCGTTCAACGTGAACGATTCGGTCACGAAGTCGAAGTTCGACAACCTGTACGGCTGCCGTGAATCGCTGGTCGACGGCATCAAGCGTGCGACCGACGTGATGATCGCGGGCAAGGTCGCGGTCGTCGCGGGCTACGGCGACGTGGGCAAGGGCTGCGCGCAATCGCTGCGCGGCCTCGGCGCGACCGTGTGGGTCACCGAAATCGACCCGATCTGCGCATTGCAGGCGGCGATGGAAGGCTACCGCGTCGTGACGATGGAATACGCGGCCGACAAGGCCGACATCTTCGTGACGGCGACCGGCAACTTCCACGTGATCGGCCACGATCACATGAAGGCGATGCGCCACAACGCGATCGTCTGCAACATCGGTCACTTCGACTCGGAAATCGACGTCGCGTCGACCCGCCAGTACCAGTGGGAAAACATCAAGCCGCAGGTCGACCACATCATTTTCCCGGACGGCAAGCGCGTGATCCTGCTGGCGGAAGGCCGCCTCGTGAACCTCGGCTGCGCGACCGGCCACCCGTCGTTCGTGATGTCGAACTCGTTCGCGAACCAGACGCTCGCGCAGATCGAGCTGTTCGTGCGCGGCGCCGAGTACGAGAACAAGGTGTACGTGCTGCCGAAGCACCTCGATGAAAAGGTCGCGCGCCTGCACCTCGCGCGCATCGGCGCGAACCTGTCCGTGCTGTCGGACGAACAGGCTTCGTACATCGGCGTCGCGAAGGAAGGCCCGTTCAAGCCGAACCACTACCGCTACTGATCCGATGCGCCGCTGCCGCGGTGCCGAGCGCGCGTCGCCGACGCGCCCACGGTACGGCGGCACGGCGCGGATCGCCGGCTGCCGCGGCGCGCCTTCGGGCACCCGCGGCGGCCGGCGGCGGCCACTGATCGTACCGATCGACAATCGAACCGGAGCACTCCATGAGCGTCATCCTCACCTGGGTCATCAACGCACTCGCGCTGCTGATCATCACGTACCTCGTGCCGTCGATCCACATCAAGAGCTTCGGCACGGCGCTGATCATCGCGGTCGTGCTCGGCCTGATCAACACGGTGATCCGCCCGGTGCTGATCCTGCTGACGCTGCCCGTCACGATCGTCACGCTCGGGGTGTTCATCCTCGTCGTGAACGCGCTGTGTTTCTGGTTCGCGTCGTCGCTGCTGAAGGGCTTCGAGGTGTCGGGCTTCTGGTCCGCGTTCTTCGGTTCGATCTTGTACAGCATCGTGTCGTGGCTGCTGTCCGCGCTGATCTTCGGGCAGCGCGACATCGGCTGATCTTTTCGAATCATGAAACCGATCGAACTCTCGTTTGAATTCTTCCCGCCGAAGACGGCGGAAGGCGTCGAGAAGCTGCGCGCCACGCGTGCGCAGCTGCTGCCGCTGAAGCCGAAATTCGTGTCCTGCACGTTCGGCGCCGGCGGTTCGACGCAGCAGGGCACGCTCGATACGGTGCTCGACATGCAGAAGGACGGCCTCGAGGCCGCGCCGCACCTGTCGTGCATCGGCTCGTCGCGCGACAGCCTGCGCGCGATCCTCGACCAGTACCGCTCGTACGGCATCCGCCACATCGTCGCGCTGCGTGGCGACCTGCCGTCGGGGATGGGCGAGGTCGGCGAGCTGCGCTACGCGTCGGAGCTCGTCAGCTTCATCCGTGCCGAGCACGGCGACTGGTTCCACATCGAAGTCGCCGCGTATCCGGAATACCACCCGCAGTCGCGTTCGCCGAAGGCCGATCTCGAGAACTTCGCACGCAAGGTGAAAGCCGGCGCGAATTCCGCGATCACGCAGTATTTCTTCAACGCGGACGCGTATTTCCGCTTCGTCGACGACGTGCGCAAGCTCGGCGTGGACGTGCCGATCGTACCGGGCATCATGCCGATCACGAACTTCTCGCAGCTGATGCGCTTCTCGGAAATGTGCGGCGCGGAAGTGCCGCGCTGGGTCGCGCGCCGGCTCGAGAGCTTCGGCGACGATCGTGAGTCGATCCGCGCGTTCGGCGCGGACGTCGTCACGGGCCTGTGCCAGCGTCTCGTCGACGCGGGCGTGCCCGGGCTGCATTTCTACACGCTGAATGCGGCCGCGGCGACGAAGACGGTCTGCGAACGGCTCGTATAAGCACGGCGCCAGCCTGCAGCACCAACGAAAGCCCCGCCGGTTCCGCCGGCGGGGCTTTTTTCATCGGGCGCCGCGCGTCAGCGCTGCGCCTGCATCAGCGGCGGGCGGCGGTCGAACCACGGCCGCGCCTGTTCGAGCTGCCGTGCGAGCTTGAGCAGCAGCGCGTCGTCGGCGTGACGCGCGACGAACTGCACGCCGATCGGCAGCCCGCGCGCGTTCCAGTAGAGCGGCACCGACATCGCCGGCTGGCCGGTCAGGTTGAACAGTTCGGTGCAGCCGGCCCACGTGAACGCCTTTTCCGACGATTTCGCGAGCATTTCCTTCAGCAGCGGCTTCACCGGCAGCGCGGCGAGTACCTTCATCTGGGCCGATTCGAACGGCGTCGGCTGCAATTCGCCGATCTTCACCGGCGGGCCCGCGAGCGACGCGCACAGGATCGCGTCGTAGCGCGACACGAGGCCGGCGACCTGCACGGTGAGCTGGCGCTGCCATTCGAGCACGTCCGGCAGGCGCGTGCGCGCGAGGCGCCGGCCGACCACGGCCATCGCCCACGTCGCGGCTTCGAATTCGCCGCGTTTCGGCGTGCGGCCGGTCATCGCGCGTGCGCCGAGCACCATCTCCTCGGCGATCGTCGCCCATAGCGTCAGGAAGGTTTCGGCCGCGCGCGCGTAGTTGACGTGCAGCGTTGCCGGCTCGACATGGTGGCCGAGCGATTCGAGCAACGCGGCCGCGTCGTCGAGCGCCGCACGCGTGTCGTCGGCGAGTGCCGGCGCGAGCATCGGGTCGAGCACGAGGCCGATCCGCAGCGGGCCGGGCGGCGTGTCGAGTTCGCCGAGGAACGTGCCGGGTGCGCCGGTCGGCAAGGTCTGGCCGGTCGTCACGTCGAGCAGCAGCGCGCTGTCGCGCACACTGCGCGTGACCGCATGCTGGACCACCAGCTCGCCGCTCGACGGCAGGTCGACGAGCACCGGGTTGCGGCTCGGCTTCAGGCCGAACAGCCCGCAGCACGACGCCGGAATGCGGATCGAGCCGCCGCCGTCGGATGCATGCGCGACCGGCACGATGCCGGCCGCGACGGCCGCCGCCGCGCCGCCGCTCGAGCCGCCGGGCGTGTGGTCGAGATTCCACGGGTTGCGGCACGCGCCGAACAGTTCGGGTTCCGTGTACGGCATCTGGCCGATTTCCGACGTGTTGGTCTTGCCGAACACATTGAGACCGGCCGCGCGGCTTCGCGCGATCACCGGCGAATCGTCGGTGGGCACGAAATACCGGTAGTGCCGGCTGCCCATCGACAGCGGCAGGCCGGCAACCGCCGCACCGAGATCCTTCACGAGATAGGGAACACCGGCGAACGGCGCGTCGGCGCCGCCATCGGGTGTGGCGGCCGCACGCCGACGTGCGGCTTCGTAGTCCTGCAGCACGATCGCGTTGATCGCGCTGTTGACCGCTTCGGCCTGGCCGATCGCGGCGTCGAGCAGTTCGCGCGGGCTCGCCTTGCGTTCGCGTACCAGTGTGGCGAGGCCGATCGCGTCATGCGCGAGATAGTCCGAGTGCATCGCAGTCACCCCCGTTGTGACTCGTGGCGATGACAGCAGCATAACGCGGGCCCGCTGCGCGGGGCCCGCGGCCGGCCGATTTTAGAGGTGCTCGGCGAGGAAGGTCAGCGTGCGGCCGTGCGCGAGCGCCGACGCGCGCTGGTTGTACGACGCGCGATCCGTGCAGTTGAAGCCGTGCTCGGCGCCCGGGTACACGTGGAACGACGCATCGCCGTGGCTGGCGAATGCGGCCTTCACCTGGTCGACCGCCGTGAGCGGGATCCCGTGGTCGTTTTCCGCGTAGTGGAACAGGATCGGCTGCGTGACCTTGCCGGCGAGGTCGAGCGCGTTCTGGATGCCGCCGCCGTAGTAGGCCACGGCCGCGTCGATCTTGCCGGTCGCGGCCGCACGGTACGCGAGCTGGCCGCCGAAGCAGTAGCCGATCGCGGCGACCTTGCCGGCCACTTCGGGGCGCGCGCGCAACGCATCGGCTGCCGCGCCGATGTCCGCGACCGCGAGACCCACGTCGGTCTTTTTCATCAGCTCGATGCCCTTGTCGCGATCCGCGCCTTCGTAGGTCAGCTCGACGCGCGGCTGTGTGCGCCAGAACACGTCCGGCGCGAGCGCGACGAAGCCGTCGGACGCGTATTGGTCGGCGACCGCGCGGATGTGCGAGTTCACGCCGAAGATCTCCTGGATGATGATGACGGCAGGGCCGGTGCCGCGCTTGGGCAGCGCGAGATAGCCGCCAAAGCTGTCGTTACCGGTCGGGATGTCGATCCATTGGGCTGTCACGTTCTGAACTCCTGGCGAACGGGGTGCGCGATGCGCGCCCCGAGGGTGAAAGAGGGCGGCCTAGTGTGCCACCGATCCTGTGACGGTGCAGGGCACGCGCCCGCTTCTCGCGCAGCGATCGTTTCAATCTCGATTATTCATTTTTCGGCATTGGGCCGCTTCGATAGAGTCGATGTGTCCGCCTTTACAAAGCGCTTTCGCACATCGTCATCGAAGGATTCGCCATGTCTGCCCGTCTGTTTGCCACACCTTTTTCCGAACGCTTCGGCCTGCGCCTGCCGCTCGTGCAGGCGCCGATGGTCGGCGCGACCACGACCGCGATGGTCGCCGCCGCCTCGAATGCCGGCGCGCTCGGCAGTCTCGGCGCCGCCGCGTTCGCGCCCGAGCGCCTCGCGACCGAAGTCGAGGCCATCCGCGCGGCGACCGAGCGCCCGTTTGCGGTCAACCTGTTCGTGCTGCCGGATGCCGCGCCCGATGCGGCGACCGTGGCCCGCGCGCTGGCCGCGATCGACCCGCTGAATGCGACGCTCGGGTTGCCGCCGGGCATCGCCCCCGCGCGCTACGCGCCCGACTTTCGTGCGCAGCTCGATGCGCTGGTGGCGTTGCGCGTGCCCGTTGCGAGCTTCACGTTCGGCGTGCTCGATGCGGCCGACGTCGCGCGCCTGAAGGCTGCCGGCACCTACGTGATCGGCACCGCGACACACGTGGCCGAGGGGCTCGCATGGCAGGCGGCCGGCGCCGACGCGCTGTCCGCGCAGGGCGCCGAGGCAGGTGGCCATCGCGGCACGTTCATCGGTTCCGCCGACGATGCGCTGATCGGCACGCTCGCGCTCGTGCCGCAACTGGTCGACGCGACGGGCCTGCCCGTGCTGGCCGCGGGCGGCATCATGGACGGCCGCGGGATCGCGGCCGCGCTTGCCCTCGGCGCGCAGGGCGCGCAGCTCGGCACCGCGTTCCTCACCTGCACGGAAAGCGCGATCGCGGCGGACTGGAAGGCACGCCTGCTCGCGAGTGCCGATACGTCGACACAGGTCACGCGCGCGATCACCGGCCGCCACGCGCGCGGGCTGCGCAACACGCTGATGGCCCGGCTCGGCGAACGCGTGGCCGATGCCGCGCCGTACCCGGTGCAGAACGCGCTGACGCAGCCGCTGCGCCAGGCCGCCGCACGCGCGAACGACGGCGATTACCTGTCGTTGTGGGCCGGGCAGGGCGCGCCGCTCGCGCGGCGGCGCGGCGATGCGCTGACGACGTCGCAGCTGGTTGCCGCACTCGATGCCGAGTGGCGTGCGGCGGCTGCCTGAATCGTTCATATCGGACGACGAAACGCGCGTTGTCACGCGCGTTTCATTCAATGATCGCGGGCACAAAATACCGAATCGAAATGCCCCGGGAATGTTTTAAAACGACCTTTCAGCCAGTCGCCGGGAATTAGCGGAAACCCTTATCCGGCGGGGCTCGCAGCGATATTCGAGTAGTCATTCCAAAGTGCGCATATCGGTAGTGATACCACTACCCCAAAAAAGTCCCACAAATTAATTTGATCACCTACACTTGCGCGCAAGTACGGGCGGGCAGCTGCTAAAAGCGGCCGTTTTCACGTGCTGAGGCCAAGTGCATGAACGATGCAACCGGCGAATCGTCCAGTGATTGCAAACACAGGGATGGCAGCGGGGCACCGGACGATGGCGTTTATTGGGACCGAAACTGGAGACTTACATGAATATCAAGATGCAAAAGCTGTTGCCGATCACCGCCGCGGCGATGCTGTGCGTTGCAGCTGCAAGCAACGCGGCCGCCGATCAAGTCGTCAAGATCGGCCACGTCGCGCCCTTGACGGGCGGCATTGCACACCTGGGCAAGGACAACGAAAACGGTGCGCGTCTCGCAGTCGAGGAGATCAACGCCAAGGGTCTCACGATCGGCGGCCAGAAAATCACGCTGCAACTCGACCCGCAGGATGACGCGGCCGACCCGCGGCAGGCCACGCAGGTTGCGCAGAAGCTCGTCGACGACAAGGTCGTCGCGGTGGTCGGCCACCTGAACTCGGGCACGTCGATCCCGGCCTCGAAGATCTACAGCGATGCGGGCATCGTGCAGATCTCGCCGTCGGCGACCAACCCGGCCTACACGCAGCAGGGCTTCAAGACCACGTACCGCGTGGTGGCCACCGATGCGCAGCAGGGCCCGGCACTCGCGAACTACGCGCACTCGAAGGGCATCAAGAGCGTGGCCGTGGTCGACGATTCGACCGCGTACGGCCAGGGTCTCGCGAACGAGTTCGAGAAGAAGGCCAAGGCGCTCGGCCTGAAGGTGATGTCGCATGACGCGACCAACGACAAGGCGGTCGACTTCCGCGCGATTCTGACCAAGATCAAGGGCGAGAATCCGGACGCGATCATGTACGGCGGCATGGACGCGACGGGCGGCCCGTTCGCGAAGCAGGCGAAGCAGCTCGGCCTGCGCGCGAAGATCTTCGCGGGTGACGGCGTGTGCACGGAAAAGCTGGCCGACCTGGCCGGCGACGCGACCGACAACGTAGTGTGCTCGGAAGCCGGTGCTTCGCTCGAGAAGATGGCGGGCGGCGCGGCGTTCAAGGCGAAGTACGAGAAGCGCTTCGGCCAGCCGATCCAGATCTACGCACCGTTCACGTATGACGCCGTGTACATCATCGTCGATGCGATGAAGCGCGCGAACTCGACGGATCCGGCGAAGATCCTCGCAGCCATGCCGACGACGAACTACTCGGGCGTGATCGGCACGACGACGTTCGACTCGAAGGGCGACCTGCAGCACGGCGTGATTTCGCTGTACAACTACAAGAACGGCAAGAAGTCGCTGCTCGACGAAGTGAAGATGTAACGCAACAAGCGGTCAACAGAAGGGGTGAAAGCGCGCATGCGGCAACGCATGCGCGTTTTCTTTTTGGGCCGGCGCGGGCCGCACGTCAGATCTTCAGCCGCGCGAGCACCTTCGGCGCGATGGCTGCGACGAGCGCCGCGCACAGCGCGACGACGGACAGGCCGATCGTCAGGTTCGCGGCCTGCGCGACCGCACCGATCGCGACCGGACCGAACAGCATGCCGAAATACGCGAGCCCGGCCACGTGCGCGAGCCCTTCGGCCGCGTGGATGCCTTTCACGCGCGCGGCGGCCGCGAACAGCACCGGCATCATGTTCGCGAGGCCGAGGCCCATCAGCGTGAAGCCGGTCAGCACCGCGGCCGAATAAGGCAGCAGCAGTGCGCCGATCATCCCCGCGCAGGCGAGCGACGCGCTCGCGAACACGAGCTGCGGCGCGCCAAAGCGGGCGCGCACGGCGTCGCCCGCGAAGCGCGCGACGGCCATCCCGCCCGAGAACGCGGCATAGGCGGCGCTCGCGAGCGCGGGGCTCGCCGCGACGACGTCGCGCATGTAGACCGTCGCCCAGTCGTACATCGCGCCTTCGGCGATCAGCGCGATGAGCGCGATGCCACCGAGCATCCACAGGGCGGGCGAGCGCCAGCGGTTGCCGCCGCCGTGCGCGTGTTCGTGGTGCGGCACGTGCGGGAGCACGGCCGGGCTGGCGACCACGAGCACCGTCGCGCTCGTCGCTGCCGCGAGCGCGAGATGCACGGCCGGCGCCATGCCGGCCGACAGCAGTGCGCCGCCGGCGGCCGCGCCTGCCATCCCGCCGATGCTGAACATGCCGTGCAGCGACGACATGATCGGCCTGCCGATCGCGATTTCGACCGCGCTGGCCTCGGCGTTCATCGCGACGTCGAGCGTCGCCATCGAGAAGCCGAACAGCGCGAGCACGGCGAGCAGCAGCGGGTAGTCGGGCACGACGAGGATCAGCGCCGCGCAGGCCGACATCACGAGCCCGCCCGCGAGGCAGGCGGTGCGCGAGCCGACGCGCGCGATCCAGCGCGCGATGGTCAGCATCGCGGCGATCGAGCCGACGGCGACCGCGAACAGCGCGATCGACAGCAGCCCGGGGCTCAGCGCGAACTTGTCGCGCACGGTCGGCACGTGCACGCCCCACGACGCGAACATCATGCCGGCGACGAAGAACAGCGCCATCGACGCTGCGCGCGCGCGCTGGCGGGCCGGCAGCGACAGCTTGCGATGCGCGTCGGGCGGCGCGGCGAACGGGGACGACGATTCGGGGGAGGATGCTTCGGACACGGCAAGGCTCGTCAAAAAAAGCGCGGACGCACGCGGCGCCCGTCGGACCCGTCCGATTCTATCGAATCGCTTACGATCCTGCCGGGCGATGGCCGATCGGACGACGGTCCGGCGATTACCCGGCGACTCGCGTTCGGCCGCGTCGACCGGATAGGCCGTTCGGCCGATGCGCGGCGTACCGCGCCCGCGGGTAACATCGAAGCGCATGGCGTGCCCGGCGCGCCGCCCTTCGACCGCAGGAGTCCTCTTGAACATCGATCCCGCTCTCGCGCTGCATCTGCTGCACCGTTGCGCACTCGGCACGCTCGCCACCCATGCGCGCGATCCGCAGGGCTTTCCGTATCCGACGGTCGTCCCGTTTGCACCTGATGCGAGCCATCGTCCGCTGATCCTCGTGAGCGGCCTCGCGGAGCACACGCGCAATCTGGCTGCCGATCCGCGCGCGGGCTTCCTCGTCGTCGACGCGCCCGGCGGCGACGTGCTGAACGCCGAGCGCGCGACGCTGCTCGGCCGGTTCGTACCGCTCGGCGACGATCCGCACGTCACCGCGCGCTACTGTCGCTACGAGCCGGACGCCGCGCGCTATCTCGCGCTCGGCGATTTCACGTTCTGGGCGCTCGACGTCGAGCGGCTACGCTATATCGGCGGCTTCGGGCGCATGGGCTGGGTCGACGGCACGCAGCTCGATGCGTTGCCGCCGCTCGCCTTCGACGAAGAACAGGCGTTATGGGACGCGTACGATGCCGGCGCTGCGCGTCGCGACGGGCTCGCATTGCTCGGCGTCGATCGCCACGGCGCCGACTGGCGATATGACGGCCGTCGCGTGCGCACGCCGTTCGATTCGCCATTGGCCGATGCGGGCGCATTGCGCGAGCGGCTGATTGCGTGCGCGCGGGATGTGACCTGACGTCGCGGTTGCCGGTCTGTCCGCAGTTTGCCCGTTTAGCGCACCGCGCCATCCGATAATCGTCAAGCTGTCGTCCGATGAGAGCTTTGATTTTTCCGAATGCAGGGTAATTGCGTATGTTGATAGGCCCAATAGACAATGGCTAATGTCCTAATCTCTGTGTAGGAACGTAAAAATTTGAGAAAAGGCCGCGACCGGTCAAAATGACACGCGTGATTTTCAATTGATCTCGGGATTTTCATGAATCTCGCTTCTATCAAATCTTTTTTGTGCTAATCTCTGCCTTCGAAAATCCGAGGCACATATATTTCATGAATGGTGAGCTGGCTCAGACCGGCGCCATTGGTCAGATAGAAAGGGAAACTATGTCTTCTTACAAGGACCTGCTGGCCCAGCGGGAGAAGCTGGAGAAGCAAATCGAAGAAGCGAAGTCGCGTGAATACGCTGAAGTGCTGAATGACGTGAAGCAGAAAATTGCCGACTACGGCTTTTCGCTCGCCGAACTCGGTCTCAGCCGCGCGAAGGCAGGTAAGGTTGGCCGTCCGCGCGCAGGCGTGGCCGCGAAATACCGCGATCCGGAAACGGGCGCGACGTGGTCGGGCCGCGGCAAGCCGCCGCGCTGGATTGCGGGCAAGGACCGCGAACAGTTCGCGATTTAAACATCTGTTTAAGTTGCCTGTTCTTCAAAAGAGCCGCGTGCCGTTAAGGAGCGCGGCTTTTTTGTTTCCGGCGGCCGCTACGCCCATTGTGTTGTCATGAAAATGTAATAATTCGGTGTGAATGGTAATACGACCTGTTCGCATAAGCGGTTGATTTAAATAAGAAATTTGTGGGTATTGGCAGGATTCATGGGGCGCCCTTGATAGAATTGGGCATCGCTCACCGATATCTCATATTTCATGTCCACGTTTTCCGGCGACGCGCAGAGCGCAGATAAGCACGCGGTTGCGCGCAAGAGTACGTTCGTCAGTATTGTGCTGAATGTCGTGCTTGCGACATTTCAGATCGTCGTCGGCACGATTGCGCATTCGCAGGCATTGATTGCTGACGGGGTGCATTCGATTTCCGATTTGATCTCGGATTTTGTCGTGCTGGTTGCGAATCGGCATAGCGGCGCATCGCCGGATGCCGACCACAATTACGGACACAGCCGCTACGAGACCGTCGCATCGCTGTTTCTCGGCGCGATCCTGATCGCGGTCGGCGTCGGCATGCTCTGGCGGGCCGGCGATCGTCTCGTTAATCTCGAAAACATTCCGGCGGTACATTTTTCCGCGCTGATCGTCGCGCTGACGGTGCTCGTATCGAAAGAAGCGCTGTTTCGCTACATGCTGCGCGAGGCGCGGCGCGTTCGCTCGGCGATGCTCGTCGCAAACGCATGGCATGCGCGTTCGGATGCCGCGTCGTCGCTCGTCGTCGCGATCGGCATCGTCGGCAGCCTGGCCGGCGTGAAGCTGCTCGACCCGATCGCGGCGGCGATCGTCGGCTTCATGGTCGCGCGCATGGGCTGGACGTTCGGCTATGACGCGCTGCAGGACCTCTCCGACCGCGCGCTCGACACGACCGATACGGACGAGATCCGCGCGCTGCTCGCGGCGACGCCCGGCGTACGCGACGTGCACGACCTGCGCACGCGCAAGATGGGCGATGCCGCGCTCGTCGATGCGCACATCCTCGTCGATCCGAAAATCTCCGTCTCCGAAGGGCACTACATCGCCGAGACCGCGCGTGCGCGCGTGCTGACCGACCCGCGCGTGCTCGACGCATTGATCCACGTCGACCCCGAGAACGACGCGGCGCGCCGTCCGGCGCTCGCGTTGCCGCCGCGCGGCGAGATCGCGGCACGGCTCGAGGCCGCACTCGCGCAGCGCGGGCTGCACGCGGCGGCGATCAACCTGCATTACCTGAGTACGGGGCTCGAGATCGACGTGACGCTGGCCTGCGATCCGCACGACACCGATGCGGCGCTGGCCGGCCGGCTCGATGCCGACGCGCTGAAGCGCGAGTTCGGTGCGCGCCGGATCGGCTTCACGCGCACGATGCCCGCGCAGGCGTGACCCGCCGCCGGCCACCGCGCCGGCGGGCCGCCAGTGCATGCAGGCGTGTTACAGCGGCAGTTGCGTGTCGAACTTGATCTCGCGCAGCACGACGCTCGTGCGCACCTGCGACACGGCGGGAATCTTGAAGATGCGTTCGTGCAGGAACACGTCGTAGGCCTTGATGTCCGGCGCGACGATCTTGAGGATGTAATCGGCCTCGCCGGTCGTGCTGTAGCACTCGGTGACTTCCGGGCAGGTCGCGATCTCGCGTTCGAACTGCTCGACGCCGCCCTCGTTGTGGCGGGTCAGGTGCACATGCGCGAGCGCGCACACGTGCAGGCCGAGCTTCTCGCAATCGAGCAGCGCCGTGTAGCGCTGGATCACGCCCGACTGTTCCATGTCCTTGATGCGGCGCCAGCACGGCGTGCTCGACAGGCCGACCTGGTCGGAAATTTCCTGGACCGAACGGCGCGCGTCGAGCTGCAACAGGCGAAGGATTTTTTGCGAAAAGGAATCGAGCGTCACCTGCGCCTCCATGCGGCAGCTACAACACGCTGAATGTTAGAGGGCCGGGAAAGGAAAGGCAATCTGGCGTCGCGTTGTTGAGCGAGATTCGCTAATTTGCTCGTGGATCCGTGGGGATTTGTCCCGCCCCCGCGTTTTCCGACCGATCGGTGTCCGACACCGCGAGGCCCGCGAGCGCGGCCTGCTGGCGGCGCAGGTCGGCGAGCATGTTGCAGAACAGCGCGCCTTGCTCGATCGCGTCGTCGAGCGCGACGTGCGTGTGCGGATGGTCGTCGAACCAGTGCTTCGGAAAGCGCGGCTTGATCGCCTTGCGGTACGGCAGGCCCGTCATCGCGAACGCGAGCGTCTTGATATCGAGCGCCGACCACGAGAACGGGCAGCGCCCGGCGAAGCGCATCATGTACCAGAACATGAACGTGAAGTCGAAGCCGGCCGGCATCGCGACGAACACCGGCTTGCCGGGCAGCGCCTCGACCCAGTCGACGTACGCGACGAGCGCGGCTTCGGGCGCCTGCAGATCCTTCCGGCACGCGGCCCATGCTTCGGGCTCGGTCTTCCACCACGCTTCCTGCACCGGGTGCGCTTGCGCGCCCGGCAGCGTCTCGAGGTTGGCCGAGAACGTCGCGATCAACTGCTTGTCCTCGGTATAGGCGGCCGACGCGAAGCTCAGCATCGAGTGCGGGCCGGGAATCGGGCCGTCGGCCTCGACGTCGGTGCTGACGTAGATTTCCGGTATGGCGGTCTGGTTCATCCGAATACCTTGTCGGACACGAACGGGTTCGTGCGGCGCTCGTCGCCGAACGTCGACACGGGGCCGTGGCCCGGTACGAACGTCACGTCGTCGCCAAGCGGCCACAGCTTCTCCTTGATCGACCGGACGAGATCCTCGTGATTGCCGCGCGGGAAATCGGTACGGCCGATCGAGCCCGCGAACAGCACGTCGCCGACGATCGCGACGCGATGCGCGCGGCTGAAGAACACGACGTGGCCGGGCGTGTGGCCCGGGCAGTGATAGACCTCGAGCGTCTCGTCGCCGAACTGCACGGTGTCGCCGTCGTTCAGCCAGTGGTCCGGCTCGAAGGTTTCGGCGGCCGGAAAGCCGAAGCGCTCGCTCTGCATCGGCAGCTTCTCGATCCAGAAGCGCTCTTCTTCCTGCGGCCCCTCGATCGGCACGCCGTAGTGCGTCGCGAGCGTTTTCGCGCCCGCGCAGTGATCGATGTGCCCGTGCGTGAGCAGCACCTTCTCGACCTGCACGTTCTGTCGCGCGACTTCCTGTTCGATCCGGTCGAGATCGCCGCCCGGATCGACGACGGCGGCGCGGCCCGTCTTTTCGCAGACGAGCAGCGAGCAGTTTTGCTGGAACGGCGTGACCGGAATGAGCGTGACTTTCATGGAGGCACCGGCGGCTAAAAGGAGCGATTGTACCGGTCGCGCGGGCCGCTTGCCGGTCGCGCGACGCGCGTCGCGGCGGACGCCTCCGGGCATTCCCGGAGCATGTCGATTGTTACGGCCATAGTGAGAATCAATGGTCCGCAGGGGGTGCTTTTCGGGTTGACCTTTTGGTTTATGTATAATGCGCTCCATTGCACGTGAATTTCACGCAATTCGCTGGTGTTTCGGCCCCGTTAAAAAGGGGCGTCGGAAGCACCGTCAAGCATCAGCCGCCGGGGAGTCCGGCGGTGTATCCAGCACCGAGATTTCGGTGCTCACGTCTTGTCCGGCCGGGTGCTGCGCGCCCGCCTGCGGCCCTGCTGCCGCGCCGCCGGATGAGGCCTGTGCCGCCGTTCCTGTGAGTCGGTCGTTTCGACGCGCGCGAACGTGAAGCCATGTTCGATGGCGGCATGTGGGGTCTGGTCAGGCTGTTGGGGACAGGTTGCGCCAGACGTGAAAACTAATCAGGACGGTTGCGGCATAGACGAAAGCCGCGCCCATGCTAGCCGCCTGCTCGCATCCGAGCGGGGCGTGCACGCATTTGCCGTCCGGGCCGCGTGTCTGCGTTGTGAAGCAGCGTTGTAAGGGAGCGGCCCGAACCAGAAGGCGACACGTCGATGAATTTACGTTTTCCGAGTCGATTCGGAACCATTGCATTGTTTTTTGCGCTGACGGGCTGTGCGGTGCCACCCAGCCAGACCACCGGTAGCGCGAACCAGAAGAACGCCGTCGACAAGACGGCCGCCGCCGCGAAAGCGGATAGCGACAAGCAGCTGAATTTTGATTCCGCGCTGGCGTCGATGCCGGCTGCCGACAGCAAGGACGCGAAGAAGTCGTCGCTGGCGGACGCCGAGCCGATCGACGGCAAGGATGTGTCCGATTTCCGCCAGACGGGCCGCGCATCGTGGTACGGGCGGGATTTCCACGGCCGCCGCACCGCGAACGGCGAGCGCTTCAACATGAACGCGCTCACCGCCGCGCACCGCACGCTGCCGCTGTCGTCGTACATCAAGGTGACGAACGCGTCGACCGGCAAGTGGGTCGTCGTGAAGGTCAACGATCGCGGGCCGTACAAGCGCGGCCGCGTGCTCGACCTGTCGTATGCGGCCGCGAAGCTGATCGGCCTCGTGCACGCCGGCACGGGCCGCGTGAAGATCGAAGGGCTGTCGCCGCAGGAAGCGCGCGAGGCACGCGACGAAATGTTCGCGTCGATCTCGGCGAAGTAACACGCAGCGGTCGACCGCTCATGCAAAAGGGCTGCCCTCGGGCAGCCCTTTGTCTTTTCTGCACCGCGCGACGCCGGCGCCGGGTTCCCGGTGCCGGCCGGCTCGCGCGTCAGCCTTCATCCTTCAGTGCGAGCGCTCGCGCGTACAGCGTGTTGCGCGACGCGCCCGTCAGCGCGGCCGCGAGCTTGGCCGCGCTCTTCACCGGTACCTCTTCCAGCAACAGCTTGAGCAGCGCGTCGTGCGCGGTGTCGTCGGCTTCGCCGTTCGTCTCCGGCGCGCCTTCGACGACCAGCACGAATTCGCCGCGCTGCCGGTTCGCATCGCCGGCGAGCCAGGTCTGTCCTTCGGCCAGGGTGCCCTGGAACAACTGCTCGTGTAGCTTGGTGAGTTCGCGCGCGATCAGCAGCCGGCGCGCGGGGCCGAACGCATCGACGAGCGCGGCGACGGTTTCGGCGATCCGGTGCGGTGCCTCGTAGAACACCAGCGCATACGGGTGCGACACCAGCGCCTGCAGCGCGGTCGCGCGCTGCTTCGCCTTCGGCGGCAGGAAGCCCGCGAACGTGAACGCGCCGGCCCAGTCGCCGGCCACGCTCAGCGCGGTCACGGCCGCGCTAGCGCCCGGCAGCGGGATCACCGCGAAGCCGGCGGCGCGCACCGCGTCGACGAGCCGCGCGCCGGGGTCCGAGATGCCGGGCGTGCCGGCGTCCGATACGTAGGCCACGCGTTCGCCGCCGCGCAGCAGTTCGATCACGCGCTGGGCGGCTTCGCGTTCGTTGTGCTCGTGCACGGCGATGAGCGGTTTCGAGATCCCGTAGCGGGCGAGCAGCTGGCCCGTGTTGCGGGTGTCTTCGGCCGCGATGCGGTCGGCGAGGCCGAGCACGTGCAGCGCGCGCAGCGTGATGTCGGCGGTGTTGCCGATCGGCGTGGCGACCACGTAGAGCGCGGCGGCCGGGTAGTGCTGCGTTTGCGCGAGTTCGAGGAGGGCAGTCATGGCAGGCAATGCGCGCAATCGCGGCGCAAGCGGAACAAGGACGGCATTGTGCCACGCGGCGCCGGCCCGGCCGGGCAACGGGCACGGTTTGCCGCGCGCGGGCGACAACTTTTCCGGCGCGGCGCGATCCAAACCGGTCGGCGCGGCGTTCGAGCAGCGCGCGCGGCAGTTTCTCGAGCGCCGCGGCCTCGTGTTCGTCGCGGCGAACGTGACGATGCGCGGCGGCGAGCTCGATCTCGTGATGCGCGAACCCGATGGCATGCTCGTGTTCGTCGAGGTGCGCGCGCGACGCAGCGTCCGGCATGGCGGCGCGGCTGCGAGCGTCGGCTGGCGCAAGCAGCGGCGCCTGGTTGCGGCCGCGCTCCAGTTCTGGGCGCGGCACGGCGCCGGTGCCGCGTGCCGCTTCGACGTCGTCGCGTTCGAGGCCGGCCGGCTCGCGTGGCTGCGCGACGCATTTCGTGCCGACGATGCGTAGCCGCGAGCTGTGACGAGATGTAAAGAGTTCTTGCCGGACCCCTGGAGAGGGTGCCGGAGTACGGTAAACTCGCCGCACCCACGATGTCGCGCGATGCGTGCCACGCGCCCAGTTCACCAGGAATCGATGTCAGTCGAACGTATTCAGCAACATTTCCATGACAGCGTCGCGCTTCTCGCCGAAGCGGCCGACGCACTGTCGTTGCCGATCGCAGCCGCGGTCGACGCGATGTTCGCCGCGCTGGCGAACGGCAACAAGATCGTCGCCTGCGGTGACGGCCTGTCGGCCGCCGCCGCGCACTACCTCGCGGTGTCGCTCGTCGGCGGCTTCGAACGCGAGCGCCCGGGCCTGCCCGCGATCGCGCTGGCAACCGACGCGTCGCAGGGCGGCCTCGCGGGCGCGGTGTCTGCCGAGCAACTGTTCGCGCAGCAGGTGCGCGTGCTCGGCCAGACCGGCGACATCCTGCTGGTGCTCGATCCGAGCGGCGCATCGCCGCGCGTGCTGGCGGCGATCGACGAAGCGCACGAGCGCGAGATGACCGTCGTCGCGCTGACGGGCGGCGCTGGCCATGCGGTCGCCGCCGCGCTGTCCGATACCGATATTCCGATCAGCGTGCCCGCCGTTCGCGCGGCGCGCATCCACGAAGTCCATCTGCTGACCATCCACTGCCTGTGCGACGGCATCGACGCGATGCTGCTGGGTGAGGATTGAACGAAGGAGAGCCGTCGATGAATCAAAGCCGCGTCAAACAGACGCTCGTCAGAACCACGCTGCTTGCTGCGCTGACGGCGGGCCTCGCCGTGTCGCTGCAGGGGTGTGTGCTCGGGGTCGTGGGCGCAGCGGCCGGCGGCGGTGCGCTGATCGCGACCGATCGCCGTACGCTCGGCGCGCAGACGGAAGATCGCGAGATCCAGGTCAAGTCGCTTACGCAGATCAACAACGGGCTGCCCGACCAGTCGCACGTGAACGTGACGGTGTACAACCGCCGCGTGCTGCTGACGGGCGAAGTGCCGAACGATGCGTCGAAGCAGCGCGCCGAGGAGATCGTGCGCAGCATCAACAACGTGAACGGCATCGTCAACGAGCTGTCGGTCGAGCCGGCGTCGTCGCTGTCGTCGCGCGCGAACGACTCGTACCTCGAAGGGCGCGTGAAATCCGAGCTGATCGCGACGAAGGGCATCTCGGCGAACTACTACAAGGTCGTCAGCGAACGCGGCAACCTGTACCTGATGGGGCTCGTGACGGTCGACGAGGGCAATCGCGGCGCGGAAGCCGCCAGCCAGGTGCCGGGCGTCGAGAAGGTCGTGAAGGTGTTCCAGTACGTGAAGCCGCAGGACGCGCAGGCGCTGCAGGACGCATCGCCCGCGAGCGGCGCATCCGGCGCGCAGGCTGCCGCCGCACCGGCGGATAGCGCGACGGTCGGCGCGGTGCCCGACGCGTCGGTGCAGTCCACGCCGCTGCAGTCGCCCGCGCCGATTTCGAATTCGTCGAGCGTGCACCCGGGCAACCCGAAGGCACCGTCGCAATGAAGAGCAGGCAGATGAAGCAGATGAAACAATGGATGGTGCAGGGCGCCGCGGCCGTGGCGCTGCTGGCGGGTACGTTCGGTGCGGTCGCGCACGCGGATGTCGGCGACGGCCTGAAGGTGGCGCGCGGCAACGCGTGCATGGGCTGCCACGCGGTTGACCGCAAGCTCGTCGGCCCGTCGTTCAAGGATGTCGCCGCCCGCTACAAGGCCGATCCGCAGGCCGTGGCAAAGCTGTCGAAGAAGGTGAAGGAGGGCGGCTCCGGCGTCTGGGGCGCCATTCCGATGCCCGCGCATCCGCGCATGAGCGACGCCGACGTGCGTTCGGTGGTCGAATGGGTGCTGGCTGGCGCGCCGTCAAAGTAACGTTTCAGGGGTGACTTAACCCCTATTGCCAAGCGCAGAAATGCGTGTGTATGATGATTGACTGTTGGGGCGGTAGCTCAGCTGGGAGAGCGTCGCGTTCGCAATGCGAAGGTCGGGAGTTCGATCCTCCTCCGCTCCACCAACGGAATTCGAAGGGCTCGATCGTTTTGGGACAGGAAGGGTAATGCTGCACCGAGTGCAGCGTTGTGTTTCCGCCCGGGCGTACAGCCTTATGCATCGCAAACAAAAAGCCGGCCTCGTGCCGGCTTTTTGCTTTTCTGCTCGACATCGGCGTGCGCGCACGTTGCTTCGTCGACTTCCTCTTCAGCCGCTTGTTTTTCCGCGCGAATCGCTCGATCCCCTCGGGCTACGGCCGGCGCCTCCCCGCGTGATGCCGGAATCCGTCATTTTTAGTCAGATTGTGTCGGCAACCGGCATGGATACCCGTAGGGTGCCGAAATATTTCCGTGAATTTGATATGCTCGCTGTCACAAATCGGTAGTGTGACCGTGCCAAGACGCGCGTCGCAAAGCCGAAGCCAACGGGTCGACAACAATATTGAGAGAACGGCTGTGTCGATAAACGAGACAATAAGCAGCTTTGCATCGGGGGTGGTCGACTGGAACCGTCGACCGGTCGCCTTGAATTTCGGCAAGGCGCAAGAAGCACTGGGGCACTTGCTTGCGCTGCAGCACGCGCACGTGCACGAGGGATTGATGACCGGCATTCGCGGGCATCTGACCTGCGTGTCGGCGCGCCACAACCTGCCGCCGCGGCTGTTCCTCGGCGTCCCTGTCTCGATCCGGCTCGTCACCGATCGGGGGCAGCTGCACTTCGTCAACGCGATCATCCAGGACGTGCAGATCGGCCAGAGCGACGGCGAGCTGTGCGTGTACCAGCTGGCGGTGTGCGATGCCCTGTCGTTGATGGACAAGCGCACGAATTCCCGCGTATTCCGTCAGAGTAGCGTCGTCGACATCCTCTCGACACTGTTTACCGAATGGCGTCAGCGCAGCCCGGCGCTGGCGGCGGCCTTCGAGTTCGACCTGTCAGGCTTGAGTCGCGACCGATATCCGGCGCGTGAACTGACTCGCCAGGTCAACGAATCGGATGCGGAGTTCGTGCGCCGCCTGCTGCGACGCGAGGGCATTACGGTGTTCGCCAAGGCCGGCGCGGGCGAGGGCAACAGTCACGACGACACGCCCGCGCACACGCTCGTGTGCTGCGACGATCCGATGTCGCTGCCCCAGGCACCGGCCGGTACGGTACGGCTGCATCCACGCGACGCCGCCACCGAAGAGCGCGACACCGTCACGCTGTTCGCCCTGCATCAGCGCCTGACGCCCGGGCAGGTCGGCCGCCCGTCATGGGACTACAAGAAAGCGCGTATCGACGAGTCGACGGTCGCGACGAGCCTCGATCAGGGCGCGGCCGGCAACGACCTGGCGCAATTGCTGACCGATGTCGCGATCGACATCCCGCATGCGGGCGATTCGTGGAACGATCACGAGCGCCTCACGCGTGCCCGGATGCTCGCGCATCAGTTCGAAGCCGAGCGTTACGACGGCGTGAGCAGCGTACGCGACCTTGCCGTCGGCGCATGGATCACGCTGACCGGCGATCCCGAACGGGACATGCAGCCCTCCGACCAGCGGCAGTTCGTGATTACGTCGATCGACCACGATGTCTGGAACAATCTGCCGAAAGGGCTGACCGACCGCGTGCAGGCGCTGTTTGCCGCGAGCCGGCATCTGGCTTATCCGTCGCCATTGCAGCAGCCAGCCGCAGCGACCGAGCCCGACACGCGCTACGAGAATCATTTCACCTGCGTGCGGCGTGGCGTACCGCTTGCGCCCGCATACGACCCGAAGATCGACTTGCCGCCCGTGCATCTGCTGACCGGCACGATCGTCGGCCAGCAGGGCGAGGAAGTGTTCTGCGATGCCGACGGCCGCGTACGCGTGCGGATCCACGGTCTCGATCCGGCGGATCATGCACATGCGCAGGGCGCGGGCACGAACGACAACGCCGGCGACAGCGCGCCGATCCGTGTCGGGGCGAGTCTCGCCGGCGGAAGCTTCGGCGCGCTCTTTCTGCCGCGTGTCGGCATGGAAGTCCTGATCGGCAGTCTCGGCGGCGATCCGGATCGGCTGGTCATCATCAACGTGCTGAGCAACGGCGTGAATCCGCCGGCGGCCTTCACCCACATCGGCAATCTCCCCGGCAACCGCTATGTGTCGGGGATCAAGACCAAGGAAATCAAGGGGAGCCGGTATAACCAGCTGCGCCTCGACGATACGCCGGGACAGATTTCCAGTCAGCTTGCGAGCGAGCACGCGCATTCTCAACTGAATCTGGGGTACCTGACGCAGCCTCGCCAGGACGGCCGGGGCCACGACCGTGGAGAGGGCGCGGAATTGCGCACCGACGCGGCCGCCGCGCTGCGGGCCGCGCAGGGGATTCTGCTGACGACCTATGCACGCTCGCAGGCGAGCGGCGGGCAGCTCGATCGTGACGAGTTGCTGCGACTGCTCGGCGAGTGCACCGAGTTGTTCAAGTCGCTGGGCGACTATGCGGGTCAGCATGGCGGTCAGGCCGCCGATACGGCGGGCCAGCAGGCGGTCGCGGCTGCGTTCAAGGGCTGGACACCCGGCAGCGGTGCGTCGGGTTCCGGCAACGACGCTGCCGGGTCGCAGGCGCTGATGGCGTTCGGCGCGCAAGCCGGTTCGGTTGCGATCACGCCGAAGACGCACGTGACCTACGCCGGCGAGAACATCGACCAGGTCGCGCAACAACATGTCCAGTTGACCAGCGGGCAGCGCATCACGCTGCACGGCGGGCGCGGCGTCGCGATGTTCGCCCACAGCGATGGCGTGTCGGCGATCGCGAATCAGGGCAAGGTGACGCTACAGAGCCAGAACGACGACACGCAGATCGATTCCGCGAAGAACATTCAGTTCACGGCGGCTGGCGGCAAGCTCGCGGGCATGGCGAGCGAAGAGGTGGTCTTCACGACCTCCGGCGGCGCGTACCTGAAACTGCACGGCAGCGATATCGAGTTGGGGTGCCCGGGCAGTTTCACGGTGAAGTCGGCCGGGCACTCGTGGCAGGGGCCGGCGAGCATGAGCACGGACATGCCGAAGTTCGATCACGCGCCGCTCGGGCGCGTGCCGAAGCTCGTGCGGGCGACCGATGGGCAGGCCGTCGAGGGCATGCAGGCGGAAATCACGAAAGCGTCGGGCGAAGTGATCAAGGGGCAGTCCGATGCCGCGGGCAAGCTTGCTCCGATCCAGAGCAACCAGTTCGAACCGTTCGTCGTGAATTTCTTCAAGAACAAGATCTGACCGGGGATAAAAATAATGATGGCAGACACAGCCGATACTGCACCGGCTAGTCCGGGTGCATCTGAAAGCAATCCGTCGGCACAGGCCGCAGCGAGCGACGGTGGCGGTCTCGATCCGCGCACGCCTGCGGGCGGCGGCGCGTCGGGGGGCGGTGACGATTCGCAGAATCGCTACCTGATCGCCAACGGTAATGGCGTGGTGACACTCAACCAATCCGACTACCTGTGCGTGATGCAAATGCCGTTGCCGGGCATCGTGATTTTCGTGCACGGGGTCAACTCGGAAGGGGAGTGGTTCGAGCCGGGTGAAGAGGGGCTTTGTGCGGGCTTGAACAAACGCCTTGGGCGCGAAGACGATCATCTGACGCACCGCGGGCCGCAGGGCGGCCAGATGGGCCCGATGCATTACACGACAAGCCTGACCGACGATGGGTTCATTAATCCGAAGCTCACGTCGAAAAGCTACCTCCAGCCGGACGAAAATACTTACTCGCCGGTCATTCATTTCCGTTGGGGCTATAAAGCGAACGCGGCGGAACTGAAACGCTACGGCGAGTCGATCTTCCTGAATGAAAAGAACTACTGGGGGGGCGGTCCATTCGCGAACGGTTGCGGCAGCCTGCCGGACCTGTGGAACGCGGGTGTCGATCCACGCATCTTCGGGTTCATCAATGTGCAGGGCATTAACCCCACGCAGCGCCCGATCTTCGAGACGCCGCCGCGCATGTACAACGTGCTGGGCGCACTGCGCCTGGCGAAACTCATTGGTTCGATCCGGAAGGTTCAGAAGGATGTCCCGATCACGGTGGTGTGCCATAGCCAGGGCAACATGGTCGGTATCGCCTCTGCGTTCCTCGGCGACCGGCTGTCGGCGACGGCTGGCGTGAGATGCGTAGCCGACACCTATGTGCTGGCCAACCCGCCGTACGGCGTTGTCGGTTCCATCGAGGGCGACAACTCACCGTTCATGGAAAACTGGACGGAGCGCACCGACAAGGATTCGCACGGTAATCGCGGTCGGGTTGAATCTCAGGCGCGGGTGAAGACTTTGAAGGCGTTCTTCGAGCTGATCGCGCAGAGCAAGGATGCGGAGGACCAGCGCGACCCGCTCGACTATCGGATGACGATGGCAAACATGAAGCCGGGCGAAGACGGCAAGCCCGCCTACGATCCCGACAACGATAGAAAGCAGTATGGCGTCCAGAACCACACCTACGGCCGCGTGACCCTGTATTCGTGCCCGCACGATCAGGTGATTTCCGCCGCCCCGGTACAGGGGATGGGCTGGCGTGGGTTGCATCCTAAAGAGGTTGAACTCGTGAAGGGCTCGAGCCTGTTCACGCAGCGCGTATTTGCCACCAACTTTCAGGTTGGCCAGGAGTCGCCGGTCGTCTACCGGACATGGGAGGATGACTGGCGCTACGAACGAGGGTCGTCAAAGCTGTTTTTCTATCCGACATCGCCCCCTGCGAAATTCAGCCTTGTCAAGGCGCTGCGAGGTAATCCGAACTGGTATGGCAAGGTCGGAACTTTCACGTTTGCTCCAGTGCTGTATATCGTGACGGCGGCTACATCGGCGTTCGGTATGTTTCGCACCAACGCCGATCCACCGAAGGGCTGGCATGTGCTGTGTGATGCGCCGGGCTTGCCGGAACCCTTCTTCCCGCAGGCGCTCCGCTTTGGGGCGGTCGTGCGGGTGAGGGATGGCGATGCAGAGAGCGATTTCAACGAGGACAACGATCCGGTGGCGGCTCAGCGTAACAAGAACAAGACAACAATAAACACGGCAGATCCATACGACACTTACAACGCCAAGGGCAAGCATGCAGCCGAGATGGCCCCGCACGGAGATGCGAGCACCGAAGCATCACAGCGTTACGAAGATCGCGCGATCGCGCGCATGGAGGCGCGCCACAAAGACAACCCGGAATGGGTCAAGGGTGGCGAGGTCGTTGGTGAGGCCGGCCCCGATGCACAGATGCCCGATGGCTATCAGAAATGGCGAAACAAGCAGATCGTGCACATTCTCGATGCGAAAGTGAATAACCCTACGAACCATTCGACGATCATGACCAATCCGATGCACGCGGAGAAGGCGTTGGCATATGATGTCGCGATTGGTATCTGTCGAATTTCGTCAAAACAGTTGAACAAGTTTCGGGTCGAGGCGGACTGGCGGTTCGGCGAAGATCTGGAAAAGGACAATCCGAATAAGGCTTTTTCGGAATACTTTAAATTTGGCACGATGAATGAGAAATCGCTTGTTCATTGGGGAGCTAACGATGGGGAAGCAACACTTCCCGACACGATAGATGACACGCGTCAGGGTGGCGCATTGCTCGGTATCGGGGGGTGAGTATGAGATCGCTGCTTACCTCCCGGTCACTACGGTTTGCGCTGGCATTTGCTGCGGTTTTACTTGTGATGGGTGTCGTGGCAATAGAGACGTTTGGTCATGACGCGCAGACGCGAAGCATGGGAGAGGAAATGACACGATGGATAGGATTGCCGGCCTTGGCGGGGATTGCTGTATTTGCATTCGCTACAGCATGGTCATCGTCGAGCGCGGAGGCTGCACAGCCCACTTCGGCACCGACTCCCTCGATGCCGGTCCAGGAGAAACCATTTCTCGCACAAGTCGTAGGGTTGGAGTGGCTCAATCCTTTGCAGCGTCGCGACTATCCGACGGAATGGCAGTTGCTGTGGACCATGGGGCTTGTCAAGCCGAATAAGAACGACGATATGGTCAGAACGGATCCAAAGAGTTTTACATCCGTTAAACCTGTTGCGATTGTTGCCGATGGTAACGATGGGGATGAAAGTTTCGACGGATTCTATGAAAAATACGTCTCCAAACTCCTCGTTCTGTTTCATGACAAGTACGCGATGAATGGCCACTATTTCTATACGGTCCAGCCATCCGACAAGCGACACTGGCGGGAGTTGGCTGGTATCCGAATTGAATTCGCGATCCCCCCGCGACTGTCGCCGCAAGAAGCACGCGCATACCTACGCAAGGAAATGACCACGGCGTTTGCTATCGGAAACAAGGAGTTTACCGACCTATGGAGCAAGGACACGCCACCGGACATTCAGATCCACGTCGGCGGCGCAAATGCCGGCTTCACGTCACTGAACGCCGCGCTCGACTATCTGCAGAAGCATCCGCAGGAGAGCGTATGGGTGATGAACTGGGACGCGCCGAGTTTTCCGCCCAAAGACGAGCAGATGAACGAGAACCTTACCGTGCTGTTCCTCGCGGGCCCGGATCTGAAGACCGACCGTGAGCCACTCGCATGGATCGGCAAGGCGGCGACCGGCAAGGTGAGTGACTACGAGGCGAAGGCCGGCACCACGCGTGCGGTCCAGGCATGGAAGGCGACGATCACGCAGGCAGCTCAAAACGCAAACGTCGAGCCTGCAAGCATCCAGTTCGTCGTGCACGACGCAGGCAAGGGCAGTGACGCCGCATCGTCACGTCTTGCCTCGCTGTCGCAGACGCTCACGGAAACTCTGCCGGAATTCGACTACACGAAGCAAGTCTTCAATACGTCGGCGCTGCTTGGCGACATGGGTGCGGGTACGGCGCTGACGGACATCGCGCTCGCGATCGGTCGGATCAACCATTTCGGCGGCAACGCACTGGTTGCTGGTACAACGGATGCCGGCCACCCGACTGCAGTCGTCGTGCTACCGCCGTCGAAGCTCACGCCGATCAATTCGAACGCCGACTGGTTCCGCGCACGCGGCGAAAACAATGCGTATCTACCGTGGTGGGGGCGTCGACACGACACGAACTACGGCATCCAGGGTTACTCGTACTGAGGAGCATCCATGCGCGGCATTATTCGGGTAGGGGACGTGCATAGCCATGGCGGCCGTGTAGAGACCGGCGCCTCGAACAGTGAAGTCATGGGGCGAGCGGTCGCCCGTCAGGGCGATCGCTGCACGTGCCCGCTGCATGGCGAGGTCGTGATCATCGATGGCGAAGCCGGTTTCGATGTGGAGGGCGCACCCGCGTCGTTCGATGGTCATAAAACCTCGTGCGGCGCGGTGCTCATTTCATCAGTCGCCACCTCCGGTCTTTCCTGATCTGGGTGTGATGACGCATACCAATTCCCCGGAATGTCGTAGAACCGCATCGTTTGACCCGCGCTTCTCCTCCGAGTGGAGCGGATGGGAGATGTGGGGCGTTCTGCTCGACACGTCCAGTCACAGGGCGTTCCCAAGCAAAGAGACATGATCGCGGGAGTGCAGGCATCGGATGGTGCTCAACCTGGTCGCGTGGCTATTCCACTCACCCGCCCGCTATCGAGCAGGTCGGTGTTCTACGTGAAGCAACATTCGATGCAAATGGCTGCCTGAGTTGGGCCAGATACCGGTAAAAAAATGACACGATGGACAGGACTGCAAGCCTTGGCGGGAATTGCAGTTTTCGCTTTTGCGACTGCATGTTCGTCGTCAACTGCTGATGCTGCGCAGCCTGTTGCTACGTCGACATCGCTGGCGTCCGTCCAGGAGAAACCATTTCTCGCTCAGGTCGTGGGACTGGAATGGCTCAATCCCGGGATCTACCAAAAATTGCCCGTGATCGAAAGACTAGGCAAGTTTTTGATTCTTAATGAAATTTCCCCGTCGACCAAAAGGCTTTTCAAATCAGGCGGTTTGATCGGGAAGACGTTTCATCGCGAAACCTCATTCGCAATGCGAAGGTCGGGAGTTCGATCCTCCTCCGCTCCACCAACGGGATTCGAAGGGCTCGATCGCAAGGTCGAGCCCTTTTTGTTTTTGGCGCACCGGAAGCCGCGCATCTATCTCGAAATACAAACGTATACATTTGCATACGAGCGCACTATGCTTTGAGTCATCGATTCGAAGGGATGGATGTCATGCAAACCGTATCGGTACGAATTCCGGAAGACGACCTCGCGTGGCTGGTCGAGCTGCAATTGCCCGACGCGACGAGTCCGAGCGACAAGATCCGCGCGCTGATCGCCGACGCGCGCCGCCGCGTCAAGGGCGCGCATGACTTCGTGCGCTGCGCCGCGCTGTTCAGGGAGCAGGTGCGGCCGGTGCTCGACGCGATCGACGCGTACGAACACGCGACGCATCACCGCTCGGAAATCGTGACGCTGCTCGCCGCGCAACTCCCCGAACTCATGGCCAGCCTCGTGACGGCGGCGCCGCCGGGCAAACCGATCGGCGAGGCGGCCGGCGAACTCGAGGCGCGGCTGACCGCGAAGAGCATGCGCGTGCTGCTCGGCCTGCTGCGCCTGGCCGTGACCGGCAACCCGCCCGCCTATCATCCTGACGTGCTCGATCCGTACGTGCACGAGGTCAAGGAGCTGGCGAGCCTCATTCAACCGGCTCAGGCCCATTCGTGAGCTGCCCGCGAACCCGGCGTCAGGCGGCCGGCCGACCCGCTTGAATCCCAGAAGGAGTGACAAGTCGTGACGACAGAACATTTCGGTATCCGAGTCAAACGGTTGATGACCGCGAACGTGCATGCGTTGATCGGTTCGCTGGAAAACCGCATGCCGCAAGCGATCCTCGAGCAGTACCTGCGCGAATTCGACGACGTGATCGCGCAGTCGCGGGTGGCGCTGGGCCGGCACGAAGCGGCGCGGTACCAGGCGGCCAAGGCGATCGCGCGCATCAACAACGAGATCGAACGACTGAACGACCTGCTGGGCACCGCGCTGGCCCGCAACGACGATGCGGCCGTGCGTGCCGGCGCGGAGCGGCAGATCGAGCTCGAGGATCAGCTCGGCGTGCTCCAGCAGTCGCTTCACGACGCGAGCGAGCGCGCGCAGGCCGCCGAGGCGGACCTGCTCGGGCTGCGCGCGAAACGCGTGGAGATGGAAGCGGGGCTTCGCGAACTGATCGCGGCGCGCGCGCCCGGCGACGGCGAGCGCCGGACGGAAGGGCCGGCGGGCGCGGGCGTCGACCCGAGGGCCGAGCAGCTCGAGCAGGGGTTCAACCGGACGATGGCCGGCGCGACCGGGGCGGTCGGGTTGGGCACCGGTTCATCGTCGGCCGATCCCTCGCTGTTGCATCGTCTGGAAACCCTGCACAAGGAACAGCGAATCGAGGAGCGCGTCGCCCGCTTGAAGTTGCAATCTGGCAAGCTGGCGGACGACATGTCTTGATGATTCGCCCCCGAACCTGAGAGCAATACAACAATGACTTCTTCACTGATGCTGCCGGGCAATGCGCCGTTCGTCGCCGCGATCGGGCTGATGATCGTGATCGGCGTGCTGGAGTGCCTGTCGATGCTGATGGGGCTCAGCCTGACCGAGCATGCGGGCAACCTGCTGGTCCTGCACTTCGGTCTCGATCATGCGGATGGCGGGCCCGACGCCGGCTTCGTCGGCCAGTTTCTCGGCTGGCTGCACGTGGGCCGGGTGCCGCTGCTGATCCTGCTGATCCTCTTCCTGCTCGGTTTCTCGGTGGTCGGGCTCGCGTTGCAGACGTCGATGCAGGCCGTCGCGGGCGTCACGATGCCCACCGGGCTGGCCGTCGTGTTGGCCGTGCTTGCGGCATTGCCGTTCGTGCGGCACACCGGCAAGTTCTTCGCGCGCTTTCTCCCGCAGACCGAAACCACGGCGGTATCCGAAGCCGATTTCATCGGCCGCACCGCACGGATCGTCACCGGCGAAGCGTCGCTCGGCAATCCGGCCGAAGCGCGGCTCGTCGACGAGCATGGCCAGCAGCACTACGTCCGCGTCGAACCGGACGAGGCCGGCCGCACATTCGCGAAAGGCACGACGGTCCTGCTCGTGTCGCGCATTTCGGGTTCGCGTTACCACGCCATCGAGAATCCCAGGCCCGAATTGCTCTGAATCCCGTTTTACCAGCCCACTGCCTTTGAGAGCGGCGTGGACTGGCGCACCTTGCTGTCACCATCCGTACACAGGAGTCGAACAAACATCATGATGAATGCACTCTCATTCTGGGGCGCTGTCGCATTGGCAGTGGTGGTGGGTATCTGCGTGATCGGCATGATCTTCGCGCGTCTTTACGTGCGGGCGTCGGCGGAACGCGCCTTCGTCCGCACCGGGCTCGGCGGGCAGAAGGTGATCATGAGCGGCGGCGCGGTCGTGCTGCCGGTGTTTCATGAAGTGATCCCGATCAACATGAACACGCTGAAGCTCGAAGTGAGCCGCGCGACGCGCGACAGCCTGATCACGAAGGACCGGATGCGCGTCGACGTGGTCGTGGCGTTCTTCGTGCGGGTCGCGCCGACCGAAGAGGGCGTGTCGACTGCCGCACAGACGCTCGGCCAGCGCACGCTGGCGCCGGAAAACCTGCGCGCGCTCGTCGACGACAAGTTCGTCGATGCGCTGCGCTCGACCGCCGCGCAGATGACGATGCAGGATCTCCAGGACGCCCGCGAGAAATTCGTGCAGGGCGTGCAGAACACGGTCGCGGAAGATCTGACGAAGAACGGGCTGGAGCTGGAAAGCGTGTCGCTGACCAACTTCAACCAGACGTCGAAGGAATACTTCGATCCGAACAACGCGTTCGACGCCGAAGGCCTGACCAAGCTCACGCAGGAAACCGAACGGCGCCGCAAGGAGCGTAACGAGGTCGAGCAGGATACCGAGGTGGCGGTGCGCGAGAAGAACCGCGACGCGCTGTCCCGTAAGCTCGAGATCGATCAGCAGGAATCGTTCATGAAGCTCGAGCAGGAGCAGCAGGTCAAGACGCGCACGGCCGAGCAGAACGCGCGGATCGCCACGTTCGAGGCCGAGCGTCATCAGGAGGCTGAGCAGAGCCGGATCGGCGCCGAGCGGCAGATTCAGGAATCGGAGATCCAGCGCGAGCAGGCGCTGCGCACCCGCAAGGTGGAAGCGGAGCGCGAAGTGCGCGTGAAGGAGATCGAGCAGGCGCGCGTCACGCAGATGGCGGCGATCGAGCAGGCGAAGGTGACCGAAATCGCGCAGCAGGAAAAGGCCATCGTGATCGCGGAGAAGTCCGAGGCGCAGTCCCTGGCGCAGGCGCGCGCGAGCGAGTCGCTCGCGGGTGCGGTGCGGGCCGAGCAGCAGGTCGAGACGACGCGTCGGACCGCGGAGGCCGACCGGGCCAAGCAGGTCGCGCTGATCGAGGCGGCGCAGGAAGCGGAAACGCAGGCCGTTCACATTACGACGCAGGCACGGGCGGAACGCGATGCGGCCCAGATGCAGGCGGCCGCGATGGTCGAGCTGGCCGAGGCGGCGCGCAAGAAGGGGCTCGCCGAGGCTGAAGCGCAGCGTGCGCTGAACGACGCGATCAATGCGCTGTCGTCGGACCAGACGAGCCTCAAGTTCAAGCTGGCGTTGCTGCAGGCACTGCCGGCCGTGATCCAGCAGACGGTCGAGCCGATGAAGGCGATCGACGGCATCAAGATCATCCAGGTCGACGGGCTCAACCGTGGCGGTGCTGCCGCGGATGGCGTCGCGCCTGCCGCGAACGGCGGCAATCTGGCCGAGCAGGCGATGTCCGCGGCGCTGTCCTATCGCGCACATGCGCCGTTGATCGATTCGCTGCTCGGTGAAATCGGATTGTCCGGCGGCTCGCTGCAAGGGCTCGTGCCGGGTGTCCCGACGAATGTGTCGGCACCGGCACACGCATCGACACCGGCACCAGCACACGCTTCGGCATATACACCGGCACCGGTCACCGTTCACTCGGTCGGCGGTGCATCGCCCAAAGCCGACGGCGCAGTGGCATAACGCGCGGGGTATGGGGCGCACCGTCCCGTCCCGGTTGGCGCGGGTTGGCAGCGGAGGAGCCGCGCGACGAAGCCTCGTCGCGCCTGCCTTGCGTTCCCGCTGATGCCAGACAGGCCCGATCGCACGATCGGGCCTGTTTTGTTTCAGGGCCTGCCCGCGACGGCGGCAAGGCTCATGTTCTTCGCGACAGCTAGCTCAGCAACCCGTAGGCGGCCTTGAACGTCGGCACCGACAATGCGGCGAACGCCACCATGATGGCCACCAGAATCGCGAGCCTTTTCCGCAGCAGCACGCCAATCCCGATTCCTGCCGGATAGAACACCAGCGTCAGCACGATCGTGAGCCAGAGCCATGCGTAGCCGGCGCCGCCCTCGAAGTGCGAAATGTCGCGCGTCTTCACGAGCGCGGCGTAGCCCGCGACGGTGATGCTCGCAGGCAGGCACAGCAGCGAGTAGGGAACGAGGACGATGATCTGTCGCAGGTTCGGATCGGGAGACGTCATGGCAAGCGGTTCGGATTCTGATGGACGGTGGCGAGGAACAGGTCGTCGTGTGAGCGGGACCGCCGGATTCGCGTAGCCGGCAGGATGCGGGCGTTTTCGGTGTTTGGCAACGGCCGTCCGCCGTTAGTCGGGCGTGTCGTGGCTCGCCGATCCGTCCGGCGCGCGCCGCACCGCGCGATAGTGCCGCCGCGCCTTCGCCACATTGCCGCAAGTCGCCATGTCGCACCACTTGCGGCGCCCCGTTTTCGAGCGGTCGATGAACAGCCACGCGCAATTCGAGCCCGCACACATCCGTAGCCGTCCGTCGGGCGATGCTTCAAGCAGCTTCACCGCATCGAGCGCGAGCCGGTGGACGGGCAGGTGCACGTCCGCCGGATCAGCGGGATCGTCGAATCCGATACGCCCGGCTGTTGCGATCAGCCGCCGGCCGTTCATCGCGCGCTTCCATGCCCGCTCCAGCGTTTCCAGATCCGCCGCGGCCACCGGTGCGCCGTGCGAGCGCGCACCGACGATGCCGAACAACGCTTCACGCAGGCGCTTCGCGTCGCGCAGTGCGCGCTCGGCGGTGCCCGGCGCCTCAGCTGCGCGAGCCGCGAGCTGTTCCACGTCGGGTGCGGAGCAAACCGACGATCGCGCGAGCCACGCGAGCCACGCGTCGTAATCCGGCAGCCAGTCGCGCGGGGTCTGATCGCGGCCGGTCACCGTGTTGATGAAATCGAGGACGGGATGGCCGCCGACGAAATCGCGGGCCTCGAACACGTGCGCTTCCAAAACCGGTGAAATGTGGGACATGGGCTGAATTGATGCTAACCTTTGATCGTTATTTAAAAGGTTAGCACATCCGGTAACCGGTGCTTGTGCGAGGAGAGCGCATGGCGACGTCGACGGCATCACCCGGCCTGCGGGCCGACCCTTTGCAACCCGGCGGCGCCCGGCCGATAGAGCTCATCGCCGCGCCCAGCAGCCTCGGCCTGCGGCCGAACACGGCCGGTCTCGAGCCGGAGACCTGGCGCGCCCCGGACGTGCTGCTGGCGACCGGCCTCGCCGCGCGCGCCGGCGCGCGCGTGTCGCGGCTTGCGCATCCCGCCTATGCCGTTGCGCCGCAGCCCGGAACCCGTATCCGCAACGGCTTGGCGATCCGCGAGTTCTCGCTCGACCTTGCCGCGCGCGTCGCCGACGCGCGCAGGCGGCAGGCCTTTCCGATCGTGCTCGGTGGCGATTGCAGTGTCCTGCTCGGGTGCCTGCTGGGCAACCGTCGCGCGGGTGGCAACGGGCTCGTGCATGTCGACGGGCACAGCGACTTCTTCCACCCCGGCAATTACGACACCTCGACGCGGCTCGGTTCCGTGGCGGGGATGGATCTCGCGCTGTCGACCGGGCGAGGGGAGCCGCTGCTGACCGACTGGCCGGCACTCGACGGCCCGCTCGTCGACGATCTCGACGCATGCCAGGTGGGCGAGCGTGAATCCGAGTCCGGCGACTTCGAGGCCACGTATGGCGATATCGCCCGCACGGCGATCTCGCGCATCACGATCCAGCAGCTTCTGGCGCGCGGGCCCGCCGCCGTCGCGGTTGAGCTGGTCGACTGGCTCGGTGCGCGGGCGCTCGGGCAGGCGTGGCTGCACGTGGATCTCGACGTACTCGATCAGTCGCAACTGCCGGCCGTCGATTCTCCCGGTTCGCCGGGGCTGGACTTCGACGGGCTCGACGCGCTGCTCGGCCCGCTCGTTGCGTCGGGGCGCGTGGCGGGGATCGACTTCACCATCTATGACCCCGGGCTCGACCCCGGTCACGTGCATGCGGATCGCATCGCGCGCAGCATCGAGCGATGCGCCGCCGCGCTGCCCTCACGGTGCGGCTGAAGGCGGCGGCGAGCGGGGCCGGGCCGTCGCTCGACCGCATTCGGGTGCGGCGATGAACGAACGGCAATGTCCCTGTCGTCGTCACCCGCGCCCGAAACTCGGCCGCTTCGGATCGTACGTCCACCCCGGCACGAGATAGCGCATCGCGGCCGCATCGTCGCGCGCGGTGCCGCCAACCTGCCGGTACAGCGCATGCGCAGCCTCGACCTGCGCCATGTCGAGGTCGATCCCGAGCCCCGGCCGCCCCGGCACGGCCACCTGGCCGCCGACGATCTTCAGCGGCTCGCGCGTGAGCCGCGCATCGCATTCCTGCCAGATCCAGTGCGTGTCGATTGCCGTGATCGCGCCGGGCGCGGCCGCCGCCGCATGTGTGAACATCGCGAGCGACACGTCGAAGTGGTTGTTCGAGTGCGAGCCCCACGTGAGCCCCCAGTCGCGGCACAGCTGCGCGAGCCGCACCGAGCCCTGCATCGTCCAGAAATGCGGGTCGGCGAGCGGGATGTCGACCGCCTGCAGCCGCACCGCGTGATCCATCTGCCGCCAGTCGGTCGCGATCATGTTGGTCGCGGTCGGGATTCCCGTCGCGCGGCGGAATTCGGCCATCACCTCGCGGCCCGAATAGCCGCCTTCCGGCCCGCACGGATCTTCCGCATACGCGAGCAGGTGGCCTTGCCCACGGCACAGCGCGACGGCCTCGTCGAGCGACCACGCGCCGTTCGGGTCGAGCGTGGCGCGCGCGTCGGGGAAGCGCGCCTTGATCGCGGCGATCGCTTCCATCTCGTCGGCGCCGGCCATCACGCCGCCCTTCAGCTTGAAATCGGCGAAGCCGTAGCGCTCGACCGCGGCTTCGGCCTGCCGCGCGATCGCGGCCGGCGTGAGCGCTTCCTCGTTGCGCAGCCGGAACCACGCGTCCGACGCGTGCGTTTCGTCGCGATACGGCAGGTCGGTGCGGCGCCGGTCGCCGACGTAGAACAGATAAGCGAGCATCGGCACCGCGTCGCGCTGCTGGCCTTCGCCAAGCAGCGCCGCGACCGGCACGTCGAGATGCTGGCCGAGCAGGTCGAGCAGCGCCGCCTCGATCGCAGTGATCACGTTGTCTAGCCGCAGGTTGATCTCGTGTGGCTGGCGCAGCACGGCCGCTTCGCCGGCCGACGTCACCTCGTGCCGGATCGTGCGGCCCGCACCCGCGTCCGCGCCGGACAACGCCGCGCGCACCGCGTTGAGCGTCGCCTGATAGCGTCCGATCGACTGGCCGACCACGCGATCCGTCATGCGCTCGAGCGCGTGGCGGATCCCTTCGCCGCCCGGCACTTCACCGACGCCCGTGTGTCCACTGCTGTCGTCGAGGATCACGAGGTTGCGCGTGAAGTACGGCGCGTGCGCGCCGCACAGGTTGAGCAGCATGCTGTCGCGGCCGGCGACGGGGATCACCTGCATGCGCGTGACGCGCGGGGTGCCGGCACGGCTTGATTCGGACATCGGTTCGCTCCTGGTTCCGGTAGTACGCGCGGGCCGCCGGCCAGGCCGGAGCGGCCCGCGCCGGTCATTGAAGCTCGACGCGGCGGATCTCGCCGACGACGAACAGGTAGCAGATCACGGCGACGAGCGCGTGCGCGACGACATAGACCAGCGCGCCGTTGAACGAGCCGCTGCGGTCGACGATGTAGCCGATCGCGATCGGCGTCGTGATGCTGGAGAGGTTGCCGCACGTGTTGAGCAGCGCACCGCTCAGGCCCGCAATCTGGCGCGGCGCGGTGTCGGCGTTGACGGCCCAGCCGAGTGCGCCGAGCCCCTTGCCGAAGAACGACAGCGCCATGAACAGCACGACGAGCACGTGCGAATCGGTGTAGTTGCAGACGATCATCGACATCGACAGCAGCATGCCGAACACGATCGGCACCTTGCGCGCGACCGACAGCGAGCGGCCCTGCTTGAGCAGCCCGTCGGACACGATGCCGCCGAGAATCCCGCCGAGGAACCCGCACACGGCCGGGATCGACGCGACGAGCCCCGCGTTGAGGATCGACATCCCGCGCGCCTGCACGAGATAGACGGGAAACCACGTGATGAAGAAATAGGTGAGCGCGTTGATGCAGTACTGCGCGACGTACACGCCGATCAGCATCCGGCTCTTCAGCAGCGCCTTCACGTGGCGCATCGACGGGCCGCCGTCGCGTCCACCCGTCGCCTGGTCGATGTTGACGAGCGCGCCGCCTTCGGCGAGATAGTCGAGTTCCGCGCGGTTGATGTTCGGGTGGTCTTTCGGGTCGTACATCGTGCGGTTCCACACCAGGACGAACGCGAAGCCGAGCACGCCCATCACCACGAACACCGACTGCCAGCCGAACGCATGCACGAGCCAGCCCATCAACGGCGCGAACAAGACGGTCGCCGCATACTGCGCGGCGTTGAAGATCGCCGACGCGGTGCCGCGCTCGGCGGCCGGGAACCACGCGGACACGATCCGGCTGTTGGCCGGGAACGACGGCGCCTCGGCCGCGCCGACCAGGAACCGCAGCCCGAACAGCAGCGCGAACGCGGCCGCGCCGCCGAAGAAGCCGATCGAGCCCTGCAGCAGTGTGAACAGCGACCAGAAGAAGATGCTGAGCGCGTAGACGATGCGCGACCCGTAGCGGTCGAGCAGCCAGCCGCACGGCAGTTGGGCGACCACGTACGACCAGCCGAACGCGGAGAAGATGAAGCCGATCTGCACGTGGCTCAGGTGCAGTGCGCGGGCAAGGCTCGGACCCGCGATCGCGATTGCCGCGCGATCCGCATAGTTGATCGTCGTGACCGCGAACAGGACGGTCAGCACCAGCCAGCGCACGCGCGTGCGCCGGGCCGTTGCCGAAGCGGACGCCGGCAGCGCTTGAAGCGGATTCATGACTGTCTCCTCCGAAGGGCGGAAGGTGCCGTCGTGCGGCAGGCGCGTCAGTGCGCGCCATTCGTGTGGGTGCTCCCGGCCGGAGGCCGGACGCCGCTGCTGGAGGGCAGGGCGTCCGGGCCATTCTGTCATGTCGAAATTTGCGCCTTCATGCCAATTGCTGACTTGATCGATTCATGATTTGAATCGATCGGTCGGGCGATCGCTCAGGCACGTGCGTCGTCCGCAGGGGTGCCGTGATGGCGCGCCACGTGCTGCGCGAGAAACTCGACGGCGGCGCGCACGCCGGGCAACTGGCCGCGCCGGTGCGGCATCAGCAGCGTCGTCGTGACGGTGCCGGCGCACCAGCCGGGCAACACGCACACGAGGGCACCGGACGCGAGCGCGGCGCCGGCGATCCAGTCGGGCAGGCACGCGATGCCGAGGCCGGCCGTCGCCGCCTGTAGCAGCAGCGTCGATTCGTCGGCCTGCAGGCGCAGGCGCGGCGTCACGTCGACGGTGTCGCCGCCGCGTTGCAGCCGCCACGGCTGCTGGCCTGGTTGCAGCCCGTCATGCTGCGCGAGATCGGCCGGCGCGTTCGGCGTGCCGGCACGCGCGAGATAGGCCGGTGACGCGACGGCGATAATCGGCGATGCCGCGAGCGGCCGTTGCACGAGCGCGGAATCGGGCAGCGGCGCGAAATGGCTGCGCACCGCGATGTCGAAGCCTTCCTGCGCGATGTCGACGAGGCGGTCGCTCGCGTGAATCTGCAACAGCAGCTTCGGGTGCGCGATCGCCAGCGCCGGCAGGCAGGGCGCGAGGATGTGCTGCGCGACCGGCACCGAGCTCGTGATCCGCACGACGCCGGCCGGCTCGGCGGCTTGCCGCAGCACCGCGTCGCGCGCACTTTCGGCCTCGATCACGGCCGCGCGGGCATGCTCGAAGAATTCGGTGCCGACCGGCGTGAGCCGGAAGCTGCGCGACGTGCGATGCACGAGCCGCGCGCCGAGCGTGCGCTCGAGCTCGGCAACGCGTTTGCTGACCGTCGATTTCGGCAGGTTGAGCCGGCGCGCGGCGGCCGACATGCTGCCGGCGTCGACCGCCTGCACGAACAGGTAGAGATCGTTCAGGTTCACTTCCAGCGTCCATATGGAGAAACGACGGGTTTCGATTTTAGCGGCTACTGCGCCATCGTTCGCCGTGGGAGCATGATCGCTCGTTCAACTTCTGCGGAATCTCCCGATGTCTCCCATCCTTCTCTACGGCATTCCCGCCGGCTGCTCGTTCGGCTCGATCGTTGCGCTCGAATGGATCGGCCGCCCGTACCGGCTGTCGCGCATCTCGATGCCGGGCGCCGTGACGAGCGACGCGTTCCTCGCGCTGAACCCCGTCGCCGAGACCCCGGCGTTCGTGACCGCGAACGGCGACGTGCTGACCGAAAGCCTCGCGATCCTCGGCCACATCGGTGCGCAGGCGCTCGACAGCGGCCTCGCGTTCCGCCAGGGCAGCGCAGATTTCGACCGGCTGAACCGGATGCTCGCGTGGCTGAACACGACGTTCTTCAACGCGTTCGGTGCGCTCTGGTACGTGTACGAACACGACTCCGCGGGCACCGAGAAAGCGGCGTTGCAGGCGTACGGCCGCGGCAAGGTGCTGAAGGCGCACCGGCAGCTCGAGGCGATGCTCGAGCGCGGTGACGGCCCGTGGCTGCTGGGCGCACAGCGCACGCTGGTCGACGCGTACTTCGCCGGAATTGCGCGCTGGGCCGACTATCACGCGGTGTTCGAGCCCGAAGCGTTCCCGCGCATCGCCGCACTGCGTGCGCGGCTCGCCGACGATGCAGGCGTGCGGTTCGCGCAGGCGATCGAGGAAAACCTGCCGCTGCCGGCGTCGTCGTCGTTCGATGGGCATGTGTCGCTCGACGACGCGCTGGCAAGCGCGCGCGGCATCGCGATGCCGGCCAGGGCGATCTGACCGGCGTCGTGCTCGCCCGAAGGATGGATCGCCCCGACGACAAATTTTACCCGGATAATATTGACATCCCATTTATACCCGGATAAAAATAGCGTCATTCCGATTCCAGCCTGCGGGCGACCATGATGACCACCACCACACTGCTTCCTTCCTATACGGCGTTCGACGGCCACCGGCGGCTCGCGTCGGGCCCGCTCGCGACGGTCGCGCTTGCGGTCCGGCAGGCGGCCGGCGATGCGATGACCGGCACGATCCTGATCTTCGACGATGCGACGGGCCGCTCGATCGACCTCGACCTGCGCGGCACGGCGGACGAGATCCGCGCGCGCTACGCGCCGCCGTCGGGCGATGCCCCCGGCGGCGCCGGCGAGCCGGCCGGCGCGGGCGAACAGCGCGGCCGTGGCCGGCCGAAGCTCGGCGTCGTGTCGCGCGAGGTCACGCTGCTGCCGCGTCACTGGGATTGGCTGGCCGCGCAGCCGGGCGGTGCGTCCGTCGCGTTGCGCAAGCTCGTCGAGGACGCACGGCGCACGCATGCGGCGGCCGATCGTCTCCGCGATGCGCAGGCGCGCGCGTACCACTTCATGTCGGCGATGGCGGGCGATCTGCCCGGTTTCGAGGAGGCCGCGCGCGCGCTGTATGCAAACGACCCGGCGCGGCTCGCCGAGCTGGTCGCCGGCTGGCCGGACGACGTGCGCGACCATGCGCTCGCACTGGCGCGCGGCGATCTGCCGCCGTCCACCGAAGACTGCTGACAGGAGCATCGAAAGCAATGACCGTATTCGATCTGAACCGCGGCGCGGCCGCGCCGGTTGCCGACGAAGTCGATCTCGTCGACCTGCGCGTGACCGGCACCGTCCCGCACGAACTCGACGGCGCGTTGCTGCGCAACGGCCCGAACCCGCCGGGCGGCCGCTTCGAAGGGAACGATATGCTGTCGTGGTGGCCGGAAGCCGCGATGCTGCACGCGATCGCGTTCGAAGGCGGCCGCGCGACCGGCTACCGGAACCGCTGGGCACGTACGCAGCGCTGGGCCGCCGTGCATGCGCCGGGAGAGGCGCCGCAACTGCCCGACACCAATCCGAACGTGAGCGTGCTGCAGCATGCGGGCGAATTGCTCGCGCTGTCGGAGGGCGGCGCGCCGTTTGCGATCACGTCGGGGCTCGATTCGCTCGGCGTGTCGGCGCGGCACGCGGGCTTCGGTGGCGGGATGACCGCGCATCCGAAGGTCGATCCGGTCACGGGCGAGCTGATCGCGTTTCGCGCGGACTGGCGTGCGCCGTGGCTGCGCTATGGCGTCGCCGACGCGCAGGGCGTGCAGCGCGTCGATATCGAGATCGAGCTGAGTGCGCCGTCGATGATGCACGACCTCGCGATCACCGAAACCCGCAGCTTGTTGCTCGACCTGAATGTCGGCTATGACTTCTCGCTGCTGAAGCAGGGCCACCGGATGCCGCTGCGCTGGCACGACGACCGGCCCGCGCGTATCGGCGTGCTCCCGCGCCACGGTGGCGCGGTGCGCTGGTTCGGTGTCGAGCCGTGCTTCATCCTGCACGTCGTGAACGCGTACGACTGCGATGCGTCCTGCATCGTGCTCGACGCGGTGCGCTATCCGTCGTTCCTGCGGCTCGATGCAGCCACGGGCCGCTTCGCGGACAACCCGGTCGGCGAGCTGTGGCGCTACGTGATCGATACGGCGAACGGGCTGATCGACGAAGGGCCGCTCGCCGACGGCGGCATCGAGATGCCGCGCATCAACGAAAGCAGGACGGGGCGCCGCTACCGCTACCTGTATGCGCTCGAGCAGCCGAACAACGCGGAAATGCGCGGCGTGATGCGCTTCGACCACGCGAGCGGCACGACGACGCGCTACGCGGTGCCGCCCGGCGACCAGAACAGCGAGCCGGTGTTCGTGCCGCGCCCGGGCGGCGTCGACGAGGACGACGGCTGGCTGCTGGTGATGGTCTACCGCGCGGCGACGGATACGAGCGACGTGGTGATCCTCGATGCGCGCGCGATCGACGCGGGGCCGGTCGCGACCGTGCACCTGCCGCGCCGTGTGCCGGCCGGGTTCCACGGCGCATGGGTGCCGCGCGAACGCTGAACGGAGGGGCCGCGCGTCACTGCGCGCGCAGCGCGTCGACAATCTTCAGGCGCGCGGCGCGCATTGCCGGCAGGAACCCGCCGACGAGCCCCATCACCAGCGAGAACAGCAGCGTCTTCACGACGATCGCGGGCGTCAGCACGAAGCGGAACGACAGGTCCGAGAAGGTCTGGAAGTTGGTCGTCGAGAACGATGCGAACTGCATCAGCGACGCGCATGCGAGCCCCGCGACGCCGCCGACGAAGCCGAGCAGCAGCGCTTCCAGCAGGAACGCGGCGAGCACGTTCGTGCGCTTGAAGCCGAGCGCGCGCAGCGTGCCGATCTCGGCGACGCGGTTCGCGACCGACGCATACATCGTGATCATCGCGCCGATCATCGCGGCGATCGAGAAGATCGTCGACAGCGTGATGCCGAGGATGTTGATGAACTTCGACAGCGCCTTCGACTGGTCGCCGTAGAAGGTCTGTTCGCGTTTCGCCTCGTCGGTGAGGCGCGGGTCGACGTCGATGTCGGCCTTGAAGCGCGCGAAGCCGTCGGCGCTCGGGATGCGCAGCACCATCGACGAATAGCTGGTGCGCCGGAACGACTGCATCAGCTGGTCGACGTCGCCCCAGATCTCCGAATCGAAGCCGCTGCCGCCCGCGTCGAAGATGCCGACGATGGTCCAGTCGCGCTGCGCGAAATGCAGGCTGTCGCCGAGCTGCGTGCCGCTGAACCCTTTCGCGATCGCGCTGCCGACGATGATTTCCGACGAGCCGGGCGTGAACAGGCGGCCGGCGGTGAGTTTCACGTGCGGGCGCAGCGCGAGGCCGGCCGGCGATACGCCGCGGATCACGACGTTCGACGGCTTGCCGGTCGACGTCTTCACCAGCGAGATCAGCACGACCGCTTCCTTCGACACGAGCGGCCGGCCGTCGGGGCCGAGCGCGACGGCCGGGTGCATCTCGAGCGCGTTGGCCTGCTGGTGGTCGATCGAACTCTGGATCTCGGTTTCGGCGCCCTTGCGGATCACCACCGCGTTGTCGGGTTCGCCGGTCGACACGAGCGTCTTCGTGAGCCCCGCGTCGAGCATCTGCACCGTCGCGAACACGAAGATCACGAGCGCCATCCCGCCGGCGGTCAGCGCGGTGGTGAGCCGCCGGGTCCACAGGTTGCGCGCGATGTAGTTGAGCGGGATCGCCATGGTCTAGCCGATCGCCCGCAGGCCTTCGACGACCCGCACGCGCGCCGCCTGCCACGCCGGCACGATCGCCGCCGCGAAGCCGACCGCGACCGAGCACGCGGCCTGCAGCATGACCGTTTCGGTCGACACCTTGAACACCGGGAAGATGCCGCCGGCCGCCTGCTTGAACAGGCTGGCGGCGGGCGGCGTCGCGAGGATCCCGAGCCCGCCGCCGGCCACCGCGATCACGACCGATTCGCCGAACACGATCAGCGCGAGGAACCCGGGGCCGAAGCCGAGCGCCTTCAGCGTTGCGTATTCGGCCGTGCGTTCGCGCGCGCTCATCGCCATCGCGTTGGCCATCACGGCCATGATGATCAGGATCACGACGTACGACACGAGACGGATCGCCGCGATGATCTGGTTCGACATCGCAACGAAGCCGAGCTGGAACGCCTGCTCGGTCTCGGTCAGCGTTTCGGCGAGCGAGTTCTTGAACACCGCGTCGACGTTGCGCGCGATCGATGCGCCGTCGTCGGGGTTCGCGACGCCGAGCACGAATACGCCGACCTGGTCGGCCTGCTTCGGCGTGCGCTGGCGCACCGTCTCGTTCAGGTAGTCCCAGTGGAACACCAGCTGGCGTGTGATCGTCGAGTCGTCGCGACCGTCGAGGATCCCGCGCACGACGAAATCCCACGTGCCGGGATAGATCGTGCCCTTGAGCGGGATCACGTCGCCGATCTTGAAGCCGAATTGCGTGGCGAGCTGGCGGCCGACGAGGCAGCCGCGGCGGTCGCGGTTGTAGTCGGCGCGCTGCTGCGCCGGGATGATGAATTCCGGATACAGGTCGAGATAGTTGTCCGACACCGCGAAGCTCGCGAAGAAGTTCTTCGGGTCGCGGTAGATGCCGCCGAACCAGTTCGAGCGGACCACGGCCGTCACGCCGTCGACGCCTCGGATCCGGTTCTCGTAGCTCACGGGCAGCGGAAACACGAGCGAGATCGCGTTGCGCGTGACGAGCCGCCCGCTGGACGCGGCTGCCGCGCCCGCGTACCACGCGTCGACCACGGTGTGCAGCAGCCCGAACGCCAGTACCGCGATGGTCAGCCCGAGCACGGTCAGCAGCGTGCGCAGCCGGTGCCGCAGCGCATTGCGCGCGATCAGCTTCAGCACGTACATCGCGCGCGCTCCCGCAGCCGGTCAGCCGGCGTGCCCATCGATCAGTTCCCCTTTTTCCAGATGCACGAGCGAGCGCGCGGCGCCGGCCGCGTGCGCGTCGTGGGTCACCATGATGATCGTCTTGCCGAGCTCGGCGTTCATCCGCTGCAGCATCGCGAGCACGTCGGTGGCCGACGCGCGGTCGAGGTCGCCGGTCGGCTCGTCGGCGACGATCAGCACCGGATCGGTGATCAGCGCGCGCGCGATCGCGACGCGCTGCTGCTGGCCGCCCGACAGCTCGGACGGGTAGTGGCTCGTCCGGTCGCCGAGGTTCACCATGTCGAGCACGAGTTCGACGCGCTCGCGCCGCTCGCGGCGCGACAGGTGCGTGAGCATCAGCGGCAGCTCGACGTTCTCGAACGCGGTGAGCACCGGCATCAGGTTGTAGAACTGGAAGATGAAGCCGACGTTCGCCGCGCGCCATTCGGCCAACTGCGCCTCCGCGAGCAGCGAGATGTCGAGTCCGCCCACGCGCAGCTCGCCGCTGTCGGGCCGGTCGATGCCGGCCACCAGGTTGAGCAGCGTGCTCTTGCCGGAGCCGGACGGCCCCATCAGTGCGACGAAGTCGCCTTCGCCGATATCGAGCGTGATGTCGGTCAGCACGGGCACGATCTGGTTGCCGCGCCGGTACGACTTCGCGACGTGGCTGAGCTCGACGAGGGGTGACGGGGCGTCGTTCACGCGCGCGCTACTTCTTCGCGACGGTCACTTTCGCGCCGTCCTTCAGCTTCGCGCCCGGCGCGAGCACGACCGAGTCGCCGGGCTTCACGCCGCGGATCGCGACGAGTTCGCCGATCCGCAGGCCGGCCGTCACGGCCGTCGCGTGCACGGTGTCGTCCTTCACGACGAACACGACCGGCCGGCCGTCGCGCTCGACGACCGCGCTCGCCTGCACGGCCGTCACGGGCTGCCGGTCCTGCACCGACACGGGCTTCGACAGGAACGCGATCTTCGCGCTCATGTCGGGCAGCACGCGGTCGTCGCGGTCGACGAAGCGCACCTTCACGAGCACGGTGGCCTTCGAGCGATCGACGGTCGGCACGATGCGCGACACGCGGCCCGCGAAGCGCGTGTCGGGCAGCGCGTCGAGCTGGATCTCGCACGGCTGCTCGGCGCGGATCTTTGCGATATTCGATTCGGCGACGTCGGCCTCGACCTCGAGCGTGTCCATGTCGGCGATCGTCACGACGGCGCCCTTGCTGTCCGACGCGGACGAGAACGGCGTGATGTTGTCGCCGACGTTCGCGTGCTTCGCGAGCACGATGCCGTCGAACGGCGCGCGGATCACCGTCTGGTCGACCGCGACCTGCGCGGCCTGCGCGTTGGCCTCGGCGGACGCGATCGCAGCCTGGTCGCTGTTGACCGACGCGCGCGCCTTGTTCACGCGGGCCGTGTCGGTGTCGAGCTGCGCGGCCGGCACGGCGCCCTTCGGCGCGAGTACCGAGGTGCGGCGCAACGCGATCTCGGCGTCCTTCAGTTCGGCCTGCTCGACGCCGAGGTTGGCACGGGCGACCTTCACCTGCGCGAGCGCCTGCGCCAGCGAGGCCTCGACGTCGCGGCTTTCGAGGCGCGCGATGATCTCGTCCTTCTTCACGCGCGTGCCTTCGAGCACGCCGAGCCATTCGACGCGCCCCTGGCCCTTCGACGCGACCGCGGCCTTGCGCTGCGGCACGACGTAGCCGGTCGCATTGAGTTGCGTGTCGTTCTGGTACGGGTAGGCGGACGTGACGGTCGTGGTTTCGACCGCCGGCCGGCCGGTCAGCGCGAGGCCGGCGGCGATCGCGACGATGACGACCGCGGCGGCGACCGCATAGCGCAGCCACCGGTGCCGGCGGGGCGCCGGTGCGAGCGGACGCCGGTCGATCTTCAGTTTGTCCAGATTGTGATCGGGCAATTTGAGCGCCTCGAGACGGCGGCGGTCTGGTGACCGGCCGCGATCCGGTTTCCGGGGAAAGGGACGGATGGACGCCAGTATAAGCGCCGCCCCGATGGCGTGCGAGCAGGTTTGCGGCGCCGCCGCGGCGGCGGCCGGACCGGTCGCCGGCACGGGAACACGCGTGCGCCCCCGGGGAAACCCGAGGGGCGCAAGCAACGTGTCAACTTGCCGCGAACGCGGTGCGTTATGGAACCAGTGCGTCAGGTTTTGTCGCGACGGAACGGCGAAAGCCGGCCTCGCGGCCTGGGGCTCCGATGCGAATGCCTCGCATCTTTACTTACCGGTACGTTTGATTTTTTCTCCGCTAAAGGAAGAACAATGAAGAAGACGCTCGCTTCGATCATCGCCGCAGCATTCGCACTCGCATCGGTTTCGGCATTCGCACAGGCGTCCGCGCCGGCAGCCGACACGTCGGCAGCAGCTCCGGCACCGGCCAAGAAGGATCACAGCAAGCCGAAGCACCAGCTGAAGCACCACGGTTCGGCCAAGGGCAAGGCGAAGGCCGCCGCTGCATCGGCAGCCGGTACGAACGACGCAGGCGCAGCAAACTAAGCGCTTCGCCCGGGGCCGGCACCGCCGGCCGCCAGTCGCGAGACCCCGCATGTTCACGCATGCGGGGTTTTGTTTTTTCAGGCGTCGCGTTCGCCGGCCGGCGGCGGTGGCGACGCGCGCATCGCGTCGACCACCGTGCGCATGCGCCGCCAGTGCGAGCCTTCCCAGAACACGCGCCGGCATACGTCGCACGCGGCGAAGCGCCGGTGCCGCTGCCGGACGCCGGCCGGCACGCGCGGCGCGGCGGCGGCCGCGTCGAGCGGATGCAGCGGGGCATTGCAGCGCAGGCACAGCCGGAACGGCCGCATGTGCGGTGCGAGATCGAGCCGCTCGAACAGTTCACGCAGCTGATCGGACGGCTGCAGCGCGTGCAGGTAGCAGCCGCGCTCGACCGCGCGCCGCTTGAGCAGCTCGCGGTCGCGGGTCAGCACGATCCGGCCCTCTCGCGCGGCGAGCGCCGCGAGCTCGTCGTCGCGGTAGTGGTTGTCGTAGCAGGTGTCGAAGCCCGCGAGGCGCAACAGTTGCGCGAGGCCGCCGAGATGCGCGTCGGCGACAAAGCGCCATTGCGCCGGCTGCGGCGCGGTAGCCCCGTTCACCGTGGATTGCGCGCGTTCCGGAAAGGCTTCGACCCGGTCGCCGTCGTCGAGCGGCCGGTCGAGCGCGGCCGGCGCGTCGTTCACGCAGAGCCGGCCGATTTCGGTATGCGGGACGCCGAGCGCCTCGATCGCATGCTTCACCGTCGCATCGCGCGCGCACGCGTGCCCGAACGCGCGGTCGCGCTGCGCGCGCGGGAGAAAGGCGTTCAGTTCGTCGTGGAAGCGGAAGGTCGCGGTCGCCATGCGCGCAGTATGGCACCGCGCACGGGTGGCCGCGTGCCCTGCAGATGCCACGCATCTGTGGTTAACTCCCCGCTTCACGGAGCGAAGGAGCGGGAAATGGATCTCGGATTTATCGGGCTGGGCGAAATGGGGCAGGCAATCGCGACGAACCTGCTGAAGGCCGGGCACACGGTGCGGGTCTGGAACCGGTCGCGCGAGCGCGCCGAGCCGCTCGCCGCGCTCGGCGCGCAGATCGTCGACACGCCGGCCGACGCGTTTCGCGGCGACGCGGTGTTCTCGATGCTGGCCGACGACGCCGCGGCGCGCGCGATCTTCGACGATGCGCTGCTCGCGCAGGCGCCACGCGGCCTGATCCACGTCAACATGGCGACGGTGTCGGTCGCGCTGGCCGAATCGCTCGCGCACGCGCATGCGTCGCGCGGTATCCATTACGTCGCCGCGCCGGTGATGGGGCGGCCCGATGTCGCGGCGGCCGCGCGCCTGACGATCATGGCGGGCGGCCCGGCCGAGGCGATCGACCGCGTGCAGCCGCTGTTCGACGCGATCGGCCAGAAGACCTGGCGGTTCGGTTCGCTGCCGCAGCACGCGAACGTCGCGAAGATCGCCGCGAACTTCACGCTCGCGTCGGCGATCGAGACGCTCGGCGAGGCGTCCGCGCTGCTGGGCGCGCACGGCGTCGCGATGCGCGACTTCCTCGACGTGATCACCGGCAGCGTGTTTCCGGGCCCCGTCTACGAAGGCTACGGCTCGATGATCGCCGAGCGGCACTACGAGCCCGCGCGCTTCAAGGCGCGCCTCGGGCTGAAGGATGTTCGCCTCGCGCTGGAGGCCGGCGACGCCGTGTCGGTGCCGTTGCCGGTGGCGAGCGTCGTGCGCGACAACCTGCTCGACGCGCTCGCGCACGGCGGCGGCGAGCAGGATTTCGCGGTGCTCGGCGAAGTCGCGCTGCGCCGCGCGGGCCGCTGATCCGTCGCGCGACAGAAGTCCGGCGCATTGGCATAATCGACGTTTCGTTTTCCCTTTCATCCAGGCAGAGGCGAGCATGAACTTGCATACGTGGTGGCTTTTCGTGGCGACGGTGTTCGTCGTGTCGGCGATTCCGGGCCCGAACATGCTGCTGGTGATGACGCACGGCGCGCGGCACGGGCTGCGGCGTTCGACGTGGACGATGGCCGGCTGTCTCAGCGCGCTGGTGCTGATGCTGTCGGTGTCGGCGGCGGGCCTCGGCGCGGTGCTCGAAGCCTGGCCGGCGATGTTCAACACGCTGCGCTACGCGGGCGCGGCCTACCTCGTCTACCTCGGTGTGAAGGCGTGGCGCGCACGCGTCGACGACGATGCGCCTGCCGCCGACGTCGAAACCGTGTCGCGCCAGGCCGCGCCGGCATCGCGCGGGACGCTGTTCCGCAACGGCTTCCTGGTCGCGGGCAGCAACCCGAAGGCGATCCTGTTCGCGGCCGCGCTGCTGCCGCAGTTCATCAACGCGGCCGAACCGACGCTGCCGCAGTTCGGCGTCCTCGTCGTCACGTTCGCGGTGATCGAGGTGAGCTGGTATCTCGTCTACGCGTCGTTCGGCACGCGCATCGGCGCGACGCTGAAGAGCCAGAGCGTCGCGAAGATCTTCAACCGGCTGACGGGCGGGTTGTTCGTCGGCTTCGGCGCGATGATGGCACTAGTCCGTCACTGATTTCGAACTGACACCGGCGCGCCGAACGCCCCGTCCCTCGCAAGAGGGCGGGGCGTTCGGCTTTTCGGGCCGGGTTTACGTCCGCGGGCGCGTCAACGCCGCTGCGCCGGCCCCGCGTCCGGCCGAGAGCCCGAAGACGGTGGCCGTGCCGGCGAACGCGAACCCGACGCCGCACACCGCGCTCCATCCGCCCCAGGCCCACGCACCGCCTGCGAGCACCGCACCGAGCGCGCCGCCGATGAAGAACAACCCGACGAACAGCCCGTTCAGGCGGCCGCGTGCGGCCGGGTTCAGCAGGTTGATCTCGCGGCGGCCGATCGTCTGGTCGACGATGACGCCCGCGTCCAGCAGCGCCGCGCCACCGGCCAGCAGCGCGAGCGCGACGCCGCGATGCGCAGGCGCGTCGAAGCCGAACCAGCCGGCGCCCGCGATGCCGAGCACGACGAGCGCCGCGAGCATCGTGCCGTGTGCGATCCGCTGCGCGGCCGGGCCGTGGCCATGGTCGCCGGCACGGCCCGCGAGCGGTGTGACGATCGCGCCGCTGGCGCCGGCGAATGCGAACAGCGCGATCCCGTGCAGATCGAGGCCGAACGGCGGCTGCGCGAGCCGCAGCCCGACCGCGGTCCAGAATGCGCTGAACGCGGCCATCGCGAGCGCCGCCGACAGCGCATGCCGGCGCAGCACCGGCTCGTCGGCCAGCAGGCGCCCCATCGATGCGAGCAGCGCGCGGTAGCCGGCCGTGATCGACGGCGTGCGCGACGGCAGGCGCAGCGCGAGTATGACGGCGATCGCGGCGTTCGCGAGCGCGGCCAGCACGTAGAACCCGCGCCAGCCGGCCGAGCCCGCAATCAGGCTCGCGAGCGGCCGCGACAGCAGGATGCCCAGCATCAGCCCGCTCATCACGTTGCCGACCGCGCGGCCGCGCTGCGCCTCGGGTGCCATCGACGCGGCCATCGGCACGAGCATCTGGATCACGCTCGACGCGGCGCCGGCCACGAGCGTCGCCAACAGGAACACGGTGCCCGACCGCGTGAACGCGGGCAGCGCGAGCGCGGCCGCGCAGGCAGCCAGCGTCACGACGATCAGGCGGCGGTTCTCGAGCAGGTCGACCAGCGGGACGAGCAGCACGAGCCCGGCCGCGTAGCCGAGCTGCGGCAGCATCGCGACGAGGCCGGTCAGGCCGGGCGGCAGGTGCAGGTCGGCGCTGATCGGGCCCGTCAGCGGTTGCGCGGCGAACAGGTCCATCACGATCACGCCGACCGTCGCGGCGAAGAACAGCGTCATGCCCGCGCTCAGCGCGGGCGGCGCGCCGGCGGACGTGCGAATGGCGGTGGGGCAAGGGTTGGCGGGGCAGTTCATCGGAAACCTGGCGAGTGGGTCGTAGGAGTACCCATCGTAGGTGTCCGATGTTTATGCGACAATTGAAATATCTCTAACATGATTATGCGAGTTTGTTTTGAATACGCGTGATCTCCAGGCATTCGTCGCGGTGGTCGACAGCGGGTCGATGGTCGCCGCGGCCGCGAAGCTCCACCTGACGCAGCCGGGCCTGACGCGGCGCGTGCAGAACCTCGAAACGCTGCTCGGCATGCCGCTGCTCGACCGGCAAAGCAAGCCGCTGAAGCCGACCGCCGCCGGGCGCGACGTCTACGCGCTCGCGCGCAACGTGCTGGGCGCGGTCGACGAACTGATGGCGGCGGGTGCGCCCGACAGCGAGCCGTCGGGCGAGCTGCGCATCGGCGTGCCGCCGTTCCTGTCCGAGCTGGCGCTCGAGCAGCCGATCGACCGGCTGCGCGACGCGTTTCCGCGCCTGACGCTGCGGGTGACGGCCGGCTGGTCGCCGGCGCTGATGCAGGGCGTCGAGCGCGGCGCGCTCGACGTCGCGGCCGTGATGGTGCCGGCCAGCGCGGCGCTGCCCGATGCGTTCACGTCGACGCTGCTCGGCACGCAGCCGACGGTGCTCGTTGCCGCGCGCGACTATCCGCTGCCGGACGGTCCGCTGTCGATCGATACGCTGTCGGGTTATCCGTGGGTGCTGAGTCAGGACGGCTGCGGGATGCGTTCGGCGCTGAGCCGCTCGCTCGGCGCGGCCGGGCTGCCGTTCGATGTCGCGGTCGAGGCGTTCGGCTCCGAGCTGCAGCTGTCGCTCGTCGCGCGCGGCGCGGGCATCGGCATTGCCGCGCCGAACGCGCTGGCGCGCAGCGCGCATCGCGATGCGCTGAGGGTGGTGGAAACGGTGGGGCTGGAGACGCGGATCAACGTGTGGATCGTGCACGGCGCGCTGCCGGGCCGTCTGGTGCGGCCTGTCGCACTGCTGCGCGATGCGCTGGGCGAGGTGCTCGACCAGGTAAACAGGGCGGGGTCAGATGCAATGAACGCCATCTAGAGGCGGCATTCGAGGGAAAATCCTTATTTTCTCTACGGAAATGTTGCAATGCGGAAACCGATTCGCTATAGTTGCACCTGTCTCCTCCATGTCTCCTCTGATATGGATTCAGCCCGCCTCTTAGGCGGGCTTTTTTTTGCCTGCGATTTTGTCGCGGCCTTCCATTCGTCGTCCGTCGCGGCGCTCAGAACTTGTACGTCATCCCGACGTAGCTGATGATCGGGTCCGCCTTCAGGTCCGATTTCGACTCCGAGAGCACCGTGCCGTCGGCCGCCTTGATCGTCACCGTCGACGTCGTCTTCAGCGGAATGTACGTCACCGACGCGATCAGCCCGAAGTGCTCGGTCATGTTGTACTGCAGGCCCGCGTTGAACACCGGCTGCCATGACGACGACGCCTTCGCTTCCACCGATGTCGTACCCGGCTTGCCCGCGCCCGCCGCGAGAATCGCGCCGAGGTTGTCCTGCGTCTGCTTGATGAAGTTCGAGTTGAGCTGCAGGTCGCTGAACCAGTTGTACGACACGCCGAGGCCGAGGAACGGCCGGAACTTCGCGGTCGCCGCGCCGAAGTAGTACTGCAGCAGCATCGCCGGGCTCCACTGCCGCACGCTCTTCACGATCGGGTTGACCGACGCCAGCCCGATGTTCTGCGTGCCGAGCGCGCCGGCGGGGCCGGGCGGCCTGATCGTGCCCTGGCCCGACACCTTGAACACCGGCGGCACGCCGGCCACCGACGTCACCGCGATGTGGTCGGTGAGGAAGTGGCTGACCGTCAGGCCGACCGTGTCGGCGCCGCTCGTGCGCAGCCCGGTGCCCGGCGACGTGAACGACGGCGGCAGCCGCAGCGGCGTGTTGATCGGCGTCGGCGCGACGTTGGTCGTCATCGGCGTGCTGCTCTGCTGCGGCATCACGTGGAACCAGCCCAGCGTGACGACGTTGCTGCCGGCGCTCTGCGCGTGCGCCGCGAGCGGCGCCAGCACGGCGGCGCCGGCCGCCGCGCAGAGAAGGGTTTTCTTCATCACGGCTTCCCCCTCCGCTTACTGGACGAACGCGCCGATCGTGAAATACGGCGTCGATCCGGCGTTGTCGAGGAACCCGAACACGCCACCCGTGAAGATGAACTTGCCGGTCGGCGTCGTGCTGCTGGCACCCGTATGGATCGTCGTGACCGTGCCCGGCACCGTCTGCGTGTAGTCGAGATCGAGCGCGGTCGCGAGCGACGCCTGCGACGCGTTGAACGGATCGAGCAGCGTGGCCTGCTTGTCGGTCAGCGCGGTGGTGCGGTAGTCGAACTGGCTGTCGACGCCGATGTACTCGCCGTTCTGCGAGCCGACTGCGATCGTCGTCTGCGGTGCGAGGATCGAGATGCTCGATTCGTCGTCGGCGGTGAGGCCCGGCACGCCGTTGCTGTTCGGCGTCGGGTTCGGGTTCGCGACGCCCGTGCGTACGAGGATCGGCACGAGCTGGTTGCGCAGCTTGCCGACGATCATGAAGCCCTTGCCCTGCGGCGTCGCCGACAGCGTCGGTTTCAGCTGGCTCGCGTAGTTGTTCGACTGGAACGCACCGCTGCCGTCCGCCGACTGCACGAAGTTCGTGCCTTGCTGCGTGCACGCGCCGCCGGCGAACTGGCCGGTCGTGTCGCACTTGGTCCAGCTGCCGTCGGCGTTGATCGTCACCTTCGCGTCGATCGATGCCGGCGCGAATTTCTGCGACGGCACCTCACCGAAGCCCGTATGACTGTATGTGCCCGCCACCTTCGTGATGTCGGTCTCGATCGACGAGAAGCCGATGAACGGGTAGTACGGGAATTTCGTGTCGGGCACCGCGGCCTGGCCGAGCACGCCGTTGAACTGGATTTCCTTGCCGGGAATCGTGCCGCCCGCGACGCCCATGCCGACGAAGATGCGCGCCGGGCGCGACGGATCGAGGCTCGCGCCGTTCAGGCGGAACGCGCACTGGTTCAGCTTGTTGGTCGGCAGCAGCGTTTCCTGCGTGAGCGTGCCGCTGTCGACGGTGCCCGCGCGGGTCGGCACGACGGTGCCGGTCGTTTGCGGCACCGGTGATTCGACATAGGTGACCTGCCAGGTCATCTTGGTCGTGTCGAGCTGGACCTTCGCGAGTTCGCCGCTGCCCGCGCCACCCGTAAACACGGTGCTGTAGTCGAGCGTGGCAGGACAGAGCCGGTCTTCGACGAGCGGGGGCGGATTGTCGCTGCCGCCGCCGCAGGCGGAAAGAAGGGGGGCGGCAAGGGCCGCCGCCAGAATGAGGTTGCGCTTCATGTTGCTCCTCCAGATTTGTCTTGTGCGGCGGCCAGCTCCCTGTCGGCCGCTTCTGTTGGTTGTGCTCGTCCTGCCTGCGCCGTGCCGCGCGCGCTCGTGCGTTCCGCGACGGCGGCCAGCCCGCCGTCGCGTCCTCGTTCGCTCTACTTGCTGATCTGCGCGCCCACGCCGAAGTACGGTGTCGACGACGTGGTCGAGTTCGCCGACGTCGACGTGACGCCGCCGTTCACCGTGCCCTGGATCAGCGCCGCGTACAGCCCGCCCGTCGCGATCACCACGCCCGATGCGGACGGGTAGTTCGCGCCGCTCGGCGGCGTCGTCGCCGCGTTCAGCAGGCCCGGCGTCGTCTGCCCGTAGTCGAGCGTGAAGCCGTCTTCCTCGACCTGCGTACTCGGGTTGATGAACGACGCGTTGCCGCCGCGGATCAGGGCCGCCGTGTACTTGAAGTTCGAGTCCGCACCCGCGTAGCCGCCGTCGATCGTGCCCGACGTGATTGCCGTCGCCGCGCCGAGCACCGCGATGCCCGATTCGTCGTCGACCTGCGCATCGGTATGCAGCGGCGCCGTGCCGAGGTTCACGTTGCCCGTACGCACGATCACCGGCACCGTCGCACCGTTGAGCTGGCCGATCACCATGTGCGCGGTCGCCGACTTGCCGGTCGCGCCGATGAGCGGCAACTGCGTTTGCGGCAGCGTCTGCGGCGCCTTCGTGCTGTCGAAGTAGCCGCCGTTCGCGGTGTTCGCGGTCCACGGGTTGCCGGTCGTCTGGCAGCCGCCCGAACTCGTCGACGTGCAGGCGCCGTTCCCGTCGAACGTCTCGCTCGAGTTCGTGCCCTTCGTCGCGTAGTTGCCCGACGGCACGAGGTGGTAGATCAGCGCGTTGTACGTGCCCGGCAGCTTCGTGATGTCGGTCGTCGTGTTCGCGAAGCCGAGGAACGGATAGAAGTCGAAGTGGCGCTTCGGCACCTGGCCGACGTTCTGGTAGAGCACGACCGGGCCGAGCGCGATCGTCAGCCCGTCGTACTGGACCGTCGCACCCGGAATGCCGCCGCCCGCGACGCCCATGCCGACCAGCAGCATCGGCGGGTTCGCCTGGTTGAAGTCGGCGGCCGTCGAGTACGTGGCGCCGCTCGGCGCCTTGCCCGTGCCCGGCGTGAGGATGAATGCGCAGCGCGTCTGCTCGGCGGTCGGCAGCGTGCCGGCCGGCGGGTGCATGACCGCGCCGGTGATCGTCGTGCCGGCGCGGCTCGGCGTGACCGTGCCGGTCGCGAGCGGAATCGGCGATTCGAGCCACTTGAGCGTGTAGGTCATCGCCACGGCGTCGATGTTGACGCTGACGATCTCGCCGCTACCGGCGCCGCCGAGATACGTGCTCTTCACGATGTCGGCGTCGGCCGGGCACAGCGAGCCGTTGACGGGCTGCGACGGCGGCGGCCCTTGCGTGCCGCAGCTGGAACCGGAACATTGGGGCGCGTTGATCGGCGCGACTGCGCCGCCGGAATCTCCCCCTCCACATGCAACCAGGAAAGGGGCAATGGCAAAGGCCGTTGCCACCCCCTTCGATAAGGTGTGCGACATGCCGCTGTCTCCAATCGTTTAATTGTGCGAGCTAATGTCGCCGCCTTGATTTTTGCTGTCAATTGATGAACCCGTCTAAAAAAGGCGATTGAAACGGGTATCGTGTTTTGCGCCCTTGCCTGACACGGCATTCGGTAAGAATTTAAACGTGAGGCGGGCCGCCGGAAGCTGCCGGAGTGGGGGATGTGCGACGCCGGGCAGGCCGGCGGAGAGCCTTCCTGCGTATAACGGCAGCGTTTAAAGCGGCGGTATCCGGTATATCCCTATTCGGGATTGACTGGATAAAGAAGAGGCGGAATTAATTCACTGGTAATCGCGCAATGGAAAGCTTGTAAATAATTGTAAATGCGCGATCCGGAATTTTTTATATATTGCCCGATACGGGTAAATAAAAAGCCGGCCAGTGGCCGGCTTTGCATTGCATACGGTGCTGAATCAGCGTTTGAGACCGGCGTCCTCGGCCGCGCCGATGTTCAGGTTCATGCACTGGATCGCGGCGCCCGACGCGCCCTTGCCGAGGTTGTCGAGGCGCGCGACCGTGACGAAGCGCTCTTCGTTGCCGAACACGAACAGGTCGACCCGGTTCGTGTCGTTGTTCGCCTGCACATCGAAGAAGCCGCCGTCGAGGTTCGCGTCCGCATCGAACGGCGCGACGCGCACGAATGCTTCGTCCGCGTAGTACTCGGCGAACACGCGCTGCACGTCCTGCGGCGTCGCACGCTTCGCGAGCTGCTCGGGCGTGAAGTAGGTCGTCACCGCGAGACCCTTCAGGAACGGGCCGACGATCGGCGTGAAGATCGGCGGGTTCGCGAGGCCCGTGTGCGCGGCCATTTCCGGCAGGTGCTTGTGCGTGAGGCCGAGCGCGTACGGGCGCGGGCTCGCGAGCTTGCCGCCCGGCGCCGCGTTTTCGTAGTCGGCGATCATCGACTTGCCGCCGCCGCTGTAGCCGGTGATCGAGTAGCTGTGCGCGGCGAACGTCGGCGCGACGATGCCCGCATCGACGAGCGGACGCATCGCGAGCACGAAGGCCGACGCGTGGCAGCCCGGCACGGCGATGCGCTTCGACGTGCGAATCTTCTCGCGCTGCGTGCGGGTCAGTTCCGGTAGGCCGTACGCCCAGTCGGCGCTGGTGCGGAACGCGGTGCTCGCGTCGATCAGCGTCGTGTTCGGGTTCTCGACGAGCGAGGCCGATTCGCGCGATGCGACGTCCGGCAGGCACAGGAACGTGACGTCCGACGCGTTGATCAGGCGGCGGCGCTCTTCGACGTCCTTGCGCTTCGCTTCATCGATGCGCAGGATCTCGATGTCGCTGCGTGCCGACAGGTATTCGAAGATCTTGAGGCCGGTCGTGCCTTCCTGGCCGTCGACAAAAACTTTGGTGCTCATTTCGCTCTCACTGAATGAAACGGGGGCCCGCGCCCTGAAACCGCCATTTTAAGACGTCATCTGGCGGGCCTGCACCGCGCGGGGCGAAAAAAAGACGGCCGGCGGGCCGTCTTGTGTCCCTTTGGCGCCCGGCGGCGCGGGCGCCGGGGCGTGCTCAGCTGCGGCCGGCGACCCAGCGGGCCGTCGCTTCGGCGACCCGCCGGCCGAACGCCTTCCCGGTCTCGAGGTCGCCCGGCAGCGGGCCTTCGTCGGGCGTCGCGTCCGCCGGCGACTGCGCGAGCAGGCCCGTCGAGCCGCCCAGGTAGTTGATGTCGTTGCGCGTGGCCGCCTTCGAGTTGGCCGGCATCAGGCTCGTGCCGACCCACACCATCCCATGCTGCATCGCCAGCGTGACGAAATATTGAATCGTCGAGAACTTGTCGCCGTTCATCGTCGCGGAGTTCGTGAAGCCCGCGGCGATCTTGTCTTTCCATTTCTGCGTGAACCACGCTTTCGACGTCGCATCGGCAAACTGCTTGAACTGCGCCGACGGGCCGCCCATGTAGGTCGGCGCGCCGAACACGATCGCGTCGGCTGCGTCGAGCGCGGCCCAGCCCGCGTCGTCGACGTCGCCGACGGCGAGCAGGCGCACGGTCGCGCCGGCGTCCTGCGCGCCCGTGTGAACGGCCTCGGCCAGTTTCTGCGTGTGACCGTAGCCGCTGTGATAGACGATGACGATGTTCGACATGAGGCGTTCTCCGGAAAGGAACGGGGACGGCGGACCGCAGGTGCGCCGCGTCACGCGTCGCCGGCGGGCGGCGCGACGGATGCGCGGCGTGGCGCCGCGACCGGTGACGACGAGTCTAGCAAGCCGAAATGACGGGAAAACGCGCGGGTGCGGCGGACGGAATTTCGCGGCGGCAGGCAATCGCAGTGCGGCGACGCGCAAGGCCCGACGCCCGACGCTCGCTATTGCCCGTAGTTGACCGTGAGTTGTGCGGTGCCGATCGCCAGCGTGCCGATCTCGTGCTCGAACATCGGCGCGGGGCGGCCCTGCGCGACGCGCAGGTCGTCGCCCTTGAGCGCGTAGACGGTGATCACATAGCGATGCGGCTTGCCGGGCGGCGGGCACGGGCCGCCGTAGCCGTCGATCCCGAAGTCGTTGCGCGCCTCGCTCGCGCCGATGCGCCGCAGGAAGCCGGACGCGCTCGCGTCGGCGGGCAGGCTCGTGACGGTTGCCGGAATGCCTGCCACGGCCCAGTGCCACCAGCCGTGCCCCGGCGCGTCGGGATCGAAGAGCGTGACCGCGTAGCCGCGTGTGCCGGGCGGCGGGTTGTGCCAGGCGAGCTGCGGCGAGTGATTGCCGCCCTTGCAGTCGCCGCGGTCGAACACGTTCGCGGCGCGGACGCGCCCGCCCGGCGTCAGGTCGTCGCTCGTCACGGTGAACGCGCCTTCCGCATGCGCGGGCAGGGCAGTGAGGAGGGCGGCGTAAAGGAGGGCGGCGAGGAGCGGCGACGGGCGACCCGCTGGCGCAGGCGGAGTGATCCGGCGATCCACACGCATATGGCGCTTCTCCCGTCACGTAGGCCGGACCGATGCTTCCGGCGTTGTTGGCGTTGTGCGTTGCCCGCGCAGCTGATGGCAGCGATGGATCAAGTCTAGCATTAGGGTTCGATGAGCGATGCACGCCGCGACCCGTGGTCGCGATCGCTTTCTGCACGAATCGACGGACGAAAAAAAAGCCGCCCGCGATGAAGCGGGCGGCTTGTTCAGCCAGGACACCGGCCTGGGGGCCGGCGCGGCGTCATTCCTTCGGGGCCGTCGCGCCGCCGTGCGCAGCCGACCACTCGGCCGGTGCGTGCAGGAATTTCTCGACTTCGTCGAGCGTCTTCGTCTCGAAGTAGCCCGACGCCTTCGCGACGCGCAGCACGTCCCACCACGTGGCGAGCGCGTGCAGGTCGACGTCGATGTCCTTCAGAACCGACACGCTTTCCTTGAAGATGTTGTAGTGGAACAGCACGAAGCAGTGGTTCACCGTCGCGCCCGCGGTACGCAGCGCGTTGACGAAGTTGATCTTGCTGCGGCTGTCGGTCGTCAGGTCTTCCACGAGCAGCACGCGCGAGCCTTCTTCCAGATGGCCTTCGATCTGCGCGTTACGGCCGAAACCCTTCGGCTTTTTGCGCACGTACTGCATCGGCACCATCATCCGGTCGGCCAGCCATGCCGCGAACGGGATACCGGCCGTTTCGCCGCCGGCCACCGAGTCGATCTGCTCGAAGCCGACGTCGCGCATGATCGTCGTTTCCGCCATTTCCATCAGCGCGCGGCGCACACGCGGATACGAAATCAGCTTGCGGCAGTCGATATAGACGGGGCTTGCCCAGCCGGACGTGAAGATGAACGGTTTTTCTGCATTGAAGTGCACTGCCTGTACTTCGAGCAGGATTTTGGCGGTCGTATCCGAGATCGACTGACGATCGTAGCCTGTCATGGGCATTCCTTGGGTGATGAGCGAAGAGCGGGCGCGGGCCCGGTGGCGCAGCAAGGGGAACCTGCCCAGGGGGCCGGGGCGCGATCGGAGGGCCAATCGCATCGCTGCGCGCGTAGCCCGCTATTTTACCCGATTCAGGCCGGTTTTCGGCGGAATTCGCGCGGGTTCGCCCCGTGGCTCACCACCGGCGAAACAACTGGGGTCTGACCGCTCGCGCGCTGATGCGGAGGATGCGGCGCTGCACCAACATGCGTCATTTAGGGGGTGTACACTAGGCGACCCTTAGAAATCGTTCAGTACTTTGTACTTTCCTCTTGCCACCCGCCAAGGTTCGATGGCGTGCCGACCCGGCGCGTCGCGTGCCGTCTCGCAGTCGATCACCCTCTCGATTCAAGCAGACGCGGCCGAAGGTGCAGCGTACTGAACCGTCAATATTTCGCATGTCTCTCGCAGGTCAATCATGGACGAACAACTGAAGCAGGCCGCACTGGCTTATCACCTGAACCCGAAACCCGGCAAGATTTCGGTCACCCCGACCAAGCCGCTGTCGAACCAGCTGGATCTGTCGCTCGCGTATTCGCCGGGCGTCGCCGCTGCGTGCGAAGCGATCCACGCCGATCCGCTCGACGCGCAGAAGTACACGTCGCGCGGCAACCTCGTCGGCGTCATCACGAACGGCACCGCCGTGCTCGGCCTCGGCAACATCGGCCCGCTCGCCGCGAAGCCGGTGATGGAAGGCAAGGGCTGCCTCTTCAAGAAATTCGCGGGCATCGACGTGTTCGACATCGAACTGTCGGAGTCCGACCCCGACAAGCTCGTCGAGGCGATCGCGATGCTCGAGCCGACGCTCGGCGGCATCAACCTCGAGGACATCAAGGCGCCGGAATGCTTCTACATCGAGCAGAAGCTGCGCGAGCGCATGAAGATCCCCGTCTTCCACGATGACCAGCACGGCACCGCGATCATCGCGTCGGCTGCGATCCTGAACGGCCTGAAGGTCGTCGGCAAGAAGCTGTCCGAAGTGAAGCTCGTGTGTTCGGGCGCGGGCGCTGCGGCGATCGCGTGTCTGGACCTGCTGGTGAACCTCGGCCTGACCAAGGCGAACATCCTCGTCGCCGATTCGAAGGGCGTGATCTACGAAGGGCGCGGCAACCTCGACCCGTCGAAGCAGCGCTACGCGGCGACCACCGACGCACGCACGCTCGCCGACGCGATCGTCGGTGCGGACGTGTTCCTCGGCTGCTCGAGCGCGGGCGTGCTGAAGCAGGACATGGTCAAGACGATGGGCGACCGCCCGCTGATCCTGGCGCTCGCGAACCCGGAGCCGGAAATCCGCCCGGAAGACGCGAAGGCCGTGCGCCCGGACGCGATCGTCGCGACCGGCCGTTCGGACTACCCGAACCAGGTCAACAACGTGCTGTGCTTCCCGTTCATCTTCCGCGGCGCGCTCGACGTCGGCGCGACGACGATCACGGAAGAAATGAAGCTCGCATGCGTGCGCGCGATCGCCGAGCTGGCGCAGGAAACCGACCAGAGCGAAGAAGTCGCGAAGGCGTATGAAGGCCACTCGCTCGAATTCGGGCCGGACTACCTGATTCCGAAGCCGTTCGATCCGCGCCTGATCATCAAGATCGCGCCGGCCGTCGCGCAAGCCGCGATGGATTCGGGCGTTGCCACCCGCCCGATCCAGGACATGGACGCATACCGCGAGCAGCTCGGTGCGACCGTCTACCGCACCGGCATGGTGATGCGCCCGGTGTTCGCGACCGCGAAGCAGAAGCAGGCCCGCATCGTGTTCGCCGAGGGTGAAGACGAGCGCGTGCTGCGCGCCGCGCAGTTCGTGCTGCAGGAAAAGATCGCGAAGCCGATCCTCGTCGGCCGTCCGTCGGTCATCGACATGCGCCTCGCGAAGATCGGCTCGAAGCTGAAGGCCGGCACCGATTTCGAAATCGTCGATCCGGAAGACGATGCGCGCTACCACCGCTACTGGCAGGCGTATCAGGAGATCGGCGCGCGTGACGGCGTGACGCCGGAAGTCGCGAAGGCGGCGATGCGCAAGTTCAACACGCTGATCGGCGCGATGCTCGTGCACCTGGGCGACGCGGACGGGATGATCTGCGGGATGATCGACACGTTCCACAGCCACCTGAAGTTCATCGAGCAGGTGCTGGGCCGCGCGAAGGGCGCCGAGCACTTTGCAGCGATGAACCTGTTGATGCTGCCGGGCCGCAACCTGTTCGTGTGCGATACGTACGTGAACGAGCTGCCGAGCGCCGAACAGCTCGCCGACATGACGATCCAGGCCGCGGCCGAGATCGAGCGCTTCGGCATCGCGCCGAAGGCTGCACTGCTGTCGAACTCGAACTTCGGCAGCGCGCCGTCGTCGTCGTCGCGCCGGATGGGCGAGGCTCGCAAGCTGATCGTCGAACGCGCACCGAACCTCGAAGTCGACGGCGAAATGCACGGCGACGCGGCGCTGTCGGAAATGATCCGCAAGCAGGCCTTCCCTGGCACGACCCTGTCGGGCGAAGCGAACCTGCTGATCATGCCGAACGTCGAAGCGGCAAACATCGCGTACAACCTGCTGAAGATGGTCGGCGGCGAAGGCGTGACGGTTGGCCCGTTCCTGCTCGGCGCAGCGAAGCCGGCTCACATCCTGACGCCGGCCGCGACCGTGCGCCGGATCATCAACATGACGGCGGTTGCCGCCGCGAACGTGAACACGAAGTAAGTCCACGCCCGCGTGCGCCGCGCTTCACGCGCGGCGCAATGAAAAACGCCACGGAACCTGCGTTCCGTGGCGTTTTTTTATTGTGACGCGAGCCGGTAGCCGCTCGCCGGCGGGCATCCGGACCGCGAATGCCCGCCGCGTGCCGTTACGCGACCTGCTGGTGCGACTGGCCGCCGGCCGGCGCACGCCACTTCGCGAGCAGCGTGTTCCACTTCTGGCGTACCGCGCGCAGGTTGTTCTCCTTCACGTGGCCATAGCCGCGAATGCCGTCCGGCAGCGCCGCGAGCTCGAGGGCGAGCGGGCGGTTGGCCGCGTTCAGCTTTCCGAGCACCTCGCCGATCAGCGCTTCGTACTCGCCGATCAGCGCGCGTTCGGTGCGACGCTCGTCGGTACGGCCGAACGGGTCGAGCCCCGTGCCGCGCAGGAACTTCGCCTTCGCGAGCAGCCGGAACGCCGACATCATCCACGGGCCGTACGCCTTCTTCACGAGATGGCCGTGTGCATCCGTCTTTGCGAACAGCGGCGGCGCGAGGTGGAATTTCAGCTTCCAGTCGCCTTCGAACTGCGCAGTCAGGCGCGCGAGGAACGCCGGGTCGGACTGCAGCCGTGCGACCTCGTATTCGTCCTTGTACGCCATCAGCTTGAACAGGTTGCGCGCGACCGCTTCGGTCAACTGCTCCTGCACCGTGTCGCCGTCTGCCAGTGCGCGCTCGGCCGCGCGCACCTTGTCGACGAATGCCGCATAGCGCGATGCGTACGCGGCATTCTGGTACGCGGTGAGGAATTCCACACGCTTCGCGATCAGGGCATCGACCGCCTTCTTCGTGTGCAGCGCGATCACCGTGGCGCCTTGCGCGGGGCGCGCGTCGCCGGCCGCGGCCTGCTTCACGCTCGCCAGGTCGTGCGCGGCGCGGCGGCCCCAGTCGAAGGCCGCACGGTTCTTCTCGACCGATACCGCATTCAGCTCGATCGCGCGGACGAGCGACGCGAGCGTGAGCGGCAGCCAGCCTTTCTGCCACGCGTAGCCGAGCACGAACGGGTTCGTGTAGATCGCGTCGCCGAGCAGCGCGACCGCGAAGCGGTTCGCGTCGATGAAATCGACGGCTTCGCCGGCTGCTGCGCGGATGTCGTTTTCGGCGGACAGGCCCGGGAACGCCCAGTTCGGGTTCTTGATGAACTCGGCGGTCGGCGTCTGCGCGCTGTTGACGACCACGCGCGTCGTGTCGTGCCGCATCCGCGACGTGCACTCGTCGCCGGCCGTGACGATCGCGTCGCAGCCGATCACGAGGTCGGCTTCGCCCATCGCGATCCGGGTTGCGTGGATGTCGGTCGGCGCGTGCGAGATCTGCACGTGGCTCATCACGGCGCCGCCCTTCTGCGCGAGGCCGGTGACGTCGAGCACGGTCACGCCCTTGTTCTCGAGGTGCGCGGCCATCCCGAGCAGCGCGCCGATCGTGACGACGCCCGTACCGCCAACGCCCGTGACGAGCACGCCGTATGCACGGTCGATGTCCGGCAGCGTCGGTTCAGGGATCGGCGGCAGTGCGTTGCCGTCGACCGACACGGCCTTCGGCTTCTTCAACTGACCGCCCTCGACCGTGACAAAGCTCGGGCAGAAGCCCTTCACGCACGAGAAGTCCTTGTTGCAGCTCGACTGGTTGATCTGGCGCTTCGTGCCGAATTCGGTTTCCAGCGGTTCGACCGACAGGCAGTTCGACTGCACCGAGCAGTCGCCGCAGCCTTCGCACACCGCGTCGTTGATCACGACGCGCTTGGCCGGATCCGGATACGTGCCGCGTTTGCGGCGGCGGCGTTTCTCGGTCGCGCAGGTCTGGTCGTAGATCAGGATCGTCGTGCCTTCGATCTCGCGCAGCTCGCGCTGCACGTCGTCGAGCTGGTCGCGGTGATGGATCGTCACGCCCGGCGCGAGCAGCGTCTTCTGGCTGTCGTACTTCTCCGGCTCGTCGGTGACGATCACGATCTTCTTCGCGCCTTCCGACGCGAGCTGGTGCGTGATCTGCGGCACCGTCAGCACGCCGTCGACCGGCTGGCCGCCCGTCATCGCGACGGCGTCGTTGTAGAGGATCTTGTAGGTGATGTTCGCCTTCGACGAGATCGCCGCGCGCACCGCCAGCAGGCCCGAGTGGAAATAGGTGCCGTCGCCGAGGTTCGCGAACACGTGCTTCTCGTCCGTGAACGGCGCCTGGCCGATCCACGGCACGCCTTCGCCGCCCATCTGGCTGAAGGTGCTCGTGCTGCGGTCCATCCACACGGTCATGTAGTGGCAGCCGATGCCGGCGATCGCGCGCGAGCCTTCCGGCACGTTGGTCGACGTGTTGTGCGGGCAGCCCGAGCAGAACCACGGCTTGCGCTCGGTCTGCACGTGCGGCTTCGCGAGCGCCATTTCCTTCGCGGTGATCACGGCGAGCCGCGCGGCGATGCGTGCGCGCACGTCGGACGGCAGCTCGAACTTCTCGAGGCGCGTCGCGATCGCCTTCGCGATGATCGCGGGCGACAGCTCGTAGTGCGCGGGCAGCAGCCAGTTGCCCATCGGCACCGACCATTCGCCGCCGGCGCCGTCCTTTTCGTCGAACTTGCCGAATACGCGCGGCCGCTGGCCGTCGGGCCAGTTGTACAGCTCTTCCTTGATCGCGTATTCGAGGATCTGGCGCTTTTCCTCGACCACCAGGATTTCGTCGAGGCCGCGCGCGAACGCCTGCGCGCCCTGCGCTTCGAGCGGCCACACGCAGCCGACCTTGTAGAGCCGGATGCCGATCCGCGCGCAGGTTTCATCGTCGAGGCCGAGGTCGGTCAGCGCCTGGCGTACGTCGAGGTACGCCTTGCCGCCGGTCATGATCCCGAAGCGCGCGTGCGGCGAATCGATCTCGATGCGGTCGAGCTTGTTCGCGCGCACATAGGCGAGCGCCGCGTACCACTTGTAGTCGAGCAGCCGTGCTTCCTGCACGAGCGGCGGGTCGGGCCAGCGGATGTTCAGCCCGCCGTCCGGCAGGATGAAGTCGGTCGGCAGCACGATCTCGGTACGATGCGGGTCGATGTCGACCGATGCCGACGATTCGACCACGTCCGTCACGCACTTGAGCGCGACCCACAGGCCCGAGTAGCGGCTCATTGCCCAGCCGTGCAGGCCGAAATCGAGATATTCCTGCACGTTGGACGGGAACAGCACCGGCAGCCCGCAGGCCTTGAAGATGTGTTCGGACTGGTGCGCGAGCGTCGACGATTTCGCTGCGTGGTCGTCACCGGCGAGCACCAGCACGCCGCCGTGCTGCGACGAGCCGGCCGAGTTCGCGTGCTTGAATACGTCGCCCGTACGGTCGACGCCCGGGCCCTTGCCGTACCACATGCCGAACACGCCGTCGTGCTTCGCGCCGGGGTACAGGTTGACTTGCTGCGAGCCCCACACGGCGGTGGCGGCGAGATCTTCGTTGAGGCCGGGCTGGAAGACGATCTGGTGGGCTGCCAGGTGCTGCTTGGCTTTCCAGAGCGACAGATCGAGGCCGCCGAGCGGCGAACCGCGATAGCCGGAGATGAAACCGGCGGTATTGAGACCGGCGGCACGGTCGCGTTCCTGCTGGAGCATCGGCAGGCGCACGAGGGCCTGGATGCCGCTCATGTACGCGCGACCGCGTTCCAGTGTGTATTTGTCATCAAGCGTGACGGACTTCAGCGCGGCTTCCAGGGACGCGCGTTGGCCTGCGTCTAGCGGGGCATTCATTAACAGTCTCCTCCACCCAGTTTGGGATCACCAAAACTCGACTGCTTCGGGCATCTTGTGGACGCGTCGGCAGTGGCCGGCATATTGGCCGGTTTTAAGCGATGGTAGCACTGGGGCAAACCCGCCGCCCATCGGTTGGAACGCGGGGGAATTGCGGCGGCGCATCAGAAAAACAGGGTGGAACCATGCGTTACATCATGTAAAAGCATGTAAAGCCGGGTTCATCTGCGGGCAAATGCCGTTAATCTTGTCGGCCTGCCGGAGGTGCCCGGTCGCGTTGGCTTGTTTCCACGCAATCGGGGAGGCGCCGGCAGTTTTACAGGAGGTGCAATGAACACACGTCATATCCAGAGTTTCCTGATCGTGTCCGCCGCGTTTTTCTCGATGACGGGCCCGGTGCACGCGCGAGGCGCGAGCGCACTGGCGGCAGCCGGCGCGCAGATGCAGCAGATCGTGCCGGCCCAGGACGCCGTCGCGCAGCCGTCGGCCGAGCGCGCCGTCGCGTCGAAGGCGAACGCGCGTTGATCCGGTCGCGCGGCCTGCGGGCCGCGCCGGAATGCAAAAAGGGCGGGAATCCAAGGATTCCCGCCCTTTTTCTTTGTGCCGCCGGATCGTGCGGGCTGCCGGGTTGCCCCGGGCAGCCGCCCGCCGGATGCGTCAGGCCTTGTCCTGCACGACGCCGCGACGGATCTGGTCGAGTTCGATCGATTCGAACAGCGCCTTGAAGTTGCCTTCGCCGAAGCCCTGGTTGCCCTTGCGCTGAATGATCTCGAAGAAGATCGGCCCGATCTGGTTCTCGGTGAAGATCTGCAGCAGCAGGTCGTCGCGCGCGCCGTCGATCAGGATCTTGCGCTTCTTCAGTTCTTCCAGCGATTCGCCGTGGTCCGGTACGCGGCGATCGACCAGTTCGTAATACGTGTCGATCGTGTCGAGCAGCTTCACTTCCTTGCTGCGCAGGCCGTCGACCGCCTGGTAGATGTCGCTCGCGCCGAGCGCGATGTGCTGGATGCCTTCGCCGTGGTACGCGTCGAGGTATTCCTGGATCTGGCCGGCCGTATCCGAGCCTTCCTCGTTGATCGGGATGCGGATCTTGCCGCACGGCGACGTCATCGCCTTCGACTTCACGCCCGTCACCTTGCCTTCGATGTCGAAGTAGCGCACTTCGCGGAAGTTGAACAGGCGCTCGTAGAACTCGGCCCATTCCTGCATGCGGCCGCGATGCACGTTGTGCGTCAGGTGGTCGATATAGGTGAGGCCGTGGCCGACCGGGTTCGGGGTCGCGCCGGCGATCGGCTCGAAATCGACGTCGTAGATGCTGATGTCGCCGATTGCGCCCGGCTGCGCGCCGTTCTTGCCGCGCCAGCGGTCGACGAAGTAGATCAGCGAATCGCCGATGCCCTTGATCGCCGGGATATTCAGCTCCATCGGGCCCGTCTTGTTGTCGAAGCCCCAGGCGCCGAGTTCCAGCGCGTGCTTGTACGCCTTCGAGGCGTCCTGCACGCGGAACGCGATTGCGCAGATCGACGGGCCATGCAGGCGTGCGAAGCGTTGCGCGAACGAATCGGGTTCGGCGTTGATGATGAAGTTGATGTCGCCCTGGCGGTACACCGTCACGTCCTTGTGGCGGTGGCGCGCGATCGCGGTGAAACCCATCCGTTCGAACAGTTGTCCGAGCGCTTTCGGGTCCGGTGCCGTGTATTCGATGAATTCGAAGCCGTCGGTGCCGACGGGGTTGTCCCAGTTCGGGATCTGCATGGCGTGTCTCCTGTGGGGGCGATCGGCCGGGGCGGTGTGCGCATACCCGGCGTGGTTCGATGTCGAACGTGGCACACGCGGCGGCGTGCGCGACGACTCGGTACGTGCGACAGAGTGTAGCGGGCAGCCGCGAGCGTAAACTTGCGAACTTAATTGCCCGAACTTACGATGGCGCAATTTCCAGTCTCAAACCATTCATTGGAGGGCAGAAGATGGCGCAAGCCGAATTGGATGCCATCGACCGGCGGATTCTCGCGATTCTTCAGGAGAACGGGCGCCTGTCGAATCAGGAGATCGCCGAGCGCGTGAACCTGTCGCCGAGTCCGTGTCTGCGGCGGATCCGGCGGCTCGAGGAGATCGGCGTGATTACCGGCTATGTCGCGCTGCTGAATCCGCAGAAGCTCGGGCTCGACCTGCTCGCGTACGTGAGCGTACGGCTCGAGAAGCGCGGCGGCCTGGCGCCGGTCCGGGCCGACGAAACGTCGGCGCGCGCGGGCGCGACCCATGCGGAGCTGTTTCGCGCGGCCGTGCAGACCTGGCCGGAAGTGGTCGCGTGCCACGCGATGACGGGGGATATGGATTACCTGCTGCGTGTGCAGGTCGAGGACATGGCGCATTTCTCCCGCTTCGTGCAGGAGCATTTGCTGCATCACCCGTCGGTGATCGACGTGAAGACGAGCTTTTCGCTCGAATGCTTCAAGGAAACGACGGCGTTGCCGATTCGTTCGGTGCGCTAGTGCGCGGCGGGGAAGGGGGAGGCCGGGCGCGCGGCAGGCGCGGCCCGGCTGGCTGAAGTTACGCCGTCAGCGCGGCGGGCATCAGCGATTCGATGAACTTTGTGGTGCGGCGCGCCTGGCGCTTCATCGCGTAGTCGAACACCGCGGCCTGCTCCTGCAGCATCTCGGCGATGATCGTCGAGTGGTCGGCCGGCGGCAGCGACAGGTACGCATCGGCTTCGCCGTACGCATACTCGATCCGCATCCCGGATTTCTTCGCGATGTGCATCATCGTCGCGTTACGCGACAGGCAGTGCATGTACAGCATCGTCACGTGCGTGTTGCGGCTGCGGATCGCCGCGCGCTCGAACAGCTTCGAGCCGACGCCGCGGCCGCGTGCGCTTTCGAGCACCGACACGCCGAATTCGGCCGTGCGCTTGTCGCCCTCGGCCGGCAGGTAGGCCAGGTGGCCGACGCCGATCAGTTCGAGGTCGTGGTCGAACACGCCGAACACGGTGTCGCGGCCGAAGTCGATCGTGCGGACATAGTTCTCGATCACGTGGTCGGGCACCATCTGGCCGAAGCGCAGCAGGCGGTCCTCTTCGTCGAGCGAGAGAAAGTGGGTGAGCATTTGCTCACGGTCTTTGGAAGCCAGTTCCCTGACGAGAACCGGCGCACTACCGGCGTTGCCGACGACATCGGCAGTGCCGTTGAATTGCGTGTTCATCGTGGGTTCCTCAATGTGTGACCGTACAGCGGGTTGTGCAATGCAACAGCATTTTACCCGACCGTCAGCCCCCGGATTGGGGAAAACCCGTATTTAACGATGTTTAAGCTGGAGGATGAATTCTAAATCTGCTTAGTTAATTGTCTATCTATTTGATTTTTAATGAGTTTAAAATTCGTCATATGAAATGCGCGGCGGGCGGTCGCAGTGTGCCCGTCGCGCAACGTTTGCTGCTGCGCGGCAATCAGGCGGCCGTCGACAGCCCGCGTTCGATCAGGTCGATCACCTGCTCGGCGAAGTCGCGGTAGCCGAGGCGGCCGCCGGGCTTCAGCCAGGTGAACGTCCAGTTGATCATCCCGAACACCATCATCGTCACGGACGTCTGGTTTTCCTTCGAGATGCGGTCCGGGTACGCACGTGCGAGCTGCCGCGTGAACGCCGCGACGATGTCGCGCTGGCGGTCGAGCACGATTTCGCGCTGCGCGTCCTCGAGATACTTCACGTCGTTGAGCAGCGCGACGTGGCGGCTGTGCGATGTCTCGTACTCGCCGAGGAACGCGCGCACGAGCTCCGCGAACGCATCGCGCTCGCTGAGGCCGCGCCGCTGGCTCGCCCCTTCGACCTCGGCGATGATCAGCATCAGCCGTTTCGTGTAGCGGTCGAGCAGGTCGAACAGGATCGCTTCCTTGCTCTCGTAATAGTGATAGAGGCGTGCCTTCGACGTGCCGCTCGCGGTCGCGAGATCGGACATCGACGTGCTCGGGTAGCTCGTCTGAGCGAATTTCTCGGCGGCCAGATCGAGGATCTGCTCGCGCTGGGATTCGTGGTCGGGCGCTCGGGTACGGGCCATGGTCGAATACGGAAGATTAGCGGTGCGGGGTGGCCGCGCGGGCCGCGCGCACCTGCGTAGAAGAGAGGGCGTCGGGCGCGTCGTCCTGCAGCTCGAGTCGGCCGGCTGCCGCGAGCTCGCGGCAGCGCCACCAGGCGATCGAGTCGCTGACGAACAGCCCGCCGCGGTCGGCGTCGGCCATGATGCTGCCGACGAGGCGCCCCGCGGGCAGCCAGTCGGCTTCCGCGCGCGCGACGATCAGCGCGTCGAGATCCGCATAGTGGCCGCTCTTGATCGTGTTGCTGACCCAGTAGCGCAGCTCGGCGTTCAGGTGCTTCGCCTCCTGCCATTCGAGCGCGAGGCGGCCGATGCGCAGTACCGAGATCGGCGCGGCGACCGGCCGCTTGCGTGCCAGTTCCGCGGGCGAGAACATGCCGGTCGCGCATGCCTGGTCGGTGCGTGACAGCGACGCGCGCTGCGCGGTGTCGAGATCGGCGGCCGACAGCCGTACTTCGTTCAGGCGTTGCGGGACGTTGCGCAGGTGATAGGCGACGCGGCGCAGCAGCAGCTTGTCGCCGACACTCGGCGCGTGCCACACGACGACCTGGCCCGTATCCATAGCGAGCTGGTCGAGGCGTGCGAACTCGCTTTCGATCTCTGCGTTCCAGTCGGGAATCCGGTCGCCGAGCACGCGCTGCCAGAAGACGGCGCGCGTGTCGGGTGCCTCGTCGGCGCCCTTGAGCGGCCCGACGCCGAGGTCGTCGAGCAATCCGACGACGAGCTCGTCGCGTCCGGCTTGCGCGAGTGCCTCGCGCAGCGACTCGGCGGCGGTGCCGCCCTGAATCACATGAATGGTACTCATCGGCCTGTCGTCAACAAAAGAAAACCGCCGGCCGGGCGGACGTTGCGATGTCCAGCCGGCCGGCGGCCCCTAGTGTAAGCGAGATGTGTGACGGCGAGAAACCGTCAGGCGCCGCGACGCGACGTCGCTCAACGCTCGTCGAAGCTCACGACGACCTTGTCGCTGATCGGGTGGCACTGGCACGTGAGCACGAAACCATCCTTCACTTCATGCTCCTCGAGCGTGTAGTTCTTCTCCATCCGAACCTCGCCTTCGAGCACCTTCGCCCGGCACGTGCAGCACACCCCGCCCTTGCATGCGTACGGCAGCGCGAGGCCCGCGCGCAGGCCGATATCGAGCAGGCTCACGCCTTCGTACGGCAGCCGCAGCTTGCGCTTCTTGCCGTCGAGCACGATTTCCAGGTCGGCCGCCGGCGTCTGGTCGGTGATTTCGACGATCGGGGCGCCGGCCTGCGGCAGCGGCGTGCCGAAGCGCTCGACATGCACCTTCGCCTGCGGCACGCCGGCCGCCTTCAGCGCGGCTTCGGCCGCATCCATCATCGGCGCGGGGCCGCAGATGAACGCCTCGTCGATCGCGTCGGCCGGTGTCAGCGTGCCGAGGAATTCCGCGCATTTCGCCTGGTCGAGCACGCCGTTGAACAGCTCGACGTCCTGCTGGTCGTCCGACAGCACGTGATAGAGGACGAAGCGGTTCATGTAGCGGTTCTTCAGGTCCTCGAGCTCCTCCGCGAACATGATCGCGTCGACGCTGCGGTTGCCGTAGATCAGCGTGAACGTGCTGCGCGGCTCCAGTTCGAGCGTCGTTTTCACGATCGCGAGCACCGGCGTGATCCCGGAGCCGCCGGAAAACGCGACGTACTGCTTGCCGTGATCGGCGTTCAGGTGCGTGAAGAACCGGCCGTCCGGCGTCATCACGTCGATCGTGTGGCCCGGCTTGAGCGAGTCGAACGCGAAGTTCGAGAAGCGCCCGCCGCGCACGCGCTTGATGCCGATGCGCAGTTCGCCGTCACGGTCGTAGTCCGTCGTGCCGACACAGATCGAATACGAGCGGCGCGTTTCCTCGCCGTCGATGTGGGTCTTCAGCGTGACGAACTGGCCCTGCGTGAAGCGGTACGCGTCGCGCAGCTCGGGCGGCACGTCGAAGGAGACGGTCACGGCGTCGGCGGTCTCGGGCCGCACGTCGCGGATACGCAGCGGATGAAATTGCGGGGTCGCCATATCGATTAATAGGGTTTGAAGTAGTCGAAGGGTTCGCGGCAGTCGACGCAGCGATACAGCGCCTTGCAGGCCGTGGACGCGAATTGCGCGAGACGCTCGGTACGGGCGGAGCCGCAGCGCGGGCACGCGGGCGCAGCGACGGGCCGCGGCACGAAACGCACGACGTTCTCCCGCGGCGCGGCGGTGCCGCACTGGCCGACCGGCGGCGCGATGCCGTACGCGCGCAGCTTGTCGCGCGCTTCCTGCGTAATCCAGTCGGTCGTCCAGGCGGGCGCGAGCACCGTCTCGATCCGGTGCGGCGGCAGGCCGGCGGCCTGCAGCGCGGCGGCGATGTCCTCCGCGATCTGCGACATGGCCGGGCAGCCCGAGTAGGTCGGCGTGATCACGACTTCGAGCTGGCCGTCGTCCGCGCGGCGGACGTCGCGCAGGATGCCGAGCTCGCGGATCGACACGACCGGGATCTCGGGGTCGGGCACGGCTTCGAGCACGTCCCATGCACGGGCGAGCAGCGGGTCGGCGTGGCGCGCGGCAGGCACGGCGTGAGCGGGGGCGGTCTGGACGGACATCGTCGGGCTCCGTTGGGGCGGCTGGTTACCAGCTCGCGCCGGGATGCTGGCGCGCGAGGCTCTGCATTTCGGCGAGCAGGTAGCCCATGTGTTCCGAGTGCTCGCCCTGCTTGCCGGTCGTCACGTGCTGCACGGGTGCCGGCAGCGTGAGCGTCGCCTCCGCGAGCGCGTCGTCGACGTCCGCGCGCCATGCCGCTTCGAGCGCGGCCGGCGCGGGGGCGATGCCCGCGGCGGCGACCGCATCGTCGATCGTATCGGCGGCGAAGCATTCGCGCGTGTACGGCGTCAGGTAGTCGAGCGCGTCCTGCGCACGACGGTGCGATTCGTCGGTGCCGTCACCGAGGCGAACCAGCCACTCGCGTGCGTGCTGCACGTGATAGCGGGTTTCCTTCACCGATTTCGCGGCGATCGCGGCGAGCTGCGTGTCGGTCGACGTTTCCAGTGCGCTCCACACGTGCAGCATCAGCGCCGAGTACAGGAAGTTGCGCACGATCGTGACCGCGTAGTCCTTGTCGGCGTGTGCGGTACCGGCGATCGGGCCGTAGTGCGGCAGCTCGGCGAGCGTGAAGTTCGCGAACTCGCGCTCGGCGCGGAAGTACGCATAGTCGTCCTCGGTCTTCGTCGCGCCGGTGAGCTGGCGCTCGAGTTCGGCCGCATGCGTATACAGCATGCGCGCTTGGCCGATGAGGTCGAGGCTCATGTTGGTGAGCGCGATGTCTTCCTCGAGGATCGGGCCGTGGCCGCACCATTCGGCGTTGCGCTGACCGAGGATCAGCGTGTTGTCCGCGAGGCGCAGCACGTAGGAGAGGTGTTCGGGCGTGATCGTCATGGCGCGGGCGTTACATGTGGTTGACTTCGTCGGGCAGCGTGTAGAACGTCGGGTGACGGTAGATCTTGTCGCCCGCCGGCTCGAACAGCTCGGCCTTCTCGTTCGGATCCGACGCGGTGATCGCCGACGACGGCACCACCCAGATGCTCACGCCTTCCTGGCGGCGCGTGTAGACGTCGCGCGCCATGCGCAGCGCCATCGACGCGTCGGCGGCGTGCAGGCTGCCGCAATGCTTGTGGTCGAGCCCCTGCTTGCTGCGTACGAACACTTCCCAGATCGGCCATTCCTTGTTCATCACTTTCTCCTGAATCCTGAATTCGATGGTGTGCCGCCGCTCAGGCGGCGTGCTGTTCGGCGCGCGCGCGGCGCTTGGCTTCGTGGGCGAGTGCGGCTTCGCGCACCCACGCGCCGTCCTGGTGCGCTTTCACGCGGGTCGCGAGGCGTTCCTTGTTGCACGGGCCGTCGCCGTTGACCACGCGCCAGAATTCGTCCCAGTCGATCGTGCCGTAGTCGTGGTGGCCGCGCGCCTCGTTCCACTTCAGGTCCGGGTCAGGCAACGTCACGCCGAGCACCTTCGCCTGGTCGACCGTCGCGTCGACGAACTTCTGCCGCAGGTCGTCGTTCGAGATCCGCTTGATGCCCCATTTCGCGGACTGGCTGCTGTGGACCGAATCGGCGTCGCTCGGGCCGAACATCATCAGCACGGGCCACCACCAGCGGTTCACGGCCTGCTGGACCATCGCGCGTTGCGCATCGCTGCCCTTCATCATCGACAGCAGCGCGTCGAAACCCTGGCGCTGGTGGAACGATTCTTCCTTGCAGACGCGGATCATTGCGCGCGCGTACGGGCCGTACGTGCAGCGGCACAGCGGGATCTGGTTCATGATCGCGGCGCCGTCGACGAGCCAGCCGATCACGCCGACGTCGGCCCAGGTCGGCGTCGGGTAGTTGAAGATGCTCGAGTATTTCGCCTTGCCGGCGAGCAGCGCGTCGATCAGCGAATCGCGCGATACGCCGAGCGTTTCGGCCGCGCTATAAAGATAGAGACCGTGGCCGGCTTCGTCCTGGACCTTCGCGAGCAGGATCGCCTTGCGCTTCAGGCTCGGCGCGCGCGAGATCCAGTTGCCTTCGGGCAGCATGCCGACGACTTCCGAGTGCGCGTGCTGCGAGATCTGGCGAACCAGCGTCTTGCGATAGGCATCGGGCATCCAGTCCTGCGGCTCGATCTTGCCGTCGGCGGCCATGACCGCATCGAACCGCGCCTGCTCGGGCGACTCGGCTGCGGCGTCGAGCGGCGCGACGTTGCCGGGGATGTCGAGGGATTGCGTGTACATGGCGAGGCTCTCGTCCGGTTGAATGTGTGCGAAGTATAAACCAACCGACCGGTCGGTTAATAAATTTCTTGCGGATTTGCGGCGAGACTCGGGTAAACGAGGGACGTTGGGGCGCGATCGGGCGACGTGAGGGTGGCCAACACGTGGGGCCGCGTCTTCTGCGGCACAATGCCCGCTTTCCGACGAGGATTTTGCCGATGTCATTCCGAAGCAGTATCGCCGCGGCCGTGTTGGGCGCGGCTGTCTTTGTCTCGCCGCTCGTGGCGTCGGCTTCGGCCGCGCCGGCCGGATGGGTTGCCGCGTGGGCGACTGCACTGCAGCCGATTCCCGACCTTGCCGCACCGCCGCCGCTCTATCGCGCGCCCGACGTGGCCGGACGCGCCGTGCGCCAGATCGTCTATCCGACGGTGTCGGGGCGCGCCGCGCGGATCCGCGTCAGCAATGCATACGGTCGTGCGCCGCTGGTCGTCGAGGCGGCGAGCCTCGCGCGCGCCGGTGAAGGGGCGGCACTCGCCGGCGGTGCGGCGGTGCCGGTCCGGTTCGGCGGCAAGGCGTCGGTGACGCTTGCGCCGGGCCAGGAACTCGAAAGCGATCCGGTGGCGATCGACGTGGCGGCCGGGCGCCAGTATGCGATCAGTCTCCAGATGGGGCCGAACCAGCGGATGACGGTCTGGCACCGCGTGTCGAACCAGTTCAACTACGTGTCCGTACCGGGCGATCACGTGAGTGATCCGGGCGCCGCCGCGTTCCGCACCCGTTTTACCCAATATGCGTGGGTGACCGAGCTCGCAGTCGAGACCGGTTCCGCACGCGCCAGCGTAGCCGCGATCGGCGATTCGATCACTGATGGGCTGCGCTCGAGCGTGAACCGCAATCGCCGCTGGCCGGATGCGCTTGCGCATCGGCTGACCGCCTCCGGCGTGGAGTCGATCGGCGTCGCGAATCTTGGTATCAGCGGGAACCGGCTGCTCAGCGACTCGGCGTGCTACGGCACGTCGCTGGCGTCGCGTTTCGAGCGCGATGCACTGTCGCGGGCAGGTGTGAAGGCGGCGATCGTGCTGATCGGGATCAACGACATCAACTTCGCGGTGATGCCGCCGCGCGCGGGGCTCGATTGCGACCACCCGCATACGCAGGTCACGGCCGCATCGCTGATCGACGGCTACCGCCGGCTGATCGACGCGGCGCACCGTCAGGGCGTGAAGGTCTTCGGCGCGACGCTGACGCCGGCCGGGCTGCCGGCGGGGCGCGAGGCGATCCGCCTCGAGGTGAACCGGTGGATCCGAAGCGGTAGCGGGTTCGACGGTGTGGTCGACTTCGATGCGGTGCTGCGCGATCCGGCGCGCCCGAGCGTGCTGCAGCGTCGCTACGACAGCGGCGACGGCATTCATCCGAGCGACGCCGGCTACACGGCGATGGCCGACGCAGTGCCGGTCGAGCAACTGCAGGCTGCAGTGGGCGGCAAGTGATGCCCCTCTATATATAGAGTGAAGTATTGCCGGCGGCAGGGAGGTCGGCGGCGTCATGCGGCCGGTCGAGCCGCAAGCCCCCGTGCGCGGTAGCGCACGGGGGCTTTTTCAAAATATTTTCACAAAGGGGCTTGCGTAGTTGGGGGCGGGTGCTTAGAATCACGCCTCTTTCGCGCTAACGGAAACACGGCGCGGAAGAGGGAAGCAAGGTTGGCGGTGTGCTGCAGTCTGGAGCGCGCCACTGGCCTGGAAGTTGAACCCCGCGGTCGCAACGATGTAGTGAAAAAAGTTGTTGACGAAATGCGAAACACGGTTCATAATCTCGCTTCTCTGCTGCTGAAAACGCAGCGCTGCTGAGAAACACGAAGTTCCTCGCAGAAATGCTCTTTAAAAATTAACAGCCGATAAGTGTGGGCGCTTGATGGAAGCGAGCTGATCTTCGGATCAGATAGCGAAAGTATCAAGAGTCTCACACTAAAGTAAGTCAGGTTTATGAAGCAATTCATATTCCTGTCA
>NZ_CABVQC010000035.1 GCF_902499175.1 Burkholderia aenigmatica
AGCGCGGCGGCGACGCGGCGCGTGGCGGCCGCGTCGCTGCCCTCGATCAGCACGAGCGCGTCGGCGGCCGGGAGCGCGGCCGCAGCGGCGCCGATCGGCGCGGAAAGATCGGGCGCGGTGCGGAACAGCCGTGCCGCATGGATGCCGGGTTCGCGCAGCGCGTCGTCAAAGCGTTCGCGCAGGCCCGGCACGTCGATGCGCTCCGGCGGCAGCACGAACAGCGCGAGATGCACGCCTTCGCCGTCGCCGGCTTCGATCGTCAGGTCACCGACCCGTCGCTGCGTGCCCGTCATCCGCTCGAAATTCGCGAGCGACCAGGCCGTCTGATGCGTGAACGCGCGCCGGTACGCGTCGCTGCGGAACACGTCGAGGGTCTCGGTCACGTACAGCGCGAGGTATTTGCGCGGGCCGTTATCGGTCGAGCGAAACCGCCGCGCATGCGTGAAGCCCGGAATCGCGACGCGCTCCTGCATGTGCTCGCGGTCGTACCACGCGTTGAAATCGGCTTCGTGCGCGGGGTCGATATCCGTCCAGACGCAGAGTTGTCCGTGCGGAAGGGAAAGGCGGGTCATCGCGGGGTTCCTTGAGACGAGGTGTGTCAGGAACTGCAGTGTCCCGAAGACGGGCCGTGCCCGTCCAACAAGAAAACAAATTCGCGGTGAACAGGTTTTCTTATGAGCGGCGCGGCCGGCGCTTCGCCGGAGGGGCGGGCGGCGCGGATTTCGGCGTGCGTTTTGCCGCCGCGGTTTTGGTTTTGGTCGCCGGTCGGGCAGGTGCGTTGTCGATGGCGTTGGTATCCGCATCGGCCTTTGCCGACGCGCCCGGCTTGGCACGACTCGCGGCGGCCGACATCGCACGCGCGACTTCGCTCGCCAGTTCCGCGATGCGCGCGGCGACCGGCAGGCCCTGCGTGCGATACGACGCGACCAGCGGCAGCGCGGGGAATTCGGGTTCGACGTCGAGCAGTTCGAGCGCGCCTTCCTGCAGTTCGCGGCCGATGATCGCGGGCGGCAGCGCGGCCACGCCGAAGCCGTCGGCGACGAGCCGGATCATCGCGGCGACCGACGTGATGCAGTTGATGCTGGCCGGCCGCTCGACGGCCGCGAACAGCCGCTCGATCGTTGCGTGCGGGCCCGAGTGGCGCGAGAAGCTGATGATCGGATACGCGGCGAGCCGCGCGACGTCGAGCCGTTCGCTGCCGAGCCCGAGCCGCGGGCTCGCCGCCCAGTGCACCGGGAATTCGCACAGCGGCAGGTTCGTGAAGTCGGGGCCGGGCACCGGGTCGGTCTGCAGGATCAGGTCGACGCCGTCGGTGCTCAGCAGCCGGATCAGGTGCAGCGTCGTGTCGCTCGTGATCTCGACGTCGAGGCGCGGGTAGCGCTCGCGCAGTTGTGCCATCAGCGCCGGAAACCAGCTGTGCACGATCGACTCGATCACGCCGATCCGGATCAGGCCGGCGTCGCTCGCCGCGTCGATGTCGCGCCGCATCTCGCTGTCGAGCCGCACGATCCGCTCGGCATACGCGAGCATGCGCCGGCCCGCGGGCGTGAGCGTGGCCGAACGCGTGTTGCGGTCGAACAGTCGCACGTCGAACGCCTCTTCCAGCGACGCGATGCGGCTCGACACGGCGGCCTGCGTCGTATGCAACTTCTCGGCCGTGAGCCTGAAATTTTCCAGCTTCGCGAGCCAGACGAAGGTTTCAAGAAACCGGATGTTCATCGAATCCCGAACGGTGAGGCGGTGCCGCGCGCGGCGGCGGATCGGTCGATGTTAGCGGATTTTCGGGGTGGCCAACGAGCCGGCCGGGCGGCGGCCTTCAACGACGCGTCGCGCGGCGCGGTGCAGCGCCCGTCGTCACAGCGTGTCGAACGCGAGCGTCGGTACGTCGACGACCATCGCGCCGCCGTCCGCGACGAGCGTCGCGCCGGTCACGAACGACGCGTCCGGCGATGCGAGGAACGCGCACACGGCCGCGATCTCGTCCGGATCGGCCGCGCGCCGCAGCGGCACGTCGGCACTCACGCGCCCATATGCGCCGTCGAGCGTGTCGCCGTAGGCGGACATCAGCGGTTCCATCTCCGCATCGGCCATCGGCGTGCGGACCCAGCCCGGGCAGACCGCATTCGCGCGCACGCCGTGCGGCCCGTAGTCGCGGGCGAGCGAACGCGCGAGCCCGAGCAGCGCATGCTTGCCGACCGTGTAGCCGCAGACGCCGGGGCCGGCCGCGAGCGCGGCGATCGACGCGACCAGCACGATGCTGCCGCGCTGCGCGATCAGGTCGGGCAGGCACGCGCGGGCGCTGACGAACGCGGTGTCGAGGTTCGCGTGCATCGCGTCGCGCCACCCGGCGTCGTCGGTTTCGTCCGCGCGGCCGAGGCCGTGGCCGCCCGCGCAGGCGACGAGCGCGTCGACGCGGCCGAACCGTTCGGCGATCTCCGGCAGGAAGCCGGCCCAGTCGGCCGTGCTCGCCGCGTCGCCCGCGAGCGCGAGGCCGCCCGTTTCGGCGGCCAGCGCGTCGAGCGGTGCGCGCCGCCGCCCGATCAGCACGACGCGGTCGCCGCGGGCCGCGAAGCGGCGCGCGCATGCAGCGCCGATGCCGGTGCCAGCGCCGGTGATCGCGATCGTACGGGGTTGCGGGGGCGTCATGTCGTTCTCCGGAAAGGTGTCGTGTCGGGTCACTTTAGCGGGCGGCCGGCCGCGCGGCTATCAGCCGAATGGCTGAACGCGGGAGCGCAGCCGGCGACGCCGACTGATCTCCGGACGCCGGCGCAGTCCGGAATCCGGACGTCCGTCGGTGCGTGGCCCGCCCGTGCCACCGCGCCGGATTCGACGAGCGCCCGCCCGGCATGGCCCGGCCGCATCGAGCGGCCGGCCCCGTCGAATGGCACGGTTGTTGCGTTCCTGCAGACGAGCCGGCGCCCGGGATCGCACGATGGCCTCGCTCGAACCGGAACACGGCTCATCACGACTTCAATCATTGGAGACATCAACCATGGAAGGACTTTCGCAAGTCCAGGTCTTGGGCATCGACGCGGGCGGCACGATGACCGACACCTTCTTCGTGCGCGAGGACGGACGGTTCGTCGTCGGCAAGGCGCAAAGCAATCCGGAGGACGAGTCGCTGGCGATCTTCAACTCGTCGCAGGATGCGCTCGCACACTGGCAACGCGACGTCGACGACGTCTATCCGGACCTCGTCACCTGCGTGTATTCGGGCACGGCGATGCTCAACCGCGTCGTGCAACGCAAGGGGCTCGAAGTCGGGCTGCTCGTCAACAAGGGCTTCGAGCACGTGCACTTGATGGGGCGCGCGATCCAGAGCTACCTCGGGTACGCGCTCGAAGAGCGCATCCATCTGAATACGCACCGCTACGACGAGCCGCTCGTGCCGTTGTCGCGCACGCGCGGCGTCACCGAGCGTACGGACGTCCAGGGCGAAATCGTCATTCCGCTGCGGGAAAACGAAGTGCGGCAGGCCACGCGGGAGCTTGTCGCCGCCGGCGCCAAGGCGATCGTCATCTGCTTGCTCCAGTCGCACAAGAACGCGACGAGCGAGCGTCAGGCGCGCGACATCGTGCGCGACGAGCTGGCGGGGCGCGGCGTCGATCTCCCGGTGTTCGCGTCGGTCGACTACTACCCGCAGCGCAAGGAAAGCCACCGGATGAACACGACGGTGCTCGAGGCGTATGCGGCCGAACCGTCGCGGCAGACGCTCCGGAAAGTCAGCGACCGCTTCCGCAAGCACGGCGCGAAATTCGACCTGCGGGTGATGGCGACCCACGGCGGCACGATCAGCTGGAAGGCGAAGGAACTGGCGCGCACCATCGTGTCGGGGCCGATCGGCGGCGTGATCGGCTCGAAGCTGCTCGGCGAGGCGCTCGGCTACGACAACATCGCGTGTTCGGACATCGGCGGCACGTCGTTCGACATGGCGCTCATCACGAAGGGCAAATTCGCGATCGCGTCCGACCCGGACATGGCGCGCCTCGTGCTGTCGCTGCCGCTCGTCGCGATGGACTCGGTCGGCGCGGGCGCCGGCAGCTTCGTGCGGCTCGACCCGTACAGCGGCGCCATCAAGCTCGGGCCGGACAGCGCCGGCTATCGCGTCGGCACGTGCTGGCCGGACAGCGGCCTGACGACGGTGTCCGTGTCCGATTGCCACGTCGTGCTCGGCTACCTGAATCCCGACAACTTCCTCGGCGGCCAGATCAAGCTCGACGTGAATCGCGCCCGCGAGCACATCCGCGAGCAGATCGCCGAGCCGCTCGGACTCTCGGTGGAGGATGCGGCGGCCGGCGTGATCGAGCTGCTCGACCTGCAGTTGCGCGAATACCTGCGCTCGAACGTCAGCGCGAAAGGCTACAGCCCGACCGAATTCGTGTGCTTCTCGTACGGCGGCGCGGGGCCGGTTCATACCTATGGCTACACCGAAGGGCTCGGTTTCAAGGACGTCGTCGTGCCGGCGTGGGCGGCAGGCTTCTCGGCCTTCGGCTGCGCGTGCGCGGATTTCGAGTATCGCTACGACAAGAGCGTCGATCTCGCGTTGCCGCAACTCGCCTCCGACGACGACAAGGCGGGCGCCGCGCAGACGATCCAGAAGGCCTGGGCCGAACTGACGGCCAAGGTGATCGACGAGTTTCGCATCAACGGCTTCAGCGAGCGGGACGTGATCCTGCGGCCGGGCTTCCGGATGCAGTACATGGGCCAGCTCAACGACCTCGAAATCGAATCGCCGATCGCGAGCGCGTCCGGTGCGCACGACTGGGACAAGATCGTGACCGCCTTCGAAGACACCTACGGCCGCGTGTACGCGAGTTCCGCGCGTTCGCCGGAGCTGGGCTTCTCGGTCACGGGCGCGATCATGCGCGGCATGGTCATCACGCAGAAGCCGGTCTTGCCGGAAGACCCGGTCGCCGATCCCGCGCCGCCGGCGGACGCGCACGTCGGCACGCGGCGTCTGTACCGAAACAGGCAGTGGCACGACGCGGTGATCTGGCGCATGGAGTCGCTCAAGCCGGGCAACGAGATCGCGGGCCCCGCGATCATCGAATCCGACGCGACGACCTTCGTGGTTCCCAAGGGCTTCGCCACCACGCTCGACAAGCACCGCCTCTTCCACCTCAGGGAAGTCAAGTAAGGAGACATGCGATGAACATGATGTCCAGCCAGGAAGTCGGTTTCGCCGATCTGCTGAAGAACGGCCAGACGCTTAAGCAGTTTCGCGACGGCATTCTCGAACGCACCGCGCAAACCGGCCATTACAACGGGCTCGAGCGGCTCGCACTGCGCGAGCGCGATCCGATCCGCTACGAGAAGATGTTCTCGAAGCTGCGCGGCGGCCTCGTGCATGCGCGCGAAACGGCCAAGAAGATCGCCGCGAGCCCGATCGTCGAGCAGGAAGGGGAGCTGTGCTTCACGCTCTACAACGCGGCGGGCGACTGCGTGCTCACGTCGACCGGGATCATCATCCACGTCGGCACGATGGGCGCGGCGATCAAGTACATGATCGAGAACAACTGGGAAGCCAACCCGGGCATTCAGCCCGGCGACATGTTCACCAACAACGACTGCTCGATCGGCAACGTCCACCCGTGCGACATCGCGACGATCGTGCCGATTTTCGCGCACGGCAAGCTGGTCGGCTGGGTCGGCGGCGTCACGCACGTGATCGACACGGGCGCGGTGACGCCGGGCTCGATGTCGACGGGCCAGGTGCAGCGCTTCGGCGACGGCTACATGATCACGTGCCGCAAGACGGGGGTGAACGACACGCCGCTGCGCGACTGGCTGCACGAGAGCCAGCGCTCGGTTCGCACGCCGAAGTACTGGATCCTCGACGAACGCACGCGCATCGCCGGCTGCCACATGATCCGCGACCTGATCGAGGAAGTGATTGCCGACGAAGGCCTCGACGCCTACGAGGCATTCAGCTACGAGGTGATCGAGGAAGGGCGCCGCGGCCTGCAGACGCGCATCAAGGCGATGACGTTGCCCGGCAAGTATCGCAAGGTCGCGTTCGTCGACGTGCCGTACAACCATCCGGACGTGCAGACGTCGTCGGCGTTCGCGAAGCTCGACTCGATCATGCATTCGCCGGTCGAGATGGAGATCCGCAAGGACGGCTCGTGGCGTCTCGATTTCGAGGGCGCGAGCCGCTGGGGCTGGCACTCGTACAACGCGCACCAGGTCGCGTTCACGAGCGGCATCTGGGTGATGATGACGCAGACGCTGGTGCCGACGCAGCGCATCAACGACGGCGCATATTTCGGCACCGAATTCCATCTGCCCAAGGGCGCATGGATGAACCCGGACGACCGCCGCACCGGACACGCTTACGCGTGGCACTTCCTGGTGTCGGGCTGGAGCGCGATGTGGCGCAGCCTGTCGCAGGCGTATTTCAGCCGCGGCTATCTGGAGGAAGTCAACGCCGGGAACGCCAACACGTCGAACTGGCTGCAGGGCGGCGGGATCAACCAGGACGGCGACATCCATGCGGTGAACAGCTTCGAGGCGTCGTCGTGCGGCACCGGCGCGTGCGCGATCAAGGACGGCCTGAATCACGCGGCCGCGATCTGGAACCCCGAAGGCGACATGGGCGACATCGAGATCTGGGAGATGGCCGAGCCGCTGCTGTACCTCGGCCGCAACGTGAAGTCGAATTCCGGCGGCTACGGCAAGTATCGCGGCGGCTGCGGATTCGAGACGCTGCGGATGGTCTGGAAGGCGCAGGACTGGACGATGTTCTTCATGGGCAACGGCTACATGAACAGCGACTGGGGGCTGATGGGCGGCTACCCGCCTGCGACCGGCTATCGCTTCGAAGCGCATCGCACGGGCCTCGACGAGCGCATCGCGCGGGGCGAGAGCCTGCCGCTCGGCGGCGATACGAATCCGGACCTGCCGGACTACGAAAACCACCTGAACGCCGGCGCGGTCGTCAAGCGCGACCAGCAGTGCATGACCACGGAGGACTGCTACAGCAACTACGATCTCTATCTGAACTACCTGCGCGGCGGCCCCGGCTTCGGCGATCCGCTCGACCGGGAAATCGACGCGATCGAACGCGATCTCAACAATGCGGTGCTGCTGCCCGAATACGCGCAGAAGGTCTACGGGGCGGTCGCGACGCGGGATGCCAACGGCATCTGGACGGTCGATCCGCAGGCGAGCGCGCTGCAGCGCATCGAGATCCGCAACGCGCGCCTCGCGCGCTCGCAACCGACCCGCGAATGGATGAAGGGCGAGCGCGAACGGATCCTGGTCAAGCACGCGTCGACGCAGGTGCAGCACATGTTCGCGACGAGCTTCGGCCTGTCGACGAAATTCGAGCAGCAGTTCCGCGCGTTCTGGGAGCTGCCGGACACGTGGACGCTCACCGAGGACGAGCTCGACGTGCCGACCTACGGCTCGAAATTCCGCATGGACCTGTCGAAGATGCCCGACGTCAATACGGTGGTGCTGGTCGAGGAGTGAACCGGACGCCCCTACGCACCATCACCCACATGGAGAACTGAAGATGTCTACCTACACCAAGGAACAGATCAGGAACATGGTCGACGGCAAGCTCGACTGGGACACGACGTTGCGCATGCTGTCGATGCCGAAGGACGGCGAGCGCTTCCGGATGTATGTCGACGCGCTGCAGCAGAAGCTCGGCTGGAAGGACCGCATCGTGCTGCCGCTCGGCCCGCATCTGTACATCGTGCAGCAATGGGCGACCAAGCACTGGGTCACGCAGTGCGACTGCGGCCACGTGTTCTGCGATTACCGCGAAAACTGGAAGCTGCACGCGAACGTCTTCGTGCGCGAATCCGACGAGGCGATGGACGAGGTTTATCCCCGCCTGATGGCGCCCGACACGCAATGGCAGGTCTATCGCGAATACTATTGTCCGACCTGCGCGGCGATGCACGACGTCGAGGCGCCGACGCCGTGGTACCCGGTCATTCACGACTTCGAACCCGACATCGACGCGTTCTATTCGGAATGGGTGAATCTGCCGGTTCCGGAGCGTGCGCAATGATCTGATCGGTGAGTCTGTTCGCGCCAGGCGTTCGATTTCCGGCCGTTCGATTTTCGAACGGCCGGTTTCTTTTCGGCCGCCGGCATGCGGCGGCGCACCGCGCCGCACGACGGCTCGCGGGCCACCGCCGGCTGGCGCGCGCATTGCTTGCAGTGGTGCATCTCCGGACGGTCGTCACGGCGCCGTAACGGAGTACGATAGTCGCCACGCTCGCCGCCGGTTGCGGTCGGGCACCCCGCAAAGTCGACAAAAAAGGCCGCTACGACGGCCTTGCGGTTCGTGTCGTCACGAAACCGCCAGGAGACAGACATGCAACAGAGAGGCACGCCGATGGACTGGTTTCCCAGTCCACACCACGACGCGAGCATCATGGCCGCATGGGAGCATCTGGTGACGGGCAGCGACTGGCGTTCGCCCGACGTACGCGGCGTGGTCGACGATTCGTGGCAGCGCTGTCTCGTCAGCCACGTCGATCCCGGTGTCGATCGCGCGCCGCCGCCGCTCGATGAAGACGGGCTCGTGCAGCGGCGCAGGTCGAACGGCCGCCTCGTCGACGCCAGCCTGCCGCTGATGCAGCAGACCCGGGATTTCCTTGCGCAGACGGGCACGGTGATGCTGCTGGCCGATCCGAGCGGCATGATCCTCCAGCACGAGGGCGATATGCGGATCGTCGAGCCGGCGCGCGAGGTCGGCCTCATTCCGGGCTGCGAGTGGACCGAGCTGAATTGCGGCACCAATGCGATCGGCACTGCGCTTGCGCTCCGGGAGCCGGTCCAGATCCACGGCGCGGAGCACTTCTGCGCGGGCATCAAGCGCTGGACCTGCTCGGCGACCGTCATCCAGGATCCCCGCGACGGGCACGTCCTGGGCGTGATCGACATTTCCGGGCTCGCGCAGACCTACAACCCGTACTGCCTTGCGCTCGCGGTATCGCTCGCGGGCCGTATCGAAAGCCGGCTCGCGAAGGAGGGCATGGCGCGCCGCCTGAGCCTGCTGGACCGCTGCGCGTCGCGCTTCGGCGCGTCGTCCGCCGATGCGGTGATCGTCGTCGACGAACGCGGCCGGCTCGTCAAGGCCAATGCCCAGGTCGTGGCGGTGCTGCGCCGGCTCGGATTCGACATCCGGTGCGACGCGGCATTCGCGTTGCCCGAACTCGAGCGCTACGCGGACGACGGCCGCCTGCCGGCGAGTGCGCCGGCATGGCTGTCGAGCAGCCACGTCGAAACCGTGCGCGACGGCGCGGACGTGCTGGGCTACATGATCGTGACGCCGGGCATCGCGAATCCCCGCGGCGCCGTGCCGATTGCGCGCGGACCGGAACGGCGCGGCGGCGAGCCGCGCGGGTTCGAGCGCATCGTCGGCGACAGCGCCGCGCTGCGGGAGGCCGTGAATCGCGCGCGCCAGCTCGCGCCGTCCCGGGTGCCGGTGCTGCTGCTCGGCGACACCGGCGTCGGCAAGGAGCTGTTCGCGCAGGGAATCCACCGGGCGAGCGATCGCGCCGACGCGCCGTTCGTCGCGCTCAACTGCGGCGGGTTGTCGAGGGATCTCCTCGCCAGCGAATTGTTCGGCTACGCGGAAGGGGCCTTTACCGGCGCACGCAAGTCCGGTGCCGCGGGCAAGATCGAAGCGGCCGACGGCGGCACGCTGTTTCTCGACGAGATCGGCGAAATGCCGCTCGACATCCAGCCGCATCTGCTGCGGGTGCTGGAGGAGAGCGAGATCTACCGGCTCGGCGAGAATACGCCGCGCAGGGTGAATTTCCGGCTGGTCGCGGCGACGCACCGGGATCTGAAGGACGCCGTCGCGACAGGCCGGTTCCGGATGGATCTGTACTACCGGATCGCGGTCACGACCGTGTCGATTCCGAGCTTGCGCGAGCGCGGCGAGGATCTGCCGGCGCTGATCGCGTATTGGCTCGGACACCTGTGCGAGTCCTATGGCCTTGCCCCGCGGTCGTTCGACGATGACGCGTACGAGCGGCTGCTGCGCTATGCGTGGCCCGGCAACGTGCGTGAACTGCGGAACGCGATCGAAGGGGCGCTGCTGCTGTCGGATCGCCCCGTGATCAGCGCCGACAAGCTGCCTGCCGAGATCGGCCTGGCGGCCGCGCGCGATGTGTGCGCCGTACGGCCCGTCGACGCGCTGGCGCCGGATGCCGGCGAGTCGTTGAGGAAGGCCGAGGCCGAATCCATCCGGCGCGCGCTCGCGCGTCATGCCGGCAATCTGACGAAGGCGGCGAGTCAGCTCGGCATCGCGAAGAGCACGCTCTACGAAAAGATCCGCAAGTACCGCTTGCTCGACGCGGTGAGCGACGTCCGCCGGAGTCGCGCGAAGTAAGTCGCGGCAGGTCCCGGGCGGCGCGGATAAACCCGGTTCTTCCCCCGGCTTCCCGTCCTCCCGGGCCGCACGAACCGTCATTTTGCAAAGAATGACGATGTCGCCGGCCTGATTGCACGCTCCATGCTTCATAATTTTTAAGATAAGACGTCGGAGTCGGCAAAACGGTGGGTGCGCCGCGCCTGGCATCCGGGATTCGGCTGCCGCGTCCGTCATGGGTCGACAGGCCTGCGCGGTCGCGCGGGACTGGCCGGGCGGCGCCGTGCGATAGCGAGCCGGCCGACGGGAATCAATCGCCTGGCGGGGGGCCGTCCGGTCAGCGCAACGACAAGCAAGGGAGGGGCCGGCAATGAGGCTGGACGACGAAAGAGAAAGCGTGAACGTAGAGGATCGCCGCGGCGGCGGTTTCGTCGGCGGACGCGGCGCGACGATCGGCATCGGTACGATCGTGGTCGCCTTCGCCGCATCGTATTTCTTCGGGATCGACCCGCGCGTGATCCTGGAAGGCGCATCGGCGCTGCAAGGTGCGCAGCAGCAGGCGCAGCCCGCGCAGCGTCAGGGCGCGCCGTCGAACGAGCCCGGCGTGGTGTTCACGCGCAAGGTGCTCGGCAATATCGAGCGCACGTGGACGAACGTCTTCACTACCCAGTTGCACGCGCAATACGAGCCGCCGAAGCTCGTGATGTTTACGAACGCGACGCCGACCGCGTGCGGCACCGGCCAGACGGCGATGGGGCCGTTCTACTGTCCGGCCGACCGCAAGGTGTATATCGATCTCGGCTTTTACGACGAGTTGCGCAAGCGGTTCGGCGCGGGCGGCGATTTCGCGCAGGCCTATGTGATCGCGCACGAAGTCGGCCACCACGTGCAGAACCTGCTCGGCATTTCCGACAAGGTCGACGCCGCGCGCCGGCGCTCGAGCGAGGCGCGCTCGAACGCGCTGTCGGTGCGGATGGAACTGCAGGCCGACTGCTTCGCCGGCGTGTGGGCGAACAATGCGCAGCGCGCGAACCAGCGGCTGATGGAACCGGGCGATTTCGAACAGGGGCTGAAGGCGGCGGCCGCGATCGGCGACGATCGGCTGCAGCAGCAAGGGCAGGGCTACGTCGTGCCGGAGAGCTTCACGCACGGCACCAGCGAGCAGCGCGTGTACTGGCTGCGGCGCGGGATGGAGTCGGGCGAGGTGAGCGCCTGCGATACGTTCGCCGCGAACGCGCATTGATGGGGCGCTGCGCCGGCGTTTCAGGCCGGCGCGCGTGTCGATTGAGGCTGGACTGATCGTTCCGATCGGATGCGATCGGCGCATGCGATGTTTCACGTCCCGTTCGGCGTTCGTCGTCGATTGCGCGGCGCCCACGCTGGACTTCCGTCGTCGCGACCCGGCAGGCGGCTTTTCCTTCGCCGCCCACAGCCGATTTGCCGATTTGTGCTCACCGGCGCTTTTCGGCGCCGGTAGGCTGGCCCGAACTTCGATCTTCGATACGTTCGCTCGCCAGCCGACTCCACCATGCCGACCCCATCCGTTCCCGCCGACCCGGCCGCCGCCGACTGGCCACGCGCGCTGCGCGCGTGCGTGGACGCGTTCGACGCGTTCGCGAGCCCGTCCGCGATCGTGTTCTACCGGCTCGACCAGAGCGGCGAACCGGCCGATTTCGAGCTGTTCGGGATGCCGGAATCGATGCATCGCACCTATGTCGCGCGCTACCGGATGCTCGATCCGCTGCATCCGTCGCGTTGCGCGGCGGGCGAACGCGCGGTCGTCACGCTCGCTTCCCAATTGCCTGACGAAAGGCGCGACGCGTCCGCGTACTGGACCCGTTTCCTGCGGCGGCACGACGTGGCCGACGTCGTCGAGATCTGGCTGCGCGACGCGGGCCGGACGGTCGGCGCGTTCTCGCTGCTGCGCTTCGGGTCGGGCGAAACGCGCGGCGGCGTGGCCGGCAACAGCACGGCCGGGCGGTTCGCGCCCGGCGAGATCGATGCGCTCGCGCGGCTGCAGCCGGTTGCCGAAGCCGCGCTGAGCCCGCTGCTGCGCGCGCGGCGCGGGATCCACCGGATCGGCTGCGAGGAGCGGCTGACCTACCGCGAGGAGCAGATCGCGCGCCTCGTGCGCGACGGCCGCTCGAACAAGGAGATCGCCCGCGATCTCGCGCTCGGCCAGCCGACCGTCAAGACGCACCTGATGCGGATGTACCGCAAGCTCGGCGTGTCGAACCGCACCGAACTGGTCGGGGCGCTGTTCCTGTAATTCATCGGATAATTGCGATCCGGAATTCAAACCTTTCGCGATTGCCGATTCATGAATATCAAGGCGCTGCTGGCTGGGCTGCTCGTGTTGCTGGGTGTTTCCGCGGCCTCGACTGCGTTCGCGCAAGAGAGCGAACCCGATTCCTGCGCCGTACTGCAACCGCTCCGGATGCTGGCCGATGACGTCGGCGACGCTGGCACTGATCTCGGCGACGGATGGCTCGCACTGGCGCCGGACGGCAATCGCTGGAAGCTCGCGCCGGCACGCATCCGGCTCGAACCGGTGCAACCGGATGGCATTGTCGTCGACGTCACGCCCGACGTGAAACATGCCGTTGCGCTGTTGCGTTGCACATCGCTCAGGCAGGGCCGGGTCGACACGGTGAACCTGGCGTTCCCGAACGGTGGAAGGGTGATCGAGCCCGGCCCCGAACCGCAGCGTTTCGCGTTTCACGGCCACCGGTACGCGTTGCGCTACACCGCATCCGGCGCGGTGATTGCCGAAGGCGGGGGCAAGCGGTCGGTCCTGCATGATTTCGGCGGCGACCCGCCGCCGTTTCGCGTCACCCTGATCTGGGCGGGCGACCTCGATCGCGACGGCCGACTGGACTTCCTGATGGAATTCGGCAGTGAAATCGGCACGAATTTTTGCCTGTTCACGTCGGGCAATGCCAAGGAAAACGAACTGGTCGGTCCTGCAGGCTGCCTGGATGTCAGCGGCTGACCGGCCGGACGCCTCTGTCAAGCATCCACCTCGCAAGCCTGATCGGTCGAACCGTACCGAACCGGTTGGCTCGCCGCCGCAATCGTTCTGCTCGCGGATTTCCGCCGTCGTGCAGTACCATGCGCGATCGTCGTTTCAATAACAACCAGGGGCCGGGAACATGGACGTCACGATCATTGCAGTTGCGCTTGTGGTCGCCGCCTTGAGCATTGCACTGCCGATTTTCATCATCAGGACCGTGAGAAGCGGGATATACGATTCGCTGTACTTCCTGATTCCGCTGGCGCTCGGCATCTACTGGCTGGATTACCAGGCGTACGACTTCCTTGCGTCGATGGGGCACGGCTTCAGAAACTAGCCCGGTACCGGCGCGGGCAGGCCCGCACCGGTCGAGTAGGCCGGCCGGTCTGCCCGTGCGATACCGAGCCGGCTTCCCGTCTCGACACTCGACCCGCCACCGCGGGGTTCGAACCCGCCACCCTCAGCGCCCACGCGCTGCCAATTTGCGCTCACCGGGCGCGAACCCTCGTCGATACAGTGGAACGACGCCCGCGTGCCCATGCGCACGCGGTCCAGCCACGACAATCCTCGAGACGCCCATGAGCACCACGAATTTCGTCGCCGTCAGCGACACCGTGCGCACCTTCGTTGCGCGCGACTTCGGCCTCTTCATCGACGGTGAAATGCAGCCCGCGCACGCGGCCGCACGGCTCGACGTGTACGACCCCGCGACGGGCGAGCGGCTCGCGACGGTCGCGGACGCCGACGAACGCGACGTCGACCGCGCGGTCGCCAGCGCGAAGCGCGCATTCGACTCCCGCGTGTGGCGCGGCCTGCGCCCGGCCGACCGCGAACGCATCCTGCTGAAACTCGCCGACCTGATCGAGCGCGACGCCGAAACGCTCGCGCAGCTCGAAACGCTGAACCAGGGCAAGTCGATCCACGTGTCGCGCGCGGTCGAGGTCGGCGCGAGCGTCGAATACGTGCGCTACATGGCCGGCTGGGCGACCAAGATCACCGGCCAGACGCTCGACGTGTCGATCCCGTTCCCGCCCGGCGCGCGCTATACGGCCTATACGCGCAAGGAGCCGGTCGGCGTGGTCGCCGCGATCGTGCCGTGGAATTTCCCGCTGATGATCGCGGTGTGGAAGCTGATTCCCGCGCTCGCGGCCGGCTGCACGATCGTGCTGAAGCCGTCGCCGGAAACGCCGCTCACCGCGTTGCGCCTCGCCGAGCTCGCGCTCGAAGCCGGCGTGCCGCCCGGCGTGTTCAACGTCGTCACCGGCGGCCGCGTGTGCGGCGCCGCGCTCGCGAGCCACCCGTCGATCGCGAAGATCTCGTTCACGGGCTCGACCGCGACCGGCAAGCTGGTCGGCGCGGCGGCCGTGCAGAACATGACGCGCTTCTCGCTCGAACTCGGCGGCAAGAACCCGATCGTGATGCTCGACGACATCGACGTCGCGCAGGCACTCGACGGTGTCGCCGCCGGCGCGTTCTTCAACCAGGGGCAGGTGTGCGCGGCCGCATCGCGCATCTATGTGCATCGCAGCAAGTTCGCGCAGCTTGCTGACGGCCTCGCGGGCGTCGCGCAGTCGATGAAGCTCGGCGCGGGCCTCGACACGACCGCGCAGATCAACCCGCTGGTCTCCGCGCATCACCGCGACAAGGTCGTCCAGCACATCGAAGGCGCGCGCCGCGCGGGCCTCACGTTCCTCGCGGGCGGCACACCGGCCGACGATTTGCCCGGCTATTACGTGAAGCCGGCCGTGATCGCCGATCCGCATCCGGACAGCGCGATCGTGCGCGACGAAGTGTTCGGCCCGGTGATCGTCGTCGTGCCGTTCGACGACGCGGCCGACGCGGTGCGCCTCGCGAACGCGTCGCCGTACGGCCTCGCCGCGAGCCTGTGGAGCAACGACCTGAAGCGCGTGATGAACCTCGTGCCGCAGATCGAGGCCGGCACCGTGTGGGTGAACTGCCATATCCCGCTCGACCCGTCGATGCCGTTCGGCGGCTACAAGCAATCGGGCATCGGCCGCGAATTCGGCCAGTACGCGATCGAAGGCTTTACCGAAACCAAATCCGTCTGCATCGCGCACTGACGCGCGGCGCCAATTGCGAAAACCGCGAACCTCGGCGATCGAGGTTCAACCGATCCGACAGTGGAGACTGCAATGAGCTACAACGAAGCGAAATTCTGGCATCCGATGGTGCACCCGAACGACATGAAGCAGCGCAAGCCGATCCGCATCGTGCGCGGCGACGGCTGCTACGTGTTCGACGAACAGGGCCGCAAGCTCGTCGACGGCGTCGCGGGCCTGTGGAACGTGAACGTCGGCCACAACCGCCAGGAAGTGAAGGACGCGATCGTGCGCCAGCTCGACGAGCTCGAATACTTCCAGCTGTTCGACGGCATTTCGCATCCGCGCGCGGAAGAGCTGTCGAAGCAGGTGATCGACATGCTCGAACCGGAAGGGATGCGCCGCGTGCTGTACAGCTCCGGCGGTTCCGACTCGATCGAGACCGCGCTGAAGATCGCGCGCCAGTACTGGAAGGTGCGCGGCCAGGCCGACCGCACGAAGTTCATCTCGCTGAAGCAGGGCTATCACGGCACGCACTTCGGCGGTGCGTCGGTGAACGGCAACACGGTGTTCCGCCGCAACTACGAGCCGAACCTGCCCGGCTGCTTCCATGTCGAGACGCCGTGGCTGTACCGCAACCCGTTCACGCAGGATCCGGAGGAACTCGGCCGGATCTGCGCGGAAATGCTGGAGCGCGAGATCCAGTTCCAGAGCCCTGACACGGTGGCCGCGTTCATCGCGGAGCCGATCCAGGGCGCGGGCGGCGTGATCGTGCCGCCGGCCAACTACTGGCCGCTGGTGCGCGAGGTGTGCGACCGTTACGGCGTACTGCTGATCGCTGACGAGGTCGTGACGGGCTTCGGCCGCAGCGGCAGCCTGTTCGGCAGCCGTGGCTGGGGCGTGCGCCCGGACATCATGTGTCTCGCGAAGGGGATCTCGTCGGGCTACGTGCCGCTCGGCGCGACGGTGGTGAACGCGCGGATCGAGGACGCGTTCGCCGCGAACGCGGACTTCGGCGGCGCGATCATGCACGGCTACACGTACGCGGGCCACCCGGTGGCATGCGCGGCCGCGATCGCGAGCCTCGACATCGTCGTGAAGGAAGACCTGCCGGCGAATGCGGCGAAGCAGGGCGCGTATCTGCTCGAAGCGCTGAAGCCGTTCGCGGAACGCTTCGCGGCGGTCGGCGAGGTGCGCGGCAAGGGGCTGATGCTCGCGCTCGACCTCGTCGCGAACAAGGACACGCGCGAGCCGATCGACCCGCTGTCCGGCTACGCGAACGCGGTCGCGGAAGTCGCGCGCGAGAACGGCGTGCTGGTGCGCCCGGTCGGCACGAAGATCATCCTGTCGCCGCCGCTCGTGATCCAGCGCGAGCAGCTCGACCGGATCGTCGACGCGCTCGCGGCGGGCTTCGAGGCCGTGCCGTTCGCGTGATGGCGTGATCGCGTGACGGCACGCCGGCGGCGGGCAGCGCGGCTGCCGCCGGTTTGCCGATTTGCGCTATGACCGGATTATTTTGCCTGCGTATTTTTTCGACATCGGATCAAGGTGTGATCGACAGGGGGCCCGGGAATCGAAGCGCTGAAGCGCCGCCCCGGGCCGACCGCAATGCCATGGAACCCCGGCCGCCGACGAAGCGGTGGCACGGTTCGACACAGGAAGGAGACAAGGATGTCGGGATGGTCTGGAGTTACCGGCGCAGCGGGCGACACGCCCGCCGGCGCGCCGGCTGAAGCGGGTGGCGGCACGGCGCTGAACGCGGGCGCGGTCGGTTTTCCGACCGCGCTGGCGAGCGCCGTCGGCCTCATCATGGCAAGCCCGGTGATTCTCACCGCGACGTCGGGCTTCGGGATGGGCGGCTGGGCGTTCGCGGTCGCGATGATCATCGCGTTCGTGATGATGCAGGCGCAGGCGACGACCTTCTCCGAAGCCGCCGCGATGCTGCCGACGGCCGGCTCGGTTTACGATTACCTGTCGTGCGGGCTCGGCCGCTTCTGGGCGATCACCGGCACGATTTCCGCGTATTTCCTCGTGCACGTATTCGCCGGCACGGCGGAGACGATCCTGAGCGGCATCATGGCGCTCGTCAATTTCGAATCGCTGAATGCCGCGTTCGAGAAGCACAACAGCTCGTGGCTCGTCGGCGTCGGCCTCGTCGTCACGTTCGCGATCACCAACATCATCGGCATCAAGGTGTTCAGCAAGCTCGAGATCGTGCTGACGGCCGGCATGTGGCTGTCGCTGATGATCTTCGGGATCCTCGGGCTCGCGGCCGCGCCGGCCGTGCATCTCGACGGCTGGTTCGGCGGCTCGGAAGTCGGGACGTCGGTGCCGGCCGTGCTGTCGCTGGTCGGGATGGCGATGTTCATGTTCGTCGGCTGCGAGTTCGTCACGCCGCTCGCGCCGGAAATGAAGACGCCGGGCAAGACGATTCCGCGCGCGATGGCGCTGGGCCTCGTCGGCGTCGCGATCTGTATGTTCCTGTACGGCGCGGCGATCCGCCGCCAGGTCGCGAACGTGCCGGTGAGCCCCGACGGCCTCACGCACCTGCTCGATACACCGGGCGCGATTCCCGCGTTCGCGCTGCAGGTGCTTGGGCCCTTCGGCCGCGTGTGGTTCGGCATCGCGTTCCTGTGCGCGGGCGCCGCGACGATCAACACGCTGATGGCCGGGCTGCCGCGCATCCTGTACGGGATGGCGATCGACGGGGCGCTGCCGCGCTGCTTCGCGTACCTGCATCCGCGCTTCAAGACGCCGGTGGTCGGCATCGTCGCGGCGGCGATCGTGCCGATCTTCCATGCATGGCTGATCAACGGCAATCTCGACAGCATCCTGCACCTCGTGCTCGCCGCGACCTGCGCGTGGGGGACCGCGTATCTGCTCGTCACCGCGTCGGTCGTGATGCTGCGGATTCGCCGCCCGGACCTGCCGCGCCCGTACCGTTCGCCGCTGTTCCCGCTGCCGCAGATCGTGTCGAGCGTCGGCATCGTGCTCGCGATCTGGTACATCACGCCGCCGGGCATGAATGCGCGCGACATCTACGTGCCGTTCGGCGCGATGCTCGGGCTCACCGCGCTGTACGCGCTGTTCTGGACGCTCGTCGTGCAGCGCCGGCATCCGTTCAAGCCGGTGCCGGTCGAGGAAGTGCTGCGCAACGAGCACGTCGCGTCGTGAAGGCCGTGCTTGCCCGCTGGCGCGCGGCGCCCGATGCGCCGCCGCCCGGCCATCGGCCCGGCGCGATCGCCGCGCGCGTGCTGGCCGACTTGGGCGCCGAGCGCGATGCCGATCGCGTCGGCAGTCTGACGGCGAGGCTGCCGAACGGCGTGCGCGTGAGCATCGACGAGCGGGTCGACCGCCAGTTCCTGATGCACACGGTCAGCGTGAAGGTGGCGGCAACCGTGTGCGGCCCGGCCGTGCAGGGCAGTGCGCGCGTGCGGCAGACCGGCTGGCTGCGCTGCACGGGCATCGACGCGCTGGCCGCGCCGGGATGCGACCCCGGATTCGCCGACACGCTGGCCGCACTGGTGGCCGAGCCGTCGCTGGCCGACGCGCTGCGGCCGCTGCACCTGACCGACTGCACGATCGACGCGCGCGACGGCCGCTGGACGCTCGCGATCGTGCCGTTCGGTGGCAGCGAGGTCGTGAACCGGATGCCGTCGTTCCGCCGCTACGTCCGTCTGACGGGTGAGCAGGCTGCTGCACTGTCGGCGGCCTGTCTTGCGTTCGAAACCGCACTACGCAGGATTTTGCACGGGTAAGCTGTGGCGTTGCGCACCGGGGGAACCCGGCGGCCGCGTTTAGGGGTTTTACCGGAGATGCCGATGCTGTTCCAGTCACGCTCACACGAAGACGTGCACGATCACGGGCTCGCGATCGCGGGCTGGCATCAGGTCTATCGCCAGATGACGCCGGGCCGCTTCAAGGGCACCGTCACGCAGGTGCTGTACGACGATTTCCACTTCTTCCGCGAAACGACCAACCGGCGTGTCGCGCAAACCGGGCTCGCGCCGGCCGGGCGCACGTCGCTCGCGGTGCCGCTGTCCGTGCCGCTCGCGGGCACGTTCCAGGGCCAGCCCGTCGACGGCTATGCGCTGCTTGCACTGCGCGCCGGCGAGGATTTCGAATTCCACACGCCGGAAGGGATGGGGCTCGTCGGGATCAGTGCGGCGTCCGACATGGTCGACGAGCTGTGCGAAGCCGAATTCGGCGCATCCGGCGCGCGCAAGCTGCGCCACGTGACGCGGCTGTCCGACGAGCAGGGCGTCGCGCTCGGTGTGCGGCTGTCGGCGCTGATCGACGACGCGCAGCGCAACCCGGGCCACCTCGAATACGCGGCCACCCGCAAGATGTTCCGCGATGCGATGCTCGGCATGTTCCTCGACGCACTCGAGCAGGGCATCGGCGTCGAGCGCCGCGACATCACGCACGCCACCTACAGCGACATCGTGAGCCGTTGCGAGAAGCATCTGCGCGACCGGCCCGAAGAACCCGTCACCGTGCTCGAACTGTGCCGTGCGCTGCGCTGCAGCCGCCGCACGCTGCAAACGAGTTTCCAGCGCGTGGCCGACGTCACACCGGTCGGCTATCTGCGCACGATCCGGCTGAACGCGGTGCGCCGCATGCTGCGCACGACGTCGGTGCAGCAACTCGGCGTCGGCGAGGCCGCTGCGAGCTGGGGTTTTACGCACCTCGGCTATTTCGCGCGCGAGTATCGCGACCTGTTCGGCGAGCTGCCGTCCCAGACGACGCGCCCCGAATGACGCACGCGCGCCGCAACGGCGCCGCTGGGCACGGTCGCGGGCAACGCGTGCGACTGTTTGCCGATTTGCGATAGAGGTCCTGAATTTTCGCTGGATAGAGTCCTGTCACCCATATCGATAACCCCATCGATCTGCACTGCGAATCGATGACAACAGAGGGGCGGGACATGAAGATCGGACGACGACTGGCCGCGGCTGCGGCGACGCTGGGTTGCATGCACGCACACGCGCAAACCTCCGGCAGCGTGACGCTGTACGGCACCGTGGACACCGGCATCATCTACTCGACGAACCAGCAGTTCACGCGCGCCGACGGCAGCACGGGCGGGGGCCATGCGTGGCAGATGGGCGGCGGCAACCTCGTGCCGTCGCGCTTCGGCTTCCAGGGTGCCGAGCCGCTCGGCGGCGGGCTCAATGCAGTATTCACGCTCGAGCAGCAGTTCCTGTCGGCGAACGGGCAGGCGCTGCAGGGCGGCACGGCCTTCAGCCGGCAGGCGTGGGTCGGGCTGCGCCAGGACGGGATCGGCACGCTCGGCCTCGGGCGCCAATACGACTCGTACACCGACATGCTCGGCGCGTACGTGTCGAGCAACAACTGGGCGACGCCGTACGGCTCGCACCTCGGCGACGTCGACAACCTGAACGCCGCATTCAACTTCAACAACGCGGTGAAGTTCACCAGTGCCGATTTCAACGGCCTCACGTTCGGTGGCACGTTCAGCTTCGGCGGGCAGGCCGGCGACTTCTCCGCGAAGCGCGGCTATGCGGTGGCCGCGACGTACACGCGCGCGCCGGTCGCGTTCTCGGTCGGTTACCTCGACCTGCATCAGCCGCTCGACGCGGCGCTCGGCGGCGCGAACGGCTATATCGGCGATTTCGCGTGCAGTAACCCGGGTGCGATGTACTGCCTGCTGCAGGATGCGGGCTCGATGCGCGCGTTCGGCGCGGGCGGGTCCGTCACGTTCGGCGATGCGACGATCGCGCTCACCTATACGCATAGCCGCTATTTCTCGACCACCGCGCAGCCGCGCACGCAGGCGTTCACGTTCGACATCGGCGAGTTGAACGCCACCTACCTGTTCACGCCCGCGCTGCAGGGTGGCGTCGCCTATATCTTCAACGCCGCGCATACCGACGGGCGGGGCACGACGCGGTTCCACCAGGTGAACGTCGGCACGAACTACAGCCTGTCGAAGCGCACGGCGCTGTATGCGGTCGCGATCGGCCAGATCTCGAGCGGGAAGGGCCTCGGCACCGACGCGGACGGCAACGCGGTGAACTACGCGCAGATTCCGGTGCTCGCGAACAGCAATTCGAGCCGGCAACTGGCGGTGATGGCCGGGATCCGCGTGAACTTCTGATCCGGCCGGGGAGGTCTGGCCGGGGAGGCCGCACGGGTGGGGCGGCCGGGCGCGGCGGCCGCCTCTCCCGCCGTGTGCCATAAATTCTTAACGATCGGCGTGAACAATGGCGTTCGCTTCAGGCGGCCAGAAGCGTCGCCCGCGTTGCACACGTGTGCAACGCCTGGCCGTCCCGCCACCACGCCGAACGAGAGAGACCTCATGACCTTGCTGAGCCGCCTGCGCGCGCTGTCCGCCGCCCTTGCGCTGTCCTTCGCCGCCACGCACGCCGTTGCCGCGGATCTCGTCATCGCGGGCCGCGACGACATCTACGGCAAGGGGCTGGCCGACGCCGTCGCCGGCTTCAACAAGCTGCACCCGGGCACCGAGATCGAGCTGCTCAAGCTGCCGAACGCGAATCTGTACCAGAAGCTCAAGCTGTCGATGCGCGAAGGCACCGGCGCATACGACCTCGTGATGATGGACGACACGTGGGCACCCGAATTCATCGGCAACGGCTGGCTCAAGCCGCTGCCCGCGTCGCTCGCGGACGCCGATCTCGTGCCGTCTGCCGTCGCGCTCGGCCGCAACGCGACGGGTGCGCTGTACGCGCTGCCGATCGTCGGCAACGTCGAGATGTTCGCGTACCGCAAGGACCTGCTCGCGAAGTACAAGCTGCAGCCGCCGCGCAACTGGGACGACGTGCTGAAGATCGCGCAGACCGTCGGCGGCGCGGACAAGAGCGTGTCGGGCGTCGTATTCCGCGGCACGAAGGGCAACCCCGTCGTGACGGGTTTCCTGCCGATCCTGTGGGCCTACGGCGGCGACGTGTTCGACCATGCCGGCAATGTGACGATCGATTCGCGTGAGGCGCAGGCCGCACTGAAGACCTTCCTCGCGCTGAAGGCGTCCGCGCCGAAGGACGTCGACGTGTATGGCGCGGCGGAAGTGCGCGACGCGCTGCAGCGCGGCTCCGCCGCGCAGTCGATCGAGGTGTGGCCGGCGTGGGTGCCGGCGCTCGACGATCCGAAGCAGTCGCGCGTGGTCGGGCAGATCGCGCTGCAGCCGCCGCCCGGGCAGACCGCGGGCCCGGCGCCGATGCTCGGCATCTGGCAGATGGGCATTCCGAAGGACGCCCCGCACGCGAAGCTTGCACAGGATTTCCTCGCGTACCTGACCGCACGCGACACGCAGACGCGCCTCGCCGGCATCGGCATTCCGCCGACCCGCCGCAGCGTGTTCAATGATCCGGCGCTGGTGCGTCAGTACCGCTGGTATCCGGATCAGCTGAAGGCGCTCGAAGCGGGCCGTGCGCGGCCGCGCGTGAAGGACTGGCAGCAGGTCGAGAGCATTCTCGGCGACCAGCTGCAACTCGCGCTGACGGGGCAGGCCGCACCCGACGCGGCGCTGCGCCAGGCGCAGCAGAAGATCGCGCAGGCGACGGCCGCGGCGGGCAAGTGACGGCGCGCGTCGAACCTTCGCCGGGACACAGCGCATGAAAGCCTTCGGCCGCAGCCTGCCGTTCGTCGCGCTGCTCGGGCCCGCGCTGCTGGTGCTCGCCGCGCTCGCGCTGTATCCGGTCGCGCAGGTGCTGATCGATTCGTTCTGCCAGGTCGACTATTCGGCCGGCCGCCGCGCATTCGCCGGGCTTGCGAACTATCGCGCGGTGCTCGGCGACGACGCGTTCACGGCCGGCTTCGGCAACACGCTGCGCTTCACGGTCGTCGCGTCGCTCGCCGAAGTCGCGCTGGGTTTCGGACTCGCGCTGCTGTTCGTGCGTGCGTTTCCGGGGCGGCGCATCGCGCTGCCGCTCGCGATCCTGCCGATGATGCTGTCCACGCTCGTGTGCTCGGCGATCTGGCGCAACTGGCTGAACTTCGACGGCTTCCTGAACGCGCTGCTCGCGGCGTTCGGCATCGAAGGCGTGCGCTGGCTGTCCGATCCGCATCTCGCGCTGTGGTCGCTCGCGCTCGTCGACGTATGGCAGTGGACGCCGATGGCGTTCCTGATCGTGCTCGCCGGGCTGCAGTCGATTCCGCAGGAACTGTACGAAGCCGCGCGCACCGACGGCGCGAGCGAGTGGCAGTGCCTGCGCGACATCACGCTGCCGCTCGCCGCGCCGCAGATCGGCCTCGCGCTGCTGCTGCGCTCGATCGACACGTTCAAGCTGTTCGACAAGGTCTATGCGCTGACGGGCGGCGGCCCCGGCAACGCGACACAGACGCTGTCGACCTATATCTACGACACGGGCTTCCGCTTCTTCAACGTCGGGCCGGCGAGTGCCGCGTCGGTGCTGATGCTCGCGGCGTCCGCGCTGCTGGTCTCGGGGTACGTATGGCAGACGGTTCGCAAGCGGCGCGCATGACGGCGCAACCCGCAGTCATCACGGGCGCACGAACGGGCGCCGCATTCGGTCGCGCACTGCCGTGGGCGTTGCGCATCGTCGCGCTCGCGCTGTTGCTGCTGCCGTGCCTGTGGATGGCCGGCGCGGCCTTCATGCCGACGCTCGAACGCCTCGATCATCCGTTGCGGATCTGGCCGGCCGCACCGACCTTCGAGCATTTCGCATCGGTATGGTCCAACGGCATCGGCGCGCCGCTGTTCAATTCGCTGCTGGTCGGCTTCGGCACGACGCTGCTCGCGCTGGCGCTCGCGTTTCCAGCCGCGTACGCGCTCGTGCGATTGCGGTTTCCGGCGCGGCTCGACCTGCTGTTCCTGGTGCTCGTGCTCGCGTTGAAGCTGATGCCGCCGATCACGATCGCGGTGCCGCTGTTCGCGCTCGCAAAGCGGCTGCACCTGCTCGATTCGACGCTCGGCCTGATGCTCGCGTACCAGATCTACGCGCTGCCGATGGCGATCTGGATGCTGCTCGCATTCGTGCGCGACGTGCCGATCGAATACGAGGAAGCCGCCTGCATCGACGGCGCGGGCCTGGCTCGACGGCTCGTGCAGATCGTGCTGCCGCTGTGCGCGCCGGGGCTGATCGCGACCGCGATCTTCGTGTTCATCGCCGCGTGGAACGAATTCCTGATCGCGCTGCTGTTCGTATCGACGCCGAGCCGCTTCACGCTGCCGCTCGCGATTGCCGGCTACGTGACGGAGAACGGCATCGACTGGGGCGACCTGATGAGCGCGGGGCTGATGGCGTCGCTGCCCACGCTGGCCGTGGCCGGCTACGTGCAGCGCTACCTGTTGCGCGGGTTCGCGGGCGGGCTGAAGTGACGCGCGGCAACGCCGCGCCCGATCTCCCCGTGTTACTCGCAACTGGCCCGCACCACCTGCGTGACCGGCACGACGCGCGTGCGCGACGGGCCGTCGAACGTCTGCATCCGGTCGGCGAGCAGGTCGACTGCCGCCTGCGCGAGGCCGCGCGTGTCCTGCCGGAGTGTCGTGAGCCGATACGCGTCGTATTCGGCGGCCGGGATGTCGTCGAAGCCGATCACGCGCACGTCGTCCGGCACGCGCAGCCCGAATTCGCTGCGCGCGACGTCGATCACGCCGAGCGCCAGCAGGTCCGACGAGCAGAACACGCCGTCGGGCCGCTTGCCGTTCGCGAACAGTTGCCGCGCCGCTTCGACGCCGCTCGCATGGGTGTCGGACGGCGTGTCGAGCACGTGCGCGAGCGTCGCGTCGAACGCGTCGCCGCGCCCGATCGCCTGCTCGAACGCGGTGGCGCGCGATTGCGCGCTGTAGCTCGCGCCGCGCGGCCCGACGAACGCGAGCCGGCGCGCGCCGGCCCGCACGAGCCGCTGCGCCGCATGGACGGCGCCCGCCGCGTTGTCGCTGACGACGATGTCCGCGCCCGGCAGGTTCGCCTCGCGGTTGATCATCACGACCGGGATCCGGTGTTCGAGATACTGCTGTGCAACCGACAGCGGCGGCGACGCGGATGTCATCACGAGGCCCGCGATCCGGTAGCTGAGCAACTGTTCGAGCGATTGCCGGACCTGGCGCGGATCTTCCGCGTTGGTCACGAGCGGCGTGAGCGCGCGCTGCCCGAGCGCGGCCATCAGGTCCGACAGCAGCCGCGCGCGGAACGGATTCTCGAACCCGGCCGTCACGACGCCGATCATGCTGCTGCGCTGCGTGATCATGTCGCGCGCGATCAGGTTGACCTGGTAGCCGAGCGCGCGCGCGGCGACCATCACGCGCTCACGCGTCTGCGGCGCGATGCTTGCCGTCGGCGAGAACGCGCGCGACACCGCGGAACGCGAGACGCCCGCGCGTGCCGCGACATCCGACGCCGTTACCCACGGTTTTCTTTCCTTGTCATTCATCGATTCATGATTCCTTCGAGCCACGATACGTGCACGCCGCCTGCCGACTGGATGTCGGCGCTCGACGACGCGCGGCCGCTGCATACGCTGACCCTACCGGGCAGCCATGACACCTGTGCGTATACCGTCGACGATCCGCTCGTGCGCACGCAGTGTGCGCCGCTCGATGCGCAGCTCGCGCAGGGCGTGCGGCTGCTCGACATCCGCTGCCGGCACGTGCGCGATGCGTTCGCGATTCACCACGGCGGCATCGCGCTCGGCATGACGTTCGACGACGTGCTGGTCACCTGTGCGCGTTTTCTCGATGCGCATCCGCGCGAATGCCTCGTGATGTCGGTGAAGGACGAATGGCCGGCGCACGCGTGCACACGCAGTTTCGATGCGACGTTCGACGCGCATCGCGCGCGGCACCCGCGGCTGCGCTGGCATGCCGGCGGCCCGCTGCCGGCGCTCGGCGACGTGCGCGGCGCGATCGTGCTGCTGCGGCGCTTTCGCAGCAGCCGGCCGCTCGGCATCGACCTGACCGCGTGGCCCGACAACGCGACGTTCACGATCGATCATCCCGATGGTGCGTTCGTGATCCAGGACGAATATCGCGTGCCGGTGGCCGCGTCGATCGGCTGGAAGTGGCGTGCGATCGACGCGTTGCTGACGGACCTGCCGTCGCCGGACAGCGGCCGCTGGGCGATCAACTTCTGCAGCGGGACCGGGATGGGTGCGAATCCGTCGGTGGTCGCACACGGCGACGGCAGGGTGCGAGGCATTCATGCGCGGCTGGCCGAACGGTTGCGCGTGCAGCGCGGCCCGTACGGCGCGATGCTGCTCGACTTCTGCGATGACGACGACTGGGCGCTGGTGCGCGCGCTGATCGCGTGCAACGACCAGGCACCGTCGCCGGGCGTCTGGCGCAAGACGTTTCGCTGTTAGCGGAGATTCGCGCTGAAGAACGCGAGCGCCTTCGTGTCGAGCGATTCGTGGAATGCCGCGCGATCGAATCCCTTCGCATCGGTACAGACTTCGGGCGAGATGTGCGCCAGTTGTTCGGAGCAAGGCGCGAGAAACGCGAAGTGCGCGGAGTTTGGCACGACGTGGAATTCCGGCCGTTTCGGCAACATATCGGCCAGCGCCGGGATCGTTTCCGGCTCGACGCCGTCGCCGCCCGCTTCGGACCCCCAGAGCTGGATCGGCGCGTGCACGTCCTTCAGCGTATCGGCGGTCGGGAATTCGTTCATCGGGTCGGCGATCACGTAGGCCTTGATCCGCGGATCGTGTGTCAGCGGCTGGCGTGGCACGTCGCGGTCGCGGATCTGCTTGCAGATCAGCCAGGTCGGATCCGGGCAGGCCACGTGCGCGTGCACGAAATCCGGATTGGCGCCGGCCAGCACGAGGCCCGTATAGCCGCCGCGCGAGAAACCGAAGAAGCCGATCCGCGCCGGATCGATATGCGCGGCGTCGGGCCCGTTGGCCAGCATGTAGTCGACGAGACGCTTGATGTCATCCGGGCGCTCGGCCAGCTCCCGCAGGTCGGCCGCATGGCTGATATCCGTGTGCGTGTCGCCGGGATGGTTGATCGCCGCGACGACGTAGCCCGCGTCGGCGAGCGTTTCGGCGAGATCGTGATGCCCGAAGTAGGTACCGGCATGGCCGTGCGAGATCACGACGAGCGGCAACTTGTCGCCGACGGTCGGGCAGTTGCGTTGCCCTTTCAACAGGAATGGGCCGATCGTGAGCGGTTGTGCGGGTGTCGCGCAGGGCGTCCAGATGGCCGCGCGCAGCTCCGGGCCGGCCGCGTCGGCCGGAATGCTGGCGAACTTGACGCCGGCTGCGTGCGCGACCGTGGCGGACAGGCAGAGCAGGGCAGCCGAAAGCCAGGTTTTCATGTCGATTCCCGGGGCAATGGAGGAGGCGCGGCGCGACGTGCGCCGGACAGATGCGCTCAGCGCGTCGCGATCGCCACTGCCGCACCGGCCATCGCGGTCGCGCTCGTGCGGTTGGCGATCCGCTTCGCGCGCGCCGACGTCAGGAAAGTCCGTGCGCGCGATGCAAGCAGCGACCAGAAGCAGTCGGCCAGGATCAGGACCGCGAGCATCGTGCCGACCAGTTCGGCCCATGCGGTCACGCCGACGTGCGCGAGATCGACGATGGTCGGCAGCAGCGCGAGATAGAAAACGGCGATCTTCGGATTGCCGAGCGTCACGGCCATGCCCGCGACGAACATGCGCCACGGCGACTGGCCGCGCGGCAGGTCGTCGGCGCCGGTCTCGGTCGGTGCGGTCCACATCTTCCATGCGAGGAACAGCAGGTACGCGACGCCGAGCAGCTTCAGTACGATCAGGCCCGTCTCGAACGTGCGGGCGAACGCGGACAGCCCCGCGACCGCGAGCGTGAGCCACAGCGCTTCGCCGAGCCACATGGCCGCCAGGAACGGCAGCACGTCCCGCACGCCGTTCGTCAACACGCGCGCGACCAGCGCGGCGACGCTCGGCCCGGGCGTGCCGGCGGTGACGAGCAGGGTGACAGCGAAGACGGCGAGCGCGGACAGCGTCATGACGGACCTCGTGGGCGGGCGTTCGAAACGTATGAAGTTTCGATTATAGTGACGGCCGTTCCAGACTGTCTGCCTGAGTTGCCGTCATGACTGCATCGATCCTGATCCGTCCCGCCACGCGGGAAGACGCGGCCGCGATGGCCGCCGTCGAAGTGGCTGCCGCGCAGCGGTTTCGCGAAATCGGCATGACCCACATCGCGGAAGCCGAGCCGACCGATACGGCCGCCGTGCTCGTGCGCATCGATGGCGGCCGGGCTTATGTGGCGGTCGATGCGCACGGCGCGTGCGTCGGGTTTGCGTTCTACCGGCTGCTGGATGCGCAGCGGCTTTATCTGGAAGAACTGGATGTCGCGCCGTCGCATGCCGGACAGCGGATCGGCGCGCGGCTGATCGAACAGGTGATGGCGCGCGCGGCGCAGGACGGCATCGCGGAGGTCGTGCTGTCGACGTTTCGCGAGGCGCCGTGGAATGCGCCGTACTACGCGCGCCTGGGTTTCGAGGTGCTCGACGACGCGATGCTCGACGATATGCTGCGTACCATTCGCGCGTATCACGTGTCGCTCGGGCTCGACGAGACACAGCGCGTATTCATGCGGTTGCGCGTTTCGGGCTGAGCAGGCCCGGCGAGCCATGGTGTCGGCTGCAGCCCGATTCGTTGTCAGCGCAATGCGTCGCTCCCGGTCAACGGCAGCGACGCGAACGCGGCTTCCACGTGCGCCAGAAAGTCCGAAGCGGGCCGCGTCAGTTGCAGCCCCGGCGGCGTAAGCCGGTACAACTGCAGCGGTGGCGGCGACAACGGTAGCGGCAGCGGCGTCAGCTTCTGGCCGAACACGGTTTCCGCGAGCGAGAGCCGGGTCCACGAGAAAATCGCATCGTTGGTCATCATCAGGCTGTAGAACAGCGCATACGACGTGCAGCGCGTGATGCAGCGCGGCGGGGGCAGGCCCGCGTGCGCATGCAGGTCACGGATGTACGTGGGGAAGTTGTCGCTTGCGTCGGCGTGGATCCATTCCGCGTCGCGCAGCGCCTCGAGCGATGTCGCGCCGGCGAAGCGCCCGTTCTCGCGAGTGACGAATGCGGTGTCGAACGTGCGGATCGCCTTGATGTCGACCGACTCGGCAATGGGGCCCGTGACGGCGACGAAGGCGAGATCGAGCGTGCGATTGCGCAACTGTTCCGAGAGCAGGTTGAACGTCAGTTCACGCAGTTCGCACTCGACGTTCGGCCAGTGGCGGCGGAACGCGGCGTAGGCCTCGGCAAAGCCCGTCACCGCGACGATCGGCGTGAAACCGATCACGAGCCGTCCGTCCCGCAGCCCCTTCATGTGCGCCATGTCCTCGCTCGCCCGTTCGAGCTCGCGCACGACGGCCTGGGCGCGCCCCAGCAGCGCGTCGCCTTCCGGCGTCGGCGCGACGCCCCACGGCTTGCGCTCGAGGAGCGGTACGCCGAATTCGTTCTCCAGTTCCTGGATCGCCTTGCTGATGGCCGGCTGCGTGACGTGCAGGGTCCGGGCCGCGGCCTTGATGCTGCCGGCCGTCGTGACCGCGACGAGCGCGCGCAATTGATGAATTTTCATGATGCGGAAGATATTACCAAAAGTTATCCGCATCAAAATTCGTGAGTTTTTTGACCCGAAACGCGTCTCTATGCTTGGCCGAGACGGTCGCGACGCGGCCGATTCCACGGAGCCATTCATGACGCAGAACCTTGCTCACGTACTCGCGGCAATTCGCGAGTCGGAGCCCCGATTCGTGGCGATCCGCCACGACATCCACGCCCATCCCGAACTCGGTTTCGCCGAGACCCGCACCGCGCAGCTCGTCGCCGAACAGCTCGCCGCATGGGGGTACGACGTGACGACGGGCGTGGGCGGCACGGGTGTCGTCGGCCAATTGCGGCGCGGCGCGTCGGCGCGCACGCTCGGCCTGCGCGCCGACATGGACGCGCTGCCGATCGAGGAGGCGACGGGGCTGCCGTATGCGAGCACGGTGGCGCGCACGATGCACGCGTGCGGACACGACGGCCATACGGCGATCCTGCTGGCCGCCGCTCACTATCTCGCTGAACAGGGCCGGTTCGACGGCGCGCTCAACGTGATTTTCCAGCCGGCCGAGGAAGGGCTCGGTGGCGCAAAGCGGATGATCGACGACGGCCTGTTCGAACGTTTCCCCTGTGAACGCGTGTATGCGCTGCACAACGCGCCGGGCGTGCCGGTCGGCCATTTCGCGCTGCGCTACGGGCCGATGATGGCCTCGTCCGATTCGGTGACGATCACCGTGACGGGCAAAGGCGGGCACGGCGCGATGCCGCAACTCGCGAGCGATCCGATCGTCGCGGGCGCGCAAATCGTGACCGCGCTGCAATCGATCGTCTCCCGCAACGTCGATCCGCTGAAACCGGCCGTCGTGACCGTCGGCACGTTCCATGCGGGCACCGCGCCGAACGTGATTCCGGAAACCGCGACGCTGCAGTTGTCGGTGCGTGCGCTCGATGCGGCGACGCGCGACGAAATCGAGGCGCGGATCCGCCGGATCGTCGACGCGCAGGCGCAAGCGTTCGGGATGACCGCGCAGATCGAATACCAGTCGATCTCGCGCGTCGTGGACAACGACCATGCGGCGTCGGATCTCGCGGTCGAGACGATCTCGGCGCTGGCTGGCGAGGGCGCGCTCATGCTGTTGCCCGACGGCGTGATGGGCAGCGAGGATTTCTCGTGGATGACCGAATGCGTACCGGGCTGCTACGTGCTGATCGGTAACGGCGTCGATTCCCGGGGCGGGTGTTCGGTGCACAACCCGGGTTACGACTTCAACGACACCGCGTTGAGCTGGGGGGCGGCCTATTTCGCCGGTATCGCCGAACGCTTCCTGAAGGCGGGCTGACGACGGCGCACAGGAGACGCGCCGGCCGGAGATGGATCGAATTGACAATAAGGATAGCGAATGAAGAAGCGATTTGCATTTGGCGTGGCCTGTCTCGCGCTCGGCGCAGGCAACGCGCGTGCCGTGCCCTATCAGGACGTGTTGCTGGCGGCGGTGCCCGAGTACAACGGTCGACTGACGGAGGGTGTCGCGTTGTACGGCTCGGTCGACATGGGGATCAACTACCAGACGGTCGGCGGCCATTCGCTGTGGCAGACGCAGAGCGGCGGCGAGTGGACCTCCAAATTCGGCTTCTTCGGCCGTGAGAACCTTGGTGGCGGCTGGCGCGCCGAGTTCAACCTCGAAAGCGGGTTTCTCGCGAACAACGGCGCGCAGCAGGACAAGCAGTCGACTTACAACCGGCAGTCTTGGGTCGGCCTGACGTCGGACAGCTACGGGCGGCTGCGTCTCGGCAAGCAGATCGGCACGGCGCTGCCGCTGTTCATCGACGTGTTCGGCACGGTGGGCACGAACTCGGTCTATACGTGGCTGGGCGCGGCAGCCGTGCAGACGAGCCGCGGCGTCGGCTACAACTCGGACCTCGGGCCAGGGGCGACGCAATTGCCGGCGCGCGTCGACAACGCCATCACGTACCGTACGCCGATCGTCGCGGGCACCACGTCGCTGATGCTGATGTATGCGCCGAGCAACGTGGCCGGGCGCGCGCCCACGGCGTCCGCGCAAGGCGCGCTGCTGCAGTGGTACAACGGCTCGACCTATCTGGCCGCGAGCTACAACCAGGTGTGGGGCGTCAACGGGGCAAGCACCGTGCGCAACGACCTGTACGGGCTCGGTGCTGTTTATGACACGGGGCGGATCGTGCTGTCCGCATCGTTCAACCAGTACGCGCCGAAGCTGGCCGGCGACGGCATCGCGCGCGTCTACACGGTCGGCGCGATCGTGCCGTTCGGCGTCAATGCGATTCGCGCGTCGGTCGTCTATCGCGATACGTCGGGCGTACGCGACGCGGCCGGCCAGCCGGCCAAGGACTCGGCGCTCGGCGCGATGCTCGGCTACGACTACCTGCTGTCGAAACGCACGGGCCTCTATGCGCGCGCCGGGTTCATCCGCAACTACGGCATCTCGACCGTGTTGCTGAACGGCAACCCGCTGCCGACCGAACCGGGCGGCACCGCACCGCGCACCGGGACGACACCCGTGACGCTGTCGCTCGGTATGTACCACAACTTCTGAACGGGAATTTTCCGATGCATACCCTGAATCGCACGGCCGCCGCGCCGGTCGATGCCGCGCCGCGCGTGACGCGCCGCACGGTCGTTGCGGCCGCACTCGGCAACGGGCTCGAATTCTTCGACTTCACCGTCTACAGTTTCTTCGCCGCACTGATCGGCAAGCTGTTCTTTCCCGCGTCGAGCGACGTAGGCGCGCTGATGCTGTCGCTCGCGACGTTCGGTGTCGGCTTCGTCGCGCGGCCGCTCGGCAGCGTCGCGATCGGCGCCTATGCGGACCGTGCCGGGCGCAAGCCTGCACTCGTGCTGACGGTCGCATTGATGGCGCTCGGCACCGGGATCATCGGCTTCGCGCCGACCTATGCGCAGATCGGCATCGCCGCGCCGCTGCTGATCGTCATCGGGCGCTTGCTGCAGGGCTTTTCGGCGGGGGGCGAAGTCGGCGCCGCGACGACCCTGCTGATGGAGTCGGGCGACACCGGCCGGCGCGGCGAGCGGGTGAGCTGGCAGATGGCGAGCCAGGGCGGCGCGACGCTGGTCGGCGCGTTCGTCGCGCTGACGCTGTCGCGCGCACTGTCGCCCGAGGCGCTGCACGCGTGGGGATGGCGCGTACCGTTCGTGCTCGGTCTGCTGATCGGCCCGGTCGGCTTCTATCTGCGGCGTCACCTCGACGATACGCTGCCGCACGCGGCGGCCGGCGCACCGCGCGAGCGTGCGCGCATTCCGTGGCGGCAGGTCGTGGCCGGCACGCTGCTCGTGATCGGCGGCACGTCGACCACCTATACGATCGTGTTTTTCCTGCCGTCGTTCCTGACGCTGACCGTCGGCATGCCGGCGTCGGTATCGCTGCTGTCGGGTTGCGCGGCGGGTGCCGTGCTGTTGATCGGTTCGCCGTTCGCGGGGCGGCTCGCGGATCGCGTGCGTCGTCGCAAGCGGCTGGTGGGCGTGACGTGCGTCGCGTCGGCCGTGCTCGTGCTGCCGGCGTTTTACGCGATGAGCGTGTGGCCGTCGGTGGTTACCGCGGTCGCGGTCGTGATCGTGCTGATCGGCTTGATGACGCTGTCGAGTCCCGCCGGTTTCGTGATGATTCTCGATGCATTCCGGCCCGAAGTGCGGGCGATGTCGCTTGGGATGATCTATGCGCTCGGCGTGACGATTTTCGGCGGGTTCGCACAACTGATCGTCGGTGCGATGTGGCGCGCGACCGGCAGTTTTTACGCGCCTGCGTGGTATGTGCTGGGATGCAGCGCGGCGAGCCTGGTCGGTCTGGCGTTGTTCGTGGACGCGCCCGCCGTGGACGGCAGGCGGTGAGCGGGAAGGGCGAATGCGTTGCATGCTCGCCCGGTGGGGTGCGCGACGAGCGGACGGGCGAGGCCGGTCCGTTCGTCGCACGTGGCCTGCGGTGCGATCAGGCCGCGTCGCTCAGCGCCGGGTAATCGGTGTAACCCGTTTCGCCTTCCGCGTAGAACGTCTCCGGCACCGGCCTGTTGAGCGGCGCGCCGAGTTCGAGGCGGCGCGGCAGGTCGGGGTTCGCGATGAACAGCTTGCCCCATGCGATCGCGTCGGCGCTGCCGTTCGCGAGTGCGGCCTGCGCGGTGTCGAGCGTGAACTGCTCGTTCGCGATCAGCGGGCCGCCGAACGCTTCCTTCAGGCGCGGGCTCAAGTGATCGCCCGAATACGATTCGCGCGTGAAGATGAACGCGATCTTGCGGCGGCCGAGTTCGCGCGCGACATAGCCGAACGTTGCCGCCGGATCGGAATCGCCCATCGTATGCGCGTCGCCGCGCGGTGCAAGGTGCACGCCGACACGGCCGGCGCCCCACACGTCGATCGCGGCATCGACCACTTCGAGCAGCAGGCGTGCGCGGTTCTCGACCGGGCCGCCGTACGCATCGGTGCGGCGATTGGTGCTGTCCTGCAAGAACTGGTCGAGCAGGTAGCCGTTCGCGCCGTGGATCTCGACACCGTCGAAGCCGGCGGCCTTCGCATTCTCGGCACCCTTGCGGTACGCAGCGACGATGCCCGGGATTTCGTCGAGTTCGAGTGCGCGCGGCGTCACGTACGGGCGCTGCGGGCGCACGAGGCTCACGTGGCCGCCCGCGGCGATCGCGCTCGGCGCGACCGGCAGGTCGCCGTTCAGGAACACCGGGTCGGAGATCCGGCCGACGTGCCAAAGCTGCAGCACGATGCGCCCACCGGCCGCATGCACGGCCTGCGTCACCTGCTTCCAGCCCTCGACCTGCTCGTCGGACCAGATGCCGGGCGTGTCCGCATAGCCGACGCCCTGCGGTGTGACCGACGTTGCCTCGGTAATGATCAGGCCGGCCGTTGCGCGCTCGGTGTAGTAGCGGGCCATCAGTGCGTTCGGCACGCGTGCCGCACCCGCGCGGGAGCGGGTGAGCGGCGCCATCACGATGCGGTTCGGCAGGGTCAGGTCACCGAGGGTGACGGGATCGAACAGGGTGGGCATGGCAAATAACCTCTTCACGAAAGGCGGGCAGCCGTCGCGTCATGGGCGACCGCAACCCGCATGGCCGGTTCGGCCGTGTTGGCTAGAGTTCGCGGCGCAGGGCGTCGTGAAATGCGTCGATGACGGCCTCGTTGCGCTGAAAAAACGCCCACTGGCCGATCCGCGTCGACGTCACGAGCCCCGCGCGCTGTAGCGTCGCGAGGTGCGCGGAGACGGTCGATTGCGACAGCCCGCAGCGCGCGTCGATCTGGCCCGCGCAGACGCCGTGTTCGTACGGCAGCGTCTGGTTCGGGAAATGCACGTCCGGCGTTTTCAGCCAGACAAGGATTTCCCGGCGTACGGGGTTCGAGAGCGCTTTCAGGATCGCTTCGATGTCGAGTTCGGTCGGCATGGAGAGGTGGGGTGTTTCGGTCGGGCAACCAGGTATCGTCGATGGGCGAATCTTATATCGGAATGTGACGATATGTTTGAAAGCATTGTTGCCAATGGGGTTGATAGAGAACGGCTGTCGCAGGGCATCAAGGCTGGCTGGGCCATCTGACGCCCGAGCGAACCGGTGGCTTGCCGAATCGACGCAGGGTCGGCAAGCCACCGCCGCACGTTGGCGGGCGTCAGCCGTTCGAGCGCGTCATCGCCAGCAATTCGTCGATGAATGCCTTGCGCTGCGTCGGGTCCAGCGGACGTACCCCACATACTTCATCGAACCACAATCCTTCGACGGCAAAGCGGATGATCCGCGCGGTCCGTTCCGGCAACGCGTCCCGGCTCAGCAATTCCGTCCAGCGGGCAGCGTGGCCCGCATAGACGGGGAGCAGGCTCGGCTCCAGGAGCAGGCTGCCGATCACGGCCGACAAGCTTCTGCCCTGGAGCGCTTGCTCGGAGCTTGCGATGATGTACGCGCGGGTCCAGGCCCCGGGCTGGCCGTCCGCCAGTGCGGCGTCGGTCACGGCCTGCTCGAAGGTGGTCGCTTCGAAATGCAGCAGCCCTGCGAGGAGTTCCGACTTGCTCGAGAAGTGATAGAGCAGCCCCCCCTTGCTGATGCCTGCAACTGACGCGGCCTCGGCAAGGGTTAATCCCAGGATGCCTTTGTCCTGCAGGATTTTTCGTGAGGCTTCGAATATTTTTCTCTTGGTGTCGCCAATTTCGCTATCAATATTCTCGTTCATCGGGAATTGCGCGGAAAATGCACCGAAATAAGCCGTACCGGCTGGACGGTGCATTATACAAATTCCCTTTGCCATTTTTTTTGAGTTCGGTACTGTACCGGCTGGACGGTATACATCACGTCAACGAACCTCGAACCCCTCTACCCGGGCATGGATAGAACGATGAACGAACATGCAAGCCTCTCCACGATCGACGACTGCATCGCGCGCCGCGATGGCGTGCTGACGCTTCCGCAGGGCAGTATCCGCGGCAGCTGCAACGATGGCATCTGTCGATTTCTTGGCATTCCTTACGGAAAGGCTGCGATCGGCGACTTGCGGTTCAGGCCGCCCGTGCCGGCGCCAGCATGGGACGGAATCCGCGATTGCCGCGGCTACGGCGATGCGTGTCCGCAGGTCAACGACGACTTGCCCGCATGGCAGTTCGATGGAGACCACTCGGCGGACTGCCTCAATCTCAACGTCTGGACGCCTGCGTCGGCGGCGCCCGGCGATCGCTTGCCGGTGATGGTGTGGTTGCATGGCGGGGCCTATCTGTCCGGGTCCGCCAACCTGCCCCTGTACGACGGACGCGTGCTCGCCGAGCAGGAGCAGGTGGTGGTCGTGTCGATCAACCATCGCCTCAACGTCTTCGGTTACCTGCATTTCGGCGATCGGGGCGACAGCCCGTCGACTGCTGCGAACGTGGGGCAGCAGGATATCGTGCTGGCGCTCGAATGGATTGCGGCACACATCGGTGCGTTTGGCGGCGATGCAGACAACGTGACGCTGTTCGGCGAATCGGGCGGTGGCGGGAAGATCTGCGCGCTCACGATGATGCCGTCGGCCGAGGGCCTGTTTCACAAGGCGATCGTCCAGAGCGGGGCCTTTCTCACCATGCTGTCGCGAGCGCAGGCACAGGTCAGGGCCGACGCATTCCTGTCGATGCTTGGCGCCGACATCGGCGCACTCGATGCGATCAGCGACGAACTGGCGCTTGCGGCCGCGCGCCGCCTGATCGACCGGTACGGCTATACCGCGTTCTGGCCCGTCGACGACGGTGTCGTCATCGATGCGTCGAGCATCCCGCGCGCATCGGTGCCGATGATGATCGGCACGACCCGGCACGAGTCGGCGTACTTCCTGCCCCCGCAGCTGCTCGCGCACGGCCCGCTCGAGCCGGTCGGCTACCGCGATGCGCTGGAGGACGGCCTGAGGCCATTCAGCATCGGCCCGGACGATGCGCGGGCAGCGGCTGACGTCGCATCGCGTACGCGTGCGATACCGCCTCGCTCGATCGGCCGGGACCTGACCGACGTCCTGTTCTGGAAGCCCGCGGTCGCGCTGGCGGAACGCAACAGCCGGCATGCGAACACGTTCATGTACCGGTTCGACTGGGCATATCCGTGCTGCGGCGGCCATTACTCGATTCACGGCGCCGAAATCCCGTTCGTGTTCGGCATGCTCGACTACCCATCGCCGGCCTGGGATGACGCCGATCTCCCGAACGCGCGGTATTCGGGCGACACGCCTGGCGAGCGGTTCGGCCTGGCTGCACGCGTGCAGCGTGCGTGGGCCGATTTCGCCCGATACGGCGATCCGTCCGCCAGCGGCGTGTCGGTGTGGCCGCGCTACACACCGGAGGCGCGTGCGACACGGATTTTCGACCGGGTCTGCCGCGTCGAGGAGGATCCGGATGCCGAACGCCGGCGGGCGCTGTTCGCCGCGCGCGCGGGCACGTGACACACTCATCATCGACAAGGAGAAGACATGGAGACGTCAGCGGTAACCTCGGAATCCTCATCCACGCGCCCCTTGAACTGGGTCGCAATCGTATTTTTCGTCCTCGCCACCAACGGACCCCTCACCAGTCTGATCGGATGCGTGCCGTATGGCGTCGCGTACGGCAACGGCATCGGCATCGCAGGTTCCTACCTGTGCGTCGGCCTGATCTACCTGTGCTTCGCCGTCGGCTTCACGGCGATGAGCCGTCACGTGGGCAATGCGGGCGCGCTGTATGCGTACGTCGGGCAAGGGCTCGGCCGGCCGGCGGGTGTCGGCGCCGCGTTCATGGCGGTCGCGTCGTATTTCGTGATCACGCTGGCGTGTTACGCGTTGCTCGGGTTCTATATCAGCTATTTCATCAACAACCTCACCGGCCTGGTCGTGCCGTGGTGGGTCAGTACACTCTGCGCGGCAGCCGTCGTGCATGCGTTCGCGATCAACAACGTCCAGTTCAACGGCGCCGTGCTGTTCCTGCTGATGATCGTCGAGATCGCGCTGATCGTCGCATTCAACCTCAAGGTCGCGGCCACGGGCGGCGGGGTCGAGCACTTCAGCCTCGCACCGCTGCACCCGGCGAACGTGTTCACCGGGAAGTTCGGCACGTCGCTGGTGTTCGTCGTGGTCGCCTACATGGGCTTCGAGACGACGGTGATCTACGCGAACGACGTCCGGAATCCGGGCCGCTCCATTCCGATTGCCACCTACGTCAGCGTCGCGGTCATCATGGCGATCTATGTCGTGTCGACGGTGCAGATGTCCAATGCGTTCGGCTATGCCGAAGTTGTCGCGCTGGCGGTGAAGTCTCCCGCGGATCTGTGGTTCGCCGTGACGGAGCGGGTGCTCGGCAAGCAGATGGTGGTGGTCACCAACGCACTGCTGATCACCAGCATGCTCGCGGCGATCATCAGCTTCAACAATGCGACCGTGCGTTACTGGTATTCGCTCGGCCGCGACGGCATTGCGTTCAAGCGGCTCGCGCAATTGAGCGAGAAGAAGGGCCTGCCGGTCCGGGCCGCGAACCTGCAGTCCGTGCTCATGGTCACGCTGATCGCTTTGTCTGCCGCTTATCGCGTCGATCCGGTGATGGTGATTGCACCGTATCTCAGCATTCCGTCCGCGATCGGGATCGTGTGCGTTCAGGCGTTGACCGCGCTGGCGGTCATCCGCTTCTTCGCGGCCCGCCGCGAGCGCGAAACGCGGTTCATCCGGTGGGCCGTGTTTCCGGCCCTGAGCTTTGCCGGATTCGCTTACTTCCTGTACGCAATGATCGGCAACGTATCGCTGATGGCCGGCACGGCTTCGACCGTCGTTTCGCTTCTGCCGTGGACGACGCCGGCGGTTGCTGTCGCGGGTGCCGGCTTCGCGGTTTGGCTGCGACGTGCGCGGCCGTCGGCGTACAACGGCCTGGGGCAATTTCTCAGCGATAGCTGAGCATGCGGACATATTCCTGAAACGGGCATGGATGAATCGTTAAGGTATCCACATGGATTTGCGTGACGAAGGTGTTCCGGATTGACGATCCAGGGGGCGGGTTCGGTTCGACCGACGGGCCCCGCATCCATGCACGTCGGCTTCAGCCCGGCTTGCCGGCCTTGACGTCCTGCTGCCGCGCCAGTGCCAGAAAGCCGGCGATATAGGCCGTGTCCTGCTCCCCACGACGCACGCCGAGGTGGATGCTTTTGTGAATGCCGCCTTGACCGAGGCGCACCGTGCGAATCGGCATGGCCGCGCCTTCCTCGATCGCCAGCCAGTCGGGCAGCACGGCCACGCCACGGTGTGCCGCGACGAGCTGCAACATCAGCTCGGTCTGCTCGGCCGTGCGATGAAATTTGGGGCGGCAATGGGCCGGTACCAGGAAGCGCGTATAGATGTCGAGCCGCTCCTTGCTGACCGGCACCGTGATCAGTTCCTCGGCGAGCAGGTCATGCGGCAGCGCGAATTCGCGGGCTGCAAGCGGGTGCCGCTCGTGTACCACCAGCATCAGCTCGTAGTCGATGACCGGTTCGAACACGACGTCGGGCAGGTCGATCGGGTCGGGGGTGACGAGCAGGTCGATTTCATAGCCGAGCAGCGCCGCCACGCCATCGAAACCGAACGCGGTTCGTACGTCGTAGTCGACATCGGGCCAGCTGGCGAGATAGCGTGAAGTCAGCCGCGTCAGCCATTTCTGGCAGGGATGGCACTCCATCCCGACACGCAGTGCGCCGCGTCGTCCTTCCGCAAACTCGACGAGTGTGCGCTCGGCATGTTCGATCTGCGGCAGCACGCGTTCGGCCAGCGCAAGCAGATATTCGCCCGCGTGCGTGAAGCGCAGGCCGCGTCCGTTCTTGGTCCAGAACTTGACGCCGTGCCGCTCCTCGAACTTGCGGACCATATGCGACAGCGCCGACTGCGTGACGTTGAGGCGCTCGGCGGCCGCGGTCAGGCTGCCGAGGCGCTGGACTTCCTTCAGGATCGACAGATACTGGAGATCGAGCATCGTTGAACTCCCCACATTGCTTGCAACCCGCGAGCGCCGGCGCCGGTACGTGTGACGCGCATCGGCCGGCCCGCGGCACGGCGCCGCCGCTTGCCCGTGCGGGTCATGCGCTGGCCGGGCCCCGGCCCGAGGTCCACAGGAACGCCGCCAGCCCCAGCACCGGCCCGGGCACCAGCAGCCAGATCGCATCGAGCCCGATCTTCTCGAGCAGCGCGGTGGTGGCAGCGATCGAGACGACCGTGATGGCGAAGCCGATCGAGTTTTGAATGGCCAGCGCGCCCCCGACCCACTCGGGCGGGCAGGCGCGTGCCGCCAGCGCCGAGAATTGCGGCGAATCGGCGATGACCGACGCGCCCCAGACGATGAGCAGCACCGCCATGGCCATCGGCGGCAGCACGCGCCATGCGAGTGCGAAGGTCAGCGCGCAGAGCCCCGAGAGGGCGAGCGCGCCGAGCGCGACCTTCGCGCTGCCCAGCGTGCGCGACAGCTTCCCGCCGACGAGCGAGCCGATGGCGCCCGTGGCGATGACGCCGAAGGCCAGGCCCGACACGCCGACACGGGGAAAGTGGGTCGCCAGCGCGGTATGGGTGATCAAGAGCGGCACGGCGGTCCAGAACGTGTAGAGCTCCCACATATGACCGAAGTAGCCGAGTGTCGCGGCGCGGAACGCGCGGATCCGGAACGCCCCGAGCACGGCGGCCGGGCCGCGTTGCTGCCCGACGGCCGCGTTCGTCCGTGGGCGGGCGCCGTCCCCGAGGACGCCGATCACGCCGGCGCCGATCAGCGCGAGCACCGACGACGCGGTGATGATCCACTGCCACGGCGAACCGGTCCCGACGACCCGCATGGCGTGCGGCAGCGCCGTGCCGAGCGTCAGCATCGCGACCAGCTGGGCCAGCGCGGACCCCGTGCGATCCGGCGCCCAGCCGACGATTAGCTTCATGCCCATCGGATAGATGCCCGCGAGGCAGATGCCGACGGCGAAGCGGAACGCCGCACCCGTGACAAGACCGCTCGACAACCACGCAAAACCGAGGTTGAAGGCGGCGCCGAGCACGGCGCTGCACACGAAAATCCGGCTCGCGCGAAACCGGTCCGCGGCCCCGCTCAACGAGATCGCCAGCGTGCCGACGATGAAGCCGAGCTGGACCGCGCTGGTCAGCCAGCCGATGTCGGCCGCGCTCGCCTGCCAGAGCCGCATCAGGTCCGGGGCTGTGCTGTTCGCGCTGAACCACAGCGCCGTACCGAACAACTGCGCGAGCGCGATCGCGGCAACCGGCCCGATTCCGTCGACCAGCCAGCGCCGCAACCCGGTGCGCGGTTCCACGATGCTTGAACACATATGACTTCCTTGGCGGTTGCGCGGCTGCCCGCGGTCTCGCTCGCCGTCCACGCGCCGAATCGGACGGACATGTCCGCGCGAGCCGGCAGGGGCGCCGGCGGGCGGGGTGAAGGGAGGGCGCGGGGCGCGCCGCTACCGGTTACGCGGTCACCGACGGGCCGGATCAGGCGGTAACGAGCTGACCGAGCCAGCGCGTGTCGCGCGGCGACGGGCGACGATGCAGGCGCTGCTCGAGCAGTGCGCGTGCCTTGCCGGCGTTGCCGCTGCGCATCCACGCAACCAGCAGCGTGTCCTGGACGATTTCGCGCTGCGCGCCGCTGCCGCCGATGCGTACCGCTTCGTGCGCCACGGGCTCGAGGAGTGCCGCGCATAGCGCGTATTGCTCCTCGGCGAAGGCACGCGCCGCCCGGCAGATCGCCGGCACCACGGCACCGGCCCGCAGCGTGCCGGCCTCGACGAGCGCGTCGAGCGCGCCCACACGTTCGTCGAGCGCCGCCGTTGCGCCCGTGGCCGCCGCGATCAACGCCATATGGACATCGGCGAACGGGAAGCCCGCCTGCCGGAAGTAATCCGATGCATATCGGGCCGCGTCGTCCCACTTGCCGTCGGGAACGGTGTAGCCGTAAGCCTGCATGCGCCAGAGGAACGAAGCGGTATCGCTGACCACATTGATCGGCACGCCCAGCGACGCCGCCGGCGCAACCTGCGCGTCGTAGATCGCGAGCGCGCGTTCGGTGTCGCCGCGTTCGAGCGCGATCAGGGCCGCATGCCACGCAATGTGGCTGTGAAGGATGCCGCTGCGGTCGTATTCGGGCAGCCAGCCGGCGATCATCGCGTCGGCCTCGTCGTTCGCCCCCGCCTCGTACAGCACGTGTGCCACCGCGTGTGCGGCATTGACGTTGTGCCGGCGCAGTTCGAGCGCACGCTGCGTCAGCGTACGGCCGAGCCGGACGTCGCCGTTCTCGCCATGTGCCCAGCCGCGATACGTCAGGAACCACCAGTCGTCGTCCTCGAAATGCCGCGCATGGCGCTCGCAAAGATCGACGCGCGCCTGGTCGTGATCCGCCATGCCCGAAAACGCGAACAGGCCGAACGCGCCGAGCGGCAGCGACAACACGACCACGTCGCGCGGCCAGCTGTCGGCATGCTCGAGCGCGGCGGTCAGTGCTTGGGCGGACTGCCCGTGGATCGCGAGCGACAGCACGTTGACATGGCTGCGCTCGCGCGGCGTGCCGTTGCGGGCAGCGAGTACGACCGCGTTCGTGACCATCGCGCGTGCTTCACCGATCTCGGCGCGGATCGCATGCAGGCGTGCCCGGGCCGCCTGCGCCAGCGCGAATTCGGGATCGGCCGCGATCGCCTCGTCGAGCGTTTCGGCCACGCCTGGCCACAGGGACAGGAGCAGGTCGACGCCGGCGCGATAGCGCTCGGCCGCGACTTCGGAAGTCGTCGAAAGGGGCAGGCTGTAGCGGTCGAAACAGGCCATGAGGCGGGAAACTCCGGTAAGGATCGTTGGCGGTTTGGGGCTGCGGTAGTCGATTGCGCACGTTGCCGCGAAACAGGCATGACGTCATTAGACCAAGTTTCGCCGTGTCGGTATTTCGATTGATAGACAAGATGTATAGAATATCTGCCAACTGGAGAATCATCATGGTCTGGGAGACGATCGAGGCGCCGGAGAACACGGCGCCACCGGCACCCCTCAGGGTGCGCGCGCAGTTCATTCCCGCCCGCCATTGTTTTCCCGAACATCATCATGACTGGCATCAGGTGGTGTACGCGATCTCGGGCGCGTTGACGGTGATCGCGGAAGGCGGTTCCTACGTGATCTCGCCGGATCAGGCCGTGTGGCTGGCCACCGGCGCGCGGCATCGCGTCGGCTCGCTCCTGGGCGCGGAATTTCGAAGCCTGTGGATCTCGGACGACGCAGGGCCGGCGCTGCCGGGCACGAGTCCGAGTGTGTTCACCGTCTCGCCGTTGCTGAAGGCGCTGATCGTCGAGGCGAGCGAAATCGACGGGCAACCCGACGAAGACGGCTATGCGGGGCGTATCACGCATCTGATTCTCGACCAGCTGCGACGTGCGCCGGCACTTCCGTCGGCATTGCCCTGGCCGCGCGATGCGGCGCTGATGTCGCTGTGCGAAGCGCTCTATGCGGATCCGGCTGACCTGAGCGGCCCGGAGGAGTGGGGGGCGAGGTTCGGCATGTCGACGCGCACGCTGGCCCGCCGGTTCGTCGCCGAAACCGGCATGAGCCTGCGTTCGTGGCGCCGTCGCATGCGCCTGTTCAGGGGGATCGAACTGCTGGCGGGCGGCCACGGTGTGACGCGCGTCGCGATGGAACTGGGCTACGGCTCGACGTCGGCTTTCGTCTACGCATTCCGGCTGGAGATGGGCAGCAGCCCGCAGGTCTACATGCGCGGGCGCGGCACCGCGGTCGGCGAACGCGCGCCGGCGCGCCCGCGCTGAAGGCGACAGCAATCGGGGCCGATCGGGCCCCGGCAGGCGCGATGCCTGCCAGGATCCGGCCGGTGCCGCTTACGCAGGAAGATCCTTCGGATCGCACGATTCGCGCGCGGCATCGGTGCTCGTGGTTTCGTTTCGGATATAGAAGCGATACACCCCATACACGAACGCGACCCAGACCGCCGACACCACCAGCGACATCCGCATATCCGGCAGGATCGCGATACAGGCCATCACCGCGGCGACGAAGCAGAGCGCAATGTAGTTGCTGTACGGATAGAACGGCATCTTGTAGGTGAGCTTGTCCGCTTCGCCGTTCGCGATCCGGATCTTGCGAAAGCGCAGGTGGCTGATGACGATCGAACCCCACGCACAGACGAGCGCGAACACGGTGACCGACGAGAACAGCTCGAACGCCTGCTCCGGCATCACGTAGTTGAGCAGCACGCCGGCGAACATCGTCGCGAACACCATCAGGATCGCGCGAAACGGCACCTTGCGGCCGTTGACGACGCCGAGGAAGGCCGGCGCATTCTTCTGCAGCGACAGGTTGTAGAACGTGCGGCTGTTGGTGAACACGCTCGCGTTCACGGCCGAGAGCACTGCCATGATCACGACGAGATTCATGATGCCGGCCGCGGCGGGAATGCCGATCTTCGTGAACACCTCGACGAACGGGCTGCCCTTGGTGGTCAGCGAGGTCCACGGGAACACCATCAGCAGGACAGCGATCGCGCCGACATAGAAAATCAGCAGGCGCCAGAACGTCGCGTTGATCGCCTTCGGCATGGTGGTGCGGACGTCCTTCGCTTCGCCGGCCGCCAGGCCGAGATTCTCGACGCCACCGAACGAGAAGGCCACCATCACGATCGCGAGAAAGGTCCCGCCCACGCCTTTGGCGAAGAATCCGCCGTTGGCAACGAGGTTGTGATAGCCGATCGGTACGCCGTGGTTGCCGATGCCGAACACGATCATGCCGGCGCCGAAGATGATCAGTGCGACGATCGCCGCCACCTTGACGAGCGCAAACCAGAATTCGGCCTCGCCATAGAACTTCACGCCGATGATGTTGACGCAGAACATGATCGAGACGGCCGTGCCAGCCGTCACCCAGATCGGGATGGTGGGGAACCAGAAGTGCACGTAGTTGCCGAGCGCGTTCAGGTCGGCCGCGCTGGTGGCCAGCAGGAAGATGAACGCGTTCCAGCCGTTCAGGAAGCCGACGAAGCGGTGAATGTAGCGGTTCGAGTACGAGACGTAGGAACCGGATACGGGCTCCTCGACCGCCATCTCGCCCAGTGCGCGCATCACGAAGTAGATCGCGATGGCGGCGAGCACATAGACGAGCAGGATGGCCGGTCCGGCCGTGCGGATGGCCCAGGACGAGCCGTAGAAAAGTCCGGTGCCGATTGCGCCGCCGATGGCGATCATCTGGACGTGCCGGTTCGACAGGTCGCGCTTCAGGTCTTCCTGTTCATAAGCAGGGGTCGTGGGGGTCTGTGTCATGTCGCCTCCGAGAGTGTCTTCATCTGTCTTTGCAGTTGCATGGGAAATCGGGTTTTTTGTTTGTATTCCTTATTGTTTGGCGTGGTTGTTCATGACGATCGGCACCCTTGTCTTGCACCGGGTGACCGAGGGCGAAGCGGGCGCTAGTCCTGCCTCGCGCCGGCTTGCATCGCGGAAGTCAGAGCGCGGCCAGTGCCAGGCTCAGCCGCTCGACCGCCTCGTCGATCAGCACACGCGGGCATCCGAGGTTTGCGCGCATGTAGCCGTGCCCTTCGATGCCGAATTTCTGCCCCTTGTCGAGCCAGAGCCGCGCCTGGGTCAGCATGAAGCGATTGAGGACGTCGGGGTCCATGCCGAGCCCGCGGCAATCCATCCAGGCCAGATAGAGCGAATCGGCCGGCAAGACCTCGATGCGCGACGTGATGCCGTGGATCGCGTCGCGGAAATGGGCGTGATTGCCGCGCAGATAGGTCAGCAGCGCTTCGAGCCACGACTCGCCATGGGTATAGGCGGCTTCGGCGGCCCCCATGCCGAGCGTGTTGACCGACTGGTACATGTTGCGGTCGAACTGGCGCCGCAGTGAGTCGCGCAGGCGCGGATCCGGCACGAACAGGTTCGCGCTCTGCAGTCCGGGCAGGTTGAAGGTCTTGCTCGGCGCGGTGCAGGTGATGCTGTTGCGCGCGAACGATGCGCCGAGCGACGCGAAAGGGATGTGCTTCCTGGCCGGATTGAGGATCAGGTCCTGGTGGATCTCGTCGGAGATGACGATCACGCCGCGCCGCGCGCAGATCTCGCCCATCGCCCGCAGCTCACCTTCGCTCCAGACATTGCCGGTCGGATTGTGCGGATTGCTGAGGATAAAGAGCCGCGTGTTGTCGCGTATCGCGGCCTCGAACGCGCGCTCGTCGAAACGATAGGCGGTGCCGGCGCGCTCGAGCGGTGCGAACACGAGGTGCCGCCCGTTCAGCAGGACATCATCATGGAAATGCGCATAGACGGGCGGCTGAATCAGGACCGTATCGCCGGGTGACGAGAAGGCCTGGATCGCCGTCTTCAACGCCGTAATGATGCCGCTTGCCTGCATCACCCAGGAGCGATCGACTTCCCAACCGAAGCGACGCGCCTGCCAGTCGACGACAGCACTGACATAGCTTGCGGTCGCGCCGCATGAATAACCGAAGACACCGTATTCGACCGCATCGTGCAGCGCGTCGATGACCGGGCGCGGCGCGCGAAAATCCATGTCGGCGACCCACATCGGCAGCGGATCGGCAGCATGCTCGTCGGGTGACAGCAGCGTGGCGCCGAACGCCCATTTCAGCGAGTTCGATGATCTGCGGTCGATGACTTCGTCGAAGATCGAGGCGGGCGTATCTGCGGCGCCCCCGCCGGCAGCCAATTCAGAATGAGACTTCACGTTCCCTTCCATTCACGATAAAAACGGCACGCCGGCGGCGTGACCACGTATGGCGAATAGAGTAGCAGCGCGAAATTTTGACGAACAATGGTATCTCCTCATGGAGCAGTGAGCCCGGCTCATGGATGCCGGTTCGCGGCACACGTCAGATTCCCAGTGCCACGAGAAAGCGCGAAACCATGTTGTAGGCGGCCGCCGTGGCCACGGCCTCGATCGTCTGCGTTTCACCGAAATGCAACGTCAGTTCGGCGATCACATCGGCATCGACATGCACCTGTCGCGTCGATTGATCGGTCAGACGAATCAGCGCGCGTTCCGCGTCACCGAACAGCCGGCTGTCTACCTCGGCAGCCCTCAAGGCTTCGCTCTGCGCGCGCGTGCCGCCTGCCGCCAGATAGGCCGGGTAATGAACGTGCCACTCGAAATCCGCACCGTTGAGCACGGCCACGCGCAGCATGATCAGTTCACGGAGCACGAGCGGCAGGCTGAAATCGGCGCGCACCCGGCGCAGCAGTTCGTTCCATCCCGCCGCCAGCGGCTCGCTCCTGAGCAGTACACGGTCGATGCCGATCAGTTCGCCGCCCGGACGACGCGCGCGCATCGCGGCCAGCAACGTTTCGGGGGCGGGCTCTCCGTCCTGCCACGGGACGACTCTCACGTTTGACATCTTCACCTCCAGTGGAATGTTCGTTGCGATACCGTCGCCAGGGGCGGCGCCCGACCGTCACGCGGCACGGGCGCCTGGCCCTGGCCGGTGTCAGGGTTTCATGACGTCGCCGTCGTAGAGCATCTCGTAGTGCTTTTGTCCGCCGGCCTTGAATGAATGGAAGCCGTTCTGCAGGAATGCCGAGACGAGATTGGCGCCCACCAGCGCGATGAACAGCACCATGGCGAACGAGCGAATGGCCGGGCGCGGACGCTGCGACGGATCCGCGGCCGAGGTCGCACGTGCCTGCGTGTGCAGGCACAGCATCAGCACGCAATAGAGGATCGCGGCGGTGAAGATCAGGTAAGTCCACGTGTACATGTGCAGGCCCAGAATCGCCGAGCCCGTCGGGACCGTATAGGCGGGCGCCTTCGCGAACATGAACAGGAGGCTGATCAGGCTACCGATCAGTGCACCGAAGGCGCTGAGAAGATAGTTCCAGGCCTGGGCGCCGAAACGCAGATTCAACAGCAGGCCGCTGCCGAAGAGCATGAAGCCCACCCGGATCAGATTGCAGAATGCGCACGGGAGCTCGCCCATTGCCAGCTGGAAGTAGAAGGCGGCGAGCAGCGTGACGGCGATGCCGAGCAGCGCGGCGGTATCGAGTCCGTCGAGGTGGCGTGGTGTGAGCTTCATTACCACGACCCCAGCGTCATCAGATCCTTCATGTGATGGCTGCCGTGATGAACGGTCCACACGACGGCCAGTAATGCGCTCGTCGACCACAGGAGCCGCGCGGCGGCCAGGTTGCGAAGCGATGCCAGCGCCGCGGCAAACGCGAACAGCACCGGAATAAAGCCGATGAACATGCGAGACTTCTCCTTGTTCAGGAAAACCAACGGAATAATCGAATAGGGAATTTATCGCCGAGCGGGCTTGTTGTATGTCGATCGGTCGTCAACCTGTATCGAGGAATGGACAAGCGTAAAGAACTTCGACGTGAATGGCGATCTGTCGATGCGTCGCCGCCCGGTCAAGAGCGCTCGACTCGGCGCGAGTATTCGGCATCCGCGGCCGGATCGATCGTGCTTTCTGGCGTCGACGCATGCGCTTGCCGCGTTGCAAGATTCCCGATGAAAAGGCTGGCCGTCCGTAGAACGAGATATCCGATCAACAGGTTGGCGCCGATGAAGACGGGTAGCGCCAATGCCTGGGCCGATCCCACACCCGCATGGGCCAGTTTCAGGCTGGTCACCGATGCAGCGTCGACGCCGAACGTATAGGCCCAGTACGCAGGGACGAACGGTTGCGCGCGCAGCCACGCGGCGAGCCGCAGGCCCAGCAGCAACTGAAAGAGGCCGTAGCCCCACAGCATGAGAATCCAGTGATCTGCGCTGTCGGGTGACAAGGTCAGCCAGGCCAGCGCGCACACGGTCGGCGGTGCGAGCTGGATGCCGATCAACGGGCGCTGCGGTGCCGGTACCGTTGTCGGGTGCCACAGCCGCTGTATGACCAGCGACTCGAGCGCCACCCAGGAGAACAGGCCTGCACCCAGAAACAGCCACCCCCAGTCCGGGTGACCCAACGAGCCGAGTACGGCCGCGCTGGTGAAGTTGCCTGCGACGGTCGGCAGATACACGGTCGGCAACGTGTCCTGCGCATTCCGCCCGCCTTGCCAGAGCGTGCCCGTGTGCCACAGGCTGAACCCCAGATGCCATGCGATGCTGACGATGGCTAGCATCCACGCGAGGGTCATCGAATACGGCTGGGCCGCCATCGCAACGAGCGAAGTGGCCGCCGACACCAGCGCCGGCGTGCCGCCCTGCACGGGATGCAGGCACTCGGCCTGCACCTGCTCGAAGCGACGCACGGCTTGCCACGCATAGCCGGCGATCAGGACGGCCCAGGTCAGGCCCGCCACCGCCAGAATCGTCTCACCCACGAGCGGCGGCAGTGCCCACAGCCGCGTGGCGGTGCGCCAGGCCTGCCCGAGGCCGGCGAGGCCCAGCACCATGCCGAAATGCGACGCCGGAATCGTCACCTGTCCTGGGTGTGCCATGCCTGTTCCCGCAGCGGGCCATCGCTTGTTTCATCCGAAGGCTCATGGTTCATCGTGAGCACCATGCGGAATCTGACGTCGCCTGATTTCATTCTTCGATAGGCCTCGTTGGCCTGCTCCAGCGGCATGACTTCCATCATCGGGCGGATCCCCGTGAGCACACTGAAATCGAGCGTTTTCTCGCTCTCGTACGGTGAGCCGGTAATCGATCCCTGTATCGTCCGCTCGCCGACGACCAGCTGGCCGGACGAGACGGACAGCGGGTCCCGGGTCACACCTAGCACGACGAGCCGGCCGGCGGGGGCCAGGCCGTCCAGCAAACCGGATACCGCGTCGGCATTGCCGATGGTGGTCAGGATGGCGCGCGCGCCGCCCATGCTTTGCAGCCGGGTGGCGGCATGCTCCTGGTTGGTATCGATGTAGACGTGTGCGCCCAACGCGAGCGCATCCGCGGCGACCTCGCCGCGACGGCCGATGGCGACGACCTTGAATCCCATGTGGCGCGCATACTGCAACGCCATGTGCCCGAGGCCGCCGACGCCGAGAATGGCCACGACATCGCCCGCTTCGGCACCGCACTTCTTGAGCGCGTTGAAGGTCGCGATCCCGGCGCAAAGTAGCGGGGCGGCTTCTGTCGCGCCGAGCTCGTCGGGGATCGAGACGAGCGCCGTGCTGCGGGCGAGCATCATCTCGGCGTAACCGCCGTCACAGGTTGCGCCGACGACCGGCTGGTTGCGGCAAAGCTGAAAGTGTCCCTGGCGACATTGGACGCATTCGTTGCAGTAGCCGCCAAGACGGCCCACCCCGACGCGCTGCCCGATCTGCCAGCGCGACGGCACACCGGCTCCGAGCGCGGCGATCCGTCCCACGATCTCGTGACCCGGAACGCGTGGCGGTTGCAAGGCCGGGTCGGCGCGTTCGATGTCGGCGGCGTCCGCACCGCATATCCCGCAAGCCTCGACGGCAATCAGCACCTCGCCGGCTGCCGGCGTGGGCGTCTTGCGCTCCACCAGTTCGAGAACGCCTGGGCGGGTGACCTGCATGGCCCGGTAATGACTTTTCATGAGGGTTTCTCCAGAGTCGTGAATGGAACCTGATGTGCTGCAGCGATGCGTCGTCATTCGCCCGATTCAGGCAAGGCCTGCACACCCGCGTGCGCCGCTTCGATCGCGCCGGCGACATAGCCCGGAAACGGTCGTGACCATTCGCTCGCGATGCCGGTCAGGCGTCGGTGCCAGGGGCCGGACGACGCGGCGGCGGCAGGGGCTTGCGCGTGGTGGCCGTTGTCGTCGAGATCGGCGGCGGCGGCCGTGAAGGCGTCCTGCGCCCAATCCTTGATGACCTCGGCTTCGGGCGTCGCCGCCTTCGCACCGAACAGGCGCACCAGCTGTGCGCGGCAATGTGCGCGCAGCACGTCGTCACGCACGCTCTTGCGAACGTGTGCGGGGATCCCGAAGAAGCCGAACAGTGCGGCGCTGCCGCCCGACATGGACGCGTCGTGGATCTCGCCCAGTGGCCCGCGTGCGCTTCGGGCCTCGCCTGACAGTCCCTGTTCGCGCCAGAACGGCGTGTCGTAGATGGCGACGTACTTGGCATGCGGCGCCATCCAGGTGCTTGTGCCGCGCCATTGCCGGGCCAGTGCCGTCGGCAATGGCGGGAAGAATGCAATGCGCTCCTCCGCCAGTCGCGGCGGGATGGCCAGCAGCACGTGTTCGACGCGCCAGGTCGTGACGCCAGCGGCGACGCTTTCGCTTTCCAGTTCTACATGGGCATCGACGATGCGGATGCGCCGCACGATCTGACCGGTGACGACACGGCGCGCGTCCAGGCGGCCGCGCAGCGCATCGATCAGCGCGCTCATGCCGCCTGCCACGCGCATCGACGCCGGCGTACTGGCGTACCCCTGCATGCGTACGGGCGGCGCATCTGGCGAGCGCTCGATCATCATGTCGCCCGCTTCGTATTGCTCGAAGCGCTGCAGGCCCAGATCGTGGATCAGTCGATCCAACTGGGGCTGGAGGTGTGGCCAGAACCACGTCGGGCCCAGATCGAACCGATCGATGTCGTCCGTCGCAACCGCGGTGCCGTCGGCCGTGTGCCGAGAAACGGAGGCGATGCGACCACCCGGGACATCGCGTGCCTCGAGCAGCACGTAGTCCCTGATGCCTCGCTGCTCCAGCAGAAAGGCCGCGTACAGGCCGCTCAGGCCCGCGCCGACGATGGCGATGCGTGCTGTCTGCATGACTAGGCATCCACCGTGATGCTGGCCGGGCGGCTGGTCTTGAGATAGACGGTGGCCCCGCCGGCCCCGGCGACGATCTCTGGATAGGCGCTCTTCGGCAGGCGCATCCAGCTGCCATGCGCGTGGGACCAAGCCTCGTCCTCGACCGTTCCGGCCAGGACGAGCACTTCGGCGCTGTCTGTCGGCGCGGAGAACAGTGCTTCACGTGGCGCCAGCCGTTGCAGGCAAACCTGTTCGACATCGTTCGCGAACAACGGGCAGGTGTCGCGACCGTCGCGCCGTTGCCAGGCCGCCGGGTCGTTGGTGTCGACGCGTACCCGCTGCCGCTCGCCGGCGCGCATCTGCCGCAGCTTGACGAAGAGGAGGGCGCCCTCGCGGCTGGACGGGCGGTGGCTGGAGCCGGGCGGATTGCGCAGATACCAGCCTGCCGGATAATGCACGCCGTTTTCCGAGAAGGTGCCGGACAGCACCAATATCTCTTCGCCCTCGGGATGCAGGTGGGGCGGGAAGCACGAAGCGGGCGCATACCGGACGATACTGGTGGCGCGCGCCTGCTCGCCACCCAGCCGATCCAGCATCACGCGCTCGACGCCGGACTGCGGGGAGGCCACCCATCGATACTGGTGAGGCGCGACGGCGACGCGCCGCGAGAAATCTGCGTTGACGAGCATGGGTGTTGTTCCTGGGCTGGATGAGCGCGCGGCCGGCCGACGGGGAATTGGCAGCCAGCCGGCCTCGATGCCAATTACCGGCTGGACAGTTGCGCGTGGGCTTCGATGACGCGCGCCGAGTAGGTCAGCGCAGCCCCCGCATTCAGCGCGATCGCGACGCCCAGCGCTTCGGCGATTTCCCCCAGCGTGGCGCCGTGCTCGACTGCCTTTTGGGTGTGCACGGAAATGCAGCCGTCGCAGCGGGTGGTCACGGCCACGGCCAGCGCGATCAGCTCGTGGATCTTGGGATCCAGATGGCCCGTTTTCGCGGCGGCACTGTCGATTGCCGTCAGGCCGCGCACCACGTCGGGGCTCTGCTTCGCATAGTCGCCGACGCGCTCCAGCAGGGAAGCACGGTAGGCGTTCCAGTCGTTCATCATGCTAAGGTTTCCTGATAAATAATGGGTGGGTTCCGGAGAGCGCCCGGTCGCGTGACTAGGCGACCGGGTAGATGCGCACGTCGGGCGCGGCATCCAGCAGCGGTTGGAGGCCGGCCACCACGTCGGCGGTGAACAGCTCGCTTTGCAGGTAGGCGTTCGCGTGCTCCGTGCTGTCGAAGCCGTGCAGCACCTGCACGTCTTCATCGCGCACGAGCAGTTCCTTCGATTGCGCACCGGCGACGGTGTCGAGGAACGGCGTCTTGTAGCGCCTGTAGATCTCGGCTGCGGCAGCGCGGTTGGCGTCGGCAATCCTGAGCGTGATCTGCAAATAAACCATGTCGTTTCTCCTCATCGAGCGGGAAGGTGCAGCGGGGTTCCGGCCATCGATCCGTCATGGGTCGACGATCCGGTTCGAACGGAGCAGGCGGGCATGTCGTGCTGCTGCCTGCGGTCCATCAATTGCGGCCGGCCATTACGCCGCCGTCCACGTCCCAGATCGCGCCGGTGACCCAGCTCGACTTGTCCGACAGCAGGAACGCAACGACTTCCGCCACGTCTTGCGGCGTGCCGACCCGGCCGATCGGGTGGAAGCTGTTGAAGCCTTGCAACGCGTCGTGCACGTCGGCCTTCGGGATGAAGCCTTCGTAGATCGGCGTCTGGACGACTGCCGGCGACACCGCGTTGACGCGAATGTGCTTCGGGGCCAGTTCCATGGCCAGATGCTGCGTCAGCGAGTGCAGGCCCGCCTTTGCCATCGAGTACGCCGACGACGGCGTCGCGGCGATCGCCTGTTTCGCCCACATCGAGCCGATATTGACGATCGCGCCCGGGCGGTCGCTGGCGACCAGATTGGCGGCGACTTTCTGCGTAATGAAGAAGAACGCCTTGTTCAGCTTCATGTACTGGTCGTAGTCTGCGTCGCGATGCTCGAGGAACGGCTTGGGGAAGAACACGCCCGCGGCATTGACCAGCAGGTCGATGTCCGGATGGTGCGCGTCAAGGGTCTGGAGCAGCGCTGCGAGGCCGTCGTCGCTGGACAGGTCCGCCGTCAGTACCGCGACCGGGCCCAGCGCGGCCAATTCCCGCTGCGCCGCCTCGGCCTTGTCGGCCCGATGGCCGACGATGACTGCGCTACCGCCTTCGGCGAGCACCAGGCGGGCCGTTTGCAGCCCCATGCCACTGGTCCCGCCGACGACCAGCAGCTTCCTGCCCTTGAATGGATTGCTCATGGTGAATTCCGTTTAGAAGAAAAGCTATGGATGGGACCGGACCCGGATGGGCCATGTTGCAGGCCCGTTCAACGCTGCTTGGCGGCAGCAACGGGCATGTCGTGAATTTTTCGCCGATTCACTTTCATCGGCAAACGAGATAAAGTGTTCTTCATTGAAAGAAAATCTTTGTCATGATGAAGTCGCCCGTTCACCTGAATGCGTTGCGTGCATTCGAGGCCAGTGCTCGTCATCGGAGCTTTTCGGCAGCCGCGGCCGAGCTTCATGTGACGCCTGCGGCGGTTGGTCAACTCGTCCGCGCGCTGGAGGAATGGCTGGGTACGCCGCTGTTCCATCGCGGCGCCAGCGGGCGTCTGCGACTCGTGCCGACCGAGGCGGCCGAGCGCGCGCTGCCGGATATTCGGGCAGGCTTCGACAGGCTGACGGTCGGTCTCGAACGGCTCAAGGAGGGATCCACGAGCGGGGTACTCACCGTCGCGGTCAGCCCGGCCTTCGCGGCCAAGTGGCTGTTACCCCGGATCGAGCGCTTCCAGAACGCGTGGCCCGATACGGACGTGCGCCTGGATACCAACCTCAAGCCGGTGGATTTCGTGACCCAGCAGATCGATATCGGCGTGCGCTACGGGACAGGCAGCTGGCCTGGGCTCGTTGCGGACAAACTCATGGACGAAGATGTCTATCCCGTATGTTCGCCCGGGCTGCTGCGCGGGCGTCCGCGTCTGCAAAAGCCGGCCGATCTGGCCCGGGAGACCTTGATCCACGACCTGTCGATGGATAGCCGGACGGGCTTTCCCGCTTGGGATACGTGGCTGCACAGGGCCGGCGTGGCGGATGCCGCTACCGGGCGCGGGATGCAGATCAACAATTCCGCGGCGGTCCTGCAGGCCGCCATCGACGGGCACGGCGTCGCGCTCGCGCGTAGCGTCATGGCGCGTGACGATCTGGCGACCGGGCGTCTGGTGCGTCTCTTCCCGGAAATCACGTTCGCTTCGCCGTTGGCCTATTACATCGTGTATCGCAACGAGTGTTCCGGCCTGGCGAAACTCGCGGCCTTTCGCGACTGGTTGCTCAAGGAAGCGGCGTTGTAGCGAGGGACCGCGCGCAGCCGACGACGGGCTTGTCGCCGGCCTGAATTGCGTTGGCTACCGCTTGCCCGGTGCCGCAGTGACCGGAGGCTTGCCGACGATCTCGTACCGCCCCTGCGTCGCATCGACATGCGCGATCGTGTCGAGCACGCGTATCACGGGGGGAAAGCCGTACACGCGCTCGACCATCGCCTTGTATTCGTCGCCGTGCCAGTGCGCGGCGGCTTCGCGCGTGCGCCACACGTACACGCCGCCGCCTTCGTGCGTGGCCGCGTCGTAGAAGTACCACTTGTACAGCAGGTCCGGGTTCAGCGCCCACTTCACGGCGGTCGCTTCATAGCGGTCTCGCAGTGTGGGCAGGTCGACGTCGGGCCGCAGCTTGAAGAAGACGATTTCGGTGATCACGGCAGTGCCTCCATTCGCGAATCGTGGGGATGCGGCGGGGATGCCCCCGGGAGGCGTTTGAGTCGGACGACAGACCCCGGGAGGCAGCGTCTTTCAGTACGGCGACGGCCGGTTCTCCGCGCGCCACTTGAGATCGGCCGGTGTGCCCGGCTGCGGCGGGCGCAGCCCCTCGATCGTCCACAGCCCGAACGGCGTTTCGCCGATATGGATTTCCCAGCGCAAGCCACGCTCGCCGATGAACGGCGCCAGGCGCCGGCCGACATGCTGCATGAACCGCGCCTGCTCGGCGGGATCCTCGATCTGCCGCGCGATGTGGTCGACCCGGATCCGCACGAAGTCGTCGGTCGGCTTGCCGCCGATCAGGAACGACGCGGGCGGCAGTGGCTGGAACAGCACGTTCACGTAGAAGCGCGGCAGAAATCCGTCGTAGAGGCCGACGATGCGCTCGGCGATCTCCAGTTTGTCGGTATCGGAATAGGCGTGTTCGGGATGGTAGATGTTCCAGAGCGGCATGTGTGTTCTCCGGTTCGTGAGAGAGCAGGTGTCGTGTCAGATTGCGCTGTAGCGCGCGGCGGGCTGGCCATCCCGCGTGACGGCATGAAGGAGGGTGCCGCGCGCGCCGTCGAACTGCTGCCATGCGCCGAGATCGTGGAGCGTCGGAAAGCACACCGATTCCTCGTGATCCAGTGCATGCAGTGCGGTGTCGACGAGCGTTTCCGGCGTCATGAACAGCGAATCCGGGAACGGCGCGGCCGCGTTGCCGAAAAACGCCGTGCGCACCGGCCCCGGCATCACGGCCTGGACCGCGACGCCGCGCGACGCAAGCTCGGCGTGCAGCGAGCGCGTGAAGTTGAGCACGTATGCTTTCGAGCCGCTGTATCCGCCCGCACCGGGCACGGGCATCAGCGTGACGATCGACCCGATGTTCACGATCATGCCGCGTCCGGCCGCACTGCAGCGACGCGCGGCCGCGAGCGAGAGCCGGGTCAGCGCGAGCACGTTGACCCGGATCATCGTGTCGACGGCGGCCGGGTCGACCGATACCGACAGGCCCAGTGCGCCGAGGCCGGCGGCATTGACGATGCCGGCGAAATCGGCGGTGCCGTCGATCAGCGCCTCGACGTGCGCGACGCCGTCGTGGCTCGACAGGTCGGCGGCGACGGCCTGCGCATCGCAGCCGTATGCGGACCGGAGCCGGTCGGCGAGCGCCGCGAGCCGTTCGCGCCGGCGCGCAACCAGGATCAGGTCGTATCCGCGAGCGGCGAGACGATCCGCATAGACCGCGCCGATCCCCGACGACGCACCGGTTACGACGATCACGCCTCGATCTTCTTGCTTCATGTTCGAACCTCCAAAGGGTTGGACTGACAAGGTTTCTATTAACTCTTATTATCAGAGTAAGTCGAGGGCGACACGCCGTCAAGCGTTGCCGGATGCGATACGATTACCGCCGTGCGCGCACCGGCATGGGCTGCGCATCGAAGTCAGGAAAGGTGATTTGCGATGAAATCCAAGAGTTTTGACGGCATGACCTGCTCGATCGCCAGCGTGCTCGATGCGCTCGGCGATCGATGGAGCACGCTGATCGTGCGCGATCTGGCGCTCGGGCTGGCGCGTTACGACGATCTGCGCCAGTCCACGGGCGTGACCCATGCGACGCTGTCGGATCGGCTGAAGGCGCTCGAAGGCCGGGGGCTGATCGAGCGCCGGCTGTATCAGTCGCGCCCCGACCGGTACGAATACCATCTGACGCCGCGCGGCCGCGACATCGGCATCGTGCTGATGGCGCTCGCGCAGGTCGGCGATGCATGGGGGCAGGCGGAATCGAAGGCGCCGCCGCTCCGTTTCATGGAGGCGCGCTCGGGGCATGCGGTGCGGCTGGCGTTGGTCGATGCCGAGACGGGCAGCCCGATCGACCTCCCGGACTTGCGCGTGGAGGCGGGGCCCGGCGCGGACGAGATCATGCACTGGCGGCTCGAGAAGACGCGCGCGCGGCGCGGCGAATCGTGACGCGCGCATCGCCGTCGCGCTGCCGGTTCACGGCTCATGCCGGAAATCGTGCTGTGCCCGCTTCCGGCGGCAGGCGCAGCCCGTTCGTGAGGTAGCTGACGGTCCGGTAGAAGCCCGCGAGCATCAGCAGTTCGAGCAGCGCCTCGTCGCTGAAATGCGGGCGCAGCGCGTGCCACAGCTCGTCGTCGATGTCGCAATGCCGATGCAGCGTGTCGCACAGCCGGATCAGCAACCGGTCCGCATCGCTCCAGCATGCGTCGTCGGCCGAGCCGCGGGCCAGCGAGCGAATCTGTTCGCTGGTCAACCCCGCGGCTGGCGAAAACACGGAAACATGCACCCCCCATTCGTATTCGGAACGGCACAGCGCCGTCGTGCGGTCGATGACGATCTCGCGTTGCCGGATGTCGAGGTGGCCTTTGTCCAGCAGCCCGGCGGCGAAGAACTTCGTGAACAGGCGAGTGTCGCGCGCCAGCGTGGTGAAGAGGCGCAATGGCGGGCGGCCCCGCATGATCCGGTCGATCGACGCGGCAATGTCGGGGGCAAACGGCGGCACTGCGCATGCGATACGCTGAGTCATGTGAACTCCTTCGTGCCCGTGGCGGGTGCGTCTGAACGCTCGCATTCGCCGATGGCTGAGCCGGTAGCGTAGGTGGCGTGCTTTAAAAAGTAAAGCATGAGTGACGAAAATTCATCGACATCGGGCGATGCCGCATGCGTCCGACATTGCATCGATTCGTTGACGTCACGCGGCGTTTGCTTTAAAAAGTACAGCATGACCACACCCAAAATCGGACAACGCGTTCGCGGATCGAAGACGGGACGACCCATCATGGTCGTGCTGGATCTGCTCGGGCGGCGCACCACGCTGCGCATCCTGTGGGAGCTGCGCGGCGAGCCGCTCACCTTCCGTGCGCTGCAGGAAGCCTGCGAAACGAATGCACGCCTGCTCAACACGCGGCTGGCGGAGCTCAAGGCGTCGGGCCTCGTCGAGCATGGCGAGGGCGGCTACTGCATGACCGCCGAAGGCCGGCGGCTCGAGGCGGCGTTACAGCCGTTGCTGGGGTGGGCAAAACAATGGGCAAAGCGCGACCCCGACGGATTCGATGCGGCCGATCGCGAGCAATCCGGTCAGGAACGCTGATCGATCGACGCGCGGGTTTGCATCGCCACGTCATGCCGGTTCGCGCATCGCGCACGCGCCAATATTTTGCGGAGTCCTTTCATGCCTGTTCGGGCCGTCCTTTTCGATTTCGATTTGACGCTGGCGGATTCGTCCGCCGCGATCATCGCGTGCACGGAGTACGCGTTGCATCGGCTGGATGCCGCCGGCGCGACGCCGGCGCAGATCAGTGCCGTGATCGGGCTGCCGCTGCACGAGATGTTCCGCTCGCTCACGGGGGAAACCGAGCCGGCGCGGGCTGACGCGTTCGCACGTCACTTCGTGGCGCGGGCCGACGAGATCATGGTGCACGGCACGCGCATCTATCCCGAGGTTCCGTCGCTGCTCGCGCGTCTGCGCGAGCAGGGTCTCGCGGTCGCGATCGTTTCGTCGAAGTTTCGCTACCGGATCGAGGCGATCCTTGCACTGAACGAATTGCAATCGCTCGTCGACGTGCTGATCGGCGGGGAAGACGTGCAGCGTCACAAGCCCGATCCCGAAGGGCTCGTGCTGGCGCTGGCGCGGCTGGGCGTGCCGGCCCGCTCGGCAATCTACGTGGGCGACCACGCGGTGGACGCGCAGGCGGCCGAGCGTGCCGGCGTGGCGTTCGTCGGCGCGGTGAGCGGGATGACGTCGTTCGACGGATGGGCACGCGCGGGCAAGCAGGCGGTGGCCACGCAGATCGGCGAACTGGACGCGATCGTGCAACGGATGCAGCGCGATCCGTCCGAAGCATCGGGCTGACGCTCCGCCGCGCCGCAAGCCAAGGCGACCTCGGCCTGTCGATGATCCCGGCGGTCTGCTTTCGGGCCAGTACGATCGACCTGCCGGTGGCTGGCAGGTCAGATGAGGGATGCCGGGAATCGGTGTCCGCGAAATGGCGATTTCGCCTGCTTCATCCCGGCATCGCGGGTTCGTCGGGTTGACGAACCCATTGAGGCTGCATGTCGCTCAGGATTCAGGAAATATCATTTTCATTAAATCCCGCTTTTCGGAATAAATGCAGCCTGAATCGCGTGTCAGCTGATCGAGCCAATCACGACGAAGCTGAAATTCCGGTCGCTGTATTTTCCATAAGAGTCGCCGGTTTGAATCGTCGCGCCGCTGCCGGAAAGCGCAGGGAAGATCACGTTGTCCAGCGTGTTCTGTCCGCCGCCGTATCCCCATTGCGACCCGACAATCGCCGGCGTCTTGGTGAAGGCGGTGCTGAACGAGAGCTGATACGTGCCCGTGCTTTCACGTTTCACGGCGAATCCACCCGAACCATCCACGACCGTACCGTTGCCCTGAACGCTACCCCACAACGTAACTTGAGCCATGATCGCTTCTCCTTATCCATTGTTGAAACAATGTCGATAATTGAAACGGGATGTCGACCCAGTAATGTCTTGGTTATCCGGATCGGCGGTTGTATTGTATGTGATGGATTTTTAAAGTTTGATCCGGGGTAAATAATTTATTCTGATTTTTATTTTAAATATGCGGAATTTGTAATCGGAAGAGAATACTGTTGCGTAAAGTTCGCATTCGGTCGTTGGCCGGGTAATCAAGCGCTGGTCGACGTCGTGACCCGGGGGATGCGCGGGTGGCCGAACGCGAAGCCGAACCGGCCGGCTGAACCGCTTTCGGCAACAGTCCGGCAGCGCGCGACGGATTCTGCGACCATCGCCGTTGAAGTCATACCCGCTACTCGATCCGTCGCCATGTCACTCATTTCCGTCGCCTTCGCCAGCCTCCGGTTCGCGCGCGTGCTGCCGGCCGCCCGAACGCTGTCATACGCCATTTCGCTGGCGGCCGCCGGTGCGGTGCTCGGCGTGCCGGGCGGCGCGCGTCCGGCCGAAGCCGTCACGCAGCGCGAACGCCTCGATGCGCCGGTCAAGGCCGTCGCCGGCCAGCGCGTGGCCGTCGATACACCGCAGGGCAGCGCGGTGCTGCCCGTCTACGCGGATCGTCCTCTCGACCAGGCCGCGCCCGATGTCACGCGCGTCTTCGTCGTGATTCACGGCACGCTGCGCAATGCCGACGCGTATTACGCGTCGGGGCTCAAGGTCGTCGAGCAAGCCGGTGCGGTTGGCAAGGGCACGATGGTCGTCGCGCCGCAGTTTCTGACGCGTGCCGATACGCGCGCGTTTTCGTTGCCCGCGCAGACGCTCGCGTGGACGCAGGAAGGATGGAAGGGCGGCGACGCGGCCCGTCAGCCGGAGCCGGTCAGTTCGTTCACCGCGCTCGACGCATTGCTCGCGCATTTCGCCGACCGCAGCCTGTATCCCGCGTTGTCGAGCGTGGTCGTGATCGGCCATTCCGCCGGCGCGCAGTTGCTGCAGCGCTATGCGGTGGCCGGACACGAAGGCGATGCGCTGGAGCGGGCCGGCATCGCCGTGCGCTATGTGGTCGCGAACCCGTCGAGCTACCTGTATTTCGACGACGCACGGCCGGACGGCCAGGCGATCGCAGGCGGAACCTGCCCGCGCGCGACGCAATGGAAATACGGGTTGCAGTCGGCGCCGCCCTATGTCGCATCGCAGGACGTGCGCGCGCTCGAAGCACGCTACGTCGCACGTCGTGTCGTGTACCTGCTCGGCCAGGCCGACACGAACCCGTACACGCATTTCATCGACCGTTCGTGTGCGGCCATGGCGCAAGGCCCGTACCGTCTCGCGCGGGGGCTCGCGTATTTCGACTACCTGAAGAAGCGGCACCCGGCCGATCTCGTCCAGCAGGTCGTCGAAGTACCGGGCGTCGGGCACGACAATCTCGGCATGTTCACGTCCGCCTGCGGGCTGGCCGTGCTGTTCGACCAGGCATTGCCGTCATCGTGCCCGGTCGTTGCTGGCACCGCGCCGGGCGTGCGCGCGGCGTTGCCGTAAGCGGGTGCGGGAGATCCGCGCCGGCCGGCATCGACCGATCGGAACGATCCACGAACCGGCCGGATCGATGCGTTTCGCTGTCGGTCACGCCCGCGTTCAGGCCGATCGCGATCGGCGCGCGATTGCCGCGCCGCGCGTCATGCCGTTTTTTCCGTGCCGGGCGGCGCGCTTGCATCGAATACCGTCAGGCCTTCCGTCGGGTCCGTCGGCGTGTCCCACGGACGTGCCGCGATGGCCCGTTGCGCGGCCTCGTAGCCGGCCTGCCGGCGGGCCGCGATGCCGTCCGGCGTGAAATCGATGTCTTTCAGCTGATTGTCGCCGGCGAGTCGCGGCGCCGCGAGCTTGACCAGGTGCATCGTGGTTTCGCATCCCCACGCGGCGAGCCGGCGCACGGCCGGCGACGCGCGTTCGGCTTCCGGCACGTGCCGGGCCAGTTCGCGAATCACGTGGCGCAGCCGGTGGATCTGCTGCTGGCGCGCGATGTGGCTGTCGGTGCGGCTCGCATACTGGATATCCTTCTGCCGCTCCGACACCTGCCAGATGCTCTCGGGCTCGGGGCCGGCCGGATTCCACATCTGGACGGAGAAGATGATCGAGCTGCGGCGCGGGTTGTCGTCGAGCACGACCTCGACTGGCGTGTTCGAATACACGCCGCCGTCCCAGTACGGTTCGCCGTCGATCCGGATCGCCGGGAACGCGGGCGGCAGCGCGCCCGAGCTCATGATGTGCTCGATCCCGAGCCGCGTATCGCGCGAATCGAAATAGCGCATCGTGCCCGTGCACGCATTGACCGCGCTGACGGTCAGGCGCGGGTGGCCCGCGTTCAGCAGGTCGGGATCGATCAGCGACGCGAGCGTGTCGCGCAGCGGCGCGATCCGGTAATACGACGCGCGATCGACGCCGAGGCGGGCCATCGGCCCGAGCCACGATGCCGGATTCGGCTGGAAGAATCCCGCGATGCCGCCGCCGATGATCATCAGCTCGGCGAGCGTCCGGTCCCAGCCGGGCAGCAGCGGCGCGGCGTCGAAGCGGGTCCGTTCGGTCACGCGGCGCCAGAACGCCGACAGCTTGTCGTAACGTTGCTCCGGCGGATTTCCGGCGATCAGCGCCGCGTTGATCGCGCCGATCGACGTCCCGACCACCCAGTCGGGCCGGATACCGGCTTCGTCCATCGCCTGAAAGACGCCGAGCTGGAACGCGCCCAGTGCGCCGCCGCCCTGGAGCACGAGCACGACTTGCCCGGGGAGATCCATGCGTGCCGGCTGGCTCGCGGTCATGGCTGGCCTCGCTGCGTGTGACGGTGGTTTGGATCCGAACGGTTCGATTCAGTTTAGGCGATCGGCGGCGGGGGAGCGCCCCCAAGTTCAACGGGCCGCTGCGTCTGCGTTGCCTGCCGCTTCCGACCCTCAAGTGCGTTAGCCGTGGTGCGCTTGCATGCGGCAGCTCGCGTCGTTTTGGGCCGCGCATCCGCAGGCGTGAGCTGCAGGCGTCACGCGTCCGAGTACGGCGTGCCGTCCTTGTGCAGGAACCGGCCGTCGCGGCTCGGGCTCATCATGTCGATGTCCGGGCAGGTGATCACGTCGTCCGGCGAGCGCGAGCCGACCTCGAGATAGACGGCGACCGCGTCCGACCGGTTGACCAGGTGATGGCCGTTGCCCGAGCCTTTCGGAAATGCCGCGCAGTCGCCGGCGCGCAGCACGGTTTCGCCGTCGTCCTCGATCATCACGAGTTCGCCTTCGAGCACGTAGACGAATTCGTCTTCGGCGGAATGCCAGTGGCGCTGGCTCGACCAGCCGCCCGGCGGCACGCGCATCAGGTTGACGCCGAAATCGCGCAGCCCGCCGGCGTCGCCGACGCGCTGGCGGATGCGCTGCGCGCACGGCGCGTCGAACGGCCGCGGATAGCCGCTGCCGCGGCGTTCGGGCACGGTGCTGAGGTCGATCCTGGGCATGGGCGGCTCCGTCGGCCACGCGGGCGAATGGGATGGGGGCATTGTAGGCGGCGCCGCCCGCCATTCGTCCGCGCGTGTCGCGGTGCGCCGCGTCATTCGACCGTGATGGTCTCCTTCATGAACGGGTGAATCCCGCAGAACACCTTGTAGACGCCCGGCTTGTCGAAGCGGAACGAGTACGTCTCGTCCTGGTCGAGCGCCTTCGAATGAAAGATGCCGGCGTCGTTGACGACGGTGTGCGGCTCCGCGTCGAGGTTCTTCCACGTGATCGTCGTGCCGGCCTTGATCGTGGTCGACATCGGCGAAAACATGAAATTGCGGATCGTCACGAGCGTGCCGTCCGGGCCCTGCGCGAGTGCGGAAAGCGGAGCGGCGGCGCACAGGATCAGCGCCGCGACGACGCTGAATGGCTTGAAGCGGGTCATGTCGGTCTCCTTGCGGTTCGGTGCGTCACGCCAGCGTCGCATCGTGCAGCGACGATGCGACCGGATGACCCGCGAATTCGACGGTCGTCACGCCGAGCATCGACGGCAGCCGGTCGCGCGGCACGGTGAGCGGCACGGGCCCCGGGCCGTTGCCGGCCGTCGGCTGCGGGAACGCGGTGGAGCGCGCGGTGTGGAACGTCACGTTGCCCTCGACCTTCGACACGATCTGGTGGATGTGCCCGTTCAGCACGGTGACCGAGCCGAAGCGGCGCAGCAGCGCCATCGTCTGCGGTGCGTCGCCGGTGCCCCAGCCCCACGGCTCGTAGATGGTCCACATCGGCATGTGCGAGAACACGACGATCGGCGTGCTCGACGAGCGGCCCTTGAGATCCTGCGCGAGCCACGCGAGCTGGTCGTCGCCGAAGCTGCCGAGCCCGTTCGGCTTGAAATGCATCACGTTGACGAGGCCGATGAAGTGCACGCCCGCGTGATCGAAGCTGTAATACCCGCGGTTGTCCGACGCCTTGCCGAACCGGCTGAAATATTCGGCGCCGGAACCGTCGGTGACGTCGTGCTCGCCGGGCACCGTATGCAGTTCCGGCACGCGCAGTGCGGACAACAGCTGCGACGCATGGTCGAACTCCTCGGGCTTGGACAGGTGCGTGATGTCGCCGGTATGGATGGCCAGCGCGGGCATCGCCGGCATGCCGTTGACGAGGTCGATCGTCTGCTTCAGCGTGGCCGACACGTCGGGATTCGCGTCCTTGTTGAAGCCGATGTGCGTGTCGCTGATCTGCACGAACAGCGGGCGGCCCGCGTTGGCCGGGAGCGTGTCGCCGGTCTGCGCGAGCGCAAGGTCGAACGGCGTCAGGACGCCGCCCGACAGTGTAAACAGCGTGCCGAGGCCGCCGAAGGCCATGCACTGCAGGGCCTTGCGTCGCGACGGGTTGGTGGGGGTCGATGAAGACATGTGAGCCTCGCATTCGTGTGACGAAACCGGACGGCCGGATCGTCCTGGAAGAAACCGGCGCCTTCGCGTGCCATACCGGCGAAGCGGCGGATTTATTCCCATGCGTTACAAGGTCGACCGCCCGTGTTTGCGGCTTGCGCGGTGCGGCGCGATTCCTGACAGATGGCTTGTCAATGTCTTGTAAGTGACACGTCACATTTGCGTCACGACCGGTCGATAGCCTGCCACTCCGAGTCACCTCTCCGGAGCCCCTTCATGCCGAATCTCGCGGCAACGGAAACCAGCGGTGCGGTCAGCAACCGCACGCGCACCATCAGCCTCGCGCTGTTTTTTCTGATCATTGCCTGCGGCATCGTCTATGTCGGTATTCATCTCAGCGCCGACCTCAGTCCCGTCAAGGAAAGCTCGGTCCTCCCGTTCCTGCTGCTGATCGTCGCGCTGCTGATCGCGCTCGGCTTCGAATTCGTCAACGGCTTCCACGACACCGCGAACGCGGTCGCGACCGTCATCTATACCCATTCGCTCGACCCGCACCTGGCGGTCGTCTGGTCGGGCCTCTGGAACCTGTGCGGCGTGCTCGTGTCGAGCGGCGCCGTCGCGTTCGGCATCCTGCAGTTGCTGCCGGTCGAACTGATCCTGCAGGTGGGCAGCGGCTCGGGGTTCGCGATGGTGTTCTCGCTGCTGATCGCGGCCGTCACGTGGAACCTCGCGACCTGGTATTTCGGGCTGCCGTCGTCGAGCTCGCACACGCTCGTCGGCTCGATCATCGGCGTCGGGCTGATGAACCAGATCGTCAGCGGCCCGTCGGGCACGAGCGGCGTCGACTGGAACCAGGCGCTTGGCGTCGGCAAGGCGCTGCTGTTTTCGCCGCTGATCGGCTTCGTACTGTCTGCGCTCGTGCTGCTGCTGTTGAAGGCGCTCGTGCGCGTGCCGGCGCTGTACCAGGAACCGAAGGGCAACAAGCCGCCGCCGTTCTGGATCCGCCTGCTGCTGATCCTCACCTGCACGGGCGTGTCGTTCGCGCACGGTTCGAACGACGGGCAGAAGGGCATGGGGCTGATCATGCTGATCCTGATCGGCGTGATGCCGACCGCCTACGCGCTGAACAAGGCCGTGACGCCCGACCAGACGAGCACGTTCGTCGCGGTGGCGCGTCACGCGTCGACGACGCTCGTCAAGTACGCGGATCCGGTCGCGCAGTCGTCCGACCCGCGCGCCGACGTCGAGGCGTACGTGCGCACGCACAAGCTGTCGCCCGCGACGATCCCGGCATTGGGCAAGCTCACCGACACGATCGCCGACCAGGTCGCGCAGGCCGGCGGCATCTCGAGCGTGCCGCAGAACCTCGTCGACAACGTGCGCAACAACATGTATGTCGCGTCCGAGGCGATCCGGCTGATGGAGAAGGCGAAGACGCCAGCGTTCTCGGTCGAGGACGCGAGCGCGCTCGAAGCGTTCAAGAAGCAGATGGATCGCGCGACGAAATTCATCCCGACCTGGGTGAAGGTCGCGGTCGCCATCGCGCTCGGTCTCGGTACGATGGTCGGCTGGAAGCGGATCGTCGTGACGGTCGGCGAGAAGATCGGCAAGTCGCATCTCACATACGGGCAGGGCGCATCGGCCGAGGCCGTCGCGATGCTGACGATCGGGATGGCCGACGCATACGGGCTGCCGGTGTCGACGACGCACGTGCTCGCGTCGGGCGTGGCCGGCACGATGACGGCGAGCGGCTCGGGCCTGCGCTGGGATACCGTGCGCAACCTCGTGCTCGCGTGGGTGCTGACGCTGCCCGCGTCAATCGCCCTGTCGGCCCTCCTGTACTGGGCGCTGCACGGACTGTTCTGACCCGCGCCGGGGGGCGCGACGTCCGGCCGCGCGACGCGCGGCCGGTCCCATCGATTTTCAATTCAACACAAGACGCTACCGATGGATATCAGTTTCGATCCGAACCGCACCGCGAACGCCTCGGCGTGGCGCGTGCTACCCAACCGCTGGGATGCCGTCGCGTTTCCGCTGATCATCTGCCTGCTCGCGATGACGATCATCGGCTTTCACCAGACGATGGCGCCGATCGGCGTGCTGCAGACCCAGAAGATCTCGCTCGACCCGTCGAACCTGCCTGAATACGCGCTGCGCACCACGCTGCGGATGCTCGCCGCGATGGTCGCGTCGCTCGTGTTCACGCTGGTCTACGGCACGCTCGCCGCGAAAAGCCGCCGCGCGGGCATGGTGCTGATCCCGATCCTCGACATCCTGCAGTCGGTGCCGGTGCTCGGCTACATTTCGTTCACCGTCACGTTCTTCATCGCGCTGTTCCCGGGCCGCGTGCTCGGCGCGGAGCTCGCGGCGATCTTCGCGATCTTCACGAGCCAGGCGTGGAACATGACGTTCAGCTTCTACCAGTCGCTGCGCACGGTGCCGCGCGATCTGCATGAAGTGTCGCGCGGCTTCCACCTGACGGCGTGGCAGCGCTTCTGGAAGCTCGAGGTACCGTTCTCGATGCCGGGCCTGATCTGGAACATGATGATGTCGATGTCGGGCGGGTGGTTCTTCGTCGTCGCGTCGGAGGCCATCACCGTCGGCAACCAGACGATCACGCTGCCGGGGATCGGCGCGTATCTCGCGCAGGCGATTTCGGACAAGAACCTCGGCGCGGTCGGCTGGGTGATCGTCACGATGACGGTCGTGATCCTCGCGTACGACCAGTTGCTGTTCCGCCCGCTCGTCGCGTGGGCCGACAAGTTCCGGATGGAGAACACCGCATCGGGCGATGCGCCGCAGTCGTGGCTGCTCGACATGATGCGTCGCACGCATCTGATCCATCAACTGCTCGTGCCGGCCGGCTGGCTGCTGTCGCAGGCCGCGCGGATTCCGTTGCGCCTGCCGTCGTTCAAGGGCGCCGGTGCGCGCGGTGCATCGCGCCGCCGGTCGTCGCGGATCGGCGACATCGTCTGGGGCGTGCTGGTCATCCTGTTGACGGTGTATGTGGTGTGGCGCGTCGTCAGCTTCGTGTCGACCGGCGTGACGATGGCCGAGGTCGGGCATGTGCTCGTGCTCGGTCTCATCACGCTGCTGCGCGTGCTGCTGCTGATCCTGATCGCATCGGTGATCTGGGTGCCGCTCGGCGTGTGGATCGGGCTGCGCCCGGCGCTGGCCGAGAAGATCCAGCCGCTCGCGCAGTTCCTCGCCGCATTCCCGGCGAACCTGCTGTTCCCGGTGTTCGTGATCGTGATCGTCCGCTTCCACCTGAATGCGGACATCTGGCTGTCGCCGCTGATCGTGCTCGGCACGCAGTGGTACATCCTGTTCAACGTGATCGCCGGGGCGATGTCCTATCCGAACGACTACAAGGAAGTGACGAAGAACTTCCATATCCGCGGCAAGCAGTGGTGGCGGCAGGCGATCCTGCCGGGCATCTTCCCGTACTACGTGACCGGTGCGATCACCGCATCGGGCGGCGCGTGGAACGCGAGCATCGTGTCCGAATTCGTGCAGTGGGGCGATACGAAGGTCGTCGCGCACGGCCTCGGCGCGTACATCGCGCAAACGACTGCCGCCGGCGATTTTCCGAAGATCATCCTGGGCATCGCCGTGATGTCCCTGTTCGTTACCCTGTTCAACCGTCTGCTGTGGCGTCCGATGTACGCCTATGCGGAAGCCCGGCTCCGTCTCGATTGAGAGTAAGCGCGATGCAAAATCCGAATGTCATGAATGCCCCCGTCCAGACGAACCAGGCGGCCCAGCCGCCGCGTCTCGGCGACGAAATCCTGCGCGTCGAGCATGTCAGCCGCGGTTTCAACAAGTCGCAAGGCGAGCTGCTGGTGCTCGACGACGCGAACCTGTCGCTGCGCGAAGGCGAGATCGTCGGCCTGCTCGGTCGTTCCGGCTCGGGCAAGTCGACGCTGCTGCGGATCATCGCCGGCCTGATCGAGCCGACCGGCGGCGAGGTGTCCTATCTCGGCAAGCCGCTGGACGGTCCGGCCGAAGGTGTCGCGATGGTGTTCCAGACCTTCGCGCTGTTCCCGTGGCTTACCGTGCTGCAGAACGTGGAAGCGGGCCTCGAGGCGCTCGGTGTCGACGCCCGCCAGCGGCGCGAGCGTGCGCTGGCCGCGATCGACCTGATCGGTCTCGACGGCTTCGAGAACGCATATCCGCGCGAGCTTTCGGGCGGCATGCGTCAGCGCGTGGGCTTCGCGCGCGCGCTCGTCGTCGATCCGACGATCCTGCTGATGGACGAGCCGTTTTCGGCACTCGACGTGCTGACCGCCGAGACGCTGCGTACCGACCTGCTCGATCTGTGGACGCAGGGCCGGATGCCGATCAAGTCGGTGCTGATCGTTACGCACAACATCGAGGAAGCCGTGTTCATGTGCGACCGGATCCTCGTGCTGTCGTCGAACCCGGGCCGCGTGATTGCCGAGATCAAGGTGCCGTTCAAGCATCCGCGCAACCGGCTCGACACCGATTTCCGCAAGCTCGTCGACGACATCTACGCGAAGATGACGGCGCGTGCGACCAACGAGGCGACGAAGAAGGGGCTGGAGCTCGGCAGCTGGCTGCCGCGCGTGTCGACCAACCTGATGTCCGGTCTGATCGAGACGCTCGCGATGGCGCCGTACCACGGCCGCGCGGACATGCCGGAAATCGCGCGCACGCTGCATCTGGAAGTCGACGAACTGTTCCCGATCGCCGAAGTGCTGCAGTACCTCGGTTTCGCGGACGTGCGTGAAGGCGACGTGTTCCTCACGCCGCCCGCGCGCGTGTTCGCGGAATTCGGCACGCAGGAGCGCAAGCTGATGTTCGCGGATCACCTGCTGAAGCACGTGCCGCTGGCCGCGCGGATCCGCAAGGTGCTGAACGAACGTCCGGGCCATCGTGCGCCGCGCGTGCGCTTCGAGCAGGAGCTGGAGGATGTCCTGTCCGACGAAGCGGCCGAGGAAACGCTCGACGCGGTGATCGACTGGGGCCGTTACGGCGAAGTGTTCTCGTATAACGACAAGACCGAGGTGTTCAGTCTCGAGGATGTCGAGAGCTGAAGCCCTCGGACGGATCGACCGAACAGCCACTGCAACACGAGCCCCTTGCCGAGTGTTCTAACCCGGGCAAGGGGCAAGCAGATGAGCAGGGCCGGGCAGGAAGGGGGGAGCCTTGCGGAGGCAGTGCGAAACCAGTCAGTCCGAAGCCGACGGAATGGTCGAGGCTGCGTGCCGAAGCGGCGCGTCTGAAGCGGGCGCGCGACATCCTTTGGAACGCGTGCGCGTATTGCCCGGCAGGCGCGACACGGCGTGCACGTTCATCGAATGCAATGTCACCACTGGCCGATCGTACGGTGACGGGAAATGCCGGAAATCGGCATGGCCGATGTTCGGGCGAATCAGTGCCTGCGGCGATACCGGATCAGTTGCCGGGGCGGAGCGATGAAAAAGATCATCGACGCCGCCTTCGCGTCATGCTTTCCATTCCTGACGCATCCAGCGTTGGCTGCCTCCCTTTCCGACAAGAAAATAATTTCGGGTCGCTCGTATGCCCGTCATTCTGGAAAATATGGAGCAGTCGCGATAAATGCTCGCGATTCCCGCGGTATCGACACCCCTTGGCGGAATTCGCTACCTTGCCGCGGGCGGCCACGCTTTCTATCAGACCGATAATGGATTGCCGGTCATTGCATTCAACCCGAACATGACAGCGCGGACACGGATGGGCGCGGCGGAGCGGAATAACGTTCGCACCGAGGCGGTTGCCGGCAAAAGGTAAGATGGCGGTCTGTGGCCGGCAGGCAATCGGGCCTGTATGGAAGGCCCACACCGGCATGCATGTGGCGCGTGATGGCGTCCTGCCTGTCCTGGCGTCGCAGGCCAGATTGCGGTTTGGCGTTTCTCGTTGATCAATGACCATTCTGCTGCGGGAGCGGGGTATGCCGTGTAACCGGATCGCCGGCATTTTTTGTGTATCGGGAGTCGTGCATTGAAGAGCCGGAGAATAGTGTCGATCGGGTTGGCCGTGGCGACGTTGCCTTTTGGCGCGGTATCGGCAAGCGCGAGTGAAGCCGTGACTTTCACCGTTGAAGCGCGCGCATTGCGCTATCAGTACGCGAGTCCGTCCGACAATCGAAATGCCCTCGATGAAATGCTGCAGCACGCGAGTATCGTCGGCCACTATTGGAAGCCGACCACGGTCGTGGAAATGTCGCGATGCATGACCGGTGTGGTGTGTTATCCCTCCCCGCATCTGGAGAGTGAAACGAAAGATCATCCTGTTACGGTGCAGCCCCGGGTCATGCCCGGCCCGTCCGGGCAGGAATCGATCCAACTGCGGTTCGAACTGCCGGTCAGTCACCGCGGCGCGTCTCTGGACGGCGTGTCGCTGGTGTTGCCGCTCAAGTTCATGTTGCAGCAGCCGAGCGCGCAGCTTGTGCTCAAGCAAGCGGACGCGGCGCTGGCAGACTATCAAAAGACCCGCCGTGCATTTGAGCGCGGGGCGTCGGTGACCATCAATCTGGCATTGCCGAAGGTGTTGGGAGAGCCGGGCCCCATGCTGGATCACTGCACCGGGATTCCGAACCCGTTGAGCTGGAGCAGCTCCGGCGTCGTCGCCATCCGGACCTCTGCGCAGCTCGGGGCGCAGCGAAACGTGCCATGGTCGCCGACGCGGGTCAATGAGGATGCGAGCAGGCTCGGAACGGAGGAAAGCTGTGCCACCTGGCGGCCGGATGTGGAGAACACCTACCGGTGGCGCGCGGAACCTTGAACGTGTCGACGATCGGGTTTCGGCGCGTCCAGCCTCGGTGAATGGCGCTGTTGCGCGCAGCGCCCCCTCACTCCGGCAAATCCCGCTGACTGATATCCGGCTCGCTCCCCCCGGAATTCAGAAGTTCGATCTTCTCCATCCGCTGCCGCGCCAGGTCCGGCAACTGGTTCGTCACACCGATCACGAGTGCTTCAGCGAGCGCGAGCGCCGGCACGTTGGTCTGCAGCATCGCGAACGGCTGCCCCCCGATGCGCAGCACGATCTCCGCGAACTCGCCGATAGGCGAGTGCCATTCGTCCGTGATCAGCAGCACGCGCGTGCCGAGCCGATGCGCGGCCTGCGCAAACCGAATACTGTCCCGTTGATAGCGGCGAAAATCGAAAATGACGAGCACGTCGCCGGGGCCCATGTCCGCCAACGCGACCGACGCGAGATTCACATTCGGTTCGATATACTGAACATGTGGCCGCGCGTACGCGAGCGTGAATGAAAACAGCGACGCGAGCGGCGCCGTGTAACGCCCGCCGCCGCAAAAGACACGCACATCCGGATCGGCCAGCAACGCCACGGCCGCGTCGAATGCGGCCGCATCGAGCCCGTCGATCGTGGTGGCGAGCGATTCGGACAGCCGCTGGAAAATCGCCGCATGGCTGTCGCGCATGCCCGTTTCCGAGTGGAACGCATCCATCCGCGCGAGCGGCGAATTCATCGCGGTGTCGATCTCGCCGTACAGCGCCTGCTGGAACGACGAGTAGTTGGGAAACCCGATCCGGACGACGAAGCGGAACACGGTCGGGTCGCTGACTTCCGCCTGCTTCGCAAACTGGGCGATGGGTCCGAGCCCGAGGCTGGGATAGCGATCCAGCAACGCCTGCGCAACCTTCTGTTCCGACGGCGTGAAGCTATCCATCTGGGATAACAGCAACGCCCTGATGCTCGTCCCCATCGGGCACTCCAGCTTTCTGATCTGAATGACAAACGGCAGACGGGTGTCTGCCGGCGACTCCATGCATGTTAGCCGATCGACGTGCGGCAGGCCGTGTGCAGCTCGAAATTAGAGGGACGCATCATTCGGTCGCATGGCACGTCGGTTTATGTAATGAAACAAACATACATCGAAAAGCATTCCCGGGAACGGCCGCAGTAAATTCAGTGATAACCCTAGGTTTTAGCGAAAAAAGGCGAGTGCTATGATCGCGGCCTCGCAGGAATGTATGGTTTATTACATATCGGGTTGGCAGCGTTGGCACGTGATGACGCGGTGGCGCATCCCGGCCTGGCCCGGTTTTTTTTGTCTGGAGGATTCCGTCATGAGGCGGCTCGTAGTACTCACCCTGTTGTCGGCCATGAGCGTGTGCTCGTTCGCCGCTTCGGACCCCGCGGTTGAAGCGAAGAACGGCATGGTCGTGTCCTCGCAGCATTTCGCGTCGCAAATCGGCGTCGATATCCTGAAGGAAGGCGGCAACGCGGTGGACGCCGCGGTAGCGGTCGGCTATGCGCAGGCCGTGACCAACCCGTGCTGCGGCAATATCGGCGGCGGCGGCTTCATGACCGTGCACCTCGCCGACGGCCGCGACCGCTTCATCAATTTCCGCGAGACGGCGCCGGCCGCGGCATCGGCGAACATGTATCTCGACGCGAAGGGCAACGTCATTCAGGACGACAGCCTGTACGGCTATCGCGCGGTCGGCGTGCCGGGCACGGTCGCCGGCCTCGATCTCGCGCAGCGCAAGTACGGCAAGCTGACGCGCAAGCAGGTGATGGCGCCGGCGATCCGGCTCGCGCGCGACGGCTTCGTGCTGACGCGCGCCGATACGGACATCCTCGATACGACGATCGACCGCTTCAAGACGGACCCGGATGCGGCCCGCATCTTCCTGCGGCCGGATGGCTCGCCGCTGCAGCCGGGCGATCGCCTGGTGCAGAAGGACCTGGCTCGCACGCTCGAGCGCATCGCGGAGCAGGGACCCGACGCGTTCTATCACGGCGAGATCCCGAAGATCGTCGAGGCCGCGGCCAAGAAGGGCGGCGGCCTGATCACGGCGGCCGATTTCGCGTCGTACCGCGCGCAGGACATGGCGCCGCTGACGTGTACGTATCGCGGCTACGAGTTCGTGTCGGCTCCGCCGCCGAGCTCGGGCGGCGTGACGATGTGCGAGACGCTGAACATCCTCGAAGGGTACGACATGCGCAAGCTTGGCTACCATTCGGCCGCGGCGGTTCACTACATGACCGAAGCGATGCGCCATGCGTATGAAGACCGCAACACGCTGCTCGGCGACCCGAACTTCATCGACAACCCGGTCGCGAAGCTGACGAGCAAGGACTACGCGGCGCAAATCCGCAAGAGCATCCATGCCGATACGGCAACGCCGTCGGTCGACGTGCAGCCGGGCGTCGGCGTGCACGAGAAGCCGGAGACGACGCATTACTCGATCATCGACAAGGACGGCAACGCGGTATCGACGACCTACACGGTCAACGGCCGCTTCGGCGCCGTGGTCATCGCGCCGGGCACGGGCTTCTTCCTGAACGACGAGATGGACGACTTCACCGTGAAGGTCGGCGCGCAGAACCTGTTCGGTCTCGTGCAGGGCACGCGCAACTCGATCGCACCGGGCAAGCGTCCGCTGTCGTCGATGGCGCCGACCATCGTGAAGAAGGACGGCAAGGTGTTCATGGTGGTCGGCTCGCCGGGCGGCTCGCGCATCATCACGATCACGCTGCAGACCGTGCTGAACGTGATCGACTACGGGATGACGCCGCAGGACGCGGTCACCGCGCCGCGCATCCACCACCAGTGGCTGCCCGACGAGGTCTATTACGAAACCTACGGACTGTCGCCCGACACGCTCGCGATCCTGCGCAACATGGGCTACAAGATGGTCGAGCAGACGCCGTGGGGCGCCGCCGAGCTGATCATGGTCGGCTTGCCGGGTACCGAAGCGGCGAGCCGCCAGAGTTCCGGGAACGATTCGTCCGTGTCCGGCAACGTGCGGGTCGGCTTCATCTACGGCTACAACGACCCGCGCCGTCCGGCCGGTTCGGCGATCGGTTACTGACCTGATCTGATTGCATCATGCTGAATCGCTGCCGCCGGCGTTCGCCTCCGAGCGAATGCCGTTGCGGCGGCAGTACGTCAGTTCGCGGATCTCCGCGAGCCTGACCGGCGCCGGCACCCGTGCCCGACACACCGGGCACGACCGGCTTGCCGCGCGCGCCCCCTGGCACGGCACGGGATGCGCGCCTTTCATCCGTCAACATCTTCCCGTGCGTCGAATTCCGTTATGAACAAACGAATGTCCGCGGCAGGCTGGATCCTGCTCGCGATGGCGGCCGGCATCCTGATCGGCTACATGATCTATACGCAACTGCCGGACAAGCAGGCCGCGACGGAGATCGCCGGCTACATCTCGCTGGTGTCCGACGTGTTCCTGCGACTGATCAAGATGGTGATCGGCCCGCTGGTGTTCTCGACGCTGGTCGTCGGCATCGCGCACATGGGCGACGCGTCGTCGGTGGGCCGCGTGTTCGTGAAGGCGCTCGGCTGGTTCGTCACCGCGTCGTTGATCTCGCTGCTGCTCGGGCTGCTGATGGCGAACCTGCTGCGCCCCGGCGAGAACCTCGGACTGCCGCTGCCCGATATCGGCGCGTCCGCGCATCTCGCGACGTCGAAGTTCACGCTGAAGGATTTCGTCGGTCACATGGTGCCGAAGTCGATCGCCGAAGCGATGGCGAACAACGAGATCCTGCAGATCGTCGTGTTCTCGATGTTCTTCGGCGTGGCGCTCGCGTCGCTCGGCGAACGCGGCAAGATCCTCGTCGCGGCGATCGACCAGCTCGCGCACGTGATGCTGAAGATTACCGGCTACGTGATGAAGCTTGCGCCGCTCGCGGTGCTGGCGGCGATGGCGTCGACCGTCGCGATCAACGGCCTGTCGATCCTGCTGAAGTTCGCGGTGTTCATGGGCGACTTCTACCTGAGCCTGTTCCTGCTGTGGGGCACGCTCGTCGCCGCCGGGCTGCTGTTCCTCGGCCGCCGCGTGTTCAAGCTGCTGGTGCTGATCAAGGAAGCGTTCATGCTGTCGTTCGCGACCGCGAGCTCGGAAGCCGCGTATCCGAAGATCCTCGATGCGCTCGACCGGTTCGGCGTGCGCCGCAAGATTTCGAGTTTCGTGATGCCGATGGGCTATTCGTTCAACCTCGACGGCTCGATGATGTACTGCACGTTCGCGTCGCTGTTCATCGCGCAGGCATACGGCATTCACCTGTCGCTCGGCACGCAGGTCACGATGCTGCTGATCCTGATGCTGACGTCGAAAGGCATGGCCGGCGTGCCGCGTGCGTCGCTCGTCGTGATCGCCGCGACGCTGCACCAGTTCAACATCCCGGAAGCGGGGCTGCTGCTGATTCTGGGCGTCGATACGTTCCTCGACATGGGCCGTTCGGCCACGAACGCGGTGGGCAACTCGATCGCCAGCGCGGTGGTCGCGAAATGGGAAGGCGAGCTGATGCCGGAAGCGGAAGCCGAAGCGAATGCGGCGCGGCTGGATGCGGAAGCCGAAGCGCGGATGAGCGAGGCGGTCCGCGATGCGGATCGCGTCACCACTGCCTGAAGCGGAATCCCGGGCCGAATTCCCGGCCCTCAGGCCGCCTCGGCGGGGCGGGCCGCGTCGATGCACGCGGCCAGCACCATCGCGGCGGCGTTGCCCGGCGTCGAGCCGAGCAATTGCGGCGCAAAGACACTGTCGCCGATCTCGATCGGCTGCCCCGACAGCGCGCACACGCCGCGCTTGCGCGTGGTGAACAGCCGCCACTTCTGGTAACCGTAGTGCCCCGTGCAGGCGTCGCACCATGAAATCATCACGGTGTCGGCCGTGGGCCGTTCGAGCACGCTGATGGACGGCTTGCTCGTCGCGTCCCACGACGGCAGCCGGTCGCGCGTGACGCTGCGCCGTCGCGGCACGCCCCACGAGACGGACGGCATGTCGAAGCTGCTGATCGCGGCGACGGTCACGAGCCAGGGCGCTATACGGTTGTTCATGTCAGTTTTCCTCTAAACGTTACGCGACACCGCCACGTGCGGCATCACGACAGGCGGATGCGCGGCTGTACGCAGCCGTTGATCCGTTCGGCGATCCACAGCAGGGTCGCCTTGGGAAAGCCGTGCAGCGCCTGCTGGTGCCGCCGGTAGAGCATCAGGTGGCTGAACTGCGCGAAGCGCCCCTGGATGAAGCCGCCGCGAAAGAACCCGAACTGCCCGAGCGTGCCGAACGCGTCGTAGTCGCTGATCGACACGAGCGCGCCGAAATCGTGGAACGCGAACGGCGGAATCGGCGTGCCGTCGAGCCACGCAGGCAGGTGCTTCGCGAGATGCTCGGCCTGCTGCGTCGCGACTTGCGCGGTTGGCGGCAGCGGCCGTTCGTGGCCGTCGGGCAACAGGCTCGCGCAATCGCCGATCGCGAACACGTGCTCGTCGCCCGTGGCCTGCAGCGTCGGTCCGACCACGAGCTGGTTCGCACGATTCGTGTCGAGCCCGTCGAGCGCCTGCATGAAATCGGGCGCCTTCACGCCAGCCGCCCAGACCATCAGGTCCGCTTCCGCGAACGAGCCGTCGCCGTAGTGGAAGCCGTTCGCGTCGGCTGCCGTGACGCGCGTCGACGTCAACACATGAAAGCCGATCTGTTCGAGCCGTCGCTGCGCCGATGCGGAAATCCTCGGCGGAAACGCGGCGAGGATGCGCGGGCCGCTTTCGAGCAGCGTGAGCTGCAGCCGCTCGCGCACGCTCGCGTCGCCATACGCTTGTCCCACTTCCAGCAACCGGCTCAGCTCCGCCGAGAGTTCCACGCCCGTCGCACCCGCGCCGACGATCGCGACGCGCAGTGCTTCGTCGCGCGCGACGCTGCGAAATACGCGCATCCGCAACGCTTCGTTGAAGGTCTCGGCCTGCTGCTGGCTGTCGATGAAATAGCAGTGCTCGCGCACGCCCGGCACACCGAAATCGTTGGCCTGGCTGCCGAGCGCGAGGATCAGCACGTCGTATTCGAGTTCGCGCGCGTCGAGCATCAGCTCACCGTCCTGCGCGCGGATCTCGCCGAGCTGCACGCGGCGGCGTGCGCGATCGAGCCCCTTCAGTTCGCCGGGCTGGTACGTGTAGCCGTGGTCGCGTGCATGGGCGAGGAAGATCACCTGCTGCTGCTGGACGTCGCGCGTACCGGCCGCGATCGTGTGCAGCATGGGTTTCCAGATGTGGGTCGGGCTGCGGTCGACGACGGTGACCTGCGCGCGCCCGGACCGGCCGAGGCGCTCGCCCAGGCGGGTGGCGAGCTGCAGTCCGGCGATCCCGCCGCCGACGATGACGATGCGTGTAGGGGTTGTCATGTATAAATCATCACGTGATGAATAAGGTATGATCCTAGCGCTTCCCGGCTTCGCGTGTCAACGGAGTGGGGCAGGTCACCCGGTTTCGGCGGCGCTCAAGCGGGGCCGGAACAGGGGCATTCGAATCATTCAAGGAGAGCAGGAGAACGTGGCTGAAGTCACTGAGCGCGCGCCGGCCAAGCGGCGTATGCGAGGGCGGCCGCTGGCCGGGGCGTCCGTCGGTCCGGACGTGATACTGCGGGCCGCGCGCCGCGCGCCGCACGTTCGCGAGGCGTGGCTATGACGCAACGAGCGTGCGCGAAGTCGCGCGCGAGCTGGGGGTCGACGCGGCGCTGATCGCGCACCATTTCGGGACGAAGGAAACGTTGTGGCTGGCGGTCGTCGAGCAGATCGCCGAGCTGGCCGTGCCGATGTTCGATGCGATGCGCGCGCTGCGCACGTCGCCGCTGCCGCATCGCGACCGCGTGCGGCGCGCGATCGAGCTGTGTGTCGACCACGAGTTCGACGAGCCTGACATGGGCATGTTCTTCTCGACGGCGGCGACCGAAGTGGGCGGGCGGCTCGACCGGCTGCAGGAGCAGATCGTGCGCCCGTATTACGACGTGATGTTCCCGCTGCTGTCGGATGCGGTGGAGGCCGGCGTGATCCGCCCGGTCGAGCCGACGGTGCTGTTCTTCATGATCGCGAGCGCGATCGGCACGACTGTGTCGTACAGTCACATGATGCTGGAGTACACGTCGCTGCCCACGCAGCCGGACGCGTTCCGGAAGGCCGTGGTCGACGTCGCGTTCAACGTCGTCGGCGGCTGAGCGCCGCGCGCGGTCACACCGCCAGCACCAGCCCCAGTTCGCGCACCGCACTTCGCGCGGTCTCGCGCAATGCATCGACGAGCGGCGATGGCGTCCGGTACGCGATCGCCAGCTCGTACGCGAGCGGGCTGCCCGCATCCTTCAGTTCGCGGAACGTAATACCTTGCGGTTGCATCGGCACGAACAGGCGCGGCATCGCACACCGCGCCCGTCTGCCGGTCATTCGAGGTCCGGGGGCGGCGGGTCGCCGAGCCAGCGCCGCGCGCCGGGCCCGTTGCGACCCGCACGGTCTTCCGGGTTCGTCAGCTTGCAGCGTTTCAGCGACAGGCAGCCGCAGCCGATGCATTCGTCGAGGCTGATGTAGAGCCGCTGCAGCTCCTCGATCCGGCTCGCGACCCGCTGCTTCCAGCCGCGCGACAGCCGCTGCCAGTCCTTGTTGCTCGGCGCGGTGTCCTCGGGCAGGCTGACGAGCTGCTCGGCAATTTCGTCGAGCGTATAGCCGATCTTCTGCGCGAACACGATGAACGCGATCAGCCGCAGCACCGCGCGTGAATAGTGGCGATGGCTCGAGCCGTTGCGGTGCGACTTGATGAGCCCGCGCGTCTCGTAGAACCGCAGTGTCGACGCCGGCACGCCGCTGCGCGCGGCCACTTCGCGAATCGACATCAGCGGCCATTGCGGGATTTCCTGGATACCCATGTTGCCCCTCCGGGAAAACTTGACTTGAAGTTAACTTCAACTTTTATGCTACGCGGCAGTTTAACCCGTCGCGAGGCATCATGCTCTCCTTATCCCTACGCAGGACGTCGCCTTTGGGCGCGGCCTGTGCACTGCTGCTGGCGTTGTCGGGCTGTCACGACGGCAAAGGCACGTCGTCGGCCCAATCCCTTCCCGAAGTCGGCGTCGCCACGATCGCGCCGCGCACGATCCGCCTCGCGGACGAATTCAACGGACGCGTCGAAGCGGTCGACGCGGTCGAACTGCGGCCGCGCGTGAGCGGCTATCTGCAACGCGTCGCCTACAAGGAAGGCGATCTGGTCGCGCAGGGCGCGCTCCTGTTCGAGATCGACCCGCGCCCGTACCGGATCGCACTCGATCGCGCGAATGCGCAGCTGCAGCGGGCCCGCGCGGCCGCGAGCCTCGCGAACGTGCAGCTCAAGCGCGTGCAGACGCTGATCGATGCGCATGCGACGTCGCAGGAAGAGCTCGACAACGCGCGCGCCACGGCCGAGCAGGCGCGTGCCGACCTGCAGGCGGCCGACGCGGCCGTCGCCGATGCGAAGCTCAATCTCGGTTTCACCGAAGTGCGGGCGCCGATCGCGGGCCGCGTCGGCCGCGCGGTCGCTACCGTCGGCAATCTGGCGCGCGCGGACGACACGCTGCTGACGACCGTCGTGTCGCAGAACCCCGTCTACGTGTATTTCGACTGCGACGAACAGAGCTACCTGCGCTACAACGCACGGCGTGCCGATCCGAAGCACCGTGCGATCGGCGCCGATCCGGTGCGCGTGGGCCTCGCGAACGAGACGGGTTTCCCGCATGCCGGCACCGTCGACTTCCTCGACAACCGGCTCGACCCGCAAACGGGCACGATCCGCGCGCGCGTGCGGCTGCCGAATGCGGACCATACGTTTACGCCGGGCCTGTATGCGCGCGTGCAGCTCGTCAGCGGCCGCGATCAGGATGCACTGCTCGTCGACGACAAGGCCGTGCTTACCGACCAGGACCGCAAGTACGTGTATGTGATCGGACCCGGCGACAAGGCGATGCGCCGTGACGTGACGATCGGCCGCGGGCTGGACGGCGAGCGGATCATCGAGAAGGGGATCCAGGCGGGCGACCGCGTGGTCGTGGACGGCATGCAGCGGATCTATTATCCGGGCGCACAGGTGAAGCCGAAGGCACTGCCTGCGCGCGCCGACGCCGGTGCCGGCAATGGCGCGGGTAACGGCGCAGGCAACGGCACGCAGGCCGTCGCCGACGCCGGTGCGCCGGCCGCGCAGTGACGGGAGACAGGTCATGGATTTCTCCCGATTCTTCATCGACCGGCCGATCTTCGCGGTCGTGCTGTCGATCGTCATTTTCGCGATCGGCCTGATCTCGATTCCGATGCTGCCGGCCGGCGAGTACCCGGAAGTCGTGCCGCCGAGCGTCGTCGTGCGGGCGACGTACCCGGGCGCGAACCCGAAGGAAATCGCCGAATCGGTCGCCGAACCGCTGGAAGAGGCGATCAACGGCGTCGAAGGCATCATGTACATGAAGTCGGTCGCCGGTTCCGACGGCAGCCTGCAGGTCGTCGTCACGTTCCTGCAGGGCGTCGATCCCGACACGGCCGCCGTGCGCGTGCAGAACCGCGTGAGCCAGGCGCTGTCGCGCCTGCCCGACGAGGTGCGCCAGTACGGCGTGACCACGCAGAAGCAGTCGCCGACGCCGCTGATGTACGTGAGCCTCTATTCGCCGGACAACAGCCGCGATTCGCTGTACCTGCGCAACTACCTGACGCTGCATGTGAAGGACGAGCTGTCGCGGCTCACCGGCATCGGCGACGTCGGCGTGTACGGCTCGGGCGACTACGCGATGCGGCTGTGGCTCGACCCGAACCGGCTCGCGTCGCGCGGGCTGACCGCGAGCGACGTGATTGCCGCCGTGCGCGAGCAGAACGTGCAGGTGTCGGCCGGCCAGCTCGGCGCCGAGCCGTCGCCGAAGAAAAACGACTTCCTGCTGTCGATCAACGTGCGCGGCCGGCTGCGCACGGCGCAGGAGTTCGGCGACATCGTGCTGCGCAACGGCGGCGACGGCCAGGTCGTGAAACTGTCCGACGTCGCGCGCATCGAGCTCGGCGCGGGCGATTACACGTTGCGCTCGTATTTCAACAACAAGCATTCTGCCGTGGTCGGCATCTTCCTGTCGCCGGGCGCGAACGCGCTCGAGGTCGCGAAGGCCGTGTACGCGAAGTTCGACGAACTGTCGAAGCGCTTCCCGCCCGGCGTCGCGTTCCGACCCGTGTGGGATCCGACCGTCTTCGTGCGCGAATCGATCCGCGCGGTGCAGCACACGCTGATCGAGGCCGTCGTGCTGGTCGTGCTCGTCGTGATCCTGTTCCTGCAGACCTGGCGCGCGTCGATCATCCCGCTCGTCGCGGTGCCCGTGTCGGTGGTCGGCACGTTCGCGTGGCTCTATCTGCTCGGCTATTCGATCAACACGCTGACGCTGTTCGGGCTCGTGCTTGCGATCGGGATCGTCGTCGACGATGCGATCGTGGTGGTCGAGAACGTCGAGCGCAACATCGCTCAGGGGCTGAGCCCGCGCGACGCCGCGCACCAGGCGATGCGCGAGGTGTCGGGGCCGATCGTCGCCATCGCGCTCGTGCTGTGCGCGGTGTTCGTGCCGATGGCGTTCATGTCCGGCGTCACGGGCCAGTTCTACCGGCAGTTCGCGGTGACGATCGCGATCTCGACGGTGATCTCCGCGATCAACTCGCTGACGCTGTCGCCCGCGCTCGCCGCGAAGCTGCTGCGCCCGCACGGCGCGCCGAAGGATGCGCTCACGCGGGGGCTCGATCGCGCGTTCGGCTGGCTGTTCCATCCGTTCAACCGCTTCTTCGACCGCAGTTCCGATCGCTATCACGGCTTCGTTGGCCGCACGCTGAAGCGGCGCGGCGTGGTGTTCGCGGTCTATACGGCGCTGCTCGCGGCGACCGCGCTGCTGCTCAACGCGGTGCCGGGCGGCTTCATCCCCGTGCAGGACAAGCTGTACCTGTTCGCGGGCGCGAAGCTGCCGGAAGGCGCATCGCTCGCGCGCACCAGCGAGGTGACCGAGCAGATGACGAAGATCGCGCTCGGCACCGACGGTGTCGAGATGGTGCCGGCGTTTGCCGGGCTGAATGCGCTGCAGGGCGTGAACACGCCGAACATCACGAACTCGTACGTGATCCTGAAGCCGTTCGATCAGCGCCACCGCAGTGCCGCGCAGATCAACGCGGACCTGAACGCGCGCTTCGCGGCCATCGGCGGCGGCATTACCTATGCACTGATGCCGCCGCCGATCCAGGGCCTCGGCAACGGCTCGGGGTATTCGCTGTACCTGGAGGATCGCGGCGGGCTCGGCTACGGCGCATTGCAGAACGCGCTCACCGCGTTCCAGTCCGCGGTCGCGAAGACGCCGGGGATGAGCTACCCCGTCAGCTCGTACCAGGCGAACATCCCGCAGCTCGAGGTGAAGGTCGACCGCTTGAAGGCGAAGGCGCAGGGTGTCGCGCTGACCGACCTGTTCAGCACGCTGCAGGTTTATCTCGGCTCGATGTACGTGAACGACTTCAACCTGTTCGGCCGCGTGTACCGCGTGATGGCGCAGGCGGATGCCGGCCACCGGCAGACGGCCGCCGACATCGCGAACCTGCGCACGCGCAATGCGAAGGGCGAGATGGTGCCGATCGGCTCGATGGTGACGGTGGCGCCCGCGTACGGGCCCGACCCGGTGGTGCGCTACAACGGTTATCCGGCCGCGAACCTGATCGGCGACGCCGATCCGAAGGTGATGTCGTCGTCGCAGGCGATCGAGAAGCTGCAGCAGATCGCGAAGGACGTGCTGCCGCCGGGCATCACGCTCGAATGGACCGACCTCAGCTACCAGCAGGTCACGCAGAGTAACGCGGCGATCGTCGTGTTCCCGCTCGCGGTGATGCTCGTGTTCCTCGTGCTTGCCTCGCTGTACGAGAGCTGGACGCTGCCGCTCGCGGTGATCCTGATCGTGCCGGTGTGCATCTGCGCCGCGCTGTTCGGCGTGTGGCTGTCCGGTGGCGACAACAACGTGTTCGTGCAGGTCGGTCTGGTCGTGCTGATGGGGTTGGCGTGCAAGAACGCGATCCTGATCGTCGAGTTTGCACGCGAGCTCGAAATCCAGGGCAAGGGCGTGATCGAGTCCGCGCTCGAAGCGTGCAAGCTGCGGCTGCGCCCGATCGTGATGACGTCGGTCGCGTTCATCGCGGGCTCGGTGCCGCTGCTGATCGGCGGCGGCGCGGGCAGCGAAGTGCGGGCGGCCACCGGCATCACCGTGTTCGCGGGGATGCTGGGCGTCACGCTGTTCGGGCTGTTCCTGACGCCCGTGTTCTATGTGGCGATCCGCAAGCTCGCGGGCGGCACACCGGCCGTGTGGAGCGAACACCACGGCACCCTCGAAGGAGAAAACCGATGAGCGCCGCTTTTCGTCTTTCCGCGCTCGCGATGTCGGTGACGCTCGCCGCGTGCGCGGTCGGCCCCGATTTCAAGCGGCCCGACACGGCCACGACCGCGCGGTTCGCGCGCGACGCGCATCCGGCGTCGCCGCGCGATGCGTCGCCGTCCGGTACGACGCCGGATACGCCGCCCGACGCGTCGGCCGATGCCGATGCCACGTTCTGGCGCGGCTTCGGCGATCCGACGCTGACGCAACTGATCGACACGGCGCTCGCGGCGAACCAGGACCTGCAGGTCGCCGTGTCGCGCTACGACGCATCGAATGCGCTGCTGTCGCAGGCCACGTTCGACCGCTACCCGACGATCACCGCGAGCGGGAAGATCGGCCATCAGCTGATGAGCAAGGATCAGGCATTCGGCGCGCCGCGCAGCCAGCGCGATACGCCGACGTCCAGCGTCGGGATCAATGCGGCGTGGGAACTCGACCTGTTCGGCCGCGTGCGCCGGTCGATCGAGTCGCAGCGTGCGGAAACGGCCGCCAGCGCGGCGGACGTGCGCGCGGTGCGGGTCGCGATCGCCGGCGAGGTGGCGAGCACGTACGTCGATCTGCGCGGCTCGCAGGAGCGGCTGCGGATCGCGCGCGAGAACGCCGACAACCAGAAGCAGACGCTCGCGCTGATCAATGCGCGCGTCGGCGCGGGGCGCGGCTCCGAACTCGATGCGGCGCGGGCGCGTGCGCAGTACGAATCGACGACGTCGCGGATCGCCGTGTACGAAGCGGCGATCGGCGTCGACGAGCACCGTCTCGCGGTGCTGACCGGGCAGACACCGGACGCGCTGATCGGCCGCTTCGATCTGCCGAAGGCAGCCGCGTCGGCGGGCACGCCCGTGCCGCTGCCGGCGCTGGCCGCCGACATCGATCCCGGCACGCCGGGCGACCTGCTGCGGCGGCGGCCCGACGTCGCGGCCGCCGAGGCGCGGCTGCACGCGGCGACCGCGCGCGTCGGCGTCGCGACGGCCGACCTGTTCCCGCGCTTCACGCTGTCGGGCCTGCTCGGCAGCGCGACGAGCAGTTACGGGTTCTTCCGCGCGGGCAGCGACACGAACCTGATCGCGCTCGGCATCGACTGGTCGTTCCTTGATGTCGGCCGCGTGCGTGCGCGGATCGCCGCGAGCGATGCGGAAGCGGCCGGGCAACTCGCGCAGTACCGGCAGACCGTGCTCGGGGCGCTGGAGGAAACGGAGAATGCGTTGCTGCGCGCCGCCCGCACGCGTGACGAGACGGACCATCTCGTGCGGGCCGCGACCGACAGCGCGCGCGCCGCGCAACTGGCGCAGGCGCGTTTCTCGGCGGGGGCGATCGACTACTACGAAGTGCTCGACGCGCAACGCACGCTGCTGCAGGCGCAGGATGCGGCGGCCGACGGGCGGATGCGCAGTGCGGCGTCGACGGTGGCGCTGTACAAGGCGCTGGCGGGCGGCTGGCCGTCGGGAACGGGACAGGGCCCGCAAGGCCCGCTCGCGCAGTCGGGGCAGTAGCGCGGGCAGGGCGGTGGCGCGGCAGGCTGGCGCAATCCTGCCTGCCGCGCCACCGCATGACTACACGCTGGCCGGATCGACCTTGTCGATGTCGATGCCGTAGCGCCGGATGGCTTCGCCGACGCGTGCACGCGGAATCGCACCGTCGTCGGCGAGTGCCTTCAGCGCCGCGATCACGATGAAGTGCCGGTCGACCTCGAAGAACGTGCGCAGCGCGTCGCGCGTATCCGAGCGGCCAAAGCCGTCGGTGCCGAGCGACACGAAGCGCCGGCCGTCGACGAACCCGCGGATCTGGTCGCCGACGATCTTCATGTAGTCGGTCGCGACGACCACCGGCCCCGTGCGGCCGTCGAGGCATTGCTGCACGTATGGCACGCGCGGCGCCTGATCCGGATGCAGCAGGTTCCAGCGTTCCGCCGCAAGCCCGTCGCGGCGCAGCTCGTTCAGGCTCGTCGCGCTCCACACGTCGCTCGTCACGCCGAAGTCCTGCGCGAGCAGGTCGCTCGCCGCGAGCACTTCGCGCAGGATCGCGCCGCTGCCCATCAACTGCACGCGCGGTACGTGCTGCATATCGGCCGCCTGTGACGTGCCTTCGCGCAGCAGGTAAAGCCCCTTGAGAATGCCGGCCTCCGCGCCGTCCGGCAGCGCCGGATGCGGGTAGTTCTCGTTGAGCAGCGTGATGTAGTAGTACACGTCCTCCTGTTCCGCGAACATCCGCCGCAGGCCGTCGCGCACGATCACCGCGAGTTCGTACGCATAGGTCGGGTCGTACGACACGCAGTTCGGAATCACCGACGACAGCACATGGCTGTGCCCGTCGTCGTGCTGCAGCCCTTCGCCCATCAGCGTCGTGCGGCCGGACGTCGCGCCGAGCAGGAAGCCGCGCGTACGCGCGTCGCCGGCGGCCCACGCGAGATCGCCGACGCGTTGCAGCCCGAACATCGAATAGAAGATGTAGAACGGGATCGCCGGCAGGCCGTGGTTGCTGTACGCAGTGCCGGCTGCGATCCACGATGCGATCGCGCCCGATTCGTTGATGCCTTCCTGCAGGATCTGCCCGTCCTTCGCTTCCTTGTAGTAGCTGAGCTGGCCCGCGTCCTGTGGCGTGTAGAGCTGGCCGAGATGCGAGTGGATGCCGATCTGGCGGAACAGGCCCTCCATCCCGAACGTGCGCGATTCGTCCGGCACGATCGGCACGACGAGCTTGCCGAGCGCTGGATCCTTCAGCAGCGTGCCGAGGATGCGCACGAACGCCATCGTCGTCGACAACCCGCGCTCGCCGCTGTCCTTGAGCTGACCGTCGAACGCGGCGAGCGGCGGCACCGGCAACGGCGCCACCTGGCTGAAGCGGGCCGGCACGTGGCCGCCGAGCGCGGCACGGCGCTCCGCGAAGTAGCGTGCCTCGGCGCTGCCCGGTTCGGGTTTCAGGTAAGGCAGGTCGTCGAGTTGCGCGTCGCTGACCGGCAGCGCGAAGCGGTCGCGGAACGCGCGGACGGCGTCCGCGCTCATCTTCTTCAGCTGATGGTTCACGTTCTGGCCTTCGCCGGCTTCGCCCATCCCGAAGCCCTTGACCGTCTTCGCGAGCACGACGGTCGGCCGTCCGTCCGCGCGCATCGCCTGCGCATAGGCCGCATGCACCTTTTCCGGATCGTGGCCGCCGCGCGCCAGTTTCCAGATGTCGTCGTCGGACAGATCGGCGACGAGCTCGAGCAGTTCGGGATACTTGCCGAAGAAATGCTCGCGCACGTACGCGCCGCTCTGCGACTTGAAGGTCTGGTAATTGCCGTCGACGCATTCCATCATGCGCTGGCGCAGCAAGCCCGTGGTGTCGCGTTCGAGCAGGCGATCCCAGCCGCCGCCCCAGATCACCTTGACGACGTTCCAGCCCGCCGCGCGGAACGTGCCTTCGAGTTCCTGGATGACCTTGCCGTTGCCGCGCACCGGGCCGTCAAGGCGCTGCAGGTTGCAGTTGACGACGAAGATCAGGTTGTCGAGCCGTTCGCGTCCCGCGAGCGAGATCGCGGCGAGCGATTCGGGCTGGTCCATTTCGCCGTCGCCGAGAAAGGCCCACACCTTGCGCCCCTGATGCGCTTTCAGCCCGCGATATTCGAGGTAGCGCATGAAGCGCGCCTGATACGCGGCCGTGAGCGGCCCGAGCCCCATCGATACGGTGGGGAATTGCCAGAAATCGGGCATCAGGCGCGGATGCGGATACGACGACAGCCCGTCGCGTCCCGCTTCGCGGCCGGTCTCGCGGCGGAAGTAGTCGAGCTGCGCGTCCGTGATGCGGCCTTCCAGGTACGCACGGCCATAGATGCCGGGCGCCGAATGTCCCTGGATGTAGACCATGTCGCCGTCGAAGGTGTCGGTGCGGCCGCGGAAGAAGTGATCGAAGCCGACGTCGTATAGCACCGCGGCCGACTGGTAGGTCGCGATGTGCCCTCCGACGTTCGAATGCCGGCCCGCGCGCAGCACCATCACCATCGCGTTCCAGCGGATCATCGCGTTCAGGCGCCGTTCGAGCGCGAGATCGCCCGGATAGGCCGGTTGCCGTTCACGCGGCACCGTGTTCACGTACGCGGTCGTCACGCGGCCGTGCAGGTCGCCGTGGCGCGCCGCGTCGAGGTCGGCAAGCTGGTCGAGCAGGTAGTGCGCGCGCGGGCGGCCTTCGAGCGCGATCACGGATTCGAGTGCATCGAGCCATTCGCGGGTTTCCTGCGGGTCGATGTCGGGTAGCGCGAGAGGTGCGGTCATGCAGTGTCTCCAGAAGCATAAGGCTGCGCGGGGCGACGGTCGTGGCGCCGCGACGCGCGACGGAACGCCCGCCGATCGGCGGGCAGATAGTTGCAATTGCAATCGTGTGAGGGCAATTGTTATCGAGGTAGAATTTAATTGCAACTGCAATTCAACGAGAGGAACGACCTGACATGAGCGCACCCGAACCCGATCTGTGGTTCTCGTTCGTCCGCGCGCACCGGACGATGATTCGCGAGATCGAGCGCCGCCTCGCGGCGGCCGGCCTGCCGGCCTATGCGTGGTACGACGCGTTGTGGGGGCTCGAAAGCGGGCCCGACGGCACGCGCCGCATGCACGAACTTGCCGACGTGCTCGCGATCGAGCGTTACAACCTGACGCGCCTCGTCGACCGGCTCGAGCAGGAAGGGCTTGTCACGCGCGCCCGTTCGGCGGACGACGGCCGTGCCGCGTACGCGAGCATCACCGACAAGGGGCGGGTGCTGCGCAAGAAGATGTGGAAGGTGTACCAGTCGACGGTCGCGGAGCTCTTCCTCGATCAGTTCGGCGGCAAGGAGCAGGCGGCGATGGCCGCCGCGCTCGACCGCGCGACCGCCGCGGCGCGCGACGCGGCGGCCGACGCGAAGTAGCG
>NZ_CABVQC010000036.1 GCF_902499175.1 Burkholderia aenigmatica
GCCCCACCCCGCCGCCGTCAGCGTGACGAGCGTGTGGCGGCGCAGCGGCAGCTCAGCGTGCGGCACGCGCGAGTGCCTCGACGCGCTGGGCGACATCGGCCGCAACCGGCCGGCCGCGCGTGGCGCGCCGGTCGACGCGGTCGGCCGGTTTGCCGAGCCATTCACCGACCTGCGCATCGAGTGCGCGGGCGGGATCGAGCACGGCGTCGACGGCGCCCATCTTCACGAGGTTGTCGAGCCCCGGCGCGAACACCGGCGTCGAACGCGACATCTCCTTCAGCACGTCGATCGGCAGCTTGGTCACGCGCGACATCGACGGCAGGTCCATCACCTCCGGCTCGGCGCCCGGCACCGCAAGCAGCGTGCGCGTGGCGAGCGCGGTTGCGATGAACGCGCCAGCGGCCGTGTGGCCGTACAGCACGCCGACGGTCCGGTGCCCGGCGAGATCCGCATGCATCAGGCACTTCGCAAGATGCGACAGCCCTTCGTTCAGGCCGAGCAGTTCGTCGCGCTTGCTCATCCGCTGGCTGTCGCTGTCGACCAGCACGACGATCGGCGTGTCGCCGCCGCGCGCGATCGTATCGAGCACGCGCGCCGCGAGCGTCAGCGCCTCGTCGATGCCGAACGGCAAACGCTCGGCGACACCGATCACGTCGACGCGTGTGCCGGCCAGTTCCGCGTGGCCGGTCAGCAGGCCACCGTGACGGACGATCGAATGCCCTTGCGGGAACAGTGAATTCAGTACCTCATCGAGCGTCATGCGGGCTCTCCTGCAGTTGGTCCGCGAGCGCGGCGAAGGCATCGTCCGGCATCCCCGGAATCGCTTCGGGCGCCGATGCGCCCAGCGCACGCCACACGTCGAGCGCATCCTTGCACGCACCGAACCGCTCGACGCGCGCTTCGAGGCGCGCCTGTTCCGCGCGCAGCATCGCCGCATCGAACGTCGGCGCGCGGCCGATCAGCGCCAGCGCCGCCGCACGGAATGCATCGGGTGTGTCGGCCACGTAGCGATCCGCGCCGCCGATCAGCCGCCGGTGCTTGCCGCCCATCGTGCGCCAGATCAGCGCGCGATCCTTCGCATCGAATTCCTCGACGCCACGATTGGTCTCGATCACTTCGGGGCCCGACACGCTGATGCGGCCCTGCTCCGACACCGCGAGCGCCGAGCAGCACGCGGCGAGCAACCCGCCGCCGCCATAGCAGCCCGCGCGCCCGCCGATCAGCCCGATCACCGGTACGCCGGCCGCACGCGCTTCGACGAGCGCGCGCATGATCTCCGCGATCGCGAGTTCGCCGGCATTCGCCTCCTGCAGCCGCACGCCGCCCGTATCGAACAGGATCAGCACCGGCTTGCCGGTTTCGCGCGCCGCACGCAGCAGCCCCGTGAGCTTCGCGCCGTGCACTTCGCCGAATGCGCCGCCCATGAAGCGGCCTTCTTGCGCGGCGACGAACACCGGCTGGCCGTCGAGCCGGCCGTGGCCGACCACCATCCCGTCGTCGAACTGCTGCGGCAGGTCGAACAGCGGCAAGTGCGGGCTCGTCACGCGCTCGGCCGGGCCGAGGAATTCGCTGAAGCTGCCCGCGTCGAGCAGCCCGTCGATGCGCTGCCGCGCCGATGCTTCGTACCAGCTCGCGCCATTCGCGACGAACGCGGGCGTATCGCGCGTATCGTGGATCGCGTCGTTCATCATGCGTCCCCCTCGATTGCCCGCACCGCCTGCGCGAGCCGCAGCGACACCATGTCGGGCCGCGCGCCGCCGTCGTTGATCGACAGCTTCAGGCCGCCCGGCGTGCGCCGCTCGACGAAATCCGTGACGACGGCCTGCCACACCGCGCCGAAACCGACCGCCGCGGTGCGGATGTCGATCTCGCATTCGTTGCCCGGCAGCACGCGCTCGACGAGCACTTCGAGATTGCCGGATGCCACCACGCCGACGAGCGCCGCGGCCTGCTCGCCCTTCGCGCGCGCGCGCGCGGTGAAGCGGTAGTTCAACTGTTCCATGCCCTCTTCCTCACCAGTTGCGGAACCGGGCCGGCGGCGCATAGAGGCCGCCCGACCAGTGCACGAGATCCTTGATCGAACGCGCGGCGAGCCAGCGGCGATCGGCGTCGAGCGGATCGATGCCGAGATCCTCCGGACGACGGATCACGCCGCGTTCGCGCAGCCGCTCGACCATCGTCCGGTCGCGGCCGCGGCCGATCTCCGTATAGCCGGCGACGCCGCGGATCGCATGCTCGCGTTCGTCCTTGTCGCGGCACATCAGCAGGTTCGCGATCCCTTCCTCGGTGACGATGTGCGTGACGTCGTCGCCATAGACCATGATCGGCGCGAGGTCGAGCTGCAGCTTGTCGGCGAGCTTCAGCGCGTCGAGCTTCTCGACGAACATCGGCACGTTCTTGTCGCCGAACGTCTCGCCGATCTGCACGACGAGCTTGCGGCCGCGCCTGAGCGCCGCTGGCGTGTCGGGGTCGGCTTCCGCGCCGGCCTTCAGCCACGGCTCGCTCGGATGACGCCGGCCGCGCGCGTCGCTGCCCATGTTCGGTGCGCCGCCGAAACCGGCAATGCGCTCGGCCGTGACCGTCGACGAATGGCCGGACAGATCGATCTGCAGCGTCGAGCCGATGAACATGTCGCACGCATAGAGCCCGGCCGTCTGGCAGAACGCGCGGTTCGAGCGCAGCGACCCGTCAGGGCCCGTGAACCAGATGTCGGAGCGCGCGCGGATGTAGTCGTCCATCCCGACTTCCGAGCCGAAGCAATGGATCTGCTCGACCCAGCCCGACTCGATTGCGGGAATCAGCGTCGGATGCGGATTGAGCGCCCAGTGCGAGCAGATCTTGCCCTTCAGCCCGAGCTTCTCGCCGTAGGTCGGCAGCAGCAGCTCGATCGCGGCCGTGTTGAAGCCGATCCCGTGGTTCAGGCGCTTGATGCCGTACGGCTCGTAGATGCCCTTGATCGCAAGCATCGCGGTGAGGATCTGCGTTTCGGTGATCGCGGCCGGATCGCGCGTGAACAGCGGCTCGACGTAGAACGGCCGGCCGGCCTCGACGACGAAATGCACGCGGTCGCCCGGAATGTCGACGCGCGGCACCTTGTCGACGATGCGGTCGACCTGCGCGATCACGATGCCGTCCTTGAAGGCGGTGGCCTCGACGACGGTCGGCGTATCTTCGGTGTTCGGGCCGGTGTACAGGTTGCCGTCGCGATCGGCGCTGACCGCGGCGATCAGCGCGACGTGCGGCGTGAGGTCGATGAAGTAGCGTGCAAACAGCTCGAGATAGGTGTGTACCGCACCGAGCGCGATCTTGCCGCCGAACAGCAGCTTCGCGATGCGCTGCGACTGCGGGCCCGAATACGCGAAGTCGAGGCGCTTCGCGATGCCGCGCTCGAACACGTCGAGGTGCTCGGGCAACACGACGCCCGACTGCACCATGTGCAGGTCGTGCACCTTTGCACTGTCGACGTCGGCAAGCGCCGTCGCGAGCAGGTCGGCCTGCTTCTGGTTGTCGCCTTCGAGGCAGACGCGGTCGCCTGGCCGCAGCACCGCTTCGAGCAACGCCACGGTGTCGCGCGCATCGACCCGCTTGCCCTGCGCGAAACGCGCACCGGCCGCGAGGCGTGCATCGCGCGCCTGCCGCGCGTGATTCCATCCCGTCATGAACAGTTCTCCCGCTTCGATGGTTCAGCGGCATTCTAAGCCTGGCGCCGCCGCCGATTGATGATGTTGACGAATGCGACTCAGAGGACGCCGCGATGGATGCGACCCGCGCACGGGCCGCCCATCGTCCGGGCCTACCCGCCGACCAGCGCGCGCGTCGTGAAGAACAGCAGCGACGGGCCGAGCAGGCAGCCGACGCCCGTATGGAACGTCGCCACCAGCGCGCCGTACGGGACGAGCCGGCGGTCGGTCGCCGCGAGCCCCGCGCTCACGCCGCTGACGGTGCCGGCCAGGCCGCCGAAGATCATCGCGGAACGCGGCGTCTTCAGGCCCATGAAGTTGGCCGCGACCGGCGTGCCGACCATCACGATGATCGCCTTCACGAGCCCCGTCGCGATGCTGAGCGCGATCACGTCGGAGCTTGCGCCGATCGCCGCGCCCGTCACGGGCCCGACGATGTAGGTGACGGCGCCCGCGCCGATGGTCGTCATGCTGACCGCGTCGGTGTAGCCGAACGCGCGCGCGATGCACGCGCCGACGATGAACGGCAGCACGGTGCCGAGCAGCAGCGACACGACGCCGACGAGCCCGGCCTTGCGCGCCTCGGTCGGCTGCACTTCGAACGCGGTCGCGACGATCGCGAAATCGCGCAGCATCGCGCCGCCCATCAGGCCGACGCCCGCGAACAGCCGCACGTCGGCGAGCCCCTTCTCGCCGCCGGTGAAGGCGCCGCCGACGTAAGCCAGCGCAAGACCGATCACGATCGCGATCGCGGAGCCGTGCACGCGGCCGAACGTGAGCTTGCGCGACGCGATCGACGACAGCCACATGATCAGGCCGACCAGCGCGAACGACGCGACGAGCCCGTTGTGGGCGACGGTTTTTTCGAGCATCTGCAGCATGGCGGCCTCCGTCACTGTTCTTCGAATTGCGGCACGCCCGCGAAGGCCGTGTCGTCGCGCCCGGTGCGCACGAGTACCGCGATGCAGCATGCGCAGATCGCGACCGCGCCGACGGCGGCCAGCAACGCGACCGGGCCGCCCTTCAGCGCGGCGACGACGTTCTGGTTCGCGGCCATCGCGACGACCACGGGGATGTACATCGCCCCCCAGAAACCGACGCCGGCTTCGGTCTCCTTCGGCAGCCAGCCGCGGCGGTGCAGCCACAGGCGCAGGCAGATCAGCAGCAGCATCGCGATGCCGACGCCGCCGACGTTGGTCTTCACGCCGATCGCGCTGCCAAGCAGGTCGCCGAGGAACAGTCCGGCCAGGTGGCAGAACGCCAGCAGCGCGGTTCCGTAGATGATCATGAGTCGTCTCCAGTCTCTTCGTGACGGGCGCCGGACGCATGCAGGAACCGGCCCCGCACGCCGATCCCGTGCGCGGACTCGTCTCCTGCGGCGGTGCGCCGCGGCCCGGCGGCCCGTCTTGCGGGCGCGTTCTCGGGCGGTCGATGGGATGATGCGGTTTCGGGCCGGACGCCGGATGCCGTAGACTGAATGAGGCAGCCGCCGGCACGACGCGGGCTACGCGCCCGGTGTGCCCCGTTGGGGGCCGCACCGGCGCGTGATCCGATACTAGCGCCGCACAATCCGGCCATTTATGAAGTTGTCGAAACCGATTCAGTGGATTTAGCAATGCGTCCGTTACCGCCCGAGCTGCTGCGCAGCTTCGTCGCCGTCGCCCAGTCCGGCAGCTTCACCGCCGCGTCCGAGCGCGTGAACCTGTCGCAGTCGACCGTCAGCCAGCACATCCGCCGCCTCGAGGAGCTGCTCGATCGGCCGCTGTTCGAACGCGACACGCGCAACGTGCACCTGTCGCAGCACGGCGACGCGTTGTTCCGCTACGCGGTGCGCATCCTCGAACTGATGGACGAGGCCGTCACGTCGGTGTGCGGGCCACCGCTGTCGGGCAAGGTACGGCTCGCGATGTCGGAGGATTTCGCGTCGGCGCACCTGACGGCCGCGCTCGCAAGCTTCGTGCAGCGCAATCCGGACGTCGAGCTCGCGATCTCGACCGGGCTGTCGGGCAACCTGTTCGACGCGCTTGACGAAGGGCGGCACGATCTCGTGTTCGCGAAGCGCATCGCGGGCAGCCGGCGCGGCCGCGTGATCCGCAGCGAGCCGCTGTACTGGTGCACGGGCCCCGATTCGCGGATCACCGGCCACGAGACCGTCCTGCCGCTCGCGATGCATCCAGAGCCGAGCGTGTCGCGCCGCCGCGTGCTCGAATCGCTCGAGGCCGTCGGACGGCCGTACCGGATCGCGGTCGTGAGCAGCAGCGTCGCGGTGTTGCGTGCCGCGGCAAGTGCGGGGCTCGGCGTCAGCGCGTTCGCCGGCTACGTGATTCCCGCCGGGCTCGCGCGGCTCGACGCGGGGCTGCCCGAACTCGGCGAACTCGAATACGTGATCGACCGGCCGGCGGCCGCGTCGCGTTCGACGCTCGCACTCGAAGCCACACTGATCGCGGCGGCGTCGGAGTTGTAACCGCACCGGGCCCGACCCACGCAGAGGCGATCGCGCCCGGTGCCCGCGCCGGCAACTGACAGCTTTGCCCGGAACGCGTCATCGTCCGCGCAGCACCCGCTCGCGACAATGGGACCCATCGGAACGCACGGCCAGCCGCCGCGCGCATCCGGTGTCCCGTCCCCTTGATCGGAGCACGCCATGAATGTCTTGCGATTCGCCGTCGCGACCGCCACCGCCGCCCTGCTATCCCCCGCCTTCGCCCAGACGACCGACGCCGCGGCGCCCGCGCAGGGGCTGACCCGCGCGGACGTGATCGCGCAACTCAAGCAGGCCTATCTCGACGGCGAACTGCCGACGAACGACGGCAACTACCCGCCGAACGCCGCGACACGCGCGCGCAACCGCGAACTGGTGCAGGCCGCGAGCCCGGCCTGGCTCGCGCAGACGCCGCAGGCACCGCAAACCGCCGCGCAGCAGTAGCCGGCCTCGGCCCGTACGTGGCGCCGTAGCGCGATCACGGCAGGAAACTGCGGCGCCGCGCGTCGATCAGTTCGACGAGCAGGCGGTCGCGTTCGGCCGCTAGTTCCTGCATCGAGCGCTCGCCCTGGATCGCGCGCAATTCGTCGTTCAGCTTGCGATCGACGTCCGGATCGAATGAAGGCGTGCCGAGGTCGTCCCACCAGCTCGTGATCGGCCCCGACAGGTGTTCGAGAAAATGCGCGATCCCGCCCGCGCCGCCGCCGAGGTGATAGGTCAGGCACTGCCCCATCAGCCCCCAGCGCAGGCCGGGGCCCCAGGCGACGGCCTTGTCCGCGTCGGCAACGCTCACGACGCCTTCGCCGACGAGGTGATACACCTCGCGGAACAGCGCGGCCGCGAGCCGGTTCGCGACGTGGCCGGTCATCTCCTTGTTGAGAACGATCGTCTGCTTGCCGAGCGCATCGTAGAAATCCTTCACGCGCGCGATCACGTCCTGGCTGGTCGCATCGCCGCCGACCAGCTCGACGAGCGGAATCAGGTGCGGCGGATTGAACGGATGCGCGATCAGGCAACGCTCCGGATGCTTGTCGCATGCGGTCTGGATGTCCGACATTTTCAGGCCGGACGAACTCGACGCGATCGGCACGTGCGCGGGCAGCACATCGTCCATCTGCCGGTACAACTCGCGCTTCAGGTCGAGCCGTTCCGGGCCGTTCTCCTGCACGAAATCAACGCCGTCGAGCGCACGCACGAGATCGGCGTCGAACGACAGCCGCGCGGCAAGCTCGGCGGCCCGATCGCCGAGAAACGCGGCCAGCGCGTCGCGCAGCCGCGTGTCGGCTTGCGGCGCCGGATCGGTTGCGACGACGTCGAAACCCTGCGTCAGATAGAAGGCGGCCCAGCTCGCGCCGATCACGCCGGCGCCGACGATCGCGATGCGTCGAATGTCCATGTTTGTCCCGTGTCGTTGGTCTACAGATAGATCGCGGCGATTGTCGCATCGAATCGCACGGGCCTGCATTGATGCAGATTGCAGATTCCCTCTTGAAATGCGCTGCGGCAGTCACTAATTACACGTCGTCGGGCAGTGCACCATGCAACACACCGCCCCCGTTTCGACCCAGTGGAGTTCCCGCGTCGCGCCCGCCGCAGGCGTCGCGCCGTCACGTCTCCCGCGTTCCCTGTTCAGGAGGACCAACATGAGCGGTATCCATTTCGGCAGCGACCTGTTCGACGAATTCGCCCGCGTGCAGCGGCAAGTAGCGAACCTGCTCGGCGAACGTCCGTCCGGCATTCGCGCGGTGCGTCCCGGTGCGTTTCCCGCGCTCAACGTCGGCGCGACCAACGGCGCGATCGAAATCGTCGCGTTCGCGCCCGGCATGGCCTCGGCCGACTTCGACGTATCGATCGACAAGGACCTGCTGACGATCAGCGGCGAACGCAAGCCGGCGCCGCGCAGCGAAGGCGACGATTTGCGCACCTATGCGCAGGAGCGCTTTCACGGTGCGTTCCGCCGTGTCGTCGAGCTGCCACGGGATGCGGATCCCGACCAGGTCAGCGCCCGCTATGAAAACGGCTGTCTGCTGATTCGCGTCGGCCGGCGCGAGGCATCGAAGCCGCGTGCGATCACCGTTCAATAATATTAAGGATACCGACATGAATGCGAACCCGACCCTGGCCGAGCGTCAGACCAACACCGTTCACCCCGCTGCCGCCGAAGCGGCCCGCCGGCCCGCGATCACGCCGGCCGTCGACATCGTCGAGAATCATCTCGGCGTCACGCTGCGGGCCGACCTGCCCGGCGTGCCGCGCGAGAACCTCGACGTGAAGGTGCACGACAACACGCTGACGATCGAAGCCGACACGCACCTCGACACGCCGGCCGACCTGCGCGTGCGGCATGCCGAGATCCGCGCGACGCGCTACGCGCGCAGCTTCGTGCTGAGCCCCGACCTCGACACGTCGAGGATCGACGCGAACCTGCGCGACGGCGTGCTGACGCTGACGATTCCGCGCCGCGAGGAAACGCGTCCGCGCCGCATCGACGTGACGGCCGGCAACGCGTAAGCATCGGTGCGTGCCGTCATCCCGCACGCATGAAAAAGGCCCGCCGGGTACGCACCCGGCGGGCCTTTTTACAACGTGCCGCGCAATCAGTCGAAGTCGAACAGGTCGAACACCGATTTCTTGCGGCGCTGACCGTCGTGCTTGTAGCGATCGTCATGCGAGCGGCCATCGTGCCGGTCACGGTCGTCGTAAGCGCGAGCATCACGCCCCCACCCGCCGTCGTGGCTGCGCGGCGCTTGCGCATCGTGCCGCGCGGGGGTCTCGTCGCGACGCACCGGCGCGTCGCCGGTCTCGCGCGCGATCAGCTTGTCGAGTTCGCCGCGATCGAGCCACACGCCGCGGCAGGTCGGACAGTAGTCGATTTCAATCGACTGGCGCTCGGCCATCAGCAGGTCGGGCGTCTTGCAGACTGGGCATTTCATCGCGCTTCTCCTTTCCGTGCGAATTTCATCTGGATTCCGTATGAGGCACGCGAGGCCGGCCGCCGCGGCGGCCGACGTCACGCGCGGCGGCTCAGTGGCCTTCCGTCCGTGCCGCGCGCTTCGCCTTCGCGCGCCGCGCCAGCATGTTCATGCCCTCGACGAAAGCCGAGAACGCCATCGCCGCGTAGATGTAACCCTTCGGCACATGCGAACCGAAACCTTCGGCGATCAGCGTCATGCCGATCACGACCAGGAACGACAGCGCGAGCATCACGATGGTCGGGTTGCGGTCGATGAAGCGTGCGAGCGGCTGTGCTGCGAACAGCATCACGGCGACGGCGACGATCACCGCGACGAACATGATCGGCACGTGCTCGGTCATACCGATCGCGGTCACGATGCTGTCGATCGAGAACACGATGTCGAGCATCACGATCTGGCCGATCGCGGCCCACATCGTCAGGCCGACCGCGCCACTGGTACCGCCCGCGCCTTCACCGTCGTGCGACAAGTGGTGATGGATCTCGGTGGTCGCCTTCCAGACGAGGAACAGGCCGCCCGACAGCAGGATCAGGTCGCGCCACGAGAACGCATGGTCGAACAGCGTGAATACCGGTTCGGTGAGGCTCGCGATCCACGCGACGCTGCCGAGCAGCGCGAGGCGCATCACCAGCGCGAGCGCGATGCCGAGGCGCTGCGTACGGGCACGCTGCGCTTCGGGCAGCTTGTTGCTGAGGATCGAGATGAAGATCAGGTTGTCGATGCCGAGCACGACTTCCATCACGACGAGCGTCAGAAGCGCCGCCCAGACGGCGGGGTCAACGGCAAGCGTCAGCAGGTAGTCCATGAAATGGGCCGATATGAAAGTGGAAAGCCCGATGATAGGTCACCCCGGACTTCGGAAAAATCAGAGAGAATCTGACTTTTAGTTCGGTTTTTCCGAAATTACGATCCGATGCTCAATTTCCGACATCTGTACTATTTCTGGGTCGTCGTGAAGGAAGGCGGCTTCGCCCGCGCCGCCGCGCGCCTCGACATGGCCGTGCAGACGATCAGCGCGCAGGTGCGCGAGCTCGAGAAAGCGCTCGGGCACCAGTTGCTGCGCCCGGCCGGGCGCGGCGTCGCGATGACCGACGCCGGCCAGGCCGCGTTTGCGCGCGCGGAGGCGATCTTCGAGATGGGGCGACTGATTCCCGACGAAGTGCGCGCCGCAGCCAGCCAGCCGACCGTACGTCTCGCGGTCGGCCTCGCCGATGGCATCTCCAAGCTCGCCGCGCACGCGATCCTCGCACCCGTGCTGGATACACCCACGCTGCGGCTGCTGTGCCACGAAGGCGAGCACGACGCGCTGCTCGCGGAGCTGGCGCTGCATCATCTCGATCTGGTGCTGGCCGGCCAGGGTGCACCGTCGGGTTCGAACCTGCGCGTGACGAGCGAGCGGCTGGTCGCTTCACCGGTCGACTGGTATGGCCCCGCGGCGCTCGTCGCGCCGGCAGCGCGGCAGCATTTTCCGCAGTGCCTCGCCGACCTGCCCGTGCTGCTGCCGACCGCGCATTCGGCGCTGCGCGCGCGCCTCGATCGGTGGCTGGAAGGCGAACGGATCGTGCCGCGCGTGGCCGGGGAATTCGAGGACAGCGCGCTGATGGCCGTATTCGCAGCGCGCGGCCTCGGCGTGTTTCCGCTGAGCGAACTCGGCGCGAACGACGCGTCGCTGCTGCGCGGATTGCGGCGGCTCGGGCGCGCGGGCGACGTGACCGAGGAAATCCACGCGATCCGCTCGCGGCGCGGCGAACACCATCCGCTGACGTCGCAATTGCTGGCTGCGGCACGCGGCGCGCCGGCCGACTGAAGCGAGCGCGACATCAAACGAAACTATAATGGCGCCCCGGCCTTACGAGATTGCCGCGCGCTTCATCCAGGCACTGCCGTTGCGCGACCTCTCGCCAAGCCTTCTGAAAGACGCCATGCACAACCGATTTCGCCTGTTTTCCGTTTCGTGCGCGCTCGCGGCCGCGACCGTGCTGGCGGCGTGCTCGTCGCCGCCCAAGCCGATCTACCAGCAGGAACAGTTCGACGCGACCAGCAGCCCGTATGCGCATACGTTCCACTCGAAGTCCGACGCGGCCTGCGAGGCCGCGCGGCGCGCGCTGCTGAGCCAGGGCTATGTGGTGTCGTCGTCGCGCAACGATGCGGTCGACGGCAGCAAGAATTTCCAGCCGAACAACGACATGCACGTCGTGATCGAGTTTCACGTCGTGTGCGCGGACGCGAACGCGGACGGCTCGTCGAGCATCGCGTACGTGAACGCGGTGCAGGATCGCTACACGCTGAAGAAGTCGAATACGTCGGCCAGCGTCGGCCTCAGCGTGTTCGGCTCGCTGTCGCTGCCGATCGGGTCGAGCGACGACGCGCTCGTCAAGACCGCCAGCGAGACGATTCCCGCCGGCGTGTTCTATGAGCGCTTCTTCAATCTCGTCGAGCATTTCCTGAAGATCGACCCGGCCCGCCGCGACCGCGCGACCGTCAAGGCCGCCGAGAAGGAACCCGTCACGCCGCTGCCGGAACCCGCGCCGACGCCGCAGGGCGAACCGATGAAGATGACGACGCCGATCGTACCGACGCCGCCTGCGGCGCCGGTGCCGCTTTCGCTGCCGGTCGTCGCGCCCGAGTCGGGCGCGAACGCCGTGCCGGCCGCCGCGTCGGCCGTGGTCGCGCCGGCGGCGATGCGCGCCGCTGCACCGGTGGCAGCGTCGGGTTCGGGGTCGGTACCGGCTACGGGTGCGGCACCTGCTCCGGCCGCCTCGTCGACGCCCGCACCGGCTATCGCGCCTGCACCGGCGTCCGGATCGGCATCCGCCTCGGCGCCGGCTCCCGTGCCGGTTTCCGCGCCTGCGCCTGCTTCCAGTTCGGCATCGCAACCTGCCGCAGCGGCATCGGCGCACGCCGCTGCGACGCAGGCCCCGGCCACGCCTGCCCCCACGTCCGCCGCATCGGCGCCCGTATCGGCATCGGCACCGTCGAGCACATCGCTCGCCCCTGCCGCCGCCAATCCCGTCGCATCGTCCGCACCGTCCGGCGCGAGCGCACCAGCCGCAAACTGACCGGCCGCCCGTATCGTCGCGCGCGGCCACACCTGGCGCAGCGCGACGATACGCCCCCTTCCCCGTCTTTCCTCACAGGAATTTCCGCGCCGCGGGCAGCGTCAGCGCTTCGCAACGGGCATGCGCCGCCGATGTCCAGGTTCGCCGGGATCGGCAGCTATTCGGCGATTACCTGACAGGCCGGCTTGCGCCGACCGCTCCACCTGCCGCAACGTCGCGCGCTGCGTCTGCATCTGCGCAACGGTCGCCGTCACGCCGCCGCGAACGATCACCGTGATATCCGGCCGTCACCCGACAGGCCGGCTTACGCCGACCGCTCCACCTGCCGCAACGTCGCGCGCTGCGTCTGCATCTGTGCAACAGTCGCCGTCACGCCGCCGCGGACGATCACCGTGATTTCCGGCCGTCACCCGACAGGCAGGCTTGCACCTGCGGCTCCGCCTACCGCAACGTCGCGTGCAACGTCTGCAACTGCTCGACGGTCGCCGTCACACCGCCGCAGACGATCACGGCAATCTCCGTCGCCGACGCGAGCACGGGCACCGGCCGCTCGAGCGCGGCCAGCGCGGCACCGCACGCGGGCTCGACGACGATCCGGTGCTCGTCGAGGAAGCGCAGCGACGCGGCCACCGCGTCGGCATCGGACACGACGACCGGATGGATCTCGTGCCGCGCGGCCCATTCGACCGCCGCATCGCACGGCCGCTTCGCGCCGAGCGACGTCGCGATGCTCGCGATCGCCGGCAATTCGATCGGGTGCCCGTGCGCGAGCGAGCGCGCATAGCAGTCGGCGCCCTCCGTTTCGGCCGCGACCACCGGTACGTCATGCCAGCCGTTGCGCGCCAGCCCTTCGAGCACACCACACAGCAAACCTCCGCCACCGACCGCGAGCACGACCGCGTCGGGCTTCGGGCCAGCCGCCGCCATCTCGTCGATCATCGTCGCGTGGCCCTGCCACAGCACGCGGTCGTCGAACGGATGCACGAACGCGTCGTGCTCGCCGAGCGCCGACTGCGCGAACGCGTTCGCCTCGGCCCAGCTCGCACCGTGCACGACAAGCTCCGCGCCCTCCACACGGATCAGCTCGCGCGCACGGGCCGACGCGCTTTCCGGCACGACGACGAGCACCGGCACGCCGAGTTCGCGGCCGCAATACGCGACCGCGATGCCCGCGTTGCCGCCCGACGACGACACGAAGCGCCGCGCGCCGGCCGCATGCCGCGCTTCGCAGACAGCGCCGATGCCGCGCAGCTTGAACGAGCCCGACGGCTGCAGTGCATCGAGCTTCAGCCGGAGGGTCCTGCCGAGCCGGCGGGACGCGATCTGCGAGCGGATATAAGGGGTCGGGATATGAAGCGGCATGGGACGGGACCAATGAGAACGGAGGAAACGCGCGCGACTCGCAAGCGCGAGCGGCAATGACGGTCATCGTACGGCACGCTCCCCATGCTTTCCAATACCATCGAATGGCGTTTGCTATGCTTCACAGGTATATCGACGAACGAGAGCTGATACCGCATGCGCCAGATCGAATTGCGTCACCTGCGCTACTTCGTGGCCGTCGCACAAGCCGGCAGCGTGATGGCCGGCGCCCGCGCGGCCGGCATCGTCCAGCCCGCGCTGTCGCGACAGATCCGCGAACTCGAGGACGCGATCGGCACGCCGCTGCTGGTGCGCCGCGCAACGGGCGTCACGCTCACGGCGGCCGGCGCAAGCTTCCTGCAGGACGCGACCGGCCTGCTCGCGACGCTGCAGGACAGCCGTGAGCGCGCGTTGCGCTGCGCGGCGGGCCAACTGGGCGAACTGCGGCTCGGTGCGTTGCCGAACTGCCTGCCGTTGCCCGTCGTCGCGAACGTCCTCAAGGCGTTTCGCGACACGTGCCCGGACGTGAAGCTGTCGATCGCGCCGATGCTGTCGGCCGAACAGGCGAGCGCGCTGGTGCGCGGCCAGCTCGACGGCGGGATCATGGCGTGGCGTCGCGACGAGGCGCCGCACCTGTCGGGCGTGCGGCTGCTGAGCGACCGCTTCGTGCTCGCGATGCCCGCGCCGCCCGGCAGACGCTTCTCCGCGCCGCGCACGCTGGCCGACGTCGCGAACGAGCCATTCGTCTGGTTCGACGCGCAGCGCTCGGCCGCGCACCACCAGTTCCTGATGGCGCAGTGCCAGCAGGCCGGCTTCACGCCGCGTATCGCGCAGGTCGGCAGCGACATTCCGACGTTGATCGGCCTCGTCGCAGCCGGGATGGGCTGTGCGTTCGTGCCGGAAAGCGCGTCGCCGACCTGCCCGCACACGGTCCGGCTCGTCGCGCTCGACGAGCTCGCGAGCCGCTTCGACATCGAGTTCGTATTCGACGGCGCGGCCGTGCCCCCTTCGCCCGTCGTCGCGCGGTTTCTCGAGGCCGTGCGCGATGCGGTCGGCGAAGCGGGCTGACGGGACGCGGCTCGTCCGACACGTCCGGCACGCGATCGAGCGGCACGATTTGCTCCGTCGCTCGACGGCCGGACATCGCCCTCCGTCAAACCGTCGGTTTAGCTGCCGCGACGCGCTTAACACCGGCATCGCGCGCGAGAAAAATCTTTCATAAAACTGACGGACCGCACCGCAGCGCCGGCATTTTTAAATTGACACCCAAAACGGCCGTTTAACGCCGGTTCGAATTGTCATGCGTCGAAATATACTTCGCGCGCATCCAACCCTCGTGCCAAAGAGAGGATGCCTTTCTGCCCCGGTCACGGTCCCCCTGTGGCCGGGGCTTTTTTTGCCCGCGCGCCTTGTCTGCAGAGGGTGATCGGCGATGATGCGACGCGCGCGCGAGGGGATGGCCATGCCCCGAACGGCCCGCCGGATCCGCACGGCCGCGCGCCGCCGGACAGTCGGCGGACGACTGCCGGAGCACCACGCGGAGCGACCGCAGTCCGCGTCGAACCGCCGATGGATCGCGATCTCCCGGCCGAAAGCCGTGCCTTTCTCATGACAAAATACTGCGTCCCTCGTTCGCCAGCTCCGCCAGCACGCTTCGTGCGCACGCTGCATTGTTGAAATGAAATCAAGATAATTTCGTCCGTATGCGACTTTTTCCGCAAAAGTCATGCAGGCACACTTCACCCTGTCCTCACCGGCCTCGTGCCGTTGTTCCTCGACTACAGGAGCTCATCGCGTGAACCCCACCTCTTCCTCTCCTTCCCGCCCGGCCGGGAGCGCCGCGGTGCCGCTGCTGGCACTCGCCGCCGGTGCGTTCGGCATCGGCACGACCGAGTTCTCGCCGATGGGCCTGCTGCCCGTGATCGCCGACGGCGTGCACGTGTCGATTCCGCAAGCCGGCATGCTGATCAGTGCCTATGCGATCGGCGTGATGGTCGGCGCACCGCTGATGACGCTGCTGCTCGCGCGCTGGTCGCGCCGCTCGGCGCTGATCGCGCTGATGTCGATCTTCACGATCGGCAACCTGCTGTCGGCGCTCGCGCCAGGCTACACGACGCTGCTGCTCGCCCGCCTCGTGACGAGCCTCAACCACGGCGCATTCTTCGGGCTCGGCTCGGTGGTCGCGGCCAGCCTCGTGCCGCGCGACAAGCAGGCCAGCGCGGTCGCGACGATGTTCATGGGCCTGACGATCGCGAACGTCGGCGGCGTGCCGGCCGCGACCTGGCTCGGCCAGATCATCGGCTGGCGCATGTCGTTCGCGGCGACCGCGGGCCTCGGCCTGGTTGCGATCGCCGGGCTGCTCGTTGCGCTGCCGAAAGGCGAAGCCGGCAAGATGCCCGACCTGCGCGCCGAACTCTCGGTGCTGACGCGCCCGGTCGTGCTCGGCGCGCTCGGGACGACCGTGCTCGGCGCCGGCGCGATGTTCACGCTCTACACGTATGTCACGCCGACGCTCGAACACCTGACCGGCGCGACGCCCGGCTTCGTGACCGCGATGCTGGTGCTGATCGGCGTCGGCTTCTCGATCGGCAACATCGCGGGCGGGCGCCTCGCCGACCGCGCGCTCGACGGCACGCTGATCGGATTCCTGCTGCTGCTGATCGCCACGATGGCCGCGTTCCCGCTGCTCGCCAGCACGCATGTCGGCGCCGCCGTCACGCTGCTCGTGTGGGGTATCGCGACGTTTGCAGTCGTGCCGCCGCTGCAGATGCGCGTGATGCGGGCGGCCCACGAAGCGCCGGGCCTCGCGTCGGCCGTGAACATCGGCGCGTTCAACCTCGGCAACGCGCTCGGCGCGGCCGCCGGCGGCGCGGCGATCTCGGCCGGCTTCGGATACGCGGCCGTGCCGCTCGTCGGCGGGCTGATCGCCGCGGCCGGACTCGCGCTCGTCGTGCTGCAGATCGCGCAGCAGCGCCGCGCGCCGGCTGCCGCGAATTCGTAATCGCGGGCCGTCGCGCGCAGACGATGCGCGACGGCCCGCCGCCCCTCGCGGCAAACACCCCGACGGCCGCTTGATGCGGCCGTTTTCGTTTTCAACCGTCAATTCCGTTGCACCGATTCTTCAACCGGAAGAAACCGGAATATCGGCGCATCCCGCTTCGATAAAAATTCAATCCATTAACGGCTGAGTGAAAGCGATTCAATCCACCAGAATGACTCATCGCCGTCGCATTGCATTTCACCGGATACGTTAGTCATTCATTCCGTACGAGCCGATTCTGCTCGTGATACCAATCGGAAAAATCGTATTGCACCCCGCGAAAACCACGGATTGATTGCCGCATCGTATGAAAATCTTTCGTCCACCCCGTGCGCGAAAGAATCCAGAACCGCAATGTTTTCCTGGCTTATTCAATCGACTCCCAATTCGACTGGAACAAAATGAAACTGCCAGGCCATCAAGATTGAAAGACCCGGCAATTCGTATCAGCATTCGCCATGCCGCGGCATGCGAAGCGCGGCATAAATTCAATGAAAAACGGCTCAGGCACCGCCGTGCCGGTCAGCGCGCGGCGCCGAATCCGCCGAAAAACGCACGCGCGTTCGCGTCGAGGCTGTCGAGGTGATAGCCGCCTTCCTGCACGATCACCGTCGGCAACCCGAGTGCGCCGATCGCACTGCCGAGCCGCCCGAAACCGTCGGTCGTGACGGCCACCTGCGATTGCGGATCGTCCTTGTAGATATCGAAGCCGAGCGCGAGCACGAGCGCATCGGGCTGGAACCGGGCGAGCGCGCGCAGCGCGTCGTCGAGCCGCTCGAAGAACGCCGACTCCGGCGCGCCGTGCGGCATCGGCAGGTTCAGGTTGAAACCGTCGCCGGCCCCCGCGCCCGTCTCCTCCTCGTAGCCCGCGACGACCGGGTAGAAGTTGGTCGGGTCGCCGTGGATCGACACGTACAGCACGTCGTCGCGGCCGTAGAAGATCTCCTGCACGCCCTGCCCGTGATGCATGTCGGTGTCGAGGATCGCGACCCGACGATGGCGGTCAAGCAGCGACTGCGCGGCGATCGCCGCATTGTTCAGGTAGCAGAAACCACCGGCCGCGTCGCGGCGTGCGTGGTGACCGGGCGGCCGGCACAATGCGTACGCCTCGCGCGCGCCGTCGTTGACGTCGGCCGCGGCCGCCAGCGCGCCCTGCGCGGACCAGTACGCAGCGCGCCACGTGTTCGCACCGACCGGGCAACTGCCGTCGGCGAGGTAGCGCGCGGCTTTCGCGAGCACGCCGCGCAGCGGGTTCGGATCGCGTACGAACACGTTCGACATCACTTCGTCGCCCCAGTCGTCGGGCATCTGCTTCCAGTCGCGGTGCGCTTCTTCCAGAAAGCGCAGGTAGTTCATGTCGTGCACGGCCGCGATCGGCGCGGTGCCGCGGTCGGCCGGCTCGCGCACGTCGAAGTCGAGCGACCGGACGGCCGCGACTAGCCGCGCCGCGCGCTCGGGCACTTCCTGCGGTTCACGCATCTGGCCGCGCGACAGGTAGCTGCGCGGATGGTGCAGCAACTGCTCGGGATGGAAATAGGTTTTCATCGTTCGCCCTCGTCGGTTTTTCGATTTGTCGGTTGATCGGTTTGCCGCGTCACGCATCCTGCATCGCGGCCGCCACGGCAACGCGCGCCGCAACGCCGGCGCGCGCGAGCACCGCATGAAGCAGCACGTTCGTGCCGCGCGTCACGTCGGCGGGCAGTGCATCCTCGGCTTCGTTGTGCGACAGGCCGTCGACACACGGGATGAACACCATCGCAGTCGGAACGCAACGCGCGAGCAGGATCGCGTCGTGCCCGGCGCCGCTGACGATCCGCTCGTTCGTATAGCCGAACGCGGCGGCCGCCTGCGCGACCCGCTCGACGCAGTCGCGATCGAACGGTGTCGCCGGGCTGCGCCAGCAGGTGTCGATCGCGACCTGTACGCCACGCGCCGCGGCGACGCGTGCGCACGCATCGCGCAATTCGCGCTCCATCGCGTCGACTTGCGCATCGTCGTGATGGCGCAGGTCGACCGTGAACGTCACATTGCCGGCAATGGTGTTGCGCGACGCGTTGCGAATGCCGACCTGCCCGATCGTCGCGAGCCCGCGCGGCGCATGACCGGCGACGATCCGTTCGAGTTCGAGCGCCATCTGCGCGCTGGCGAAATACGCGTCCTTGCGATACGGCATCGGCGTCGTGCCCGCATGCGCCGCCACGCCCGTCACGGTCACGTCGAGCCAGCGGATCGCCTGCCCACCCGTGACGACGCCGATCGTCGTGCCGTTCGCCTCGAGTACGGGGCCTTGTTCGATATGTGCTTCGAAGTACGCATCGACCGCACCGCCCGTCGCGCGCGTGCCGCGATAGCCGCATGCGTCGAGGGCCGCGCCGAGCGTGACGCCGTCGGCGTCCTGCTTGGCCAGCGCATCGTCGAGCGGCAACGCGCCGGTGAAGACGGCCGAACCGAGCATCGCCGGTGCGAAGCGCGCGCCCTCCTCGTTGGTCCACGACACGATTTCCAGCGGCTTGTCGGTCGAGATGCCCGCGTCGTTCAGCGTGCGCACGAGTTCGAGCGCGGCGAGCACGCCGTAGACGCCGTCGAAGCGGCCGCCTTCGGGCTGCGTATCGAGATGGCTGCCGATCAGCACCGGCGCGGCCTGCGCATCGACGCCGCCGCGCCGCGCAAACAGGTTGCCGACTGCGTCGACGCTCACCGTCATCCCCGCGTCGCGGCACCACTGCGCGAACAGGTCGCGCCCGCGACGATCGTCGTCGGTGAGCGCGAGGCGCCGCACGCCGCCGCGCGGCGTCGCGCCGATGCGCGCCATGTCCGCCAGGCTCTGCCACAAACGGGCGCCGTCGATTTCCAGCAGGTCTTTCATGTGCACTCCGGATGAATTCGTTCGTTGAAGGTCACTGCGAGCCGAACGCTTCGGCAGTGGCCGGCCGCGCCGCGCGGCGCGCATCGAGCGCGACGATGCACAGCAGCGAGATGCCGGCGAGACACGTGTAGAACACCGCGAGCGGCCACCACTGGCCCGCGAAGCGATGCGCGAGCCACGTGCCGACGAGCGGCGTCAGCCCGCCCGCGAGTGCGCCGCAGATCTGGTAGGCGAGCGAAATCGCCGAATAGCGCACGTGCGCGGGGAACACCTCGCTCACGAAACCCGCGATCACCGAATAGAAGCCGGCCATGCAGACGACCGCGAGCGCGATGCCGGCGATCAGCGATGCGGACGTGCCGCCCTGCACGAGCATGAACATCGGATACGGCGACAGCATCGCGAGCAGCGCCGCGAGCTTCAGGAAGCGCGCGCCGCCGATGCGCTCGGCGATCCACGCGGCGATCGGCTGCGCGAAGAACTGGATGATCGCGACCGCGAACAGGCTGTCGAGGATCAGCGAACGCGAGACGCCGACGTACTGCGTCGTGTACGCGATCATGAACGTATTGGTGAAATAGACGCCCGCGATGCCGATCGTGTTCGCGCCGATGCAGAGCGCCACGAGCCCCGATGCGGAGCGGAACACTTCCGCGACCGGCAGCTTCACCGTGCGGTTGGTTTCCTTCACGCGCGCGAATTCCGGCGACTCGTTCACGCCGAGCCGGATCAGGATGCCGACTACGAGCAGCACCGAACTCGCGAGAAACGGCAGGCGCCAGCCCCATGCGAGGAAGTCGGCCTTGTCCATCGACGTGACCGCGCGAAACGCGATCAGCGACAGGATCAGCCCGGCCGGGCTGCCGAGCTGCGCGAACGACGCGAAGAACGTGCGGCGCCCCTGCGGCGCATGCTCGCCCGCCATCAGCACCGCGCCGCCCCACTCGCCGCCGACCGCGATCCCCTGCACCACGCGCAGCGCGACGAGCAGCACCGGCGCGAGCATGCCGACCTTCGAATAGTCGGGCAGCAGCCCGACGCACACGGTCGCGACGCCCATCATCATCAGCGTCGTCATCAACGCCTTCTTGCGGCCGATGCGATCGCCGAGATGGCCGAAGATGATGCCGCCGAGCGGCCGCGCGAAGAAGCCGACCGCGAACGTCGCGAACGACGCCATCGTGCTGACGAAGCGGTCATGCGACGGGAAATAGAGGTCGCCGAACACGAGCGCGGCGGCCGTCGCGTAGATGTAGAAGTCGTACCACTCGATCATCGTGCCGATGAACGCGGCCGTCGCGGCGCGTCCCGGCTGGCGGGCGGAAGGAAGGGACTGGGTCATGCGGGCTCCTGACGCGCGCCACCGCGGGGCGACGCGCAATATCGTGTGACGGCCGTCTGTCGCGGCCTTGCGCCGCACGTTGCGGCAGCCCCTCCTTTATCGGCGACCGCAAATCATTAGTCAAATTTCAAGTTATTATTCGCCGTATAAATTCAACTAATGCCCGACCTGACGCCTCGCCCGGAGACCCGATGCGCCCCGACCTCGCCCCGTTCCTGAACGACCGTCTCGACTGGAACCTGTTGCGCACCTATCTGGTGATCATCCAGGAGCGCAGCGTGAGCCGCGCAGCCGCGCGCCTGCACGTGACGCAGCCGGCCGTGAGCCAGGCATTGCGGCGGCTCGAGGACACGCTCGAACGCAAGCTGATCGAGCGGCGCGGCACGCACTTCGCGCCGACACCGGCCGGCGAAGCCGTCTATCGGATCGCGAGCGACATCTACGGCGGCATCTCGCGCCTCGAAACCGAAATCGACGACAGCACGGCCGACCTCACCGGGTCGATCCGGTTGCTGACGGTGAGCCGCATCGAGTCGCCCGTCTACGATGAATTCCTCGCGGAATTTCATCGCGCGTATCCGCGCATCGACCTGCAGATCGAGGTGATGCGCTCGTCGGACATTCTGTCTTCGCTGCTGCAGAAGACGGCCACGGCCGGGCTCGGCCTGTGCCGCACGCCGCACGACAAGCTGGAGATGCGCTGCTTCCTGCGCCAGCGCTATGCGATCTACTGCGGCCGCCATCATCGGCTGTTCGGGCAGACGCAACTGCGGATGGACGATCTGCTCGCCGAGAATTTCGTGTCGTTCACGAGCGACCAGATCGGTGACAGCCTGTCGCCGCTTACCGTGTTTCGCGACCAGCGGGGCTTCACGGGACGCATCGTCGCGTCGTCGCCGAGCCTCGATGAAGTGCGGCGGCTGATCTTCGCCGGCTATGGGATCGGCTGCCTGCCCGAGCACATCGTGCGCGACGACATCGCGCAACAGCGGCTGTGGCGGCTGCCGCCCGACGAAGGGCTCGTCGATGTCGACGTGTTCCTGCTGTGGCATCGCGATCGCAAGATGAACGCGGCCGAGCACGCGTTTCTCGACGCGATGGAGCGCTGCATGCAGCGCTTTTCGCTCGCGGAGCGGCTGGGAAAATGACGGCGCGAACGCGCCTGCGGAAAGCGCCGGGCGCACACGGCCCGGCGCGTCGGCCTCGTCAGAACCGATGCACGATGCCGAGTTGCACGCCGCGCGCATTCGCCCCCGGATACGCGAGCGGCAAGCCAGGGTTCGCCGCACCGGCGAGCGTATAGCCGGCCTGGTTGCGGTTGCGCAGGTACGACAGCGCGCCATAGAAGCTCGTGCGCTTCGACAGGTCGTACTCGTACATCAGCCCGAACTGGTCCGCATTGTTGCCCTGCGACGACTGATCGTGCAGATACGCGTAGCCGAGCGCCACGTAGTTCGCCGGATTGAACTGGTACTTGACCGACAGCCCGTACACGCGCGAATCGATGCCGAGGTCGGCCCACTTCACCGCGGAGAAACCGCCGTACACGGTTGCCTTGCCGATCTCGTACGACGCGCCGGCCATGATCGTGCGATCGGTGGTGGTCGCCGTCGCGTTCTTCAGCCACTGGCCTGCGACGAATGCCCCGAACGGCCCGTGTTCGTAGGTCAGGTCGACCTGCTGGCTGGCACCTGCCGAGCGCACGCCGCCCGCATCGCCGAACCCGAAGTACACGCCGCCCTGGAAGCCCGCGATCTCCGGGCTCTGATACGACAGCGTATTGCTGGTGCGGAACGCGAACACGGTCAGGTTGTCCATGCCGGACGCCTGCGTGACGCCACCGAACGCATCCTGTCCGCCCTGGTCGTTGAACAGCGGCGAATTCTGGCGGCCCGCGCGCACCTTGCCCCACTGCCCCGCGATGCCGACCCACGCCTGCCGGTTGAACAGGCTGCCCGAACTCGCGAGCGAACCGTCGTTCGGGTTGAAGCCGTTCTCCAACGCGAACTCGATCTTCTGCCCGCCGCCGATATCCTCGCCGCCCTTCAGTCCGAACCGGCTGCCCCACTGGCCGCCCGAACCGATCGCCGCCGTGTAGCCGTTGCCCGTATTCACGTACTGCGCGAATTCGTCGATCACGCCATACAGCGTGACCCCGTCCTGCGCGAGCGCGGCCCCCGATCCGGCAACGCACGCCGCCGCCACCGTCATCCGAATGCCGGCGTGCACCATCCGCGCCCGGGAATTGCTCCCGCAGCCTGCCATTTGTTTAGTCATACTATTAAATTGTCAGAGAATGAAACGACACCGCGCACGGCAGTCGCGCCGCACCGGCATCGCGGGAAAGGAAACGTGGGGAGGAGCCCGGCGCAGACAGCGCCCGGCTCGCGCGGCATTCAGGCCGGCAGCTGGCCGGCCCGATGCGCGTGACGTGTCGTCAGTGGTGAACTTCGCCGCGTTCGAGCGGCAGGATCAGGCGTTCGGGAATGCTGCGGCGCGATGCACGCGCGCCGATGTAATACAGCACGGCCGGCACGACCAGACCGAGGATCCACGAGATGTCGGTGCCGCCGAGCGCGTCGACGAGCGGGCCCGTGTAGATGTGCGTCGACATGAACGGCAACTGCACGAGGATGCCGACCACGTAGATCGTGATCGCCATCACGTTCCAGCGGCCGTAGCGGCCGTCCGGATCGGACAGTGCCGGCACGTCGTAGCGCGAGCGCGTGAAGCAGTAGTAGTCGACCAGGTTGATCGCGCTCCACGGCGTGAAGAACGCGAGCAGGAACAGGATGAACGCGGTGAATTCCTTCAGGAACGAATGGCGGCCCGCGAGCGCGATGAGCGTCGATACGCAGATCATTCCGAAGATGTAGACGAGGCGGCTCTTCGACGACACGGCGCCCTTGCCGCGAAAGCCGCTGATGATCGTCGCCATCGACATGAAGCTGCCGTAGGCGTTGAGCGCCGTCACCGTCACCTTGCCGAACGCGATGCTGAAGTACAGCAACGCGGCCACGGCGCCCGCCGAGCCGAGGCCGACGATATACGACACTTCATGGTGCGCGAACTGGCTGCCCGCCAGCGCGGCCGCGAACACGCCGAACACCATCGCCGCCTGCGCGCCGATCACCGAGCCGAGGCCGACCGCGACGAACGTCGCGACCGACGACGTCGAGCGCGGCAGGTAGCGCGAATAGTCCGCGACGTACGGGCCGAACGCGATCTGCCACGACGCGGACAGCGACATCGCCAGCAGAAAGTTCGCGAGCGAGAAATGCTTGTTCGCGAGCAGCGCGCCGATGTCGTGGTTCGCGAACAGCTGCGTGAACATGTAGACGAACGCGATGATGCCGACCACGCTTGCGATCCGGCCGACGGCATGGATCGCGCGATAGCCGAACACGGTCAGCACGACGATCACGGCCGCGAACAGCAGGATGCCGGCCGCGTCGTCGACGTGCAGCAACTGCGCGACAGCCTGCCCGGCCAGCACCGAGCCGCTTGCGGAAAAGCCGATGTACATCAGGCACACGAGCACGATCGGGATCATCGCGCCATAGACGCCGAACTGCACGCGGCTCGAGATCATCTGCGGCAGCCCGAGCTGCGGCCCCTGCGCGCCATGCAGCGCCATCACCGCGCCACCGATGAACTGGCCGAGCAGCAGCGCGACCAGCGACCAGAACACGTCGCCGCCGAGCACGACCGCGAGGGCGCCCGTGACGATGGCCGTGATCTGCATGTTGGCCGACAGCCACAGGGTGAACTGGCTCAGCAAGCCGCCGTGGCGCTCGGCGTCGGGGATGAAGTCGATCGAACGTACCTCGATCAGGCCGCCGGCTTTTCCACTGGGATTCGTTGACACGGGGAAATCTCCAAAATACTCAGGATCACAAATTGTTTGAACGAGACGGGAATCTGCGAGCCGCCCTTTCGGCTCTGCGGGTGCGGGGCGCCGTGGATCGCCGGCATGCGCCACGCACGCACGGTCTGCGCACTGGCGCGCAAGCGGCACGACGTGTGCCGACATTGCCTGCGGATGATCTTGTATATACAACTTGCCAGATATCGGTGATTACCCGGTATCGGCCGATATTCGTAATTGTCCGAACAATCGGGATGCGTTCGACACGACCGACTGAAAGCAAGGTGTCTTGAAAATGAAAGGTCAGCCGCTCGCGGGCAGGACCTGCTCGGGCTCGGCCGTCATGTCGGCGGCGGGAAGCAGGTTCAGCATGCGCCGCGCGGCCTCGATGTCGTGCACGTGCAGCCATTCGTCGTAGTCGTCGCGGCGCAGGATCACGACGCCCCGCTTCTCTTCGCCGGGCCGATGCATCCGCGCGAACAGCGGGTGCGTGTCCGCATTGACCGTGAGCATCGCCATGCCCACACGTTCGCGGCCGTCGGCGCCTTCGTAGCGCCGCCAGATACCGGCGACGCAGCACGGCTGCCAGCCGTCGACGCCGATCCGGTGCCACACGTTGCGACCGGTTTCGTAGCACGGCTCGAAGATCCAGCGCACCGGAATCAGACAGCGCTGGCCGGTGCGCCACGCGTTGCCGTAGAGCCGCGACGAGCCGACCGTCTCCGCCCGCGCGTTCACCGTATCGAGTTTCTTTTTCTTGCGGCCGTGCTCGTCGACCCGCTCGGGCTGCATGAATTTCGGCCAGAAGCCGAACACGGCCGCGACGACCTCGAGGCCGTCGCCATCGGCGCGCGCGACCGGCGCCGCGTAGTCGGGATACACGTCGGGTGCCCACGGGTCGCGGCGGAACAGATCGCCGATGCCGATCTTCAGTTCGCTGATGCCCGGGTCTTCATCGGGGGCGCGGTAGTGGGTGCACACGGCTCGACGGACGATGGAAGCAATGGTTCCATCGTAGGTCAGCGCCGGGTCCCCGGTCGGGTCATTGTTTTGTATGACGAAACAGTTTTACGACTTGATGACGCGCCGGGAGCGATCCGGCGCCAACCGTTACGCGTGCGGCCCGATCCGCAGCGTCAGGATTTCGTCGCCCGCGTCGTCGAGCGTCCCCGTCGGCGTCCAGCCCAGATGCCGGTAGAACCCGTGCGAGCGCGATGCCGGATCGGTCGAGCACCCCAGGAACAATGACGTGAAACCGGTCGCCGCGAATGCGTCGATCACCTGCCGCAGCAGCCGCTTGCCGATCCCCGCCCCCTCGTACTCGGGCAAGATCGCGAGCACGACGATCTCGCCCGAGCCGGTGTCGCCGAAGCAATAGCCGACCATGCGCCCGTTCGCGCAGCAGACATGGCCCGAGAACAGGCCATCCCGAATCCCGTCGCACCAGCTTTCGACGGTGATGCCGAGGTCGCGCAACTGCGCTTCGGTGAACGCGTTCTCGCGCGTCTTGCCGCGCAGTGCGATGCACGCGGCCGCATCGTCGGGAACGGCCTCGCGCCAGGTGAGTTCAGTCATCGTTCGATTTTTCCAGGATCCGCCGCCGGCGCGACGCATACAGGCAGATCAGCTCCAGCGCGATCGTCGCGCCGGCCAGCGACGTGATTTCCGCATGATCATACGGCGGCGACACTTCGACCACATCCATGCCGACCAGGTTGATGCCTTCCAGGTGACGCAGGATCTCGAACGCCTGATGGCTCGACAGCCCGCCCGAGACCGGCGTACCCGTGCCCGGCGCGAATGCCGGATCGAGGCAGTCGATGTCGAACGTCAGATACACGGGATGGTCGCCGACCCGCTCGCGAATGCGCGCGGCCACCGCCGCGGGCGTCGATGCATGCACCTGGCGCGCATCCTGGATATCGAAGCCCATCGGCTCGTCGTTGGTCGTCCGGATCCCGATCTGCGCCGACCGTTCGGGCACGACCCACCCTTCCCGCGCCGCGTGATAGAACATCGTGCCGTGATCGATGCGCTTGACGTCGCGGTCGGGCCACGTGTCGGTATGCGCATCGAAATGCACGAGCGACAGCGGCCCGTGCACTTTCGCATGCGCCTTCAGCAGCGGATACGTGATGAAGTGATCGCCGCCGAGCGTCAGCATCGCGCAGCCGCGCGCGAGGATCGCATCGGCATGCCGCTCGATCGCGCCCGGCACCGATTCGGGCTGCCCGAGATCGAACGCGCAATCGCCGTAGTCGACCGCGGCCAGCACGTCGAACGGATCGAACGACCACGGCCACGGGAGCTCCCACGCGATGCCCGTGGATGCGATCCGCAGCCCGCGCGGGCCGAAGCGCGTGCCGGGCCGGTGCGACGCGGCGGAATCGAACGGCACGCCGGTGATCGCGAGGTCGACCCCTGCGAGGTCGCGGCTGAAACGCCGCCGCATGAAGCTCGTCGCGCCCGCGAAGGTCGGTTCGGCCTGCGTGCCGTAGAGGCTGTCGCGCGTGAAGGCGAAATCGTTCTGGCTCATCGTCGGATTCCTGTCTGAAGGGGAACGGCCGCACGGCTGGCGACCTCGTGCCCGATTCTGCCGCGACGGCATCCGACGAAAAATATGAACTAACATAAGCCGACTTCACGAAATGCGATGTATCGCCATGCTGACCCGATTGAGAGACATGGATTTGCAGCTGCTGCGGCTCTTTCTGACGATCGTCGAAAGCGGCGGCTTCAGCGCCGCGCAGGGCACGCTCGGGATGGCGCCTTCGACGATCAGCACGCAAATGGCCAAGCTCGAGACGCGTCTGGGGTTCCGGGTGTGCGATCGCGGCAAGAGCGGCTTCCGGCTGACGCCGAAGGGCGAACGCGTGCTGCAGTCGACGCGGCGGCTCCTGCACGCGATGGACGTGTTCACGCGCGATACGCAGCACGTGTCGGGCACGTTGCTCGGCGAACTGCGCATCGGGCTGTCCGAGCGGCTCGCACCGGACATCGTCGAATCGATCGCGGCGGCCGTCGGCGGCTTCCGCGAACGGGCGCCGGACGTGCTGATCGAAATGGTCGCGAACCCGCCCGACGAACTGGAGCGCAGGCTGCTGAAAGGCGAACTGCAACTCGCGATCGGCTACTTTTCCGGCCACCAGGCCGGCCTGCACTACACGCCGCTGTTCGTCGAGCACCAGTCGCTGCACTGCGGTGCCCGGCATCCGCTGTTTGCGAAGAAAACCGTGTCGATCAACGACATCGCCGGCGCGAGCAACGTCGCACGGCTCTACAAGACGAACGCGTCGGGTGCGGCGCCGCGCAACGCGCAGCCGACCGCGTTCTCCGAAAACGTCGATGCCGACGTGATCTTCATCCTGTCCGGCGCGCACGTCGGCTTCCTGCCCGACCACGTCGCGGCGCCGTGGGTTGCCACGGGGAAGATGCGCCGGCTGCTCGCGAGCAAGCTGAGCCATACGGTCGAATTCCAGCTCGCGACACCGAGGAACTGCGACGGCAGCGAAGCGCTGGAGGCGTTCGCGGCAGCGCTCGCCGAACAGTTCGGTGGGCTCGACGGTTTCGCGGGTCAGTGACCGGCGCGGGCCATCCGTTTTACGTCAGGCGAGCTGGTCCGACGCGATGACCTGCACGCCCGGCCGCGCGTCGATTGCCGCGTCGAGCATCGCGCGGGCGATCCGCGACGCGGGATTCACGCGCCACTTCGCCGGCAACACGGGTCGGGCCAGGTTCAACGCGACCACCAGCAGCCGCTCGCCGAACCTGAATTCGTCGCGGCTGCCGCCGATCAGGCCGGGCCGCACATACGTGAGCGACGCGAACCCGACGCCGGCAAGCGCCTGCTCGACCTCGCCTTTTACGCGGTTGTAGAAGATGCGCGACGCCGGATCCGCGCCGAGTGCGGAGTTCAGCACGTAAGCCGGCGTGCCGTGGCGATGCGCGAGCCGCGCGACCGCGAGCGGATAGTCGTGGTCGACGCGCTGGAATGCCGCCTTCGAGCCGGCCGCCCGCATCGTGGTGCCGAGCGTGCAGATCACGGCATCGGCGTGCCACCAGTCGGCCGCATTGGGCAGATGATCGAAATCGACCTCGAGCGCGCGCATCTTCGGGTGCGGCGACAACGGGCGGCGCGCGAGGACGATCACCTGATCGACCCGCGCATCGGCGAGCGCGACTTCGAGGACGTGGCGCCCGACGAGCCCGGTCGCGCCGACGAGCAGCAATTTCATATCCGGTTCTTCCGTGTGGAGCCTGGGCCGGCGGGCGCGAACGGCCCGCTTTCCAGCTTCCTGCATGATCGTCGGCCACCTCGGCGCCGGCAACCTTTCAACATCTCTAAAAGTTACAGGACACGCTTGTTTCGGTGCGCAGCCCGCTATGACCGTGCCGTCTCCTGGCGCGACAGGCTCGGCGCGACACCCGTCCAGCGCTTGTACGCCTGCGAGAATGACGACATGTCGCTGAATCCCAGTTCCTGCGCGATTTCCTTGATCGACAGCCGCCCTTCGGCAATCAACGCCTGCGCGCGGGTCTTGCGCACCGTGCTCGAAATATCCCGAAAGCACGCGCCCTCTTCCTGCAGCCGGCGCTTCAACGTGCGCTCGCTCGTGTTGAGCAGCGTCGCGATGTCCTTCAACTGCGGCGGCCGGTCGAACGGGCGCGTGGCCAGGTATTCGTTGAGGAACGATACGAGGTCGACGCGCGTCCGCCGGCGCGTGACCAGCTCGGCACACATGCGCTCGCACATCGCCGCGGTCGCGGCATTCGCCTGCGGCAACGGCCGCTCGAGATGCGCATGCTCGAACGTGAGCGTGCTGGCGGGCTGGCCGTGCCGGATCCTCGCGCCCAGCACCGGCTGCGTCGGGTCAGGGCCGGGGCCGGGGCCATACGCGAGGTCGAACGTCGCGAGCTCGAACGCGCTGCCGATCACGTCGCACAGCACGCGGCACGTCGCGCCCATCGCACGCTCGACGAAAAAGCGCTGCACGTCCGCGGCGAGCTCCGGCGATGCGTCGAACCGAATTGCGTCGTGCGGCCCGACCCGGCGGAACGTCATCCCGACGAACGTATAGGTCAACGCCAGGTAGCGGCCCGCGAGCGCGACCGCGTCCATGCCGGTCGCGCTGCTCAGGAGCCCGTACCCGAGCAGCCCGTACGCCGAAAGCTGGTACGACAGGCCGACCTTGAGGCCGACGCCGGCCTCGCCGGCGGTCAAATCGAGCAGGTTCGACGCAACGGCCAGCTCCTGCGCGGCCAGCACCGTGAAATCCGGGTCGGCGAGCTGCTTCAGGGTGAGCTGCGCCCCCTTGAGCAACGCCTGCGGCGCGATCTTGCGGTCGCGCCCGAATTCGATCATCAGCAGGACGGAAGCCGGACTGCGGGCAAAGTTCCAGACATTCATCAGACGCCTCTCGACGTGGGTTGGCCTAGATTCTAAAGCGGTTGGCCTGCCCCAGCATGGATCGCACGAGCCCGCGCGCCGATGATGAACGACATCGCAACCCCCACGGCGTCAATCACCATGAAGCGCTCTTCACTCTTTCGCCCGGCCTGCACGTTATTGCTGGCCGCCGGCCTGACGGGCGCACCGCTCGCACCGGCGCGGGCCGACGATGCCGTTTCGCCCATTCCACCGGAGTCCGCCACCATGCCCAAGACCTACGCAGACCAGCCCGTCTGGCGCGACATGCAGAAATTCCTTCCGACCGATTTCCAGTGGAAAGACGGCCAGCAACCGACGGAAGAATGGTGGTCGTGGCACGGCCATCGCATGCATCTCGACACGTACCGCAACCCGCAAGCTCGGGTGAAGGTGATCCTGTTTCACGGCGTGGGCACCAACGGCCGGCAGATGTCGATGATCCTCGGCGAGCAACTGGCGCGCCGCGGCTACGAAACGATCGCGGTCGACATGCCCGAATACGGAATGACCGAGGTCGCCAGGGGCGCGCTGGTTCGCTATGACGACTGGGTGCGCGCCGGCAGCGATCTGATCGACGCGGAGCGCGCGAAGGACGACCGGCCGATCGTGCTCTACGGGCTGAGCGCGGGCGGCATGCTCACGTATCACGTGGCCGCGCTGAACGGCAAGGTCGCGGGCATCGTCGGCATGACCTTCCTCGACCAGCGCCTGCAGCAAGTGCGCGACGAAACCGCGCGCAACGTGTTCATGAGCCGCGTCGGCGGCACGATGATGCATCTCACCGCGATGACGCCGCTGAAATCGATGCGCGTGCCGATGACGCTCGCCAGCAAGATGTCCGCGCTCGTCAACGACCCGGATGCGCTGAAGGTGTGGCTGTCCGATCGCACCTCCGCCGGCAACGCGATGACGATCGCGTTTCTCGATTCCTACATGTCGTACCGGCCGGCGGTCGAGCCGGAGGATTTTGCCGTGTGCCCGATCCTGCTCACGCAACCGGCCGCGGACCGCTGGACGCCGCTGCACCTGAGCGAACCGTTCCTGCAACGCGTGCGGAAGGTGCCGGTGAAGGTCGTCATGCTGGACAACGCGGGCCACTATCCGCTCGAGCAACCGGGGCTGTCGCAGATGGTCGAGGCGATCGATGCGTTCTATCGCGAGGTGACGGCGCAACGCGTCGACCTCCGCGCGCCGTCCTGACGAATCGTGCACGCGCCGGTGCGAAAGCCGGCACGGCAAAAGGAAAGCCGCCGATGCGCACGTTGCGCATCGGCGGCTTCGTGTCACGCGCGATGCGCGTCAGACGTGCAACGCGTGCCCCAGCGCGCGCAGCGCGGCTTCCTGCAGCGCTTCGCCGAGCGTCGGGTGCGCATGGATCGTGCCGCCGATGTCCTCCAGCCGCGCGCCCATCTCCAGCGACTGCGAGAACGCCGCAGCCAGCTCCGACACGCCGCGCCCGACCGCCTGCCAGCCGACGATCAGATGGTTGTCGCGCCGTGCGACGACGCGAACGAAGCCGTCGGTCGCCTGCAGCGTCATCGCACGCCCGTTCGCCGCGAACGGGAACGACGCGCTCACGCAATCGACATCGGCCGCACGCGCGTCGTCCGGCGACCAGCCGGCCGTGACGATCTCCGGATCGGTGAAGCACACGGCCGGGATCGACGCGGGCATGAACTTGCGCCGCTTGCCGGCGATCAGCTCGGCCACCATTTCGCCTTGTGCCATCGCACGATGCGCGAGCATCGGCTCCCCGGCGACATCGCCGATCGCCCAGACGTTGCGCATCGACGTCCGGCATTCGTCGTCGATCCACAGCGCGCGACCATTGCGATCGAGCGGCAGCGACTCGAGCCCGAAGCCGTCGACGCGCGGCCGGCGGCCCACCGCGACCAGCACGCGATCGGCCGGCAGCGTCTGCTCCGCGCCGTCGGCGGCCTGCACGCGCACCGCGCCGTGTTCCGCGAGCCCGAGCACCTTGTGACCGAGCAACAGCCGCACGCCCAGCCGCGCGAGCGAATCGGCAACCGGCCGCGCGAGTTCGGCATCGTATGCGGGCAACACGCGCTCCGCCGCCTCGACGACGCTCACGTCGACGCCGAGCTTGCGATAGACGATCCCGAGTTCAAGCCCGATATACCCGGCTCCGACGACGACCAGCCGCTTCGGCAACGTCTCGGGCGACAGCGCTTCGGTGGACGACACGACATGCCCGCCGAACGGCATCGACGGCAGCGCGACCGGTTCGGAACCGGTCGCGAGCAACAGGTGCTCGCAGCTGATTCGCGTCGTGTGGCCGCCGCCGACGACGTCGACGGTCTTGCCGTCGACCACCTGCGCATCGCCGTGCAGCACGCGCACGCCGTTCTTCTTGAGCAGTGCGCCGACGCCGCGCGTCAGCCGGTCGACGATGCCGTCTTTCCATGCAACGCTTTTCGCGATGTCGATCTCGGGCGTGCGCACGCGGATCCCGAGCGCGCCCTCGCCCGCGTGGCCGCGGGCCTGTTCGAATGCGTCGGCCACGTGGATCAGCGCCTTCGACGGAATGCAGCCGATGTTCAGGCAGGTGCCGCCGAGCCGGTCGCGCTCGACGAGCACGGTCGGAATGCCGAGCTGGCCGGCGCGAATCGCGGCGACGTAACCGCCCGGGCCGCCGCCGATCACGAGCAGCGTGGTGTGTTCGTTCTTCATTGCGTTATCACTCCACGAACAGCAGTGCGGGGCGCTCGAGCACCGCGCGCACGGCCTGGATGAATTCGGCCGCGTCCGCGCCGTCGACGACGCGATGGTCGAACGACGACGACAGGTTCATCATCTTGCGCGCGACCACTGCGCCGTCGCGGATCATCGGCCGCTCGACGATCCGGTTCACGCCGACGATGCCGACCTCGGGATGATTGATGACCGGCGTCGACACGATGCCGCCGAGCGCGCCGAGGCTCGAAATCGTGATCGTCGAACCGCTCAACTCGTCGCGCTGCGCGCGGTTCGTGCGCACGGCGTCCGCGAGCCGCGCGATTTCGGCGGAGATCGACCACACGTCGCGCGCTTCGGCATGACGCAGCACGGGCACGGTCAGGCCGCCGTCCGTCTGGGTTGCGACGCCCATGTGCACCGCACCGTAGCGCGTGACGACACCCGCTTCGTCGTCGAAGCGCGCGTTGATCTGCGGGAAGTCGCGCAACGCGATCACCATCGCCCGGATCAGCAGCGGCAGCGGCGTGAGCTTGCCGCGCGCGTCGCCGTGGCGGCGATTCAGTTCCGTACGCAGCGATTCGAGCTCGGTGACGTCGATCTCCTCGACGTAGCTGAAGTGCGGAATGCGGCGCTTCGCTTCCTGCATCTTGCGCGCGATCGCGCGCCGCAGGCCGATCACCGGTACGTCGGTCTCGTCGTTGCGTTCGCCATAGCCATGCGCGTGCGATCCGCGCACCGCACCGCTACCGGTGCCCGCATACGCATCGAGGTCCGCGTGCAGGATCCGCCCGGCTTCACCGGTGCCGCGCACATAGCGCAGCTCGACGCCCATGTCCCATGCGCGCTGACGCACGGCCGGCGACGCGAGCGGCCGTTCGCCCGGCGCGAGCGCCGCGCGCGGCGGCACAACGTGCTCCGTGCGCTCGGCGTGTTTCGCGCGACGTGGCTCCGCGGGTGCGTGCTTCGCCGCCGGCTTGGCGAGCGATTCCGCCGGCGCGTCGGCCACGGCCTTCGACGGCGCGGCCGCGACCGGTGCGGTTTCTACCTTTGATTCTCGCACCGGTGCGCCGGCCTTCAGGTTGCCGTCGCCTTCGACCTCGAGGCGAATCAGCTCGCTGCCGACCGCCATCATCTCGCCGATCCGGCCGCCGAGTTCGAGCACCTTGCCCGTCACCGGCGACGGAATCTCGACCGCCGCCTTGTCGGTCATCACATCGGCGAGCGGCTGGTCTTCCTTGATCGTCTGCCCGACTTCCACGTGCCAGGCCACCAGCTCGACCTCGGCAATCCCTTCGCCGATATCCGGCATCTTGATGACATGAATCCCCATCTCAGGCCTCCATCACGCGTCGCAATGCTTCACCGACCCGGGCCGGGCCCGGAAAGTACGCCCACTCCTGCGCATGCGGATACGGCGTATCCCAGCCCGTCGTGCGCTCGACCGGCGCCTCGAGGTGGTAGAAGCAATGTTCCTGGACCAGCGACACCAGTTCCGCTCCGTAACCGCAGGTACGCGTCGCCTCGTGCACCACGACGCAGCGTCCGGTCTTGCGCACCGACGCGACGATCGTGTCGAGGTCGAGCGGCCACAGCGTGCGCAGGTCGATCACCTCCGCGTCGATGCCCGTCTCCTCGGCTGCGGCAAGCGACACGTGCACCGTGGTGCCGTAGGTCAGCACGGTCACGTCGTTGCCGGGCCGCACCACGGCGGCCGTATCGAGCGGCACCGTGTAGTAGCCCTCGGGCACCGCGCTGGCCGGATGCTTGAGCCACGACGTGACGGGCCGATCGTGATGGCCGTCGAACGGCCCGTTGTACAGCCGCTTCGGCTCGAGGAAGATCACCGGATCGTCGTTCTCGATCGATGCGATCAAGAGCCCTTTCGCGTCGTACGGATTCGACGGCATCACCGTGCGCAGCCCGCACACCTGCGTGAACATCGCCTCCGGGCTCTGGCTGTGCGTCTGGCCGCCGTAGATCCCGCCGCCGCAGGGCATGCGGATCGTCATCGGTGCGATGAACTGGCCGGCCGACCGATAGCGCAGCCGCGCGCCTTCCGACACGATCTGGTCGGATGCCGGGTAGAAATAATCGGCAAACTGAATCTCGCACACCGGGCGCAGCCCGTACGCGCCCATCCCCACTGCCGCGCCGACGATCCCGCTTTCGGAGATCGGCGCATCGAACACGCGCGACTTGCCGTATTTGTTCTGCAGTCCTTCGGTACAGCGGAACACGCCGCCGAAATAGCCGACGTCCTGCCCGAACACGACCACGTCGCTGTCGCGCCCGAGCATCACGTCCATCGCCGAGCGCAGCGCCTGGATCATCGTCATCGGCTGCGTTGCCGTGCCTGTCTCTTGTTGCGCCATGATCACGCTCCCAGTTCCTGGCGCTGACGGCGCAGGTGCGCGGGCAGCTCCTTGTACACGTCGTCGAACATCGAAGCCGGCGACGGAATCCGGTCGTCGGCCAGCGTGCCGTATTTCTCCGCTTCCTTCTGCGCGGCGATCACCTCGGCCTCGAGCTCGGCCGTCAACGCTTCATGCGCGCTGTCCGACCAGATGCCCTTGACGATCAGGTGGCGCTTGAAGCGCTCGATCGGATCGCCGAGCGGGAAATGGGACCAGTCGTCGCTCGGCCGGTACTTGGTCGGATCGTCCGACGTCGAATGCGCGCCCGCACGGTAGGTCACCCACTCGATCAGCGTCGGGCCGAGATTGCGGCGCGCGCGTTCGGCCGCCCAGCTCGACGCCGCGTAGATCGCGAGGAAGTCGTTGCCGTCGACGCGCAGCGACGCGATCCCGCAGCCGACGCCGCGCCCCGCGAACGTCGTGCCTTCGCCGCCCGCGATCGCCTGGAATGTCGAGATCGCCCACTGGTTGTTGACGACGTTCAGCACGACCGGCGCCCGGTACACGTGCGCGAACGTGAGCGCGGTGTGGAAATCGGATTCGGCCGTCGCGCCGTCGCCGATCCACGCGGACGAGATCTTCGTGTCGCCCTTGATCGCCGACGCCATCGCCCAGCCGACCGCCTGGATGAACTGGGTCGCGAGGTTGCCGGAAATCGAGAAGAAGCCCGCGTCGCGATCCGAATACATCACGGGGAGCTGGCGGCCTTTCAGCGGGTCGCCTTCGTTCGACATCAGCTGGCAGATCATGCGCTCGAGCGGCACGTCGCGCGCGATCAGGATGCTCTGCTGGCGGTAGGTCGGGAAGCACATGTCGCCGTCGCGCAGCGCCATCGCGTGCGCGGTGCCGATCGCCTCTTCGCCGAGGCTCAACATGTAGAAGGAGATTTTCTTCTGACGCTGCGCGATCATCATGCGCGCGTCGAAAATTCGGGTCTTGAGCATCGCGCGCAGGCCGGCGATCAGCCGCGCATCGTCGAGATCCGGTGCCCACGGGCCGACGGCCTTGCCGCTGTCGTCGAGCACGCGCACGAGGCTGCGGGCGAGATCGGCGGTGTCCGCCGCGGCAACGTCGATCGGCGGGCGGCGAACCGCACCGGCCGGCGATAGATGCAGATAGGAAAAGTCCGTCTTGCAGCCCGGGCGCCCGGTGGGCTCCGGCACATGCAGACGCAATGGCTCTGACAGGCTCATCGTGTCGTCTCCACGCTCGATTGTGTCTCACGCTGATTAGGAACGCGCGGCCGGTTGCCGGCCTGCACGCTGACTGGCGTGCGGATAGGCACGTCAATCTTTTTAATTTAGGCAATATGGGGCCAGCCGTCGATGACCAACCCGCTCGACTGCGGTGAGCAAATTTGCCATGTCGGGTGCGGGAGGGCCGGCGGGCGGGCACCGGCCGGCGCTCCGGCGTCGCCGTGCCGGTACGAACCGGGGCCTGACGGGAAATCGCGGATGCCGCTGCGACCAATGCCGGGCGGGGTCCGGATGTGCCGAACGGTGCCGGCATGCCGCGCCCAATCGGGCGGCAGTCGATATCAGGAGAATGTCGATCGCGGACGAACGCCACCGATCGGTGTGACCAATTCGATCACCGCGCGGATGCGGAGCGCGGCGAGTCGGCCACGCGCGCTTGCCGGGAGATACGTCCCCGCATCCCCCGGGCACCTTCGAGCGTCAGTGGCTTTGCGCAGGTGTGAACACGCCGCGAAAGCGCATCTTCCCGGACGCGAGGCGGTCATAGGCTTCGGTCGCCTGGTCCAGCGAGAATGTCTCGACGATCGGCTTGACCTTGCCTTTGGCGGCAAGGTCCAGCACTTCGCTCAGGTAGCGCAAGCCGCCATGCGTGGAGCCGATGACCTGCTGGCGCATCATGTGGAACGGCTTGCGCTGCGACGCGATCGAGAACGGCTTGCTGAAGTCGAGCCCGCAGAGGATCACCCGGCCGTCGACTCGCACGCCCGTCATCGCTTCCTCTGCAGTACTGAACTCGTTGGTCGTGACCAGCAGGACATCCGCGCCGCCCAGGTCGCGAAGCTCCGCGCCGTTTGCGACGACCCGGTCCGCACCCAGCCCGATGGCGAGGTCGCGCTTGTCAGCCGAATGCGTGATCGCGATGGTCTCGAAGCCGCACGCGCGGGACAGCTGCAGCGCCACGTGCCCCAGTCCGCCGATGCCGAGCACGGCCACCTTCTCGTGCGGTTGCGGCGCCGCATCGCGCAAGCCGCTCCATGTCGTGTAGCCCGCGCACATCATCGGCGCGGCATCGACATAGGCCAGCCCGTCGGGCAACAGCACCGTGCCCTCGGCCGCGACGGCGATGTACTCCGCATGTCCGCCCTGCGATGCGAACCCGGTGGTCCGCGGCGCATCACAATTCACGGCCGTCTGACCGGAAAGCGGGCGATGTTCGCGACAGTACGGGCAGCGCCCGCATGCGGATTGCACCCACGTCGTGCCGATCCGGTCGCCCACCCGGCGCGCATGCACGCCCGCGCCCACTTCGACGATTTCGCCGACCACCTCGTGGCCCGGTGTCTGCGGGTAGATGTCCCCGCCGTAGCCCTGCGTTGCCCACACGTCCGTGTAGCACATCCCGGACGCATGCACCTTCACCAGCACCTGCCCGGGACCGGCTTCCGGCACCGGCACTTCCTGCACTTCCCAGGGCCGGTTGGCCCCCGTCATCACGATCGCCTTCATCTTCATTGCCCGCTCCTTGTTCAACCGAACGCAGGGCCTAGTCTAGAAAAGGCGCATTATCATGACAATCTCGCCAATCTTTATGTCACGATGAAATCAGCTCATCAATTGAAAAGCGGCGATCTCTTCTCGCTCAATGTGTTCCTCGCCGCGGCGACTCACCTCAGCTTCCGCACGGCATCGGTCGAGCTCGACGTCACGCCGTCGGCGATCAGTCATTCGATCAAGAGCCTCGAGCAGCGCCTGGGGGTACGCCTGTTCAATCGCACCACGCGCAGCGTGTCGCTGACAGACGCCGGCGAGCGGCTCGTCGACAAGCTCCGCCCGGCGATCTCGTCGGTTGCGGAGGCGATGCTCGCAGTCGACGAGATGCGCGACACACCCAGCGGCACCGTGCGCATCAACGCCAGCGAAGGGGCGATCCGCCTCGTGCTGAAACCGGTGCTCGCACGCTTCCTGCGCGACTACCCGCAGGTCCACCTCGACATCGTGACGGACGGCAAGCTCGGCGACATCGTCGCCGGCGGATTCGACGCGGGGATCCGGCTGGCCGAAGCCGTGCCGCAAGACATGATCGCGGTGCGCGTGTCCGATCCGGTGCGATTCGCCGCCGTCGCGTCGCCGGCCTATTTCGCCGCGCGCGGCCGCCCCGACGTGCCGCAGGATCTGGACCGGCATGACTGCATCCGCTTCCGCTTCGATAGCGGTGCGATCTACCGCTGGGAGTTCGAGCGCCGCGGTGTCGTCGAAACGGTGAACGTCCGCGGCCCGCTCACGCTGACCGACCAGCCATTGATGGTCGACGCCGCGATCGACGGGATCGGGATCGCATTCGTGCCCGACCATCTCGTCTGCAATGCGCTGGCCGACGGGCGTCTCGAACGCGTGTTGGCCGACTGGTGTCCGGTCATGCCGGGGCTGTGCCTGTATTACTCCGGTCATCGCCATGTTTCGGGCGGGTTGCGTGCGCTGATCGACATGGTGCGGGTTCGGCCGGCAGATGCCGCCCCGGAAAGCGGCACGGCCGGGCACGCCGAGCGATGATGCGACACGGCGCCCGCTTTCCGCACGTTCAGATGCGGCTGCGGTACGACCGAAGCCGCACAAGCTGCAACACCGATCCAAGCACGAAGATGCCCAGCCACGCGGCGAGCGATCCGCGCACGACGGGGGATGCCGGGCCATTCGCAAGCGGGTGACCGATCGGCAGCCGCGTCAGCGTCTCGTTGATCCCGGGAACCAGCAACAGAAAGAAGCTGAACGAGAATGCGAACTGGGCCAGGTACGGCCGTGCACGCCCCAGCGCTTCGATGCGCGAAACGAGGAACCCGCCCGATATCGCGATCAGCGCCAGGATGCCGAGTGCATGCCCGGCATTGAAGCCGCCGGTACTGGACAAGCCGAACGACGTGAACACGGATATCACCATGCCTGTGACGTAAATCCTGGCGGACCGGGTCGCGTTGTCGATCTTCCGATACCGGGCGAAGCTGTAGAGGCCGGCGGCAATCGTCACCAGGCTGACGAGGGTGTGACCGGCACCCAAAGCGGAAATGGGATGAGGCATAAGACGACGACTCCTTCTGACAATGTTGGCCCCGGTCGCCGCGACTCCGGCGACACCGACGGCGCAAGGAAGCATTCATGCGGCGTTGCATTTCGCTTTCCCCGCGTGCAGCCAGATTGTCCCGATCGTTCGAACCGTCCGGGATCGGTCAAATGACCGACCCCGGACAGCGTCACGCAACGGGGCGCACGCGCCCGCGTCGCGTATGATCGTTCGCTCGTCCCTGCGATTTTCCGAGCCGAGCCTGATGTTCGACGCCGAAGCCAGCCACGCCGCACTGCGCATATTCGATTCCGTGAGGGCCATCGCCTTCATCGGCGATCTGAGCATGGGACAGCCGACCGACCATTCGCTTCGCACCGCGTGGCTGGGTATACGACTCGCAGACGCGGCCGGACTGGGCGCATCGGCGTGCGATACGGTTCGCGAGGTGTCGCTGCTTCGCTGGTCGGGTTGTACGGCGAACGCAGCAGGTTTCGCGCACGTGTTCGGTGACGACATCGCGATCCGCACGGCGATGCTCGAGAACAGGCCCGGCATGGCCGAGGCAATCGGAAACGCCGCTGCATCGATGACCCAACTCGCGCAGATTCACTGCGAAGTAGCTGGCGAGGTCGCGCGAATACTCGGGCTTTCAATGGCGACCGAAACGGCGCTGCGTCACATTTTCGAGGCCTGGGACGGCAGCGGGCTCCCTGCGCAGCTCGCACGCGAACACGTACCTGCAGCCGTGCCGGTCGTCGCGCTTGCCGGCGATCTGGAAGTACTGAGTCGCACGTATGGCGTCGAGCGGGCACTGGGACTCATCGGGCAGCGTGCCGACTCGCGGTATCCGTCGCACCTCGTCACGACGACGATACGTCACGCGCAAGCCTGGCTGACGGAACTGGAACGCACGTCGCCGGCCGAGTTCGACATCGCACTGGCGACCTCCGATATGCAACGGATGACATCCGCTGAACTGATCGCCGACATCGTCGACCTGAAATTGCCGTGGATGACGGGCTTTTCGCGTGCGGTCGCCATGACGGCGGCCGGGTGTCATGCGCGGCTCAAACCGGATGACGCCGGGCGTTCGCTGGTCTACCAGGCCGGACTGATTCACGGTATCGGCAAGGCAGCCGTACCCAACGACGTATGGAACCTGCCCACGGCGTTGCCGGCAAGCGCGTGGGAAAAGGTGCGGCTGGTACCGTACTGGACGGAACGCGCCGGCAAACAGTCCGGCGCGCTGCGCCACGCCGCCCTCCTTGCATCGCATGCTTACGAACGGCTGGACGGTTCGGGGTATTTTCGCGGCTCACACACGCCTGCGCTGTCACTGGAGGCTCGCGTGCTGGCAGCATCCGTCGCGTGGGTCGCATTGCGATCGCCACGCCCCTGGCGCGCCGCGCTGACCGACGACGCGGCCGCCCGTCTGCTGAGGGACGAGGCCTCGCACGGCCGGCTATGCGGCGAAGCGGTCGGTGTGCTTACGTCGGCAGGCATCCCCGTCGCCAGACGCGCATCCAGAAGTGCACCGTCCGGTGCCGGCCTGTCCGCGCGAGAGATCGACGTGCTGCGCGTCATCTCGCGCGGCGCGAGCAACAAGGAGGCCGCGCGGGAATTGACCATCAGTCCGAGCACGGTGCGCACGCACATCGAAAGTGTGTTTCGCAAGCTTGGCTGTTCGACGCGCGCGGCAGCGACGCTCAAGGCATCGGCAATGGGCCTGATCTGAAGGAACGTGGTTGCGCCGGCCCGCGGTTTACCTCGACGAAACTATTCGCCCGGCACGATGTCCGGTACGCCGCCCGACTGAATCGTCGTTTGCAGTACCGTGCAGATCTCGTCGTGCAGCAGAGTCCTGTACTGCACCGGGTCATTGGCAAGCGGAATCTCCCTGTTGTCCATCCTGTTCTCCCGTGCAGATCGACTGCGGGTTGCCCTTCGACTCGCAGGCGGACCACCACCATCCCGTCATCAGAAAGTAGATGGCGCCCATCGCCTCGCTGGAAAGCAACGCCCCTACCAGGGCGGATCGTGCGGCGCTGGAAAGCGTTCCCCATCGCGCACCGCCCGCCTTCCCGCGGCGAATGGCATGACCGAACCGAATGGCTCCCGACGGAATGGAAGATTCCCAATGCTCGGGGCAGCCAGCCCGCAATCGCAACGATGATGCATTGACGAGCCGACATTGCAATCATCCCCCAGGAGTTCCCGTGCGTCGTGCGTCGGTGTGAGCCTGAATTCAGTTGCCAGGACTTCAGCGCCGCTCGTTGAGTGATGATCGTGGCCTGCAACGGGCCTCGACGACATCGGTCGAATGACCGACCCGCCTGAAGACCATCGTTACAAGTATCGAGCACGCAGCGCATGTGGAAGATGCATGCTTCGATTGGCAATCGCATCCGACTCAACGCCACAAAAAACAAAAAACCCGCGAGCGCTAGGCTTCTCGCGGGCTTTCGACCTTTCGTCGCATCGCCGTGAAAGCGATCGTGGTGCCGGGGACCGGACTCGAACCGGCAAGCCAGTTAAGGCGGCGGATTTTCGTCACACTGCTTCTTTCAAAGCCGGCGTCGCGTGCGCGATGCCGTTCGTGCGCTGGACTATGCCTTCACCGTCACGCGCGGGCATAATCGCTGCCCGTGCGCCTTAGGCGCCCCCCGTCTAGTCTCTACACCTTCCTCGCGGATACCGCGAGGCTTGGCTCGGCGTTGCCTCGATGCGCGCATCAGGGGTTTCACCGAATTTGAAGGGTTCTGCACCGACCGTTTCCGACCGGGCACTCAATCGTTTAAGTCCGCTATGTTTACCAATTTCATCACCCCGGCAAGAGGGCGGACGCGATTCTACCATTGCTCGCGCCCCCCTTCTTCATTTGTTCCGTCGTTGATTGCCCGACCGGCGACGCGCTGCCACGGCAACGTCCCGAGACCGATCCGGTCCGGTGAATCATCGCCCCACGCAACGGTACCGATGCCTGCCGGCACGATCGGCCGCGCGTTCGATCGCATACGCCTTACATCCGGAAAATGAAAGGCTTCGATTTCGCCTGACATACGCATGCGCGACCGACGCAGCAGATGCTCCGATTTCCGACGGAATTTCGAGACGCAGGCGATTCGCCACATTGCGTTAAGCCCGCCTTAAGCAACGCCGTGATAGCCGATTCCGGCGTTGCGAACGGCACGCCGCACGTTCGTGATTTTTTCACCGAAACGAAATATGTGCGCCTTAGCCTGACACGCGCCCATGTAACCAGCGGTAATAGATCAACCCGATTCGGTCGGCACGAATCATTCGTTCAGGAAAACGAAATGTTTAGAAAGCCTCTGTTCATTGCGATGTCGGCATCGGTCTTTCTTGCGGCATGCGGTGGAGACGATGCGACCTCGACCCCCGGTATCGCACCGGCCAATACGGCGGCCGTGCCGAACACGGCCACCGCGTCCGGCTACGCGCTGTCCGTGTTCGCGAAAGCGCCGGTCTCCACCGACAAGCCCGACTCGATCGTCCAGTTCAACGACACCGTCTTCATCGGCTACCAGAAGGCCGGGGACGTCAAGGACGGCTCGGTCCCGGGGCTGACCAACGATGTCGTGCAGTACGACCTGGGCGGCAACGCGCTCAAGACTTACTCGGTGCCGGGGCACGTCGACGGCCTGATGGCGCGCGCCGATACCAACACGCTCTGGGCGATGGCCAACGAAGACGGCAATCCCGAGCTGACGATCATCGACCTCAAGGCCGGCACGCAGAAGACCTACGCGCCGACCGTCAATCCGACCGCGCACGGCGGCGGCTACGACGACATGCAACTGCTCAACGGCAACGTCTACGTGAGCGCGTCGAACCCCGCGACGCCGGGCACCGCGCCGACGGTCGTCCAGCTCACGCTGAACGCCAACGGCACGACGTTCGACGTCGCCCCCGTACTGGCCGGCAACGCGCAGGCGACCGACCTGACGCCGTCGGTCGGCGGTTCACCGAATCCGACCTACAACCAGCCGGTCACGCTGGCCCTGACGGACCCGGATTCCGAAGCGATCGATACGGCCGGCGACCTCGTCCTCGACAGCCAGGCCGACGGCAAGCTGGTGTTCATCCACAATCCGGGCGCAAGCCAGAGTGTCAGCGTGCTGACGCTCACGCTCTTCAACGACAAGGACGGCCCCGTGTATCCGGTCGACGATACCCGCTGGGTGCCGGCACCCGGGCCGCAAAACAAGACCTTCATGTTGTTCACCGACGCAAACAACACCACGTACCGCGTCGATGCCGCATTCAGCCAGGGCGACGCATACAGCGCCGGCCAGGGCCAGGTGATGAAGCTCGATCCGAAGACCGGTCACCTGACGCCGATCGCAACGAGCGTCGGCAACGCGTCGGCGCTTCAGGATCCGCACGGCATGCTGTTCGTCGCGCTGTAACGTCCGTCGGTCCTTGCGTACCGTCCGCCGCCCGGGTCGACGGACGGTACGCGGGCCACGCGATTCGGGCGTCGCCGTTCTTCGCGCGCGCCCACCCCGCTATCGCGCCGACAGACACGCCTGCATCGATCCTTCGCCACAAACCGCCTCACACGCCCCCACGACCCGCCGTTCCGCCGCTACAATCCACGCTTGGTTTCGCGAGCGCTTTCGTCATACGAGCCCGCGCGCGCTGTCCGATGTGCCCCCTTCACGCGTCATCGGCAGGTCACAAACGTTTTCGATAATTTTCCGGCCGAAAACGTTTACATCGCGCTACCACATGACCTCGACCATCAAGGACGTCGCTGCCCTCGCGGGCTTCTCGATCGCCACCGTCTCGCGCGCGATCAACGCGCCGCATACCGTCAGCCCCGCCACGCTGCAAACGATCCGCACCGCGATCGACACACTGCAGTTCCGCCCGAGCCCGCTCGGCCGGCAACTGCGCGGCGAACGCACGCGGCTCGTCGGCGTCGTCGTGCCGACGTTGTCGAACCCCGTGTTCGCCGACTGCCTGCAAGGCATCGACGAACTCGCGACCGCGGCCGGCTTCAAGCTGATCCTGATGACGACCGAATACGATGCGGCACGCGAGCGTCATGCGATCGAGACGCTGCGCGAGCAGCGCGTCGAAGGGCTGATCCTCACCGTCGCCGACGCGGACACGCACCCGCTGCTCGACATGCTCGACCGCGACGGCCCGCACTACGTGCTGATGCACAACGACACGCAGCGCCGCCCGTCGGTATCGGTCGACAACCGCAGCGCCGCCTACGACGGCGTGCGGCTGCTGACCGCGCGCGGTCATCGTCGCGTGCTGATGCTGGCCGGCTCGCTCGCCGCGTCGGATCGGGCGCGCCAGCGTCATCTCGGTTATGCGCAGGCGCTCGAGGAAAGCGGCGTCGCCACGCTGCCGCCGGTCGAAGTCGATTTCAACGCACCCGAATTGCCCGACGCGGTGCTTGCGCATCTCACCGCGCACGCGACGCGTCCGACCGCCCTCTTCTGCAGCAACGACCTGCTCGCGATGGTCGTGATGCGCGGCCTGCGCCGCGCGGGTTTCTCGATCCCGGACGACCTGTCGGTGCTCGGCTTCGACGGCATCGCGATCGGCGAACTGCTCGCGCCGCCGCTCGCGAGCGTCGCGACGCCGAACCGCGACATCGGCCGCCACGCGTGGCAGCGTCTCGTCGAATGCATCGGCGGCGCAGCCATCGAACGCACGTCGCTGATCCTGCCGCACGTGGTGCGCGACGGCGCGACGGTCGCCCCGCCGGCCACCGACCTGCAATTGCGCCAGGCCTGAACCCGGGCGCCGCACCGCCCCGTACACAACACCACCACCCCAGCGCCTCACCCTCGCCCGGAGACCAACCGTGTCCTTTCGCCTGACCTCGCTGCTGCGTGCGCTTGCCGCGCCGCTCGCCTGCGCCGCGCTCATCGCCGGCGCGCCCGCCGCCCATGCCGACGAAACGGCGATCTGCTACAACTGCCCGCCCGAATGGGCCGACTGGGCCGCGCAGATCGCGGCGATCAAGCAGAAGACCGGCATCCGCGTGCCGTTCGACAACAAGAACTCGGGCCAGTCGATCGCGCAGCTGATCGCCGAGCAGAAGAGCCCGGTCGCCGACGTCGTCTATCTCGGCGTATCGTCGGCGTTCCAGGCGAAGGACAAGGGCGTGATCGCGCCGTACAAGCCCGCGCACTGGAACGACATTCCCGCGAACCTGAAGGACCCGCAAGGCTACTGGTTCGCGATCCACTCGGGCACGCTGGGCTTCTTCGTGAACAAGGACGCGCTCGACGGCAAGCCGGTGCCGCGCTCGTGGGCCGATCTGCTGAAGCCTGAATACAAGGGCATGGTCGGTTATCTCGATCCGTCGAGCGCGTTCGTCGGCTATGCGGGTGCGGTCGCCGTGAACCAGGCTCTCGGCGGCAGCCTCGACAACTTCAAGCCGGCGCTCGACTGGTTCAGGAAGCTGAAAGCGAACGCGCCGATCGTGCCGAAGCAGACCGCGTATGCGCGCGTACTGTCGGGCGAGATTCCGATCCTGCTCGACTATGACTTCGACGCGTATCGCGCGAAGTACAAGGACAACGCCAACGTCGAATTCGTGATTCCGAAGGAAGGCACGATCGCGGTGCCGTACGTGATGAGTCTCGTGAAGGGTGCGCCGCACGACGCGAACGGCAAGAAGGTGCTCGACTTCGTGCTGTCCGACGAAGGCCAGAAGCTGTGGGCCAACGCATACCTGCGTCCGGTACGCGCACAGACGCTCGGCGCCGACATCGCGTCGAAATTCCTGCCGGCGAGCGAATATGCCCGCGCAAAATCGGTCGACTTCGGCAAGATGGCGGCCGGCCAGCAGGCATTCGGCCAGCAGTACCTGCAGGTGATGCAGTAAGCCGCAGGACGCAACCGATGCTCGACCTGACTTTCCCGCTGCGCTGGCGCGTCGCACTCGTCGCGCCGGCGCTCGCGGTGTTCGCCGCGTTCTGGCTGCTGCCGATGGCGGCGCTCGTGCAGGTGTCCGCCGACGGCGCGTTCTTCTCGCACTACGCGGCGCTGCTCGGCAATGCGCGCTACATGAAGAGCCTCGGCGAGACCATCGCGCTGTCCGCGGGCGTCACGCTCGCGACGCTCGTGCTGTCGACGATCTCGGGCCTCCTGCTCGCGCGCCGCGACTTCGCGGGCAAGCGCGTGCTGCTCGCGCTGCTGACGTTTCCGCTTGCGTTCCCGGGTGTCGTCGTCGGCTTCATGGTCATCATGCTCGCCGGCCGGCAGGGGCTGATCGGCATGCTGTCCGCGAAGCTGACCGGTGACAAGTGGGTATTCGCGTACTCGGTCGCGGGCCTGTTCATCGGCTACCTGTACTTTTCGATTCCGCGCGTGATCGTCACCGTGATCGCGGCCGCGTCGAAGCTCGACGCGTCGCTCGAGGAAGCCGCGCGCTCGCTCGGCGCATCGCCGTGGCGCATCTTCGTCGACATCGTGCTGCCCGCGCTCGCGCCGGGCCTGATCGCGGCCGGCGCAATCTGCTTCGCGACCGCGATGGGTGCGTTCGGTACTGCGTTCACGCTCGCCACCGACCTGAACGTGCTGCCGATGACGATCTATACCGAGTTCACGCTGAATGCGAACATCGCGACGGCGGCCGGCCTGTCGATCGTGCTCGGCATCGTCACCTGGGCCGTGCTCGCGCTCGCGCGCCGCTTCACCGGCCACACCGCCGCCGCCGCGGCCTGAGGATTCCCGCATGCAATCGCTTTCCGGCTCTTCCGCGCCGTCGCCTTCACCGGCACCCGCTCCCGCCCAGGCGACCGGCGTCGCGCGCCGCGCGCCGCGCTTCACGGGCGCGCGCGCGATCGCCGCGCTGCAATGGGGCATCACGCTGCTGCTGTGCGCGTTCCTGATCGTGCCTGTCGTGATGTCGGTGCTCGCGGGCCTCACCGTCAACTACTTCCGAGGCCTGTCGAGCGGCCTCACGTTGCGCTGGCTCGAACAGGTGTGGCAGCAATATCACGGCTCGATTGCGCTGTCGCTTTACGTCGCGTTCGCGACGCTCGCGATCGTGCTCGTCGTCGGCGTGCCGGCCGGCTATGCGCTCGCGCGCAGCAAGAGCCGCGTCGCGCGCGCGATCGAGGAAGCGCTCGTGCTGCCGGTCGCGCTGCCCGGCCTCGCGTCCGCGCTCGCGCTGCTGGTCGTGTACGGCGGCTTCACCGCGTTCCGGATGAGCCTGTGGTTCATCGTCGTCGGCCACGTCGTGTTCACGCTGCCGTTCATGGTGCGCGCGGTCGCGGCAGTCGCAGCCGGTGCCGACCTGCGCACGCTCGAAGAAGGTGCGGCGAGCCTCGGTGCGTCGTTCGTCACGCGCTTCGTCACGATCGTGCTGCCGAACCTGCGCCCCGGCATCGTCGCGGGTGCGCTCGCGGTGCTCACGCTGTCGATCGGCGAATTCAACCTCACGTGGATGCTGCATACGCCCGACACCAAGACACTGCCCGTCGGGCTCGCCGATACGTATGCGTCGCTGCGCCTCGAAGTCGGCAGCGCGTACACGATCCTGTTCCTGCTGATGACGCTGCCGCTGCTCGTCGCGATGCAGTGGCTCGGCGTCGATCCGTCCGGCACGCGCGCGCTCAAGAAGCGCCCGCGCTGATTTTTCCGCAGACATGAAACTCGATTCCACTCCCATCACCCTGACCCGCTGCGCGAAGACGTTCCGCGGCACACGCGTGCTCGAACCGCTCGACCTGTCGATCGGCGCGGGCGAAACGCTCGTGCTGCTCGGGCCGTCCGGCTGCGGCAAGACGACGACGCTGCGCCTGATCGCGGGCCTCGACACGCCGGACGCCGGCGGCACGATCGCGTTCGGCAATGACGACGTGACGCCGCTGCCGATCGAGCGCCGGCAGGTCGGCATGGTGTTCCAGAACTACGCGCTGTTTCCGAACCTGACGGTGCGCGGCAACGTCGGCTACGGGCTGAAGATCCGCAAGACCGAGCCGCGCGCGCTGCGCGAGCGCGTCGACGAGCTGCTCGCGATGATGCGGCTCGACGCGCATGCGGACAAGCCGATCGACCAGCTGTCGGGCGGCCAGCGCCAGCGCGTCGCGCTGGCCCGCGCGCTGGCGGTGCGGCCGCGCGTGCTGCTGCTCGACGAACCGCTGACCGCGCTCGACGCAAAGCTGCGCGACACGCTGCGGCGCGAAATGAATGCGCTGCTGCGCGAACTCGGCGTGACGACGGTCTACGTGACGCACGACCAGGCCGAGGCGATGGAGCTCGGCGACCGGATCGTCGTGATGGGCGCGGGCCGCATCGAGCAGATCGGCACGCCGCGCGACATTTACTACCACCCGGCGAGCCGCACGGTCGCGCAGTTCATCGGCACGCTGAACCGGCTTGCCGGGCAATGGCGCGACGGCACGCTGGTGACCCCGGGCGGCGCGATCGCGACGCCGCACGCCGCCGACGAGTGGTTCTTCCGCCCCGAGGATGCGCAGCTCGCCGATCCCGCGCATGCGCCGCTGCGCGGCGCGGTCAGTGCGTGCGCGTTCCTCGGCGAGCGCACGCGGCTCACGATCGAGCACGCGGCACCCGACGCGCTCGTGATCGACGTGCCGGGCCGCATCGCACTCGCACGCGGTACGGCTGTCGGCCTCACGATCGCACCGGAAGGGCTGATCGCACTCGGTGCGTAACCCGTCATTCGGGCATCATTCATGCAGCACCCCACCGCGGCGCACGACGACGCCGCGACAACAATCAGACGATTCCGAGGAACGACGATGCTGCTTGCTCAAATCAGCGATCTCCACATCAAGCGTCCGGGCCAACTCGCATACCGGCGCGTCGACACGGCGGCCGCGCTCGCGCGCTGCATCGCCAGGCTGAACGCGCTCGTGCCGCGCCCCGACGCCGTGCTCGTCACCGGCGACCTGACCGACTTCGGTCACGATGAAGAGTACGGCAACCTGCGCGGGCTGCTCGCGACGCTCGAGATTCCGTACTACCTGATGATCGGCAATCACGACGACCGCGCCGGGTTGCGCCGCGCGTTTGCCGATCGCGCCGAACTGCAGGACGGTGAATTCGTGCAGTACGCGCTCGACGTCGGCGCGGTGCGCGTGCTCGCGCTCGATTCGCAGGTCCCCGGCGCCAGCTACGGCGACCTGTGCGACGCACGGCTCGCCTGGCTCGCCGCGCAGCTCGACGCCGCGCGCGACCGGCCGGTGATCGTCGCGCTGCATCACCCGCCGTTCGTGTCGGGGATCGGCCACATGGACAAGCTGCGCCTCGCGCCCGCCGCTTCTGCGAAACTCGACGCGCTGCTGCGCGGTCATCCGAACGTCGAGCGCGTGCTGTGCGGCCACGTGCATCGCACGATGTTCACGCGCTTCGGCGGCACGCTCGCGTCCGCGGTGCCGTCGCCGGCGCATCAGGTCGCATTCGACCTGCGAACCGATGCGCCATCCGCATTCCGGCTCGAACCGCCGGCGTTCGCGATCCATTGCCATGCGCCCGATACGGGGATGACGTCGCATCACGTGTACGTCGATGAAGGCGCCGGGCCTTATCCGTTTTACGAACCGACGGGGGAGCTGGTCGACTGACGCGATGAAGCGCGCACGATGACGGGCGGCGGCCGGCCGGGTGCGCTGGTTGGGCCGGCTTGGCCGATTTGCCCCCGTCCGGCAGGATTCACGTCGCTCCGGTATGATCGGCAGCCTTGACCGGCGCCCTGCCCGCCTGCGCACCCGACGCGTGCGCCGCGCGCTGCGCCGCCCCACTCTGTCCGCGCAGCCATGTCCACCGCCTCCACCGACCGTCCGACCGACGCCGCCTCGCCCCACTATTCGCGCAGCCTGCTGTTGCTGCTCGCGACGATCGCGGGCGTGTCCGTCGCGAACATCTATTACAACCAGCCGCTGCTCGACAGCTTCCGCTCGGCGTTTCCCGACGGCGCGTCCTGGATCGGCGTGATACCCACCGCGACGCAGCTCGGCTATGCGGCCGGCATGTTCCTGCTCGCGCCGCTCGGCGACCGCTTCGACCGCCGCGGGCTGATCCTGATGCAGATCGCCGGCCTGTCGATCGCGCTGATCGTCGCGGCCACCGCGCCGTCGCTGGCCGTGCTCGCCATCGCGAGCCTCGCGATCGGCGTGCTCGCGACGATCGCGCAACAGGCCGTGCCGTTCGCCGCCGAGATCGCGCCGCCCGCCCAGCGCGGGCATGCGGTCGGCACCGTGATGAGCGGCCTGCTGCTCGGCATCCTGCTCGCGCGGACGGCCGCCGGCTTCGTCGCCGAGTATTTCGGCTGGCGCGCGGTGTTCGCCGCATCGGTCGCGGCGCTCGTCGCGCTCGCCGCCGTGATCGTGCTGCGGCTGCCGCGCAGCTCGCCGACGTCGACGCTGCCGTACGGCAAGCTGCTCGGCTCGATGTGGCATCTGGCGGTCGAACTGCGCGGATTGCGCGAGGCGTCGCTGACGGGCGCCGCGCTGTTCGCGGCGTTCAGCGCGTTCTGGCCGGTACTGACGCTGCTGCTCGCCGGCGCGCCGTTCCATCTCGGCCCGCAGGCAGCCGGCCTGTTCGGGATCGTCGGTGCGGCGGGTGCGCTCGCGGCACCGTACGCGGGCCGCTTCGCGGACAAGCGCGGCCCGCGCACGATCATCTCGCTCGCGATCACGCTGCTCGCGCTGTCTTACGTGATCTTCGCGTTGTCGGGCACGAGCCTCGTCGGGCTCGTGATCGGCGTGATCGTGCTCGACGTCGGCGTGCAGGCCGCGCAGATCTCGAACCAGTCGCGCATCTACGCGCTGAAGCCCGAGGCACGCAGCCGCGTGAACACGGTGTACATGGTGTGCTATTTCATCGGCGGCGCGCTCGGCTCGTCGGCCGGCGTCGCCGCGTGGCGCGGGTTCGGCTGGCTCGGTACGTGCGCGGTCGGGCTGCTGTTCACCGCGCTCGCCGGCTGGTTCCACTACCGCGGCGGCCAGCGCGACTGAGCGCCGCCGGCCATGGCAAGGTCACGCGTCGGCGCGGGGCGCGGCCGGTTCGTCGACCTGCGGCTGCGCGAACGCCGGTGGCGGGTCGATCACGGCAGCGGGATCCACCACGGCGCCCGGTGCCGGCACGGCCAGCGGAACGGCGGAAGGCGCGAGAATGGGCGCCGCCTCCGGCATTGCGATCTGCTCGGGTGCGGCGGACGACGCACCCGCCGTCGCCGCCGGCTCGGTAGCCGCTGCCGACGAACTCACAGCCGCGGCGGCCGCCGCGGGCCGGCGCGCCGGATCGAACACGAACGACAATCCGACACTGCCGAGGATCGCGACGGTCGCGACCACCGTCGCCATCGTCACGGGTTCGCCGAGCAGCAGCGCACCGAGCGCAACCGCGACGATCGGGTTCACGTACATGCAGCTGCTCGCGATGATCGGGCTCGTGTGGCGGATCAGGTAGCCGTACGCGACGTACGCGGCCATCGTGCAGAACACCATCAGGTACAGGAATGCGAACACCGGCCCCACCATCAGGTGCTCGATGCGCTCGCCGACCAGCCACGCGACGAGCGTCGAGATCATGCCGCCAAGGCCGATCTGCAGCGACGTCGACAAAAACAGGTCGGACGGCAGCTTGAGCCGCGTCGCGAGATGCGCGCCGCCGGCCCAGAACAGTGCGCCGGCCAGCACGCAGATCGTGCCGAGCGCTGAATTCTGCGCGGCGGCACCGCCCGAATTCAGCACGACGATGCCGACCATCCCGAGCGCGACGGCCGACCATTCGCCTTTCGTGACCGGCCGCCCGGCAACCGCCGCGATCACGGTCGCGAACAGCGGCACCGTGGCCACCATCACCGCGGCCGAGCCGCTGCTGACCAGACTGATCCCGAGCGCGATCGTGCCGGACGACAGCGCAACGAGCATCGTGCCGACGATCCCCGCGTTGCGGATTTCGAGCAGCGTCGGCCATTCGGGCTTGCGCCGCAGCGCGAAGATGAACAGGCCGATCCCGCCGAGCAGGTTGCGCAGCCCAGACAGCAGCAGCGGCGGGAACGACTGCAGCGCGAAATGCAGGCCGCTGTAGGTCGAACCCCAGACGAAATAGATGAAGACGAGCGCCAGCGCCACGCGGCCGCCGCGGCTTTGCGGCAGGCGGATCCGGAACGAGAAGCGGGCGAAGAAATCGAGGAGACGGTCGAGCGGCGTCATCGTGCGGCCTGCCCGCACGTCACGCCGCGTGCTCCGCTGAAAGACGCCGGCGATGCCGGCAAACGGCCCTGGCGGGACCGGGAAGGCAGAGCGAACGTGCGGAACGACATGACAGTGCGAACGGCGACGAAAAAGAACCGGCAAGCGGCGGCAGAGGGACAAAAAAAACGCGCGCAACCGCTTCGGCTGTGCACGTTCGGCATTATGGCATCAAGGATTCGAAAGCATCGTCGGACCTGTCTGAAAGGATCACGAATGATGTTTCCGCGCGACATTTTCCGGCCGGCGGACCGGTGAAATCGGGGCCGGATACGCGTCGCGCATGCGTTGCCGATTCCGCTTCGCCCCGCCATCCAGGGCAGTTCGTCGCGATCGAACCAGGCATCGGCCGAACGGCCAGTCCTGCACGCCGGCCAGCGCTTCCCCCTTATCGTGACGGTCGCCCCACGCGCCTCCCGCCCTGCGCGGCCTTCCTTCGAAACCCGCACCACCCATACAAAATTTTGTATAGTCCAACCATTCTTCCGCCGAAGCCTGTCGTTTTCGTCGGCAGCGCGCTAGCCGATCTTCGCGGCTTTCCGCTGCCCGCGCGACGCGAAGCCGGCCACCAGATCGACCAGGTGCAACGCGGGCTGGCGCCCGACGACTGGAAGCCGATGCGCACCGTCGGCGTCGGCGTGCGGGAAATTCGCCTGCGCGATGCGAGCGGTGCGTTCCGGATCATTTACGTCGCGACATTCGCCGACACCGTCTACGTGCCGCACTGCTTCCGGAAGCAATCGGCGCGCACGACCCGGGCCGATATCGAACTGGCCGCCCGGCGCTACCGCGCGCTGACGATGGAGAGGAAACGATGACCAACGAGCGTTATTCAAGCGTCTGGGACGCAATCGAGGGCCAGCCGGCCGAAGCCGAGAACATGAAGCTGCGATCCGAACTGATGATCGCGCTCAAGCAGCGCATCGCGCAGCTCGAGCTCAGTCAGGCCCAGGCCGCGAAACAGCTGGGTGTCACGCAGCCGCGCGTCTCCGACCTGATGCGCGGCAAGATCAACCTGTTCGGGCTCGACGCGCTCGTGAACATGGCGGCGGCTGTCGGCCTGCGCGTCGACCTCCAGGTACGCGAATCCGCGTGACGCGTCACATGCGATGCCCGATGCATCTCGGCACGCGCATGCGCCGCCACCGCGTGCCACGCACCGCTCACGATCCGCCGAACCAGTTGTACCCCTGGTCGACCCAGTAGCCGCCCGGAAACGTATCGGTCACAAAGATCTCCATGATGTGCTTCGGGTTCTTGTAGCCAAGCTTGGTCGGCATCCGCAGCTTCATCGGGAAGCCGAATTCCGGCGGCAACCGATGGCCGTCGTAGTCGAACGCGAGCAGCGTCTGCGGATGCAGCGCGGTTGGCATGTCGATGCTCTCGTAGTAATCGTCCGCGCACTTGAAGCCGACGTACTTCGCCCGCGTATCGGCACCGGCGCGCGCGAGAAACGCGCCGAACGGCGTGCCGCCCCAGCGGCCGATCGCGCTCCACCCTTCCACGCAGATATGCCGCGTGATCTGTTCCGCGTGCGGCAGCGCATACAGTTCGTCGAGCGTCCACACGCGCTTGCCCGTCACGCGGCCGGACAGCACGAGCCGATACGTCGACGCGTCGACGTGCGGCACGTCGTCGATTCCGTAGTACGCGTTGAACGGGAACGGTCGCGTGATATCGGCTTCGGTGTAGGTCGGCGCGAGCCGCTCGCCGCTGAACAGCCACGCCTGCACGCGGTCGTTCATGCGCGACACCTTCTCGAGGAACGTGTTGACCGACGCGTCGTCCTTCAGCGTGCAGCCGGTCAGCATCGTCAGGCCGCCGATCGTCAGCACGCGCCGGTTGAACAGCCGCCGCGACGGCATCTCGAGCTCGCGGCGCACGTCGAGTTCGAGCGACTTCCGGTCGAGCGTCCAGCGCGAACCGTCGCGCTTGTATTCGGATTCCGACATGATGATTTCCTTCACCCGAAGTTGACGGGTCAGCGCCCGCGCAGCATCGCGAGCAGCGAGCGCGGCACCAGCAGTGCCATCGCGACGTGAACGACAAAGAATGCGACGAGCAGCGACATCGCCCAGAAGTGCACGACACGCGCGTTGTCGTAGCCGCCGAACAATTCGCGCAGCAGCGGAAATTGCACGGATTTCCAGATCGTGAGTCCGGACAGCACCAGCACGACGAGATCGACGATCGCGGTCAGGTAGGCGGCACGCTGCACCGCGTTGTAGACGCTCAGGTCGTCGTGCGACAGCCGCCCGCCCAGCGCGGCACGGATGTCGCGCCAGATCGACGCCGGCGTGACGGGCAGCATCTTGCGCGCGAGGCGCCCCGTCGCGATCGACATCGTCAGGTAGAACAGCCCATTGAAGACGAGCAGCCACATCGCCGCGAAATGCCATTGCAGCGCACCGCCGAGCCAGCCGCCCAGCGTGATGCCATGCGGAAACGTGAACGGCGGATAGATCGGCGACGCGTCGTAGATGCGCCAGCCGGACAGCACCATCAGGATCGCCGCGAGCGCGTTGAGCCAGTGGCTCGCGCGCACCCACAGCGGATGGATCGGGCGCGCGGGCGGCGTGGCGGCCGCGCGGCCGGTCGCAGGAACGGTTTGCATGATGAAGTCTCCCGGAATGGGTCGACGAAACACGATGCGGGCGGGCGGCCGCCGTGCGACGCACGCGCCGGCCGCGCCGCGTCCGCCTCCGTCAGTTCGACGGCGCCATCTTGTCGCCGGACGGCTTGCCCATCTCGTCGTGCGACATCGCGCCCTTCTTCATCGCGTCTTTCTTCATCGCATGCTTCTTCATGCCGTCCTTCTTCATCGCGTCGTGGCCCATTGCATCCTTGGCCATCGCGTCGTGGCCCATCGCGTCCTTCGACATCGACGAGCCCGGCTGCGACATCGCGTCGTTCTGCGCATACGCGCCCGTGGCGATCGTGGCGAAAGCGGCAACGCAAGCGGCAATCAGACCTTTTTTCATGACATCTCTCCAAAACATGGGTTTAAGGAGCCGAATAGACGGACGACGTCGCGGGAAATGACAGCCGCTGCGAAATTTTTTTTAAGGTTGCGCGAAAGCGCGTCATGCTGCACCGCTTCGCCGTTGCCGGCCAGGCCGGGAGGCCATGCGGCGGCGACGCGCGCTGCCATTTCGACGGGCCATCGTACCGCCCGCCATGCTGCGGCCGCACCGGGGCAGCCGATCCTCTCCCGGTTGAAACCGCCGCCAAGCCAGTGTATCGTGTGCCCTGCTAACGCGGGGGTCCTGCAATGCGTTCGGTCAAACAACCGGCATTGCGGGTGAGAAATACCCTTTGAACCTGATCTGGATAATGCCAGCGCAGGGAAGCGTACGGATTTCGCCGCCATCCTTCTGACGAAATCCGCCGCCTCACCAAGCCTCGTCTCCTGCTTAGCTCGAGCCCCACATACGTCAAGGGCTCCGGGCAAGCGCCGAAGCGCCTGTCCGGCGCTCACACAGGAGATTGCATGAACGCCAATCCGAAGTTTCTGTCCGCCGACGCTCATGTCGATGCCGCGGCCGTCGCCCCGCTGCCGAATTCCCGCAAGGTTTATGTCACCGGCTCGCAGCCCGACATCCGCGTGCCGATGCGTGAAATCACGCAGGCCGACACGCCGACCGGCTTCGGCGGCGAAAAGAATCCGCCGATCTACGTGTACGACACGTCGGGCCCCTACACCGATCCGGACGCGAAGATCGACATCCGCGCAGGCCTGGCCGCACTGCGTCAGGGCTGGATCGAGGCACGCGGCGACACCGAAGTGCTCGGCGGCCTGTCGAGCCAGTACGGCCTCGAGCGCGCGGCCGATCCGGCCACCGCCGACCTGCGGTTCCCGGGCCTGCACCGCAACCCGCGCCGCGCCCAGGCCGGCAAGAACGTCACGCAGATGCACTATGCGCGCCAGGGCATCATCACGCCGGAAATGGAATACATCGCGATCCGCGAGAACCAGCGCCGCGCCGAGTACCTCGAGAGCCTGAAGGCAAGCGGCCCGAACGGCGCGAAGCTCGCCGCGATGATGGGTCGCCAGCACCCGGGCCAGGCGTTCGGCGCAGCGGCCTTCGGCGCGAACGCACCGGCCGAGATCACGCCGGAATTCGTGCGCTCGGAAGTGGCGTGCGGCCGCGCGATCATCCCCGCGAACATCAACCACCCGGAATCCGAGCCGATGATCATCGGCCGCAACTTCCTCGTGAAGATCAACGCGAACATCGGCAACTCGGCCGTCACGTCGTCGATCGGCGAGGAAGTCGACAAGATGACGTGGGCGATCCGCTGGGGCGGCGACACGGTGATGGACCTGTCGACCGGCAAGCACATCCATGAAACGCGCGAGTGGATCATCCGCAACAGCCCGGTGCCGATCGGCACGGTGCCGATCTACCAGGCGCTCGAAAAGGTCAACGGCAAAGCTGAAGATCTGACCTGGGAAATCTTCCGCGACACGCTGATCGAACAGGCCGAGCAAGGCGTCGACTACTTCACGATCCATGCGGGCGTGCGCCTGCAGTACGTACCGCTCACCGCGAACCGGATGACCGGCATCGTGTCGCGCGGCGGCTCGATCATGGCGAAGTGGTGCCTCGCGCATCACAAGGAAAGCTTCCTGTACGAACACTTCGAAGAGATCTGCGAGATCATGAAGGCGTACGACGTGAGCTTCTCGCTCGGCGACGGCCTGCGTCCCGGCTCGATCTACGACGCGAACGACGAAGCGCAGCTCGGCGAGCTGAAGACGCTCGGCGAACTCACGCAGATCGCATGGAAGCACGACGTGCAGGTGATGATCGAAGGCCCCGGCCACGTGCCGATGCAGCTGATCAAGGAGAACATGGATCTCCAGCTCGACTGGTGCAAGGAAGCGCCGTTCTACACGCTCGGGCCGCTGACCACCGACATCGCGCCGGGCTACGACCACATCACGTCCGGCATCGGCGCCGCGATGATCGGCTGGTTCGGCACTGCGATGCTGTGCTACGTGACGCCGAAGGAACACCTCGGCCTGCCGAACAAGGACGACGTGAAGGAAGGCATCATCACGTACAAGCTCGCCGCGCACGCCGCCGATCTCGCGAAGGGCCACCCGGGCGCGCAGGTGCGTGACAACGCGCTGTCGAAGGCGCGCTTCGAGTTCCGCTGGGAAGACCAGTTCAACATCGGCCTCGATCCGGACAAGGCGCGCGAATTCCACGACGAAACGCTGCCGAAGGATTCGGCGAAGGTTGCACACTTCTGCTCGATGTGCGGCCCGCACTTCTGCTCGATGAAGATCACGCAGGACGTGCGCGAGTTCGCGGCGCAGCAGGGCGTGTCGGAAACCGAAGCGCTGAAGAAAGGGATGGAAGTGAAGGCAGTCGAGTTCGTGAAGACCGGCGCCGAAATCTATCACCGTCAGTAAGTGCACGCGGTGATCCGGCGATCCTCGCCGGATCATCTCGCGATTCGCGATGTACGAAGCCCGCTTTCGAGCGGGCTTTTTTGCGCATGTCGCATGCCGGCCTGCGCACCGGGAAACCACCGGAAACAATTCATTACGAAACCGCGCGAGCCTTAACAAGTCCTTACAGCAGCGTCGGGGGGCGGCGCGTAGATTGGGTTCATGCGCGGCCGCCGGCCGGTCGCGTGTCCTCCGTTCACAACCGCAAGGACAACGATCATGAATTCGATACGGCGTATTGGGGTATGCGCGCTGCTCGTCGCGACCGTGGCCAGCCTGTCGGCCTGTGACTCGATGACGAGACGCCAGCGCGACACGGCAATCGGTGCAGGTGTCGGCGGCGTCGCCGGCGCGGCGATCGGCGGCAGCGCGCTGTCGACGCTGGGCGGCGCGGCGGCCGGCGGCATCATCGGCAACCAGGTCGGCAAGTAAGCGGCGACGCGCGCCGCGACAGTCAACCAGACGGCGTTTTCGCGGTGCGGAAGCGCCGCTTTCGCATGCGGCGCCGCAACGTGACCGGCAGCCTGCACGGAAATGATCCGTTACCGTTTTGCACACCGTGTCATCGGCGCGCGGCCTAAGCTTAAGCATCTGCCGATTGCCGGCTCCGCCGGAGAGACATCATGAACAGGACCCTCGTCGCAGCGGCGCTCGCCTGCGTGACGCTCGCCGGCTGCTACTACCCGTACGGCTATTATCCTGGCGGCTATTACACGGCTGCACCGGTGCAGCCGGCCCCCGTCTACGTCGATCCGGGCCCCGCCTATTACTATCCGGCACCGGCCTATGCACCTGCGTGGGGCGGCTATTGGGGCCCGGCGCTGTCGCTCAATTTCGGCTTCGGCGGACGCGGCGGCTGGCGCCATCATTGATCGGGCGCGACCGCCGGCTGGCGGCCGCCCCGCGCCGGCAACCGGCCACACTCCCGTTTCTTGCCATTTCATCGAATCGTGAAACGACGGGGTGGTAACGGGGTGTAAGATTCTCCGCATCCGTTCCCCGCCCTTCACGATCGATGTCCCCCAAGAACGCCCTTCTGCTGACCGTGCTCGCTGCCCTGTGGGGTGCGTCGTTCCTGTTTATCCGGATCGGCGTCGTCGATCTGGGCGTCGCGCCGTTGATGGCGTTGCGCGTGGGTATCGGCGCGCTGTTTCTCGCGGGCTTCGCGCTGACGCGCTTCAAGCCCGCCGATCTCGGCGCCCGGCTGCGCCGTCACGCATGGCCGTTGTTCGTCGTCGGTGCGCTGAACTCGGGCATCCCGTTCTGCCTGTTCGCGTTCGCCGAATTGACGCTGTCGGCCGGCGTGACGTCGGTGATCAACGCGACGACGCCGCTGTGGGGCGCGCTCGTGGCCTATCTGTGGTTGAAGGACAAGCTGTCGCTGCCGCGCGTGCTTGGCCTCGTGATCGGTTTCGCCGGCGTGCTCACGCTCGTGTGGAACCAGATCGCGAGTGCGCACGGCGAAACGGGCGCGACCGCGACCGCGCTCGCCGCCGCCGCGGCGCTCGGTGCGACGCTGCTGTACGGCATCGCAGCCAATTACGCGAAGCGCAAGTTGACCGGCGTCGATCCGCTCGTCAACGCGACCGGCAGCATGATCGGCTCAACCATCCTGCTGCTGCCGTTCGCGATCGCCACCTGGCCGGCCGCACCGGTCGGCGCACACGCATGGGGCTCGGTGCTCGCCCTCGGCGTGGCCTGCACGGGCATCGCGTATTTCATCTACTTCTACCTGATCGCGCATGTCGGCCCCGCCCGCGCGATTACCGTGACGTTCGTGATCCCCGTGTTCGGCCTGTTGTGGGGTGCGCTGTTCCTCGGCGAACACGTGACGGCCGTGATGATCGAAGGCTGCGCAATCGTGCTCGTCGGCACCGCGCTCGCGACCGGCGCGATCAAGCGGATTCCCGGGATCCGGCCGCGCAGCGGCGAAGCGACCTGACGATTCATTCGGGCGCACGCACCGCCGTCGGTCGGGCCGCGATGCCTGACGACCGGGCGCCAACCGTTTTCCGCCACGCTGCGAATGGCGCCGCAGCGCGGCCGGTATTCCTCTGACGGCGACATTCGCTCGCCACGTTCGCACGTCACCGCGCACCCCATGCCGCTGGATTGCCATGTGCGGCGGCGATGCCCTCTTTCACTTCGCGGTGGTCACGCGTCGCGCGCATGCGAGCGGCGCCAGCCGCATACCCGTGTGCGTCTGGAGTTTCCCTGATACGCGAGCGGCCCCATTCCCGTTACACTCCGAACACTTACCCGCAGAAGGCGGCCTCGATGTCCCACGTCCTTTCGCGTCCGCCCGCGCGTGCGACTGCTTCAGCGTGGCGGCGCGCTGCCGCTCCTCCGCTCGACCCCGGGCACCGTTGACATGAAGCCCGCCCGCGATCTCTCGCTCGACTCCCTGCTCGAACGCCTCACGCCGACGCCCGGCGGCTGGCTCGCCACCTATCGCACCACGACGCTGCGCAGCGTGTTCCAGCCCGTGTTGTCGATCACGCACAAGCGGGTCGTCGGTTACGAGGCGCTGCTGCGCGTCGTCGACGCGAACGGCGCGCTGATCTCGCCCACCGCGCTGTTCGACAAGACGCGCGCCGACGCCGACGCGCTGCTGCTCGACCGGCTCGCGCGCTGCCTGCACACGGCCAACTTCGTCGCGCAGGGCATCGGCGACGGCTGGCTGTTCCTGAACGTCACGCCGCGCGTGCTCGACACGGGCCTCGTGCAGCGCGAATTCGTCGAGGCGCTGTGCCGGCATTTCGCGCTACCGCCGAACCGCATCGTGCTGGAAGTCGTCGAACAGCCCGCGCGTGACGAAGCCGCGCTCGCCCGCACGATCGACATGATCCAGCATCGCGACTTCCTGATCGCGATCGACGATTTCGGCACCGGATTCTCGAACTTCGACCGCGTGTGGCGCGCGCGCCCCGACATCGTCAAGCTCGATCGCTCGCTCATCGTGCGCTCGACCGGATCGGCCGATGATCGCCGCATCCTGCATCATCTCGTGTCGATGCTGCACCAAGCCGGCGCGATGGTGCTTGCCGAGGGCGTCGAGAACGACGACTCGCTGCAGGCGCTGATGGACGCCGACATCGATTTCGTACAGGGTTTCCAGTTCGGCCAGCCCGATGCATCGATCGCATATGCCAGCGCGGCGGCACCCGCCATGCTCGACGCCGCGTGGCAGCGCTTCATCGCCCGCCGGCATACGCCGGTCGTCGCCGAGCAGCCGGGCTTCGACGCGATCGAACGGCTCGTGCTCACAGGCGCGGCCGCGTTTTCCGCGAGCGGCAACCTGCAGGACGCCGCGCAACGCGTGTTCGCGGTGCCGGCCGCGCGCCGCGTGTTCGTCACCGACGAGACCGGCGAGCAGTTCCTGCCGTCGATCGGCGCGCGCACCGACGACGGCCAGGCGGGCGTCACCCGCCTCGCACCGCTCTTCCCGGAAACGCACAGCAACTGGTCGCGGCGCCCGTATTTCCAGCGTGCGATCGCCGCACCCGGACGCGTCGCGCTGATGGGCCCGCACTTCTCGCTGACGGAAGGCCGCGACTGCTATACGGCCGCCGTCGCGATCCGCGCGCAGAGCCGGCTCGTCGTGTTCTGCGTCGATTTCGTGCTCGACAGCGCAGGAACCGTCATGCGGTAACGAGCACGACGGCGGGCGATCGGCTGTCGCACGCATCGTTCGTTCGCTCATCGATTCGTCAGTCGATCACCTTCCCTCTTCCCGACTTCACCACGCTGCGGCGCGACTTGTGCTCGAGCCGCCGCTCCTTCGACGCACGCGTCGGCCGCGTGGCGACCCGTGCGCGCGGCGTGTACGCGACGCCACCGATCAACGCATCGAGGCGCGCCAGCGCGGCCTCGCGGTTCTTCTCCTGGGTGCGGTATTCCTGCGACTTGATCACGACGATGCCGTCGCGCGTGATGCGCTGGTCGGACAGCGCGAGCAGCCGCTCCTTGATGACGGGCGGCAACGACGACGCCCGGATATCGAAGCGCAGGTGGATCGCGCTCGACACCTTGTTCACGTTCTGCCCGCCCGCGCCCTGCGCGCGCATGGCCGTCCATTCGACTTCGGCCGGATCGAGCGTATAGCGGATCATCATCGCGAAGTCTCCCCGCTGCGCCGTGCAAGCGCCTCGTCGACGCGTGCCGCGAGCCCCGAATCGCGCTGCGTGCGCGTCGCGACCGCCTGCGCCAGCACGCGCCGCGGCCCGATCACCTGCACGCGCGTGCGCGCACGCGTGACGGCCGTATAGACGAGTTCGCGCGTGAGCACGCGGCCGAACGATGCCGGCAGCACGAGCGCCGCCTCGTCGAATTCCGAGCCCTGCGATTTGTGGACCGTCAGCGCGAACGCCGTTTCGTGCGGCGGCAGTGCGGCCGGCGACACCGCCCGCGCGGTGCCGTCCGCGCGCCTGAACCACACGCGCAGCACGCCGTGCGCGTCGGGCAGCGCAATGCCGATATCGCCGTTGAACAACCCGAGCGCATAGTCGTTGCGCGTCACCATGATCGGCCGCCCCGTGAACCAGTGCGCGCCGACCGCGAGCGGCACGCGCGCCGCGTGGCGCACGTGCGCGGCCACGAGCGCATTGACGTGCTCCGCGCCGCGCAAGCCGCTGCGGGTCGCGCACAGGATCCGGAACCGGTTGAGCGCGTCGAACAGCGGCAGCGGATCGGGTACCGGCGCCGCCAGCGCGTCGCGCAATGCGTCGAGGTAAGCACCGAAGCGCCGCGCGAGCCGCTCGACCGTCGACGACGCGAGCGACTCGCCCGCATCGTCGTGGAACGACGCGGCGGCCGAATCGTCGGCGGGCAGCGCGTCGAGCGCGGCCTGCACGTCGCCGCTGCGGATCGCGAGCGACAGCCGCCCGATCGGCGAATCGAGGCCGAAGCGGTAATTGCGTTCGAGCCAGACCACGCAGTCGGCGAGCGGTGCCGGTGCGGGCGCGGCGGGCGCGGCGGCGGGTTCGCCCGGCGGTATCGACGTGACCGACGCAAGCGCGGCGTCGCCTGCGTCGAACGGCGGCAATTCGACGGCGTCGAGCCACGCGAGTTCGTCGACCTCGATCCACGCGGGGGCCTCGCCTGCTTCGCCCGCTTCACCGGTTTCGGTCAGAACCGGCGCTGCGGCCGGCGGCGGCGCGACGTTGGTCGGCGCAACTTCGTCAGCCTGCGGTTCGTCGTCGAAGAGCGATGCCTGTCGTTCATCCGCTTTCCGTCGCGACGCGGGTTTGCGTATCGCAGCAGCCGCAGGCGCCGATGGCGGCGCCGGGGCTCGTGCCGCGGCGGAAACCGGATGCGCGGCGGGAACGGCTGCGGTCGCGACTTCGTCCGGCACCGGCAACGCCGCGACGAATGCTGCCTCGTCGATGCCGAGCGCCCGCGCGATGCGGGTGCGCGCCGCAGCGGTAAATGCCGGCCGCGCGCTCAACTCTGCGAACACGGCGCCGGCCTCGACCGCGGCCAGTTGGTCCTTGTCACCGAGCAGCACGAGCCGTGCGCCCGGCGCGAGCGCGTCGAGCAGATGCGCGGCGAGCGCGACGTCGATCATCGACGCCTCGTCGACGACGATCAGGTCATACGGCAGCGGGTTGTCGCGATGATGCCGGAAGCCGGCCGCCCCACCGCCACCCAACAGCCGGTGCAGCGTGTACGACGTATCGGGCAGGCGCGCCGCAAGTTCCGGCGGCAAGTCGCCGGCCCGTGCATGCAGCGCTTCCTGCATCCGCTGCGCGGCCTTGCCGGTCGGCGCGGCCAGCGCGACGCGCAGCCCCGGGTGCGCGTCGAGCAGACAGGCCAGCACGCCGACGACCGTCGTCGTCTTGCCCGTGCCCGGGCCGCCGCTGACGATCGTCACGCGCCCCGTCAGCGCGACGATCGCCGCGACACGCTGCCAGTCGACTTCGCCGGTTGCCGGCCCAAAGTAACGCGCGAGGCTGTCGCGCAACCGGTCAGGCGCAAGACCTTCGTCCGGCGCCGCCACACCGGCCTGCGCGACGAGCGCATCGGCAAGCCGCCGTTCGTAGTCGAAATAGCGCGACAGGTACAGGTGGTCGTGGCGGTCGACGATCAGCGGCCGCTCGTCGCCGCGCGCGAGCGTGCCGAACGCGACCACGCCGCTCGCGGCAAGCACCGCGCGGACTTCGTCGAGCGGCGCTTCGTAGCGCTGCGCGAGCGCGCCGAGCGCGACGCACACGTGGCCGCCCGCAGTCGCACGGCTCGTCGCGAACGCGGCGCGCGCCGCCCAGCGCGCGGCCACGGCCGGCGCACCGGCACGGCGAGAAAGGTCGCCGATGCGGCGCGCAAAGCCTTCCGCGAGCGCGATGCCGAAATCGGCGGGTTCGGGCAGCCGCGCGACGAGGCCGCCGGTAAATTCGAGCGTATCGTCGGATGCGTTCATGCGCGGCCCCCTTCCATCATCCGGTCGAGTGCGTCGACGAGCGCACGCGCGGGCCGCCGCGCATGCACGCCGGCCGGCTCGCCGCTGCTGCGCCAACCGGGCCGCACGCCGCGCACGAACAGGTACAGGTAGCCCGCGATATGCGTGTCGTAGTCGTAATCGGGCAACCGCCCGCGCAAATAGCGATGCAGTGCGACCGTATAGAGCAGCGCCTGCAGGTGATACGCGTGATCGGCCATCGCGACGTCGAGCGCGCGCGGGCCGTAGGCGTCCGGCGTCGTGCCGAGATGGTTCGACTTCCAGTCGACGATCCAGAAGCGGCCGTCGTGTTCGACGATCATGTCGATGAAACCCTTGATGAAACCGGCGAGCAGGCCCGCCTCCAGTGCAACGTCCGGGTAGCCGTGCGCGACCAGCAGGCGACGCAGCGCCATCAGGTCGAGCGACGGCGCCGGGAACAGGAAACCCATTTCGTCGAGCCGCTTCGCCGGATCGAGATCGGCGAGCCGCATGCCCGGCACGAGCTCGGTGCTGACGACATCGGCGACCAGCTGCACCATCATCGCCGGCAGGCGCGTCGCGAGTTCGGGCTCGGCCTCGACCGGCCGGTCGTGCAGCGCGCCGAGCGCGGCCCTGGGCCACGACTCGGGCTCCGTGAAGCGGCTGAGTTCGAACAGGCGGTGCAGGCACTCGCCGGCCGCCGCGCCGCGCGGGAACACGAGGATGTCGTCGTCGGGCGGTTCGGGTGCGACCGTATCGGCCAATAGCCACTCGCCATCCGGCGCGACCGCGGCGAGCGCATCGTGATCGGGCCGCAGTTCGTCGTCAGGCACGGCCGCGACGCCCGCCTCCTCGCGCGCCATCGACGCGGTCAGCGAGCTGAAGCTGGCCATCCGCCACGCATCGCGCAGCACGCGCGTCGCATGGCGTGCCGCGAGCGTCTGCGACGCGTCGTGCCCGGCCGCGAGACGCTCGGGTCGTGCCGGCGCCGGCAGCGGCGCGACGCTCACGGGGCCGCCCGCCAACGCGTGCCACGCCGTATCGAGCGCGGCTTCGTCGGGCGGCTCGTCGAGCCAGGCATCGAACGACTGGCTGGCGCCCGCGACGAGCCAGTTGAGCACGCTGCGCCGCGCTTCGCGCGTCGAGCGCGACGACAGATACGGCCCGGCGACGACGTAGCAGCGATAGACCGCGCGCGTCAGCGCCACGTAGACGAGCCGCGCGCGTTCCGCGGCCTGCTCGCGCAACGCCTGCCGCGCCGCGTGCGCGGCCGCCTCGTCGTCGCACCCGTAATGCAGCACCGCGTCGCCCGCGTCGTCGTGATATTCGCGCGCATCGGGCAGCGCGGACGCGGGTGGCTCGCGCAATCCGCCGTCGTTCAGGAACGGACAGAACACGATCGCGTATTCGAGGCCTTTCGACTTGTGCACGGTGACGATCTGCACGAGGTTGCGATCGGATTCGAGCCGCAGCTGCGCTTCCTCGCCGCCACCGTCGAGCCGTTGCGCGGCGAGCCAGCGCAGCGTCGGTGCGATGCCCGGCTGTGCGGACGCGCGTGCCTGCGTCAGTTCGGCCAGATGGTTGATGTCGGTCACGCGACGCTCGCCGTCCGCACCGGCCATCAGCCGCTCGGCAATCCGCAGCTCGCGCGTGAACGTGCGCCACATCACCGCGAAGCCGCGTTCGCGCCACAACAGCCGGTACCGCGAGAAGCGCTCGACCCAGCTCATCGCGTCGGCGCTGTCGGCCGCTGATGCTTCACGTTGCGCATCGCCGTCGCCTTGCTCCATCCGCCACAGCGCGCCGGCGTCGAGGCCGAACCAGTCGGATGCGAGTGCCGCACGCAGACGCCGCAGGTCGCCCGGCGCGTCGATCGCCGCCAGCACGCGTTCGAGCTGCTCGGCGTCGCCGGTCGAGAACACCGAGGCCTGTGCCAGTTCGACGCTGCCGATACCCCACGTGGCCAGCACGCGCTTCACGAGACTGCCCTGCCGGTGCGTCTGCACGAGCACCGCGATGTCGCCTGGCGACAGCGGCGTCTCGCCGAGCCGCACGCGCCCTTCGCGCGCGCCGCGCATCAGCCGCGCGATCTCGGCCGCGCAGGCCTGGGCGGCCTGCGCCTGAGCGTCGCGCTTGAGCAGCGTGCCTTCTCCGCCCGGCAACGCCCACACCCGGAAATCGCCGGCCGGACCCGGATCGGTTGCGTCGACGAACGGCGCACGCACGCGCGTGCCGGCACGCACCGCGTAGTAGTCGAGCCCGTCGAGCACGAATGCGCGCGGATTCGACATGAAGAAGCGGTTGCACGCATCGACGATCGCGGGCGTCGAGCGCTGGTTGACCGCGAGCGTGTAGCACGCGCTCGCCCGTGCGCGCGCGGCAAGATAGGTATGCAGATCGGCCGCGCGAAAGCTGTAGATCGCCTGCTTCGGATCGCCGACGAGAAACAGCGGGCCGCCCGGCGCGAAGATCCGGTCGAAGATCGCGAACTGCAGCGGGTCGGTATCCTGGAACTCGTCGATCAGCGCGGCGGGATAGCGCGCGCGCAACGTCTCGGCCAGCCACGGATGCGCATGCAGCGCGTGGTACAGGTTCGCGAGCAGATCGTCGAACGAGACGACGCGCCGCGTGCGCTTGCGCTCGGCCAGCTCGCCCGGCGCCATGTCGAGCCATTCGGCGATCAGCGCGAGCCAGCGCGCGCGCTGCGCGGCCTCGGCCGCCGCCACGGCCGCTTCGAGCGCGTCGGCCACGTCGAAGAATGCATGTTCGGGTGTCACGCCGCCTTTTTTCGTGGCCTTCACGAGCGCGGTGCGCGTGAGCTTCAGCGCGGCCTTCGGCAGCGCGGCCGTCGCGTCGCCCTGCGCGAAATGCGCGGCCCATGCAGCCAGCGCATCGGCAACTGCCTCGGGTTTGTGCGAGCGCTGGTTGAGCGCAGGCTGCGCGACGCGCAGCAACGCATCGATCGCTTCGCGCTCGGCGGCCCACATCCGCGCGGCCTCGGCGAAGCATTCGGCCGCGGCGGCCTCGGCCGATTCGTCCGGCTCGGTCACGCCGTCCCAGCGCAGCGCGGCGAGCGGCTTCTTCAGCCGGCGCGCGAGCTGCGCATCGAGCGCGGCCGGGCCGGCGCCCGATTCGACGAGCCAGGTCGCGAAGCCCGGCCAGCGCGCGGCCGCCGGTTCGACGCGCGTGCGCCAGAAATCCGCGGCCAGTTCGAAGCGCAGCGATGCGTCGTCGGCCTCCATGTCGAACGCGAACGGCATCGCGGCCGCAAATGGCGCTTCCTGCAGCGCGCGCTGGCAGAACGCGTGGATCGTATGAATCGCGGCCTGGTCGAACGCGCGCAGCGCGCGCCGGATCCGCTTCGCGGCCGTTTCCGGCTCGAGCGCGCCGTCTTCGCCGAGGGTGGTTTCGAGCAGGCGTTCGATGAACGGATCGCCACCGTCGTCACCCGTGTCGAGCGCATGCGCGAGCTGCGCGAGCCGGCCGCGAATCCGCTCATGCAGCTCGGCGGTCGCCGCTTTCGTGAAGGTCACGACGAGGATTTCGTCCGCGCCGAGATCCTTTTCGAGCAGCAGGCGCACGTACAGCGCGCAGATGTTCCACGTCTTGCCGGTGCCGGCCGACGCCTCGATCTGGTTGACGCCGTCGAGCGGACACGCGAACACGTCGAGTTCGAGCGCCTGCTTCGGCTGAGATACGGCGCTCATGCGACCTCCTTCAGATGTTCGACGAGCGGATCGAACACGAGCCGCGCGAGCGTGCCGAACGGCTCGTCGAGCGACGCATGCGCACCGCGCCACGCGATCGCGATGGCCGGATCGTCGGCCTCGCTCACGACGCGCTCGTTGATCCACACGCTCGCGGCCTTGGCTTCGCCGTCGGACACCCTCGCCCACGCGCTGCGCGGGAAAAACCGCAGCGGCATGCGCCGCCCCGCGCGAAACAGCGCGGCAAGCGGCGCGAGCCGCTCCAGCGGCGCCGCGACGGGCGTCAGCTCGAATGCGCCGCCGCTACCGAACCACAGCGTGCGGCGCGGGCCGCCCGGCTCGATCGCGCAGTAGACGAGGTGCGCGAGCCACGCAGACAGGTAGTCGCGCGCGCTCGGCCGCGCATAGCGGTAGATGATCTGCCCGGCTGGCGTGAGCCGGTTCAGCGTGCCGTGCAGTTCGAGCGGCGCACTCACCGCGTCGCCCGACAACAGCGCGTCGTCGGCGCCGAACAGCGCCTGCTCCGTGTCGGGCCAGGCGGGCACCACGGTGAGCGAGAACGGCCGCCGCTCCATCCCGTCGGCCAGCGCGCGGCGCACGTTCGACGCAAGCTGCGTCATCGAGCCGAGCGCCTGGTCGCGCCACACGGCGCCCGTCGCGCCGCCCGGCAGTTCGGGGCTCGCGTCCGCAATGCGCAGCGCATGATCGTGCACGCCGCCCTCGTCCGATTCGATCAGCAGCGGCAGCACGCGCTCGGCGAGCGCATCGCTGCCGGCGAAGTCGAGCGCGAACGGCTCGGTGTCGAGCAGTTCGGCCTGCGCGTCGGCGAGCACGATGCCGAGCCGCGCGCGCAGCAGCGCACGCGCGGGATGCCGCCAGAAACGTTCGAATTCGGTGAATGCAACCGGCTCGACCGGTTCGGCCGGCAGCGGCTGCGCAAAGAACGGCCGCTCGCGCGGCCCGTCGCGCGACGCCTCGGCGGCCAGCAGCGTCGCGAGCGTCGCACGCTCGGCGTCATAGGAAACGAGTTCGCTGCCGGGCTGGAAATACGCAGCCGCGAACGGTTGCAGCGGATGCTCGACGACGAATGCGCGCCGCGCGGCCTCGACCGCGTCCGGTGCGGCGTCGGGCCCGGCCGTGACGAGCGCGAGATGGTCGAGCAGTTCGTCGACGAGTGCCGCGGGCGGCAACGGGGCGTTGTCGCGAATGCTGCGGCCCGTATAGGCAACCAGCAACCGGTCGCGCGCGGCGAGCAGCAGGTCGAGAAACAGGTTGCGCTCGTCGTCGCGGCGCTGGCGGTCGCCGAGCTTCGGCAACACGGCCATCAGGTCGAATTCGTCCGCGCGCGCGAGACTCGGCAGCACGCCATCGTCCATCCCGAGCAGGCAGACGACGCGATACGGCAAGCCGCGCAGGCTCGTCAGCGACGAGAACGTGACGCCGCCCCACGGCACCCCGCCGCGCGCCGGATCGTCGAGCGCGGCGGCCAGCCCGGCCCGGACGACCGCCGCCGGCAACGCTTCGTCGGGCGCCCCCTCCGTCATCGCGGCCAGCATCGCGTCGAGCGCATCGCGCACGCCCGCGAGCGCATCCGCATACGCGGCGCCCGAATCGAAGAAACGTGCGAGCGTGTCGGCGAACAGTTCGCTCCATCCTTGCGGCGGATGCGACTCGGCCAGCCGCCGCGCGAAGCCGTCGAGATCGTCGGTGAAGCGCGCGAGCCGGCCGAGCAGTTCGGCCTCGCTGCCGGTGGCCGCCTCGATCGGCAGCCACGCGCCGACCGGCGCCGCGCCTTCCGGCATCGCATAACCGAGAAAGAGCCGCGCGAGCGCATCGGAGAACGTATGGCGCGGCGACGGCACGGCCGCGTCGTCGCTCGCGAGCGGCGACAGCCCACGCCGCGCGCCGGCGGCCGCGAGCCAGGTCTGCACCGTCTCCAGCGCCGCCGCATCGATACCATAGCGTGCCGCCACCGCGTCGACGCGCAGCCATTCGACCAGCTCGGGCGCGCCGACCTGCCGCTCCGGCAACGCGAGCCAGTCGAGCAGCACACGCGCGACCGGGTTCGCCTGCGACGGCGGCAGGCCGGTAATCCGGTAAGGCACACGCGCGCCGCCGGCGCCGGCCGTGCCGAACACGGCGTCGATCAACGGCCCGGCCGCCGCGAGATCGGCCACCGCGACGAGCACGTCGGACGGCTGCAGGCTCGCGTCGGCGTCGAACCACGCGAGCAGCCGGTCGTGCAGCACCTCGAGCTGGCGAGCAAGGCTGTGGCACACGTGCACCTCGATCCCGCGCTCGGCCGGTGCATCGCCGGCTTCGGCCTCCGGCTGCAGGTCGAGGATCGCGTTCTGCACGCGCGCGAGCCACGTCGGCGCGGGATTCTCGACGAAACGCGACGCGTCGCCCGACGCGGCGCTTTCAGTCAGTTCCTGCAGCATGTGCAGCTGCGCCTGGGTCTGCCTGCCCCATTCCGCGAGCAGCGGATGGCCGACTTCCTGGTAGTCGAGCCGCCCGGCCGCATCGAGCGCCTCGGCATGCGCGGCGGTCACGATGTCGAACCAGAATTCGCGGCACGGGTTCAACGCATAGACGCGCACGTCGATCCAGCGCGACAGCTCGCGCAGCAGCGCGACATGCAGCGGCGGCATCGTCGGCAGCGCGAACACGCTGACCGATTCGGGCCAGTCGGCGCGCGCAACCGCGTCGGCATCGAGATGGCGCGCTTCGACGAGGAAGCGGTGCGCGGGCGGCGTGCCGCTGTCGCTCAGTTCGGCGAGCAGCGCGCGCCACAGCGCGGCCTGCCAGCGCTCGTCGTCGCGTGCGGCGTCGCTGACGCCGCGCGGCGCACCGTCGCCCGCGAGCACGGATTCGCCGGCCTGCCACGCAGCCAGCCATTCGGGGCGATAGGTCAGGTAATGATCGAGCACGGCCGCGACGCGGTGCGCAAGCTCGTAACGCATCGCATCGTCGGACGCGGACAAATATGCGGCCAGCCGCGGCGACGCGAGCCACGGCGCACCGTCGGACGCCTGCGCAAACAGCCGGTAGCAGCGCCATACGAGGCGATCGGGTGCGAACGGAGAACGCGCGGGCACCGTCAGCACACGGCCGATCTGTGCCCACAGCCATTGCGCGAGATACGTGAACTCGACGTTCGCGCACACGCCGTTGCGCCCGGCGATGTCGAGCTCGAGACGGCGGCGCAGCGCCGCGCTCGGCACGATGACCTGTTGCTGCGCCCACGGGCCATTGCTGGCCGGGAACGCGGCCAGATCCTCGAGCAGCGCGTCAGCCAGCGTTTCGTGACGGTTCGAATAGAAGAGATGGAGCATGAAGCGGGAGTCGGTACGTCGCGCCGGGCCAGCCGGGCGAACAGGATCACCAAGGATAGCAAATGGACCGTCGCAGCGGACCTCGTCCGGAAAGCCAGGTTTTGCGGACCGCGAAATACGATAGACTCGTCGCCAGTCAAGATGCCGCCCCCGGGCGTCTTCGTCTGCCATTCAGCCCATCGATGCGCTATTCGGTCGAAATCAGAAAGTTTTTCTACAGTCAGTACTTTTTCGGCGGCCTGCGGATCGCGGTCGGCGTCTCGCTGCCGGCCGTGCTGTGCCTGATCGTGTTTCACAACCGGGAGCTCGGCTTCACGATCTCGACGGGCGCGCTCGGCGCCTGCGTCGTCGACATGCCGGGCCCGCTCAAGTACAAGCACAACGAAATGCTCGCTTGCAGCGTGATCGGTTTTCTGGCCGCGCTCGCGACCGGCCTCGCGACACCGAACATCTTCGTGCTGTGGCTCACCATCGTGCCGCTCACCTTCGTGCTGTCGCTGATCGTCGTGTACGGCAACCGTTGGCCGCAGATCAGCTTCGCGACGCTGTTCATGATGGTGATGACGCTCGAGGAGAAGTTCACGCCGCTGCAGGCGTTCATCAACGCCGGCTGGATTCTCGCCGGCGGCCTCTGGTACACGTACTGGGCCACGCTCGTGTCGCAATGGCAGGCGCGCCGGATCGAGCAGCAGGCACTCGCCGAGAGCCTGTTCGCCTGCGCGGACTACCTGCTCGCGCGCGCGCAGTTCTACGATCTCGATGCCGATCTCGACGAGTGCTACCGCAATCTCGTCGCCCGGCAGATCACCGCGGTCGAAACGCAGGAAACCGCGCGCGACATCGTGCTGCGCAACCTGCCGAAGCTGCGGCGCGGCAAGCTCGACCCCGGCCGCACGACGATGTACAACCTGTTCATCAACAGCGTCGACCTGCACGAGCTGTTCGTCGGTGCGCACACCGACTACCCGCTGGTGCGCAATACGTTCGGCGGGTCCGACCTGATCATTTTCTACCGCGACCTGATCTGCAAGGCAGCCGCCGATCTCGAGGAGATCGGCCTCGCGGTGCTCGAGAACCGCGCGCCGCATTCGCGGATCAGTGTGAAGGCCGAACTGCGCGCGATCGAGTACGAGATCGAGCTGATGCGCAAGAAGAACTTCGCGGCCACCAACGCGGAGGCGTATGCGGCCGTGCTCGCCACGTTCCGGCGCATCTGGAGCGCGACGCGCCTGATCGACCGGATGCGCCGCAACCTGTCGGGCCACGCCGATCCGCAGCAAACCGAACTGAAGATCGACAAGGCGCTCACGCGCTTCCTGCAGCGCCGCCGGATGTCGCCGCTGCTGATCTTCTCGAACCTGAACATGCGCTCGCCGAGCTTTCGCCACGCACTGCGCGTGACGATCGCGGTGGCGGTCGGTTTCTGGCTCGGCCGCCTGCTGCCGCTCACGAACGCGTACTGGATCGTGATGACGACCATCATCATCCTGAAGCCCGGCTACTCGCTCACCAAGCAGCGCAACGCGCAGCGGATCATCGGCACGCTGATCGGCTGCGCGGCGAGCATCGCGCTGATCTACACGGTGAAGGAGCCGCACCTGCTGATCGCGATCATGTTCGGGTCGATGGTGATGAGCTACAGCCTGCTGCTGTTCAACTACGCGGCGAGCGTCGTGTTCACGTCGTCGTACGTGCTGCTGATGTTCCACCTGCTCGCGCCGGGCAGCATGCGGATCATCGGCGAGCGCGCGATCGACACCGTGGTCGGCTGCATGATCGCGATCGCCGCGAGCCGGCTGTTCCCGTACTGGGAATACCGGCTGATGGGCAAGCAGGTCGCCGACATGCTCACCGCCACCCGCAAGTATTTCGAAGCCGTGTGGCGCGCCGGGCGCGGCATGTCGCCGCCGCCGGTGCCGGCCGCCGACGGCGCGGCCGTGGTGCCGGTCGTCGCCGCGGCCATCGAGACACCCGCCACGACGCTCGACGACGACTACCGCTACCGCCTCGCGCGCAAGGATGTGCACATCGCGTTCGCGAATCTCGGGCAGGCATTCCAGCGGATGATGATCGAGCCGAAGGCGCACCAGCGCTTCGTGCCCGAACTGAACGACCTGCTCGTGCAGACCCACGTGCTCGGCGCGCAGATCACGGCCGCCGCGCCGCTGATCCGCACGGCCTGCGCAGCCGACGGCAGCATCCTCCACGACGATGCGCTGCATCGCGGCCTCGCCGCGGTGCTCGACAATCTCGAGAAGGCCGAGGCCGGCGAGCCGCCGCCCGCCGATCAGCTCGACGCGTCGAAGCAGATCACGCGCGACCTCGATGCGATGGTCGTGTCCGCGGAGAAATCCGATGCGGTGGGTGCCGAGCTCACGCACGACCTGAAGGTGCTCGCGCACCAATGCAAGCAGATGCTTGCGTCTTCGCTGCTGATCCGCAAGGATGCGAGCGTGATCCGCCTGCCCGCCTGACCGCGGCGTTACCCCGCCGGTGGCCGACCCGCGCACGCCTCGGATCGGCCCCGGCGCTCCCCGACTCAGCGATCCCCGAAAGCATGACCCGCACGCTCCACGCGGCCTGCGCCCTCGCTGCGCGACCGCCCAGCCCCCTATTGCGCCCGTCGCGCCAGTCAGGGAATACCCGATTCCGGTCACCCGGCCCGGCTTGTTATCATTCGTTCACATTCAAGTTGTATAGACAACTTGAGCCAATCGGATCGGCCCCGCTTGCCCGGTCCGTCGCATAACGATATCGGAGACTCGATGAAAAACTTGCAGCGCCACCTGAGCGCGCGGCATATCCGCTTTCTCGCGCTGGGTTCGGCGATCGGCACGGGCCTGTTCTACGGTTCGGCGTCCGCGATCCAGCTCGCGGGCCCGGCCGTGATCCTGGCGTACATCCTGGGCGGCGCGGCCGTCTACATGGTGATGCGCGCGCTCGGCGAGATGGCCGTGCGCGAACCCGTCGCCGGCTCGTTCGGCCACTACGCGACCGAGAACCTCGGCCCGTTCGCCGGATTCGTCACCGGCTGGACCTACACGCTCGAAATGGTGATCGTCGCGATCGCCGACATCACCGCGTTCGGCATCTACATGGGCTTCTGGTTTCCCGGTGTCCCGCAATGGATCTGGGTGCTCGGCGTCGTCACGATCATCTGCGGGCTGAACCTGTGCCACGTGAAGGTGTTCGGCGAGCTCGAGTTCTGGCTGTCGATCATCAAGGTCGGTGCGATCGTCGCGATGATCGGCGGCGGTGTCGCGATCCTGCTGACCGGCATGCACTTCGGCCACTCGGCCGACGTGCCGACGTTCGCGAACCTGTGGAACCACGGCGGCTTCCTGCCGAACGGCGTCGGCGGGCTGATCGCGTCGCTGTCGGTCGTGATCTTCGCGTACGGCGGGATCGAGGTGATCGGGATGAGCGCCGGCGAGGCGAAGGATCCGGAACGCGTGATTCCGCGCGCGATCAACGCGGTGCCCGCGCGCATCCTGCTGTTCTACGTGTTGACGATGGTCGTGCTGATGTCGATCAGCCCGTGGACGGGTGTCGGCGGCGACGGCAGCCCGTTCGTGCAGATCTTCTCGGCGCTCGGCGTGAAGTCGGCCGCGACGATCCTCAACCTCGTCGTGATCAGCGCGGCGATCTCCGCGATCAACAGCGACATCTTCGGCGCGGGCCGGATGATGTTCGGGATGGCGCGCCAGGGCCAGGCGCCGCGCGTGCTGATGACGACGTCGCGGCAAGGCGTGCCCTGGGTCACAGTGGTCGTGATGGCAGCCGCGCTGCTCGTCGGCGTGCTGCTCAACTACCTGATGCCGAAGGACGTGTTCCTGATGGTCGCGGCGATCGCGACGTTCGCCACCGTGTGGGTGTGGCTGATGATCCTGCTGTCGCAGGTTGCGATGCGTCGCCGGCTGTCGAACGCCGAAGTCGCGGCGCTGAAGTTCAAGGTGCCGTTGTGGCCGGTCGCGCCGGCCCTGACGATCGCGTTCATGGGCTTCGTGATCGTGATGCTCGGCTGGTTCGAAGACACACGCGTCGCGCTGTATGTCGGCGCGGCCTGGCTCGTGCTGCTCGCGGTCGTGTTCTACGCACGGATCCGCCCGAAATTCGCACCTGCGTCACGTTGACGCACGACTGACCTGCATACGCGGTGCGCCCATTCAGGCGCCCGCTTCTTCCCCGGCTCCGCGCGGCATCCGCCGCCGCAACAGCCGGGGATTCATCCCCTTCACATCCCCACCACGTGCGCGGCCCGCGGGCCGCACATCGGCACGTCAGTGCGACGCCGCGCTCGCGGCCTCGGCCGGATGGGCCTCGTCGTACGCGTGCTTCTGCGAAATCGCGTTGTACAGGATCGTCCCGATCACGAGCAGCACGGCCACGACGATCAGGATGCTCACGTTGCGGACAGGGTTCTTCTTGCGCTGATCGTTCATGGTCGGGGCGACTCCGTCAAATTCATCGAAGCGGGCATTCTACGCGCTTGCGCGCCCGCTGCGACGCGCCGTTGCCTATCCCCCTCCCCCGCCTCTCCCCGCCCGCCGCAAGCTTTCATTTGATAATCGTTCCCATTTCGATCTAGAATTCAGAATCTTTCACTTTGTAATGTTTCGGGTCGCTCGGGCGGCAGGCGCGCCCCGGAACGCTCCCTTCGTCCACCTGCCCCTCCGGAGTCTCCATGTCGAATCCGCGCACCCGCCTGCTGCCGCTTGCCGGCGCCCTCGCCCTTGCCGCCGCCGCTTTCGCGCCGCTGGCCCAGGCCGCCGAGGAAGTGAGCCTGTACACCACCCGCGAACCGAAGCTGATCCAGCCGCTCATCGACGCGTTCACGAAGCAGAGCGGCGTCAAGGTCAACACGGTGTTCGTGAAGGACGGCCTGCTCGAGCGCGTGAAGGCGGAAGGCGCGCAGTCGCCGGCCGACGTGCTGATGACGGTCGACGTCGGCAACCTGCTCGATCTCGTCGACGGCGGACTCACGCAACCGGTGCGCTCGAAGGCGCTCGACGACGCGATTCCCGCGAACCTGCGCGGCGCGAACGGCGACTGGTACGCGCTGTCGCTGCGCGACCGCGTGCTGTACGTCGAGAAGGACCTGAAGGTCGATACGTTCCGCTATGAGGATCTCGCCGATCCGAAATGGAAGGGCAAGGTCTGCATCCGTTCGGGCCAGCATCCGTACAACACGGCGCTCGTCGCGGCGATGATCGCGCACGACGGCGAAGCGGCGACCGAGAAGTGGCTGCGCGGCGTGAAGGCGAACCTCGCGCGCAAGGCGACGGGCGGCGACCGCGACGTCGCACGCGACATCCTCGGCGGCATCTGCGACGTCGGCCTCGCGAACGCGTACTACGTCGGTCACATGAAGAACGCGGAGCCCGGCAGCGACGCGCGCAAGTGGGGCGACGCGATCAAGGTCGTGCGGCCGACGTTCGCGAACGCGAAGAGCGGCGGCACGCACGTCAACATCAGCGGCGCGACGGTCGCGAAGCACGCGCCGCACAAGGCCAACGCGGTGAAGCTGCTCGAATACCTCGTGTCGCCGGAAGCGCAGGCGCTGTATGCGCAGGCGAACTACGAATACCCGGTGCGCGCGAACGTGAAGCTGGACCCGGTGATCGCCAGCTTCGGCACGCTGAAGGTCGATCCGCTGCCGCTGGCGGACATCGCGAAACATCGCAAGCAGGCGAGCCAGCTCGTCGACAAGGTCGGTTTTGACAACTGACACCACGACCGCCGGCGCGCGCCGCGCGTCATGCCAGCCGCGCCTGCTGCCGCGCGCGGGCAGCCTGTGGCTGAGCGCGGCGCTGGCGATCGCCGCGGCGGTCGCGGCGCCGCTTGCGGTGCTCGTGGCGGCCGCGTTCGACGCCGATCTCGCGCACTGGCGGCATCTCGCCGAATTCGTGCTGCCGCAAGCGCTCGTCAATACGCTGCTGCTGCTCGCCGGGGTCGGCGCGATCGTGTCGATCGTCGGCACCGGCTGCGCGTGGCTCGTCACCGCGTACGACTTTCCCGGCCGCCGGATGCTGACGTGGGCACTGCTGCTGCCGCTCGCGGTGCCCACCTACATCGTCGCGTTCGCGTATCTCGACCTGCTGCACCCGATCGGCCCGGTACAAGGCGCGATCCGCTGGCTGCTCGGCTTCGACAGCCCGCGCCAGTTCCGCCTGCCCGACCTGCGCTCGCTGCCCGGCGCGATCTTCGTGCTCGGCTTCGTGCTGTATCCCTATGTTTACTTGAGTACGCGCGCGATGTTCGTCACGCAGTCCGCGAGCCTGCTCGAAGCCGCGCGCACGCTCGGCGCGGGACGGATCGCCACGTTCTGGCGCGTCGTCGTGCCGCTCGCGCGGCCCGCGATCGCGGTCGGCGTGAGCCTCGCGCTGCTCGAAACGCTGAACGATATCGGCGCATCGGAATTCCTCGGCGTGCAGACGCTGACCGTGTCCGTCTATACGACCTGGATCACGCGCTCCGATCTTGCCGGCGCCGCCCAGATCGCGCTCGCGATGCTCGCGATCGTCGTCGGCATGATCGTGCTCGAACGCTACGGGCGCCGTCGGCAGCGCTACGCGCATGGCCGGCGCATGCGGCCGATCGCGCCGCGCCGCCTGACGGGCGCGGCTGCATTCGGCGCCGCCGTGCTGGGCTGGCTGCCCGTGCTGCTCGGCTTCGGCGCGCCGGCCGCATACCTCGCGGTCGAGACGGCCAAGCGGCTGCATCTCGTCGGCGGCGTGTCCGCACAACTGATGACGGGGCTCGCGAACACGCTGGCGATCGCCACCGCCGCCACCGTCGCGACTGTCGCGTGCGGGCTCATCGTCGCGTGGGCCGCACGCGCGCAACGCGACAGCGCCCGCGCCGGCCCGGCCCGCGTGTGCGCAAGCATCGCGAGCCTCGGCTATGCGGTGCCGGGCACTGTGCTCGCGATCGGCCTGCTGATCCCGTTCGCGGCGGCCGACCGGCTATTCGGCGCGGCGCTCGGCCGTGACGGGCTGTTGCTGATGGGCTCGGCGGCCGCGCTCGTGATCGCCTATACCGTGCGCTTTCTCGCGATCCCGGCGGGCAGCATCGAGGCCGGCCTCGCGCGGATCCCGCCGTCGCTCGAACAGGCGGCGCGCTCGCTCGGCGAGACGGCCGGCGGCACGCTGCGCCGCGTGCACCTGCCGCTGCTGCGGCCCGCGCTCACGACGAGCGCGCTGCTGGTGTTCGTCGACGCGATGAAGGAATTGCCGGCGACGCTGCTGCTGCGTCCGCTGAACTTCGACACGCTCGCGACCTGGCTGTATGCGGAAGCCGCGCGCGGCACCTATGAGGAAGGCGCGGTCGCCGCGCTCGCGATCGTGCTGGCCGGGCTCGTGCCCGTGATCCTGCTCGCCCGCACCCGCCACAAGATCGGAGCCTGACACCGTGAACCTGCTCGAACTCGATGACCTCTGCCTCGCCTACGACACGCCGCACGGCCGCCGCACCGTGGTCGACGGGCTGAGCCTCGCGCTGCCGCGCGGCGACATCGGCTGCCTGCTCGGCGCGTCGGGCTGCGGCAAGACCACCGTGCTGCGCGCGATCGCCGGCTTCGAACCGGTGCGCATGGGACGCATCGTGCTGGACGGCACGCCCGTCGCGGCGCCGTCGCTCGACGTGCCGCCCGAGCGGCGCCGCATCGGCATGATGTTCCAGGACTACGCGCTGTTCCCGCACCTGAGCGCGGCGGACAACGTCGCGTTCGGCCTGCGGCGCATGCCGAAGGCCGAACGTCGCATGCGCGCCGCGGAAATGCTCGAACTCGTCGGCCTCGCCGATTCCGGCGGTGCGTATCCGCACGAACTGTCGGGCGGCCAGCAACAGCGCGTCGCACTCGCGCGAGCGCTCGCGCCGTCGCCGGAACTGCTGCTGCTCGACGAGCCGTTCTCGAATCTCGATGTCGATACGCGCGAGCGGCTTGCGTTCGAGCTGCGCGACATCCTGAAACGCACGGGCCACACCGCGATCCTCGTCACGCACAACCAGGCCGAAGCGTTTGCAATCGCCGACCGGATCGGCGTGATGAAGGACGGCCAGCTCGCGCAATGGGATACGCCGTACGCACTGCATCACCATCCGGCCAGCCCGTTCGTCGCGGATTTCGTGCGCCGCGACGCACTGGCCGACGAACGCGCGCGCGCACTGGCGCGCGGCCGCTGAACCCGCGGGTGCGATGTGCGCCCGCGTCGCTTCATTGCCGCGTTTCCTTGCCGCGTTATGCCGGCTCGGCAAGATCACGCACGGGCAGCGCGGTCGAATACTTGATCTGCTCCATCGCGAACGACGAGCTGACGTCGAACAGCGGCACCGCGCGAATCAGCTGCTTGTAGACGCGGTCGTAATCGTCGATGCCGGCCACCACGACGCGCAGCAGATAGTCGGTCTCGCCGCTCATCCGGTACACCTCGACCACTTCCGGCATGTCGCGCACGGCCTGCGTGAAACGCTGCGCCCATTCCTCGGTGTGCTGGTTCGTGCGGATCGCGACGAACACGGTCGTGCCGACCCCGAGCTTGCGCGGATCGCATAGCGCAACCTGCGCGCGAATCGCGCCGGTTTCCTTGAGCCGCTGCACGCGCTTCCAGCACGGCGTCTGCGACAAGTTCACGCGCTGCGCCAGTTCCGCGATCGGTAGCGTGGCATCCGCCTGCAAGAGCTCCAGCAGCTTGCGATCGATGGCGTCCATTTCTCCAGTCCCTCGTAGATAGAAATTTATTCTATGCATCCTTCCCAACGGGGAACAATATGAAAACCGCTGCGCCGCGTCGACCGGTATAAATACCGATCCGGTACGCGCATCGCATGAACGGATCCGCCGGCACGCGGCACGCGCCAAATGAAACAGGCGATCCCGCCCATCAGGGTGGAATCGCCTGGCGTTCCTGCCTGTCACGGCCGGCCCGGCGCGCACGCGCCGCCGGCCGGCACGCCGCTCAATACGCGACCGTCGCGATCTCGCGCACGAAGCTGCCTTGCTCGAGCGCGTCGACGAACGCGATCGCATAGTCTTCCGCCGAGATCTTGCTGTTGCCTTGCGCGTCCGCGATCAGCTTGCCGGCACCCGTGCGGAACGTACCCGTCCGCTCACCCGGGGCGATCAGCGCAGCGGGCGCGAAGAACGTCCAGTCGAGATCGCCGACCGTCTGCAGGTAGTCGAATGCATCGCGGTGCGCGAGCGCGACCGCCTTGTACGCTTCCGGGAAACCTTCGCTGTCGACGAGCTGCTTGCCGGGCGCGACTTCGAGCGAACCGGCGCCGCCCACCACCACGAGCCGCTTCAGCCCCGCCTGCCGCGTGCCGGCGACCAGCGCCTTCGCGGCCGCGACGACCTTCGCCGCATCGTCCTGCTTCGGACCGTACGCGCTCGCGACGACGTCATGGCCCGGCAGCGCGGCCGCGATGCTGGCGGCGTCGAACAGGTCGGCCGCCTTCGCGGTGATGCCGTCGCCGGCCGCACCGGGATGGCGCGACAGCGCGGTCACGCGATGGCCGCGTCGTGCGGCTTCTGCAGCGATGCGCGAGCCGATCGTGCCAGTGGCGCCAAACAGCGCGATATTCAAAGTACGTTGCGTCATATCGATTCTCCAGTCAGAAAAATATGTAACACAGTTAATTACAGATAAGACCGAAAAAAACGGGGCATAGCCCCCGTTGCACCGGCCGCCGCGCCTGTCGCGCCGCCCGGCTTCCTGCCCTGCCGCCGGTCACCCGCCGGCACGCGCCGCCTGTTGCGTGCGCTGCTCCAGATCCAGCACGTCGGCCGTGACGTCGGCCAGCGTGCGCGTGCCAAGCGATGCTTCCATCGCCCGCTGCGCGTCGCCGATGTAGTCGATCAGCGCGCCCTGGATGTGCCGCCCGACGAGACACGCGGGATTCGGCGCCTCACGGTGCAGCGCGAACAGTTGCGCATCGTCGACCGCGCGATACACGTCGAGCAGCGTGATCGCGCCGGGCTCGCGCGCCAGCAGCGCACCGCCGCCCGCGCCCAGTTGCGACGTGGTCAGCCCGGCGGCGGCCAGCATCGACAGCAACCGGCGAATCAACGCCGGATTCGTGTTCACGCTGCCCGCGATGATGTCGGACGACAGCGGCGCGCCTTCCTGCATCGACAGCAAGGCAAGCACGTGGACGGCAAACGCGAACCGGCTGCTGGTATTCATTCCTCACTCACTTGACGACGCCGGCCCATCCCGCAGCCGGCGACATGTGTAACCATCATAATTACATTTTGCGGATCATGCAAGCCCGCGTCACTCTCCGCTCGCGGGCTTGGCGCCCGACGCGTTCTGCTGGCTCCACTGCTGGAGCTTCTTGCCGGCTTGCGCGATCTGCGCGCCGGCTTCGGAAGCCGCATGCGCGACGACCGCGGAAGCGGCCGCATCGATCTGCGCCTGCGCGGCCGAAGCGAGGCCGCTCGCGGACAGCGGCGGCACGGCCGACGCCGCGGACGCGATGCCGGCCTTCGCGGCATTGATCTGCTGGTTGACCGTGCTCGCTACCTGGTCGAGCGCCTTGGCCGCATTGTTCGCGGCATCGGCGGCCGCGCTCGCGGCCGTATCGGGTTGCGTGACCGGCGCACCGGACTTCTCGCAGCCCGCGAGCAACAACAGCGCACCGGCGGCCACGGCCGCCAGGACGGACCCGGGCACGCGACGCGCCCGCGATGTCTTCATGTTCATCTGCAATCTCCGGCCGCGCGTCGCGCGGCCTCATGGTTGGACCGACGTCGATGATACCGCCTGTGGAACACGGCCAATCACGCCCCGCCATTAAAAATAGCTTTCAATTTAGGACTCGTCTGATTCAATCGCACACGCGAGAACACTAAAGTGGGCAGGCCTCAACCTGCTACGGAAGTGCCCCCTTTTTCATGGATTTTCTCGTCGACTGGCTCATCGCCCTGGCCGTACTGCTCGCCGCCACCCTGTTCCTGTGCCTGCGCCCGTGGTCGGCGCGCCGTCTTGCCGATTCCGGGCGCCCGCGCCGCGTCGCGTCCGCGCGCCTGCTCACGCAGGCCGTGATCGGCTTCTGGACGGCCGCGCTGATCGTCGTGCGAGGCATCCTCGGCCCCGACGGCGACAGCCAGTCGCTTGCGGGCTTCGCGGCGCTCGCGTTTGCCGCGCTCGGGCTCACAACCGTCGCCGTCCACTGGTCGGTGTGCGCGCTGCGGCTGCGCCGGCCGCCCACGCTGTTCACGCGCCGCTGACGCGCCGGAACGGTGCGCCGCGACGCACCATCGCGCACCACACCGCACCAATCGGCACGTCACACGCACCAGTTCCGCACCCGCCGCACCACACGCGTGCACCCGGCATCACACCGGCCCCGTGCCGCCCGCGCCCCCTTCCCGTGCATGATTCACCGGAATGCCGCACCACGCGGTGTTCGAGCACCAACTCCACGCAGCCGTTCACCAAGTTGGCTCGATACTTGCGTTCCTTGCCCGTTTTTTGCGCAAGGAAGCCACGGCATGGATGGTCTGAAATCCGGCGTCGACACACTGTTCCTGTTGATCGGCGCCGTCATGGTGCTCGCGATGCACGCGGGCTTTGCATTTCTCGAACTCGGCACGGTCCGCAAGAAAAACCAGGTCAACGCGCTCGTAAAGATCCTGGTCGATTTCTCGGTGTCGACGCTCGCGTATTTCTTCATCGGCTACACGATCGCGTACGGCGTCGAGTTCTTCGACGACATTGGCACGCTGTCACAGCACAGCGGCTACGCGCTCGTGCGCTTCTTCTTCCTGCTGACCTTCGCGGCGGCGATCCCCGCGATCGTGTCCGGCGGCATCGCCGAGCGCGCGAAGTTCAATCCGCAGCTCGTCGCGACACTGATCATCGTCGGCTTCATCTATCCGTTCTTCGAAGGGATCGCATGGAACGAACGTTTCGGCGTGCAGGCCTGGCTCACGCACGCGTTCGGTGCGCCGTTCCACGATTTCGCGGGCTCCGTCGTCGTGCACGCATTCGGCGGCTGGGTCGCGCTGCCGGCCGTGCTGCTGCTCGGCGCGCGCCACGGCCGCTACGCGAAGGACGGCCGGATCGCCGCGCACCCGCCGTCGAACATCCCGTTCCTCGCGCTCGGCGCGTGGGTGCTCGCGGTCGGCTGGTTCGGCTTCAACGTGATGAGCGCGCAGACGCTCGACAAGATCAGCGGCCTCGTCGCCGTGAACTCGCTGATGGCGATGGTCGGCGGCACGCTCGCCGCGTGGATGGCCGGCCGCAACGACCCGGGCTTCACCTACAACGGGCCGCTCGCCGGCCTCGTCGCGGTGTGCGCGGGCTCCGACGTGATGCATCCGATCGGCGCGCTCGTCACCGGCGCCGTCGCAGGCGCGCTGTTCGTCGCGATGTTCACCTGCGTACAGAACAAGTGGCGCATCGACGACGTGCTCGGCGTGTGGCCGCTGCACGGCATGTGCGGCGCGCTCGGCGGCATCGCGGCCGGCGTGTTCGGCCTGCCCGCGCTCGGCGGGCTCGGCGGCGTGTCGTTCATGTCGCAGCTGATCGGCACGTTCGGCGGCATCGCGATCGCGACCGCGGGCGGCACGCTCGTCTACGGCGCACTGAAAGCGACCGTCGGGCTGCGCCTCGACCGCGAAGCCGAGTTCGACGGCGCGGACCTGTCGATCCACCGCATCTCGGCGACGCCCGAACGCGATTGAGCGCCTGACGAACGCCCGACACATCATTACGTTTTCAATTCAAAAAACTTTCATCGAGCATCCTTACACTTCCGTCCAGTTTTCAATTTGCCTTCGCCAAGCTTGCCGACCGCCTGCTTCGCGAAGGCCATTCTTCCAACAACTGAAACTGGACTCCACATGCCCGCGTTGCCCAATGCTTCCCGTCGTCAGGCCCTGAAGATCCTCGCCGGCGCGCCGATGCTGCCCCTTTCCGGCCTCGCGCTGCCGGCCCTGCTGACGGGTTGCGGCGGCGACGACAATCCGGCATCGACGCCGGCCCCGGTCGCTGCCGCGTACACGTCGGCCACGTTCTCGGCAATGGCCGCGCCCTCGCTCGACAACGCGGCCGCGATGGCCACGACGACGGTCGGCTCGACGCTGTCGGTGTCGTTCTCGGACGGCTCGGCGCGCAACTTCAAGCTGGCGTACCGGCCGTTCTTCGTGACGGGCGACATGGTGCCGGACGGCAAGGGCGGCACGACGCTCGCGGGCGGCTACTACGACATCAACAACCAGCCGATCATCGACCGCTCGGTGGCCGGCAAGGAGCGCCAGTTCTATTCCGACTGCCCGGACGGCAGCTCGTTGCTGACGCTGAAGAACGCGAACGTGCCCGGCGTGAAGGGCAACACGGTGTTCGCCGTCGTGCAGTTCGAATACACGACGCGCGACCAGGCCAGCGCATCGCAGTACGGCCAGCTGCCGTCGCCGATCGCGGTGGTGACGCTCGACCAGGATCCGGCCAATGGCGCGCTGAAGGTCGTCAAGTACCACAACGTCGACACGTCGAAGGCGCACGGCCTGTGGATCACGTGCGGCGCGAGCCTGTCGCCGTGGGGCACGCACCTGTCGAGCGAAGAGTACGAGCCGGACGCGACGAAGATCGCGACCGACGCGCAGTTCAAGGCGTTCAGCAAGAACACGTTCGGCGACGAGACGAAGGCGAATCCCTACCACTACGGCCACCTGCCCGAGATCACCGTGAATCCGGACGGCACGGGCACCGTGAAGAAGCACTACTGCCTCGGCCGCATCTCGCACGAGCTGATCCAGGTGATGCCGGACCAGCGCACCGTGATGATGGGTGACGACGCCACCAACGGCGGCCTGTTCATGTTCGTCGCCGACAAGGCGGCCGACCTGTCGGCCGGCACGCTGTACGTCGCGAAGTGGACGCAGACGTCGTCCGTCGGCGCGGGCACGGCGACGCTCACGTGGATCAAGATCGGCCACGCGACCAGCAGCGAGATCGAAGCGCTCGCGAACACGCTGAAGGCGTCGGACATCATGGACCTGACGACCACCGACCCGAACGATCCGAGCTACGCGAAGATCCACTTCGGCGGCAAGTTCAACTGGATGCGCGTGAAGCCGGGGATGGAAAAGGCAGCCGCGTTCCTCGAGACGCACCGTTACGCGGCGCTGCTCGGCGGCAGCATGGCCTTCACGAAACTCGAAGGCACGACCGTGAACGCGAAGGACAAGATCGTCTACACGGCGATGTCGCGGATCGAAACGTCGATGGTCAAGGGCAATGCGGTGTCGCGCGACGTCGCGGTCGACAAGAAGATCGCCGCGGGCGCCGTCTATGCGCTGAACCTGAAGGGCAGCCAGCGCGACACGACGGGCAGTGCGATCGACAGCGAATGGGTGCCGGTCGACATGGGCGCGCCGGCCGCGCTCGTCGGCGAGGATCTCGCCGCGGCCGACGGACTCGGCAACCTCGCGAACCCGGACAAGATCGCGAACCCGGACAACCTGAAGTTCTCCGAAAAGTTGCGCACGCTCTTCATCGGCGAAGACTCGGGCATGCACGTGAACAACTTCCTGTGGGCCTACAACGTCGACACGAAGTCGCTCGTGCGCGTGCTGTCGTGCCCGGCCGGTGCCGAATCGACTGGCCTGCACGCGGTCGACGAGATCAACGGCTGGACCTACATCATGAGCAACTTCCAGCACGCGGGCGACTGGGAATCGCCGCTGCACGACAAGGTCAAGCCGACGCTCGATCCGCTCGTGCGCGCGAACTTCAAGGACCGCTTCGGCGCCAGCGTCGGCTACCTGACCGCCGAGCCGACCAGCATCAAGCTCGCGAAGGCCTGACCGGACCACGCGAGGCGGGCCGGCCCGCTCGCCAGGAGCGCGCCTAACCGGGCGTCCCTGGCCGCGCCCCCCCCTTAGCCGGGCGCCCCTTTCTTCATCACCGATCATTCGTCGGCGCTCCACGCCGTTTGATGCGCGATACCCCATGCGGGCATCGCGCTTTTTTTTGCGCACGCGCATCGCGCGAAGCGTACGCGCAAACAGGCGCAAGCAGACGCCGCACGGGTTCGAACGGGGGTTTTCAGCGATCGGGGGATAATACGGGCCTGACGCGTCCGGGCGGACGCGCGGAAAGACGGGCAAAAAAAAGCGCCACGGAGACCGTGGCGCTAAAAAAGTTCTAGCCATTCCGAGGGCCGTGCTAGAACCTGAGAGACTGCGCGAAACATCGTTGCCGGTTAAACTCTTGAAACGATGTTTCGAAAACGTGAGACATTCTTTCCGTTTCCGCCCGACAAGTCAAGCGGTATTTGCACCGGTTCATGCACTTTCTGGCAACGCACATTTGAGCGTTTTCCTAATAAACCAAGGGTGAACCCGTAAAATCTCATCCAATGACCGGTTCAGCCGCAGAACATGCATCTTTTGACAATAGTCCTACAATACCAACAAAATTGAAATCGAGTTTCGGAAATAGAGAGAATCCCTCGTGTCGACAACTGTAACCTCTCCCGCGTCGCGGGACCGTGAATCCTCGCCCGACGAGATCACCGCCCTCGCCCGCGGCCTCGCCGTGCTGCGTCGCATCGCGGCAGCCGACGCGCCCGTCAGCAACCGCGAGCTGACCGAACTGACCGGCATCCCGAAGCCTACCGTGTCGCGCATCACCGCGACACTCGTCAGCGCCGGCTTCCTGTTCCAGTTGCCCGACAGCGAGCGCTTCGTGCTCACCGCGTCGGTGCTCGAACTGAGCCACGGCTTTCTGCGCAACTTCGACATCCGCGCGCGGTCGCGGCCGTTCATGATCGAGCTGGCCGAACGCACGTCGCTGTCCGTGCACCTCGCGGTGCGCGACCGTCTCGACATGGTCGCGATCGACGTGATCCGGCCGCGCTCGGCCGTGCTCGTCACGCGCCTCGAGATCGGCTCGCGGATGGACATCGCGCGCACCGCGGTCGGCCGTGCCTATCTCGCCGCACTCGAGGACGACGAGCGCCGCCTGCTGCTCGAGTCGCTGCGCACCACGGCAGGCGACGACTGGCCGCATGTGTCCGCACGCCTGAACCCCGCGCTGGACGACGCGATGCGCGACGGCCACGCGATCGCGATCGGCGAATGGCGCGAGGGCCTCAATGCCGTCGCGGCCGGTTTCGTTGGCCCGTCGGGCCAGCGCTATTCGGTGAACTGCGGTGGCGCGTCGCACCAGTGCCCGCCCGAATGGCTGCACGAACACGTGGTGCCGGCACTGCACGAATGCATCGCGAAAATCACCCGCGAAATCGGCGGCGCACCGGCCCGGCGCATCAGCGTGTAATCGTTTCGTCATCGTCCTGTCGCGTTCTGTAACGACCGTAACCCGTTGAAAGATAGACCACTGGACTGTAACGGGGACGGGACGTAGGATCATGCCCATCGTCGCGCCGCATTCGCGGTGCGCACCGCTCTTTTCCCGCGCAGGCCGGCGGGGCCCCGGACCGAGCCGGGCGCCCCTCCCGGCACCGCTCGCCCACGCGCAGCCCAGCAGTCCGATTTCCGGCACGCCGCGCCGTCTTCCTGACAGATCACGATGGATAACGAACAAAAGCCCACGCCTCCTTCGAAAGACCCCGCGTCCCCCGCCGCGCGGCGCCCGCGCCGCACGCTGATGGCCGGCGCGCTCGCGGTCGTCGTCATCGGCGGCCTGCTGTGGTGGCACCCGTGGAACCGCACG
>NZ_CABVQC010000037.1 GCF_902499175.1 Burkholderia aenigmatica
GTCGCCGCGTGGGCCGCCGCGCCGCTCGGCCGCGCGCAGCTCGACGCGCGCCTCACCGAACTGATCGCGACGCCGGCCGGCACCACCGCGCCGACCGAGGAGCAACTGAAGCGCGCGCTGCGGCAGTTGCGTGCGGAGGCATTCGGCGCGGTCGCGGAGCGCGACCTGCGCGGGCTGGCGGACGTCGCCGAGGTGACGGGCGCGATGACCGATCTCGCCGAAGTGGCCGTGCAGCGCTCGCTCGCGCTGCTGTCGGCCGAGCTCGAGGCGCTGTACGGCGAGCCGCGCGGCGCCGACGGCCAGCGCGTCGTGCTCGGTGTGGTCGGGATGGGCAAGCTCGGCGGCCGCGAACTGAACGTGTCGTCGGACATCGACCTGATCTTCGTCTATGAGGACGACGGCGAGACGACCGGCGGCGCGCGCGCGCCGCTGTCCACGCAGGAATACTTCACGCGGCTCGGCCGGCGCCTGATCGGCGTGCTGTCCGAGGTCACGGCCGACGGCTACGTGTTTCGCGTCGACATGCGGCTGCGCCCGAACGGCGATTCGGGTCCGCTCGTCTGCAGCCTCGGCATGCTCGAGGAATATTTCTACGTGCAGGGGCGCGAGTGGGAGCGCTATGCATGGATCAAGGGGCGGCTCGTGTCGGAAGGCGACAGCGACGCGGCGCGGCGGCTGGAGTCGCAGCTCGAGTCGATCGTCAAGCCGTTCGTGTACCGCCGCTATCTCGATTTCGGCGTGATCGGTGCGATCCGCTCGCTGCACCAGCAGATCCGGCAGGAAGCCGCGCGCCGCGCGTCGATGCGGCCCGACAAGGCCGACGACATCAAGCTCGGGCGCGGCGGGATCCGCGAGATCGAATTCAGCGCGCAGGTGTTCCAGCTGATCCGTGGCGGCCAGGATGCGGAATTCCGCGTGCGGCCGACGCTCGCGGTGCTGCGCCATGCGCAGGCGCGCGGGCTGATCGGCGAGGACGTGCGCGCAGGCCTGACCGACGCCTACAACTTCCTGCGCACGCTCGAGCACCGGCTGCAGTACCGCAACGACGCGCAGACGCACGCGATGCCGGTCGAGCTGGACGAACGCGCGGCGCTGGCCGCGTCGCTGGGCTTTGCCGACTATGCGGCGCTGATGACGGTGCTGGACGGCCACCGCACGTTCGTCGAAGCGCAGTTCGACCAGATTTTTGCGGACAAGGCGAGCGGCGCGCCCAGCGCGAGCGGCGACGACTCGGCGGCCGCGTGGATCTGGAGCGGCGCGCTGGCCGACGACGGCGAGGACGACGCGCTGGTCGCCCGTCTCGACGGTCTCGGCTTTACCGATCCGGCCGCCGTGCTCACCCGGCTGCGCGCGATCTGGCAGTCGTCGCGCTACACGGGCCTGGCGGAGAAGAGCCGGCAGCGCTTCGACAGCGTCGCGCAGCGGGCGCTCGAGGCCGCGCCGACCATCGACGCCGCGCGCCGCGACGACACGATCGTGCGCCTGTTCGACCTGCTCGAGACGGTCAGCCGGCGCGGCGTCTACCTCGCGCTGCTGACCGAATATCCGGCCGCGCTCGACCGCGTGCTGTCGGTGCTCGGTGCGACGCGCTGGGGCGGCGGCTACCTGATCCGCCACCCGCAACTGCTCGACGAGCTGCTCGACGACGAGGCGATCGCGAGCCCGTTCGACTGGCCCGCGTTCAAGGACGCACTGCGTGCGCGCCTCGCCGCGGCCGATGGCCCCGAGCAGCAGATGGACCTGCTGCGGCACGCACAGCACGCGGAAGTGTTCCGGATCCTGCTGATCGATCTGGCCGGGCAACTGTCGGTCGAGCACGTGAGCGACCGCCTGTCCGAACTGGCCGACGCGGTGCTCGACGTGACGATCGAAGTCGTCTGGTCGCAGCTCGCGAAGCGCCATCGCGATGTGCCGAAGTTCGCGGTGATCGCGTACGGCAAGCTGGGCGGCAAGGAACTCGGCTACGCATCGGATCTCGACCTGATCTTCCTGTATGACGATGCGGACGATCGTTCGGCCGATGTCTATACGACCTTCACGCGGCGGCTCATCACGTGGCTCACCACGGCGACCGGCGCGGGCGCGCTGTTCGACATCGACTTGCGGTTGCGGCCGAACGGCGAGGCCGGGCTGCTCGTCACCGATCTCGACGCGTTCCGCCGCTACCAGTTGCGCGAGGGCGATGCCGCGAATACCGCGTGGGTCTGGGAGCATCAGGCGCTGACGCGCGCCCGCTACAGCGCGGGCGACGCGCAGATCGGCGCGGACTTCGAGGCGATCCGCCAGCAGGTGCTGACGACGCCGCGCGACGGCGGCGTACTCGCGAAGGAAATCGTCGACATGCGCGGCAAGGTGTTTGCCGGCCACCCGAACCAGACCGAGCTGTTCGACCTGAAGCACGATCGTGGCGGGATGGTGGACATCGAGTTCATCGTCCAGTACTGGGTGCTGCTGCACGCGTCGAGCGACGCCGAGCTGATCCGCAATACCGGCAACATCGCGCTGCTGCGCGAGGTCGCGCGCTTCGGGCTGATGGGCGAGGACGAGGCCGAGCGCGTCGGGGCGGCGTACCGCAAGTACCGGAAGCTGCAGCACAAGCTGCGGCTCGACGGGATGGAGAAGGCGCGGGTCGATCCGGCCGTGGTGGCCGACGAGCGGGCGGCCGTGACGGCGCTGTGGAACCGTGTGTTCGGGGCGGTTGAAACGGATAGTTGAAACGACCGTTCGATGCGGTGCGGCAGGGCGGACGCGATTGTGCCGCCATGCCTAAGAAAAGACCGGCGCATGCGCCGGTCTTTTTGCATTCGATGAACGGATAACGGATGGCCGGCGTCAGGCCGCCAGCATTTCCTTCGCGTGCTTGCGCGTCGTGGCCGTGATCTCGAGCCCGCCGAGCATGCGCGCGACTTCCTCGATCCGGTTGGTGCGGTCGAGTGCAATGACCGTCGATACCGTGCCGCCGCGCTCGTCGGCGCCCTTCGCGACCTGGAAGTGGTGATCGCCGCGCGCGGCGACCTGCGGCAGGTGCGTCACACACAGCACCTGGCGGTCGCGCCCGAGCTGGTGCAGCAGGCGGCCGACCACTTCGGCGACGCCGCCGCCGATTCCCGTATCGACTTCGTCGAAGATCAGTGTCGGCGTCGGGCTGGCCGCGCTGGCGATCACCGCGAGCGCGAGGCTGATCCGCGCGAGCTCGCCGCCCGACGCAACCTTCGCAAGCGGCCGCAGCGGCACGCCGGGGTGCCCGGCGACCCGGAATTCGACCTGCTCGAGCCCGTGCGGGCCGCCATCGGCGAGCGGGATGAGCGCGACTTCGAAGCTTCCGCCCGCCATCGACAGTTCCTGCATGCCGGCCGTGACGGCCGTGCCGAGCGCCTTGGCGGCCTGTGCGCGCGCCTTGGACAGATGTTTGGCATCGGCGAGATAGCCTTCCCGCGCCTTGGCCTGCACCGCTTCGAGTGCGCCGAGATCGGCCGCCGCATCCAGTGCGGCGAGCTGCGCGCGGCGTGCCGCGTGTTCTTCGTGCAGCGTGTCGGGCGGCAAGCGGAACTTGCGGGCGGTCGAGTGCAGGGCATCGAGGCGGGTTTCGACCTGCGCGAGTCGTTCGGGGTCGAGATCGACGCGCTGCGCATAGTGCGACAGCGAATAGACGGCTTCCTGCAACTGGATCTCGGCCGGTTCGAGCGACGCGAGCGCATCGCCGAGCGTGGTGTCGTAGTCGGCGAGGCTGCGCAGCTTCGACACGATCGCGCCGAGTTGCGCGAGCATCGCGTCGTCGGACTCGGACAGCGCGTTGAGCGCGCCGCGCACGCCTTCGATCAGGTTCGCCGAATGCGACAGGCGCTTGTGCTCGTTGCTGACTTCGTCCCATTCGCCTGGCTGCGGCGCGAGCTTGTCGAGCTCGGCGAGCTGCCAGGCGAGCTTCTCGCGTTCGAGCTGCAGCTCGCGCTCGTGCGCTTTTGCTGCGTCGATCGCCTGCGTCGCGTCGCGCCACACGCGCCATGCGCGCGCGACGTTCGCCGCATCCGCGACGAGTCCCGCGTGGGTATCGAACAGCTCGCGCTGCGCGTCGGGCCGCATCAGCAGCTGATGCGCATGCTGGCCGTGGATGTCGACGAGCATTTCGCCGAGTTCGCGCAGTTGCGCGAGCGTCGCGCTGGTGCCGTTGATGAACGCGCGCGACCGGCCGTTCGCATCGATCACGCGGCGCAGCATCACGGTGTCCTCGGTGTCGAACGCGTGTTCGTCGAGCCAGCGCGCGACGCGGTCGTGCGGCGTGAATTCGGCGGTGATGTCGGCGCGGCCGCAGCCGGTGCGTACGACGCTTGCATCGGAACGTTCGCCGAGCGCGAGGGCGAGGGCGTCGATCAGGATCGATTTACCGGCGCCGGTCTCGCCGGAAAAGACGGAAAAGCCGCTGTCGAATTCGAGATCGAGCGCGGCGACGATGACGAAGTCGCGGATCGAGAGGTGGCGGAGCATGGTGTCGGGCGGGGTGGCGTCAGGACGCCTTGTCGTCTTCGTTCGAGGCGTGTTCGTTCCAGTGCAGCTTCTTGCGCAGCGTCGCGTAGTAGCTGTAGCCGATCGGGTGCAGGAACGGCACCGTGTGCTTCGAGCGGCGCACCTCGATCGTGTCGTTCAGTTCGAGCGCGGTGAACGACTGCATGTCGAAGTTCACGTTGACGTCGCGCCCGCCGACGATCTGGATCGCGATTTTCGAATCGTCGGGCAGCACGATCGGCCGGTTCGACAGCGCGTGCGGCGCGATCGGCACGAGCACGATGCCTTGCAGCTGCGGGTGGAGGATCGGGCCGGCCGACGACAGCGCGTAAGCGGTCGAGCCGGTCGGGGTGGCGACGATCAGGCCGTCCGAACGCTGGTTGTACATGTACCGGCCGTCGACCGATGCGCGCAGCTCGACCATCCCGGAGAAGCCGCTGCGGTTCACGACGACGTCGTTGAAGGCGATCGCATGGTAGATCGGTTCGCCGTCGCGCATGATCCGGGCCTCGAGCAGCGCGCGCTCCTCGCGCTCGAACTTGCCCGACAGGATCACCGGGACGAGCGCCTGCATGTCGGCCGCCGCGATATCGGTGATGAAGCCGAGCCGCCCGTGGTTGATCCCGATCAGCGGTGTCTTGTACGGCGCGAGCTGACGGCCGATGCCGAGCATCGTCCCGTCGCCGCCGAGCACGACCGCGACGTCGGCGCGTGCCCCGATTTCGGCCGGGGTCAGCGCCGGGTAGCCGGTGATGCCGATCTCGCGCGCGGTCTCGGCTTCGAAGACGACCTCGAAGCCCCGCTTGGCGATGCAGGCGGCCAGCGTGGCGAGCGGCTCGGCGATGTTCGGCGTGTTGCTCCGGCCGACGAGCGCGACAGTGTTGAACTGATTACCGGTTTTCATGCCGGCATTACACCATAGCTCGTTGACGAAAAGAACCGGCTGTGCGCAGGCGGGGCCGGATCGGGCCGGCCCGCGCATCGGTGGCTGCGCCACTCGCCGCGGTCGCGCGGTTGCGCTAAAATTTTCCACCATGCTAGATCCTCGCGCACGAACCCTCCTGAAAACCCTGATCGAACGGTATATCGCCGACGGTCAGCCAGTCGGATCGCGCACGTTGTCCCGTTACTCCGGGCTCGAGCTGAGCCCGGCGACGATCCGCAACGTGATGTCCGACCTGGAGGAGCTCGGCCTCGTGTCGAGCCCGCACACGTCGGCCGGCCGCGTGCCGACGCCGCGCGGCTACCGGCTGTTCGTCGACACGATGCTGACGGTCGAGGCGCCGATCGACGCCGAAGCCGTCGCGCGGCAGGTGCAGAACACGCTGCAGGCCGGCGAGCCGCAGCAGCGGGTCGTGGCGGCCGCCGCGAGCGTGCTGTCGAACCTGTCGCAGTTCGCGGGCGTCGTGCTGACGCCGCGCCGCAGCCACGTGTTCAAGCAGATCGAGTTCATGCGCCTGTCGGACAAGCGCATCCTGCTGATCATCGTCACGCCCGAGGGCGACGTGCAGAACCGGATGCTCGCGACGCCGCGCGATTACTCGCCGTCGCAACTGACCGAGGCGTCCAACTACATCAATGCGCATTTCGCCGGACTGTCGTTCGACGAGGTGCGCCGCCGCCTGCGCGACGAGATCGACCAGTTGCGCGGCGACATGACCACGCTGATGCATGCGGCCGTGACGGCCAGCACCGAGGTGCCCGACACCGAGGACACCGTGCTGATTTCCGGTGAGCGCAACCTGCTCGAAGTGGCGGATCTTTCCTCCGACATGGCGCGGCTGCGCAAGCTGTTCGACGTATTCGACCAAAAGACGGGCCTCCTGCAACTGCTCGACGTGTCGAGCCACGCCCAAGGCGTGCAGATCTTCATCGGCGGCGAATCGACGCTCGTGCCGATCGAGGAAATGAGCGTCGTTACCGCGCCTTACGAGGTGAACGGGCAGATCGTCGGCACGCTCGGCGTGATCGGCCCGACCCGCATGGCGTACAACCGCGTGATACCGATCGTCGATATCACGGCGCGCCTGCTGTCGCTCACGCTGAGCCAGCAGTAGCCTGCCTTCGCCAGCCCGATCCTGCCCCGTCATCGTGCCTCGGCGCCGCGTAAGTAGACAGTCGGCCGAACGGCCAGCCGACCGGCCCGGGGCGGCCCGCTATAATTGAGAGCCGTCCGGTCCCGTGCCCCGAGCACGTAATTGCCCATGCGTTTCGATCTTGAGCCGCCTTCGAGCATCGCGGCTGCCCATCGCATCGGCGTGCTGCTGATCAATCTCGGCACGCCTGACGCGCCCACGCCGCGCGCGGTGCGGCGCTACCTGGCCGAATTCCTGTCGGATCCGCGGGTCGTCGAGATTCCGCAGGCCGTCTGGCAGGTGCTGCTGCGCACGCTGATCCTGCCGCTGCGCGGCCGCGCGTCCGCGAAGAAATACGCGGCCGTCTGGATGCCCGAGGGCTCGCCGCTGCGCGTGCACACCGAGCGCCAGACCGACGGCGTGCGGCACTTGCTTGCGTCGAACGGTTATCAGGTGCAGGTCGACTACGCGATGCGCTACGGCAGCCCGAACATTTCGCACGCGCTCGCGCAGTTCAAGCGCGCGGGTGTCGAGCGCGTGCTGCTGATGCCGATGTATCCGCAATACTCGGCGTCGACCACCGCCACCGCATTCGACGCCGCATTCAACGCGCTCGCGCGCATGCGCAACCAGCCGGAGGTGCGCACGGTGCGGCACTATGCCGACCATCCGGCCTATATCCATGCGCTGGCCGAGCAGGTGCACCAGTACTGGGCGCAGCACGGCCGGCCCGACTTCGCGGCTGGCGACAAGCTCGTGCTGAGCTTTCACGGCGTGCCGAAGCGCACGCTCGATCTCGGCGACCCCTATCACGACCAGTGCCAGCAGACGGGCGCGCTGCTGATGGCCGCGCTCGGGCTGTCGACGACCGAATGCCGCATCACGTTCCAGTCGCGCTTCGGCAAGGCCGAATGGCTGCAGCCTTACACCGCGCCGACGCTGCGCGAGTTCGGCGAGGCCGGCGTGCGGCGGGCGGACGTGTTCTGTCCCGGTTTCACAGCCGACTGCCTGGAGACGATCGAGGAGATCGGCATGGAAGTGCGCGACGAGTTCCTCGCCGGCGGCGGCAAGGCGTTCCACCGCATTCCGTGCCTGAACGGCGCGCCCGCGTGGATCGGCGCGCTCGGCGAGATCGTCGCCGAGAATCTGCAGGGCTGGCCGGTCAGGGCCGCGCAGCCTGAAACGGTGATTTGAACGCGATGAATTACAAGATTTCGACCGAACCGGGCGCGAAGCTGCGCATCGACAAATGGCTGTGGGCCGCCCGGTTCTTCAAGACGCGCTCGCTCGCGACCGATGCGGTCGACAAGGGGCACGTGAAGATCGGCGGCGCGGCCGTCAAGCCGGCCAAGGACGTGCGCGTGGGCGACGAGGTCGAGATTGCGATCGACGGCATCGTCTGGCACATTGCCGTGCTTGGTGTGTGCGACGTGCGCGGGCCGGCGAGCGTTGCGCAGACGCTTTACGCGGAAACGGAAGCGGGGCGGGCCGCGCGGCTCGCCGAACTGGAGCGGCGCCGCACGTATCGCGAGCCGGCGGCCGAATTGCACGGCCGGCCGACGAAGCGCGACCGGCGCATTATCGACAGATTTTCTGGTGGGAGCTGAACATCTGGTCGAACGTCGCCCGCGCGCTCCCGTATTCGGTCGTGCGGTCGGTGACGGCTCCCGACAGGCAGATGGTGGTGGTGCCGGCAATGAGTACCAGCGCGACCACCGATATCGCAAAGGTCAGTTTCACGGTACTCCCCTCGAGAAGACGGGTGAAAACGGCGCCAGGTGGATGTCAGGCGGCGGTCAGCTAGGGGTAAACACGCTTTTCCGACGCTTGAGTGGAGTGTAGTGCAGCGGGCCTGTGCCAAGCTAGTACTTGCCAGGTAAGCGTTGTTACAGCCCGTTTCGCCCGATCTGACGGACTATGCGGGCGATGCACCGGTGCGACGCGCGGTTGTTTCGCGGCATTGGAGAATGCCGGCGAATAACCCTCTTGAAATCGTAGTTTTCACCCTTATTTGCACCAGCAATGTGCGGTGCCGCCGGGTATACGGTCCGGCGGTTGCCGATTTGGCTTCAACCTCTAATCGACTTTCAGCGACATGGAAAACACGCAAGAGAACCCGGCTACCCAATCGGCCGAAGATATCGGCAGCGAGAAGCAGGCGGCGCAAGGCGCTGCTCCCGCCGCTGAAGCAGCCGACGCGGCGCTCGCGGAGGCTCAAGCCAAGGTCGCCGAGCTGCAGGAGAGCTTCCTGCGGGCGAAGGCCGAGACCGAGAACGTCCGCCGCCGCGCGCAGGACGACGTCTCGAAGGCGCACAAGTTTGCGATCGAGAGCTTCGCGGAGCACCTGCTGCCGGTGCTGGACAGCCTGGAAGCAGCCGTCAACGATACGTCGGGCGACGTCGCGAAGGTCCGCGAAGGCGTCGAACTGACGCTGCGCCAGCTGACGAGCGCGCTCGAGAAGGGCCGTGTCGTCGCGCTGAACCCGGTCGGCGAGAAGTTCGATCCGCACCAGCACCAGGCGATTTCGATGGTGCCGGCCGAGCAGGAGCCGAACACCGTCGTCGCGGTGCTGCAAAAGGGCTACACGATCGCCGACCGCGTGCTGCGTCCGGCGCTCGTCACCGTCGCCCAGCCGAAGTAAGGCCGTCGCGATGGTGCCCGCCGGCGTCGATCCGGCCGCATTCGACGCGTTCGACATGCAGGCGCTGGACGCCGGCACGTTCGACGCGGCGATCGACGGCGCGGGCGACGCGCTCGCGGTGGTGTTCTTCTGGGGCGTCGACTGCTTCAACTGCGAGATCGCGAAGAAGGCGATGCTCGCCCAGCCCGACGCGATCCGCGCGCTGGGCCTGAAGTGGTTCCATTGCAACGTGTACGAACACCACCAGCTTGGGCGCCGCTTCGGGCTGCACGGCGTGCCGACGTGGTTCTTCTTCCACCGCGGCAAGCGGCTCGGCCGCGCGACGGGCTGGCATGGCCTTGCGCAGTTCCAGGCCGCCGTGTCGGCGGCGTGCGCGAAGATTGCCGCGGCGACGGGCCATCCGCCGGGCGGCGATCCGCTAGCCGGCGGCGATTGAAAAAATTTAATATCCGCATCGCTTGTCGGGTCTTGAAAACGGATCGGACGGACGCATTTCGGGAACAGAGTTGAATTCTGGCGCGCGAAACTGCCCCAAAACGCGGGGTTTTGCGCAGCAAACAAGCATTTCTGGAGATTAGGAAAAAATGGGAAAGATCATCGGTATTGACCTCGGCACCACGAACTCGTGCGTCGCCATCATGGAAGGCAACCAGGTCAAGGTCATCGAGAACTCGGAAGGCACGCGCACCACGCCGTCGATCATCGCCTACATGGACGACAACGAAGTGCTGGTTGGCGCGCCGGCCAAGCGTCAGTCGGTGACCAACCCGAAGAACACGCTGTTCGCAGTGAAGCGCCTGATCGGCCGCCGCTTCGAAGAGAAGGAAGTCCAGAAGGACATCGGCCTGATGCCGTACAGCATCGTCAAGGCCGACAACGGCGATGCATGGGTCGAAGCGCACGGCGAAAAGCTCGCGCCGCCGCAGGTTTCGGCGGAAGTGCTGCGCAAGATGAAGAAGACGGCCGAAGACTACCTCGGCGAGCCGGTCACGGAAGCCGTGATCACGGTGCCGGCGTACTTCAACGACAGCCAGCGCCAGGCAACCAAGGACGCCGGCCGCATCGCGGGCCTCGAAGTCAAGCGGATCATCAACGAGCCGACCGCAGCTGCGCTCGCGTTCGGCCTCGACAAGGTCGAGAAGGGTGACCGCAAGATCGCCGTGTATGACCTCGGCGGCGGTACGTTCGACGTGTCGATCATCGAGATCGCGGACGTCGACGGCGAAATGCAGTTCGAAGTGCTGTCGACCAACGGCGACACGTTCCTCGGCGGTGAAGACTTCGACCAGCGCATCATCGATTACATCATCGGCGAGTTCAAGAAGGAGCAGGGCGTCGACCTGTCGAAGGACGTGCTCGCGCTGCAGCGCCTGAAGGAAGCCGCTGAAAAGGCGAAGATCGAGCTGTCGTCGAGCCAGCAGACCGAAATCAACCTGCCGTACATCACGGCGGACGCGTCGGGCCCGAAGCACTTGAACCTGAAGATCACTCGCGCAAAGCTGGAAGCGCTGGTGGAAGACCTCGTCGAGCGCACGATCGAACCGTGCCGCGTTGCGATCAAGGACGCAGGCGTCAAGGTGTCGGACATCGACGACGTGATCCTGGTTGGCGGCCAGACGCGCATGCCGAAGGTGCTGGAAAAGGTGAAGGAGTTCTTCGGCAAGGATCCGCGCCGTGACGTGAACCCGGACGAAGCCGTCGCAGTCGGCGCGGCGATCCAGGGCCAGGTTCTGTCGGGCGACCGCAAGGACGTGCTGCTGCTCGACGTGACCCCGCTGTCGCTCGGTATCGAGACGCTCGGCGGCGTGATGACGAAGATGATCAGCAAGAACACGACGATCCCGACGAAGCACGCCCAGGTGTACTCGACGGCGGACGACAACCAGGGCGCCGTGACGATCAAGGTGTTCCAGGGCGAACGCGAAATGGCAGCCGGCAACAAGCTGCTCGGCGAGTTCAACCTCGAAGGCATTCCGCCCGCACCGCGCGGCGTGCCGCAGATCGAAGTGAGCTTCGACATCGACGCGAACGGCATCCTGCACGTCGGCGCGAAGGACAAGGCGACCGGCAAGGAAAACAAGATCACGATCAAGGCGAACTCGGGCCTGTCCGACGCTGAAATCGACCAGATGATCAAGGACGCGGAAGCGAACGCAGCGGAAGATCACAAGCTGCGCGAGCTGGCCGATTCGCGCAACCAGGGCGATGCACTCGTCCACAGCACGAAGAAGGCGCTGACCGAGTACGGCGACAAGCTGGACGCGGGCGAGAAGGAAGCGATCGAAGCGTCGCTGAAGTCGCTCGAGGAAGTGCTGAAGGACGCATCGGCCGACAAGGCTGCGATCGACGCGAAGGTCGAGGAACTCGGCAAGGTGTCGCAGAAGCTCGGCGAAAAGATGTACGCCGACATGCAGGCCCAGCAAGCAGGTGCGGCCGGCGCAGCGGGTGCAGCGGAAGGCGCGGCCCATGCGGGCGGCGCGCAACAGGCTGCCGACGATGTCGTCGACGCCGAGTTCAAGGAAGTGAAGAAGGACTAAGCCGGGTTGCCCCGGTGCCGCACGCCGCGCGCGCAACCCGCGCGCGGCGCGGCTGACGGGTTGGCTGACAAGCGGTCTGTCTTTCCTTCCGGATGGCCGGATCGACTCCACGCCTGGCGGGCTTCGCGGCCCTCCGGGCACATTTGTTTTTTGGCGGGCGCTGCGTGACCGTCCCGAACGGGCCGGAGCCAGACGCGTCGAGAGACTTTACTGCGAGCGAAAGGAGCCGCCGCGTGCATGAGGCGCGGACGGCACAGTGAATCGATATGGCGAAACGGGATTACTACGAGGTTCTTGGCGTCGCAAAGAATGCGAGCGACGACGAAATCAAGAAGGCGTATCGCAAGCTTGCGATGAAGTATCACCCTGACCGCAATCCGGACAACAAGGATGCGGAAGAGCATTTCAAGGAGGTGAAGGAAGCCTATGAAATGCTGTCGGACGGCCAGAAGCGGGCAGCGTACGACCAGTACGGCCACGCGGGCGTCGATCCGAACATGGGCGGTGCGGGCGCACAGGGCTTCGGCGGCTTCGCGGACGCGTTCGGCGACATCTTCGGCGACATCTTCGGTCAGGCAGCGGGCGGCGCCGCGCGCGGCGGCCGTGGCGGCCCGCAGGTGTATCGCGGCGCCGACCTGCGCTACAGCATGGAAATCACGCTCGAGCAGGCCGCACACGGCTACGACACGCAGATCCGCGTGCCGAGCTGGGTGTCGTGCGAGGTCTGCCACGGGTCGGGCGCGAAGCCCGGCACGAAGCCGGAAACCTGCCCGACCTGTCACGGCCAGGGCACGGTGCGCATGTCGCAGGGCTTCTTCAGCATCCAGCAGACCTGCCCGAAGTGCCATGGCACGGGCACCTACATCCCCGAGCCGTGCGTGCATTGCCACGGGTCGGGCAAGGTGAAGGAAACCAAGACGCTCGAAGTCAAGATCCCGGCCGGGATCGACGACGGGATGCGGATCCGCTCGGCCGGCAACGGCGAGCCGGGCATCAACGGCGGGCCGCCGGGCGACCTGTACGTCGAGATCCACATCAAGCCGCACTCGGTGTTCGAGCGCGACGGCGACGATCTCCACTGCCAGATGCCGATCCCGTTCACGACCGCCGCACTCGGTGGCGAGATCGAGGTGCCGACGCTGGCCGGTCGTGCGTCGTTCCCGGTGCCGGAAGGCACGCAGTCGGGCAAGACGTTCCGCCTGCGCGGCAAGGGCATCAAGGGGCTGCGTTCGAGCATCGCGGGCGATCTGTACGTTCACGTGCAGGTCGAGACGCCGGTGAAGCTGACCGACAACCAGCGCGACCTGCTCAAGCAGTTCGAGAAATCGCTGGCCGAGGGCGGCGCGCGTCACAGCCCGCAGAGCAAGAGCTGGTTCGATCGTGTGAAGAGCTTCTTCGAGTAACTCGAGTAACAGCATGACTGAAGGCAACGAGAGCGCGTCGTTCGCGCTCTTGGACGATTGCGACTCGACTGCGTCCGCGCGGTCGAGTCGTTTGTATTCGGGGTTCGTGCGCGAACGCGTGTGCACGGATCCGGCTCGGCTCGACGAGGTCGATGCGGCGGTGGCGCAGGATCTGCGCGACGGGCTGCATGCGGTCGTCGTCGGCGATTACGAATTCGGACGCAACCTGCAACGAGCGCAGCCGGGCCATGCCCCGCTGCGCTTTTTGCTGTATGCGCGCTGCGAGCGCCTGTCGCGCGACGAAGTCGACGCGTGGCTCGCGCAGCAGGACGGCGGCGCAACGCCGTCGATCGCGGGCGTCGCGCATGTCGAAAAGAGCGTGTCGCGCGATGCGTTCGACGCGGCGATCGCCGCGGTGCACGACGCGCTGCGCGCAGGCGATTCGTATCAGGTCAACTACACGTACCGGCTGAACTTCGACGTGTTCGGCACGCCGCTTGCGCTGTACCGGCGGCTGCGGGCGCGCCAGCCGGTGCGCTACGGCGCGCTGATCGCGTTGCCCGACGGACCGTGGGTCGTGTCGTGTTCGCCCGAGCTGTTCGTCGAGAAGCACGGCGACGTGCTGGGCGCGCGGCCGATGAAGGGCACGGCACCGCGTTCGGCCGACCCTCGCGACGATGCGGCGGCGGCCGTGTTCCTCGCGAACGATCCGAAGAACCGCGCGGAAAACGTGATGATCGTCGACCTGCTGCGCAACGACGTGTCGCGGATCGCGCGCACCGGGACGGTCCGCGTGCCGGCGCTGTTCTCCGTCGAGCCGTATGCGTCGGTGTGGCAGATGACGTCGACGGTCGAGGCCGGCTGGCGCGACGGGACGACGTTCGCGCAGATGCTGCGTGCGCTGTTTCCGTGCGGATCGATCACGGGCGCGCCGAAGTACAAGACGATGCAGTTGATCGATGCGATCGAGTCGACGCCGCGTGGGCTCTACACGGGCGCGATCGGCTGGCTCGACGCTGCGAAGCAAGGCGCCGATTCCGATGAGCCGGGCGATCGCCTGGCCGGTTGTGGCGATTTCTGCCTGTCGGTGGCGATCCGTACGCTGACGCTCGACGCAGCCGGCAAAGGTGCGGTCGATGCCGACGCACGCAATCCGGCAGCGGCAACCGCCGGCCGGCGCCGCAGCACGATGGGCGTCGGTGCGGGCATCGTGCTCGACAGCGTCGCGGCCGACGAATATGCGGAGTGCGAATTGAAAGCGCGATTCCTGACGGATGCCGATCCCGGCTTCCAGCTGTTCGAAACGACCGCCGCCACGCGTGCGGACGGCATCCGGCATCTCGATCGCCATCTCGCGCGGCTGCAGCGTAGCGCGGATGCGTTCGGTTTCCACTTCGACGCCGATGCATTGCGTCGCGAGATCGACGCGCGCTGCGCGGCGCTCGACGGCGACGGCGCTTACCGGATGAAGCTCGCGCTCGCGAAGGACGGCACGGTCGAGATCGTCTCGGCACCGCTCAAGCCGCTGCCGGCGGGGCCGGTCGGCGTGCTGCTGGCGTCCGCGCACGGCTTCGCACCGACCCGTGCGAGCGATGCGCTGCTGCTGCACAAGACCACACGCCGCGCCGAATACGATCGCGCATGGCAGGCGGCGGAGGCACTTGGCGCGTTCGACATGCTGTTCGTCAACGAGCGAGGCGAAGTGACGGAAGGCGGGCGCTCGAACCTGTTCGTGAAGCTCGACGGCCAGTGGGTGACGCCGCCGCTCGAGTCTGGCGTGCTGCCGGGCGTGATGCGCGGCGTGTTGCTCGAAGATCGCGCGTTCGGTGCGACGGAGCGGGTCGTGACCCGCGACGATCTCGCGCGCGCGGACGCGCTGCTGCTGACCAACGCGCTGCGCGGCGCGCTCGACGCGGTATTGAAGTAACCGGCCGATAATCGACCGTTGTCGGCAGCGCAGGAAAGAAAAAGCGTGGTGCCCCGCAAAGGGCGCCGCGCTTTTTGTCATCAAGGGGCCGGCGAACGCATCGCTGGCCCCGTGAAGGGCGTCAGAACGAGTGCTCGGGGCCGGGGAACGAACCGTCCTTTACCGCGCGCACGTACGCTTCGACGGCCGCCTGGATGTTCGGCTCGCCCTGCATGAAATCCTTCACGAAGCGCGGCCGCTTGCCGGGGAACACGCCGAGCATGTCGTGCAGCACGAGCACCTGGCCCGAGCAGTCGGCGCCGGCGCCGATGCCGATCGTCGGCACGCGCAGCATCTGCGTGACTTCGGAACCGATCAGCGTCGGCACGGCTTCGATCACGACGACCTGCGCACCGGCTGCTTCGACCGCGCGCGCGTCGCGCAGCAACTGCGCGGCACTGGCTTCGGTCTTGCCCTGCACCTTGAAGCCACCGAACGCGTGCACCGACTGCGGCGTAAGGCCCACGTGCGCGCACACGGGCACCGCACGCTCGACGAGGAAGCGGATCGTCTCGGTGAGCCATTCACCGCCTTCGAGCTTGACCATCTGCGCACCGGCGCGCATCAGCTTGACGGAGCTCGCGAACGCCTCGGCCGGCGTGCCGTACGTGCCGAACGGCAGGTCGGCCATGATCAGCGCGCGCGGTTGCGCACGGGCGACACAGGCGGTGTGATACGCGATGTCGTCGAGCGACACGGGCAGCGTGGTCGTATGGCCCTGCAGTACGTTGCCGAGCGAATCGCCGATCAGCAGCACGTCGACGCCCGAACGGTCGAGCAGTGCGGAAAAGCTCGCGTCGTAGCAGGTGAGCATCGCGATCTTCTCGCCGGCGTCGCGCATTGCCTGCAGCTTGGGCACCGTGACGGCAGGCCGGCTCGATTCCTGGAGATAGGTCATGGGAAATCCGGTTCGAATGGGAAAGGAACGACAGGCGAGGACGCGTCAGCGCGTCGTCTCGCCCTTGACGAAGAACTCCTTGCGGCCACGCATCGTCTCGATGCGCTCGACCAGCAGAGCGAGATCTTCGGGGGAGTCCAGCGGGTTCAGGTGTTCCGCGGCGACCGTCAGCACCGGCGTGCGGTCGTAGTGGTAGAAGAATTCGTTGTACGCGTCGACGAGCGAGCGCAGGTACGCATCGCTGATCTGCAGCTCCATCGGCAGCCCGCGCTTCTGGATCCGCGAGAACAGCACTTCGGGGCTCGCCTGCAGATAGACGACGAGGTCGGGCGACGGCGCCTGCGGCACGTCGACGTGCGCCGCGACCGAGCGGTACAGCTGCCATTCGTCTTCCGGCAGGTTCAGCCGCGCGAAGATGTCGTTCTTCTGCGGCATGAAATCGGCGATGACCGGGCGGCCCGTTTCGAGCGCGCCGATCAGCTCGCGCGCCTGCTGCGCGCGCTGCAGCGCGAACGACAGCTGCACGGGCAGCGCGTAGCGCGCGGTGTCGCGATAGAAGCGTTCGAGGAACGGGTTGTCCTGCGGGCGTTCGAGCAGCGTCTGCATCGACCAGCGTTCGGCGAGCAGGCGCGCGAGCGTCGTCTTGCCGACGCCGATCGGGCCTTCGATCACGAGATAGCGGTGCGGGGCGCGCAGGTCGGGCGCGGTGACGGTGAGGGGAGTCGGGGTCATTGGCAGCGGTTCTTGTCGGCGTCTTCGCTGGCAGCGAGCGCCTTCTGCATCAGGCACTGGCAGGTCTGCACCTTCTCGACGCGCTGGTCCGCGACGGCGGCGAGGAAGGCATCGGCACGGCCGCGCGCGGGGATATCGAGTGCCGGCTCGATTTCGACGAGCGGCACGAGCGCGAACGCACGGTCGGTGAGACGCGGGTGCGGGACGATCAGGTCGGGTTCGTCGATCGAGTCGGCGCCGAACAGCAGGATGTCGAGATCGAGCGTGCGCGGCGCGTTGCGATACGGGCGCTCGCGGCCGAAGTGATGTTCGATCTTCTGGCAAAGCGCGAGCAGCTCGCGGGCCGACAGCGTCGTGTCGAGCTTGACGACGCAGTTGTAGTAGTCGTCGCCGCCCGCTTCGAAGGGCGCCGTGCGATACAGGCTCGATTTGCCGAGGATCGAGATGGTGCGCTGCTGTGCGAGGCACACCACCGCGTCCTTCAGGGTCTGGCGCGCATCGCCGAGATTCGCCCCCAGTCCGATATATGCAACCGTCATGGCATCACTTCCTACGTCGTTCGCCGGCAAGCGCGTCAGTCGTCGGAACCGTCCGAGGTGTCCGGTGCCTGCTCGGCGGCACCTTCACCCGGCTTGCGGTTTCGCACACCGCCGCGGCGGCGCCGCTTGCGGGGCGATTTTTCCTTCGAGCCGCCTTGCGTGAGCAATGCCTCGCGAGCGGCCGCGTCGCCTTCGATGAAATCCGTCCACCACTGTCCGACTTCCGCATCGAGCTCGCCGGATTCGCAGCGTAACAGGAGGAAATCATACCCCGCTCTAAACCTTTGGTGTTCCAGCAGCCGCATCGCGCTGCGGCCCGAGCGTTTCTCGAGGCGCAGCTGCAGGCCCCAGATCTCGCGCATGTCGGCCGAATAACGCTTGTGGATCGCGAGCTTCTCGGTCTGCATGTCGAGCACGTCGTCCATCGCGCGATGGAGCGCCGGCACCGGGATTTCGCCTTCGGCCGTGTATTGCTCGAAGCGCTGGCGCATGTCGTGCCACAGCAGCGTCGCGAACAGGAAGCCCGGTGAGACCGGCTTGCCGGCGCGCACGCGTGCATCGGTGTTGTTCAGCGCGAGCGTGATGAACTTCTCGCCCTGCGGCTGTTCGAGCACGACGTCGAGCAACGGCAACAGCCCGTGGTGCAGGCCTTCCTTGCGCAGCTGCTTCAGGCACGCGAGTGCGTGGCCCGACAGCAGCAGCTTCAGCATTTCGTCGAACAGGCGCGCGGCCGGCACGTTGTTGATCAGGTCGGCGAGCCCGCTGATCGGCTCGCGCGTATGCGGCTCGATCTCGAAACCGAGCTTCGCCGCGAAGCGCACGACGCGCAGCATCCGCACCGGATCCTCGCGGAAGCGCGTGGCCGGGTCGCCGATCATCCGCAACAGGCGGGCGCGCATGTCGGCCATCCCGTCGTGGTAGTCGAGCACCGTCTGCGTCGACGGGTCGTAGTACATCGCGTTGATCGTGAAGTCGCGGCGCGCGGCATCTTCGTGCTGCTCGCCCCACACGTTGTCGCGCAGCACACGGCCGCTCGCGTCGACTGCGTGCGTGCGGCGATCGAGTTCGTCGCGCTTCAGGCGCTTCGGCGGCTCCGAGGCGGCCGCCTCGGGTGGCGCATCGACCAGTGCGCGGAACGTCGACACTTCGATCAACTCCTGGCCGAACTGCACGTGGACGATCTGGAAGCGGCGGCCGATCAGGCGTGCGCGGCGGAACAGGCGCTGCACTTCGGTCGGCGTTGCGTCGGTCGCGACGTCGAAGTCCTTCGGCGCGATGCCGAGCAGCAGGTCGCGTACTGCACCGCCGACGATGAACGCACGGAAGCCTGCCTGCTGCAGCGTGTCGGTCACGCGCACGGCATTCTTCGAGATCAGCGCCGGGTTGATGCCGTGCACGCTGGCCGGCACAACGGTCGGTTCATGGTTGCTGCGCGGTTTCTTCGCGCCGCCTCGGGCGCCTTTCGACGCGCGCGGAGCAGGGGCCGCTTCGTCGGCCGGGGCCGCTGCGGGAGATGTTTGCTCGGTTTCGTCCTGACCGAGCAGCTTGCGGATGAATTTTTTGATCACGACGTTCAGAAGAGATCGAGGATGCGCCAGCCGCGGTTGCTTGCATGCGCACGCAGCGTGTCGTCAGGGTTGGTCGCGATCGGGTCGGTGACTTTCTCGAGCAACGGAATGTCGTTGTGCGAGTCGCTGTAGAAATAGGTGTGCGCGAAGTCGCTCCATTGCTTGCCGAGCGACGCGAGCCACGCTTCGGTTCGCACGATCTTGCCTTCGCGATAGCTCGGCGTACCGGTCGGCCGGCCCGTGTACGGCGAATCGGGATGCCCGTCGGTCGTTTCGACCTCGCAGGCGATCAACGTGTCGACGCCGAACGCGGTGGCGATCGGGCGCGTGATGAATTCGTTGGTCGCCGTCACGACGCAGCACAGGTCGCCCGCATCGAGGTGCTTGCGCACGAGCTCGAGCGCGGCGGGTGTCATGGCGGGGCGGATCACCTCGTGCATGTACTGTTCGTGCCATTCGGCGAGCTGCGCGCGCGAATACTTCGCGAGCGGCGTGAGCATCGCCGTGAGGTACGCGTGGATGTCGAGCTTGCCGGCCTTGTAGTCGGCGAAGAACTGATCGTTCTGACGCGAGAAGCTTTCCGCGTCGACGATACCGAGCTTCACCATGAAGCGGCCCCATTCGTGGTCGCTATCGGTCGGGATCAGCGTGTGATCGAGGTCAAAGAGTGCCAGATTAGTCATGGAAGCGCATTTTACTCGAAGCGGTTCGGGCCCGTGCCCGGTGGTGTGATGTCGTCGCCGGGACGCGCCAGCATGCGGCGCAGCAACGGCAGCGTGACGGCGCGTTTTTGCTCGAGCGAAAAGCGGTCGAGCGCGTCGAGCAGCGCCATCAGGCTTGGCATGTCGCGACGGAAATGGGTCAGCAGGTAGGCGGCGATGTCGTCGGTGAGCGCGATCCCGCGCTCCTTCGCCGCGAGCTTGAGCACGGCGATCTTGCCGGCGTCGGACGGCGGCGACAGGTGGAACACGAGCCCCCAGCCGAGGCGCGTGCGGAGATCCTCGCGCACGTCGAGCGCGAGCGGCGCCGTGGGGCCTGCCGCGACGAACGCGCTCGACGGATGCGCGCGCACTTCGTTGAACAGGTTGAACAGCGCGACCTGCTGCGCGTCGCTCATCCGGTCGCAGTCGTCGATCGCGTAGATGCCGATGCGCGGGTCGAACGTGAACGCGCCGAGCGGGCTTTGCGGCGTCAGGTAGCGCGCATAGCCATACGACGCGTCGCTCACGAGCGCCTGCAGCAGATGGGTGCGGCCGCAGCCGGGCTCGCCCCAGATGTAGAACGATCGATCCGGCACGGGGCCCGCCGCGAGCGCGAGGTCGAGCTTCTGCAGGCGCGAGATGAGCTCGTCGTTCTCCTCGTTCATGATGAAGTTGTCGAACGTGGCGGGCGGCGGCGTGCCGAGATCGAGCGTCAGTTGACGGGACACAACAGTCACAATGCGGGTCGGTTGAAAATACGCGTGCCGTACGCCGGGCACGCGCCGGGAACTGCGCCTTCATGGGCTTCACGCGCGCCCGCACGCACGGCGCCACGCCGGTTTCGGCGCGGTTCGCTCGGCGATGAAAACGGGGACGTGTTGACCAAGATGCAATCCCTGACGATTCGGTGCTGGGAATTCCGGCCAACCGGCCGGCTTCGGGTAAAATCGCATTTTACCGACCTTCTCGCATTCCCCCATGAATCCTCCGAAATCCGCTCCTGACGCTCAGGGTCTGTCCTATCGCGACGCAGGTGTCGACATCGACGCGGGCGACGCACTCATCGACAAGATCAAGCCTTTTGCGAAGAAAACCCTGCGCGACGGCGTGCTCGGCGGCATCGGCGGGTTCGGCGCGCTGTTCGAAGTGCCGAAGAAGTACAAGGAGCCCGTGCTCGTGTCGGGCACCGACGGCGTGGGCACCAAGCTCAAGCTGGCGTTTCATCTGAACAAACACGACACCGTCGGCCAGGATCTCGTCGCGATGAGCGTGAACGACATCCTCGTGCAGGGCGCCGAGCCGCTGTTCTTCCTCGACTACTTCGCGTGCGGCAAGCTCGACGTCGACACCGCTGCAACGGTCGTCAAGGGCATCGCGCAGGGTTGCGAACTGTCGGGCTGCGCGCTGATCGGCGGTGAAACGGCCGAAATGCCGGGCATGTACCCGGACGGCGAATACGACCTGGCCGGTTTCGCGGTCGGCGCGGTCGAGAAGAGCAAGATCATCGACGGCAGCACGATCGCCGAAGGCGACGTGGTGCTGGGCCTCGCATCGAGCGGCATCCACTCGAACGGCTTCTCGCTCGTGCGCAAGATCATCGAGCGTGCGAATCCCGACCTGTCGGCCGATTTCCACGGCCGCTCGCTGGCCGACGCGCTGATGGCGCCGACGCGCATCTACGTGAAGCCGCTGCTCGCGCTGATGCAGAAGCTGTCGGTGAAGGGCATGGCGCACATCACGGGCGGTGGTCTCGTCGAGAACATTCCGCGCGTGCTGCGCGAAGGCCTCACCGCCGAGCTGGACCAGAACGCATGGCCGCTGCCGCCGCTGTTCAAGTGGCTGCAGGAGCACGGCGGTGTCGCCGATGCGGAAATGCACCGCGTGTTCAACTGCGGCATTGGCATGGCCGTGATCGTCTCGGCGGCCGATGCCGACGCAGCGATCGCCGACCTGACCGCCGCCGGCGAACAGGTGTGGAAGATCGGCACCGTGCGTGCGACCCGCGAAGGCGAGGCGCAGACGGTCGTGGTCTGACGCACTGCCTGCAGCAGATGCAGCAAGGAAAGCCGCCCGGAGTCGATCCGGGCGGCTTTTTTTTCGGGCGTCGCGCGGCGGACGGACGCCCGCCGACGCTCATGCGGACGGCCGTGTCGCGCCCGCTGGCCGCGCACCGGCCAGCAACGGCGGGACGAGCAGATAGAGCAGCGCCGCCGCGGCCCAGACGAGCCCCGGCCACGTCGCGCGTGTCGCCGCATAGGTTGCGGTGACGACCAGCGGCCCCGCGACGCCGATCAGGCTCGCCACGCTCGCGAGTGCGCCTTGCAGTTCGCCCTGGCGTGCATCGTCGACCTGCCGCGCGAGCATCGCCTGCAACGCCGGCAGCGTCATGCCGCCCGCCGCGAACAGCGGCAGCAGCGCGAACGGCACCCACGCGGCGGTCGCGAACGCGATCGCCGCGAGCCCGAGCGCGTCGCCCGCGAGGCCCAGTGCGAGCGCGCGGCGTTCGCCGAGCCGCGCGATCAGCGGCCCGATTGCGAATGCTTGCGCGAGTGCATGACATGCACCGTAGCCCGCGAGCGACAGCCCCGCGATCGGCGTCGACCAGCCGAAATGTTCCTGGCCGTACAGGATCCATAGCGTCGCGGGTGCCTGCGACACCAGCGCCACGATCACGTAAATGCCGATCAGCGGTACGAGCGCCGGTGCGCCGCTCAGCCTGCGCAGGCTGGCGAACGGGTTGAGCGCGCCGACCGCATGGCCTTCGCGGGCCGAACGCGGCCGCGATTCCGGCAGCGCGCGCCAGACGAGCGCGAGATTGAGCGCATTGAGCACGGCGGCCGCGACGAACGGCGCGCGCACATGCAGCGCGCCGAGCAGGCCGCCGATCAACGGGCCCGCGATGAAGCCGATACCCATCATTGCACCGAGCTGGCCGAAGCGTCGTGCGCGGTCGGGTTCGGCGGTGACGTCGGTCATGTATGCAGTCGCGACCGCGACGTTCGCGCCGGTGATGCCCGCGATCAGCCGCCCGACGTACAGCCACGCGAGCGTCGGCGCGAGCGCCATCAGCAGGTAGTCGAGCGCCGCGCCCGCGAGCGACATGAGCAGGACGGGCCGGCGGCCGAAGCGGTCGCTCAGCGCGCCGAGCAGCGGGGCGCACAGGAACTGCGCGAACGCGTACAGCGCGAGCAGGATCCCGTAGTGGGTGTCGGTGCTGCTCGCGTCGGCAAGCGAGCGCAGCAGCCCGGGCAGGATCGGCATCACGATCCCGACGCCGATCGCGTCGAGCAGGACCGTGGCCAGGATGGCAATCAGGGACGGATTCAAGAGCGTGACTCTATCGGTGATAGAGTGGCGATTATTCCACAGCTTTCCCTATCGGTGATAGAGATGAAGGACACAGGGGCGCGGCTGACGCGCGACACGGTACTGCGCGCGGCGCTCGAACTGCTCGATGAAGTCGGCATCGACGGGCTGTCGACGCGGAAGCTCGCCGAGCGGCTCGGCGTGCAGTCGCCGACGCTTTACTGGCATTTCCGGAACAAGGCCGAACTGCTCGACGCGATGGCCGAGGCGATCATGCTCGAGCGTCACGATGGGTCGCTGCCGCGACCGGGCGACGCGTGGGATGCGTGGCTGGTCGACAACGCGCGCAGTTTCCGTCGCGCGCTGCTGGCGTATCGCGACGGCGCGCGCCTGCATGCCGGCACGCGGCCGCGCGCGCTGCATTTCAGCTCGATCGAACGCAAGGTCGCGCTGCTCGGCAATGCGGGTTTCGCGCCGGACGAAGCAGTCGACGTGATGTATGCGCTGGGCCGCTTCGTGGTGGGCTGGGTGCTGGAAGAGCAGGCGGAACCGGGCGGCGACGCCGATGCGCCGCTGCCGGATGCGGCCGAGTATCCGCTGCTCGCGAAGGGCTGGGCCGCGCTGCGCGAGCGCAGCGGCGACGAGGCGTTCGAGCGTGGGGGCGCGTGGATCGTCGATGGCGCCCGCGCGCGCCTCGCAGCGCGCGAGCGCGGCTGACGCGGTCAGCCCGATGTGCTGCTGTCGAGCACGCGTTCGAGCGCGTCGAGTGCGCGGGCCGTCGAGTCCGGCGCGATGCAGTCGACGACGATCCGTTCCGGCATCGCGCGCAGCCAGGTGATCTGGCGCTTGCAGAGCTGGCGCGTCGCGAAGATGCCCTTGTCGCGCATCGTCCGGTAGTCGGTGTCGCCGTCGAGGAATTCCCACGCCTGCCGGTAGCCGACGCAGCGCATCGACGGCAGGTCGGGATGGAGGTCTTCGCGACGGCGCAGCCGCTCGACTTCGTCGATGAAGCCCGCGTCGAGCATCGCGTCGAAGCGCTGCGCGATCCGTGCGTGCAGTACCGCGCGATCGGACGGTTCGAGCGCGACCGGCACGAAGCGGTACGCGGCGGCCGCATCGTCGGTGCGTCGCGGCGCGGCGAGCAGCACCGACATCGGCTGCCCGCTCAGCGTGAACACTTCGAGCGCCCGCTGGATCCGTTGCGAATCGTTCGGCGCGAGCCGCGCGGCCGTATCGGGATCGACTTGCGCGAGCCGCGCGTGCAGCGCGGGCCAGCCGTCGCGCTCGGCTTCGGCATCGAGGGTCGCGCGCACGTCCGGATCGGCGCCCGGCAGGTCGTTGAGCCCCTGCGTCAGCGCCTTGTAGTACAGCATCGTGCCGCCCGCGAGCAGCGGCGTGCGGCCGCGCGCGGCGATCTCGTCGATCAGGCGCAGCGTGTCCGCGCGGAAACTCGCGGCCGAATACGCGTCGGCCGGATCGATGATGTCGATCAGGTGGTGCGGCACGCTCGCGCGCTCGTCGCGCGACGGCTTCGCGGTGCCGATATCCATGTCGCGGTAGACGAGCGCCGAATCGACGCTGACGATCTCGATCGGGCGGCGCGCGGCGAGCGCCAGCGCCGCGGCCGTCTTGCCCGAAGCGGTGGGGCCGAGCAGGCAGGCGATCGTCGTCGGGCTGGAGTGCGGTGCTGCGCTCATTGGCCGCGCATGAAGAGGCGGTCGAGATCGTTCAGCGTAAGCTGATACCACGTCGGCCGGCCGTGATTGCACTGGTCCGCGCGTTCGGTCGCCTCCATCTGTCGCAACAGCGCGTTCATCTCGTCCAGCGTCAGGCGCCGGTTCGCGCGCACCGCGTGGTGACAGGCGAGCGTGCCGAGCAGTTCGTGCTGACGCTCGGTGAGCACGCGCGAGCCGCCGAACGCATGCAGGTCGGCGAGCACCGCGCGCGCGAGCGACTGCAGGTCGGCATCCTTCAGCAGTGCCGGGACCGCGCGGATCGCGAGCGTCGTCGGCGACAGCACCGCCAGGTCGAAGCCGAGCGATTCGAGCGTGTCGCGTTCTTCCTCGACCGTGCCGATCTCGATCGGCGTGGCCGTCATCGATACCGGCAGCAACAGCGCCTGCACGGCGACCGAGCGGTCGGCAAGCGCGTTCTTGAACTGTTCGTACAGGATCCGCTCGTGGGCCGCGTGCATGTCGACGATCACGAGGCCGTGCGCGTTCTGCGCGAGCACGTAAATGCCGTGGATCTGGCCGAGCGCGAAGCCGAGCGGCTGCTCGTCGTGCGCGGTGGCGGCGATCGGCGAGGCGGTGAAGCCCGGCAAGGGCGCGACGGGTGCGCCGGCCGAATCGCGTGCGATGGTCGTTGTGCCGTCCGGCGTGCCGGCGCCGGTGTCCTTGCGGCCGAACAGCGCGTCATAGAGCGCGAGCGGCTGCGCGACCGGCAGCGTGCCCTGGGTCATCCGCGCCTGGCGCATCCAGGTGTTGCCTGACGATGAGGACGACGACGGCGAGAAGCCGCTGCCACCGCTACCGCCGGTCGCGTGGCCCTGGCTCTGCCCGAGCGGGGTATCCAGGAACGACGACGGCCCGCGCGGTGCCGGTTCGAGATGCGCGGCATGGCCGCCCGCCGTGGTTTCCGGCGACGCACCCGCGTGGCGCGCGAGCGCGCGCTGGACCGCATGGAACACGTACTGGTGGATCGAGCGCGAATCGCGGAAGCGCACCTCGATCTTCGACGGGTGCACGTTGACATCGACGGCTTCGGGCGGCAGGTCGAGGAACAGCACGTACGACGGGTAGCGGTCGCCGTGCAGCACGTCTTCGTAGGCCGCACGCACCGCGTGCGTCAGCAGCTTGTCGCGCACGAAGCGGCCGTTGACGAAGAAGTATTGCTGGTCGGCGCGCCCCCGGCTCGCGGTCGGCAGGCCTGCGCAGCCGTAAACTGCCAGCGGGCCGGCCTGCTCGTCGAGCGGCAGGTGCGCGGTTGCGAAACTGTCGCCGAGGATTTTCGCGACGCGCTGCGCGGGCTCGGTCGCATTCCAGTGCTCGACCGCCTTGCCGTTGTGCAGCACCGAGATCGCGACGTCCGGCCGCGCGAGCGCCGCGCGGCGGATCATTTCCAGGCAGTGGCCGAACTCGGTCTGCTCGCTCTTCAGGAACTTGCGTCGCGCGGGCGTGTTGAAGTACAGCTCGCGGACCTCGATCGTCGTGCCGGTCGCGCCGGCGGCGGGCGACAGCACGCCCGTCTGCGCGTCGATTTTCATCGCATGCGCGGCATCGGCCGTCCGGCTCGTGATCGACATCTCGGCGACCGACGCGATCGACGCGAGCGCTTCGCCGCGGAACCCGAGCGTGGCGACCGCCTCGAGCTCCTCGAGCGAGCGGATCTTGCTGGTGGCATGGCGCATCAGCGCGAGCGCGAGCTCGTCCGGCGGAATGCCGCAGCCGTCGTCGGTGATCGAGATGCGCTTGACGCCGCCTTCTTCCAGCACGATGCGCAGCGCCTGGGCGCCGGCGTCCATCGCGTTCTCGAGCAGCTCCTTGACGACCGACGCCGGGCGTTCGACGACCTCGCCGGCGGCGATCTGGCTGATCAGCTGGTCGGGCAGGGGCTGGATCGCGCGCAGCGGGCGCGGAGCGGGGGCGGGCGCGGCGCCCGCGGCCGTTTCGGTGATATCGGACATGGCCGAATTATAGCGAGGCGGCGAATGCGTGCCGGGGCGACCGGCGGTTACGTTTTTTCACGGAGCCTTAAGGTAGTTTCGGTATCATGGGTTCGTTACACGCACCGCCTTGACCGGCGGGCGCGTCAGCCTTTTTCGGCCGTTCCGGCCCTTTCGCCATCGAGGAATCGCATTTGGATACGCTGCTTCATTTCGTCAACCTGGTCCTGCATATCGACGCCTTCCTCGGCGATTTCATCCGGCAGTACGGCGCATGGGTCTATCTCATGCTGTTCCTGATCGTGTTCTGCGAGACGGGCCTCGTCGTGTTCCCGTTCCTGCCCGGCGATTCGCTGCTGTTCATCGGCGGCGCGTTCGCGGCGACGGGTGAAATGAACGTCGGCGCGCTGATCGTGCTGCTGCTCGTCGCAGCGGTCACCGGCAACACCGTGAACTACCTGATCGGCCGCTGGGTCGGCCCGAAGGTGTTCAATACCCATATCCCGGTGCTCGAGCGCTTCCTCGATCGCGCCGCGCTGCAGAAAACCCACTCGTTCTACGACAAGCACGGCGGCAAGACGATCGTGCTCGCGCGCTTCATTCCGGTCGTGCGGACGTTCGCGCCGTTCGTTGCGGGCGCGTCGTCGATGAGCGTCGCGCGCTTCCAGTTGTTCAACGTGATCGGTGCGCTGGTGTGGGTGCTGCTGCTTGTGCTGCTCGGCTATTTCTTCGGCAATATCCCGTTCATCCGCCAGTATCTGAACGTGATCGTGCTGGCCGGGATCGGTGCGGCGGTCGTGCCGGTCGCGCTCGGCGCGGTCTGGAAGCTCGTGCGCGGGCGGCAGTCGGATAACGCGCAGAAGACGGGCGGGCGTTGAGCGGAAGCTTCGTTTTCAGGGCAATAAAAAAGCGTGGCGGGTGCCACGCTTTTTTTCGTCCGGTGCCGCCGTTACGCGTTGCGATGCGAGATCGGGGTTTCGGGCGTCGGGTATTGCGCGTCGCGGAACGTATCGAGGATCACGCGGTTGGTGTCGCAGTACACCTGCCAGTAGTTTTCCGGTTGCGTGGACGGGCGCACGAACAGCAGCGGGCCTTCCGGCGTGAACTGCAGCACGCCGACGTCCGGTGCCGGGGTGGTCAGCACGTTCGGGATCTGCTGGATCGACGTCTTCAGGCGGTTGATCGCGTCGACCGCATCGACACCGTTCGCGATCTTCGCGGTCAGGTCGACACGACGGTACGACGTCGCGCTGTAGTTCGCGATGTTGTCCGAGAAGATCTTGTTGTTGCCGACGATCGTCACGATGTTGTCGGGCGTGATGATCGTCGTGCCGAACAGGCCGAGTTCCTTCACGGTGCCCGTGACGCCGCCGGCATTGATCACGTCGCCGATCTTGAACGGACGCAGCACCTGCATGAACACGCCTGCGGCAAAATGCGCGAGCAGGCCGCCCCAGGCGGTACCGATCGCGAGGCCGAGGCCGGCGAGCAGGGCGGCGAACGAGGTCGTCTGCACGCCGAAGATCTGCAGGATCGCGAGGATCAGCAGGATCGTCAGCAGCACGCCGACGACGGAGGTCAGGTAGTCGGTCAGGGTCGGGTCGACCTTGCCGCTACGGCGCACGACCTTGCCGAGCAGGCGGGTACCGATGCGGATTGCCCAGCGCCCGACGAACCACAACACGATCGCGGCGAGGAGGTTGAGGCCGAAGTCGAGACCGCGGGTCATCAGGAATTGCTGGGCTGTGGCGAGATCGATCATGCGTTCTCCGAAGTCGAGGGTAGAAAGGGCGGCGCATGCACCGGGTGGGTGGCGCTTTTATAACCTGACCTGTGACGGGCGGGCAACCTGCCTGACATTGCTTGACGTAATGAAAAACGGGCAGGACGCGTGTGCGTGCTGCCCGTTGCGGGTGCCGGTCGTGGCCTGTGGTGGCGCTTGACCGGGAAGGTGGGTTGCTTACGACGCTGCGCGGCCGTAGGTGTCTTCGAAACGGACGATGTCGTCCTCACCGAGATACGCACCCGACTGAACTTCGATCAGTTCGAGCGGGATCTTGCCCGGATTCGTCAGCCGGTGGGTCGCGCCGAGCGGGATGTAGGTCGACTGGTTCTCGGTCAGCATGAGTTCCTTGTCGCCGTTCGTGACCATCGCCGTGCCCTTCACGACAATCCAGTGCTCGGCACGATGGTGGTGCATCTGCAGGCTCAGCTGCGCGCCGGGGTTCACGATGATGCGCTTGACCTGGAATCGGTCGCCCTGGTCGATGCCTTCGTAGGCGCCCCACGGGCGGACGACGCGGCGATGCGTAACCGATTCGTGACGACCGGACGCATTCAGCCACTCGACGATTTTCTTGACGTCCTGCGCTTTGTCGCGATGCGCGACCAGCACGGCGTCGGCGGTTTCCACGATGACGATGTCGTCGAGGCCGATAGCGGCAACCATCCGGTGTTCCGCGCGGATGTACGAGTTCTTCACCGCGTCGGTAAAGATGTCGCCGATGAGCGCATTGCCCTGCTCGTCGGCGTCAGCAATTTCCGCAAGCGCGCTCCACGAGCCGATATCGTTCCAGCCGAGGTCCGCTGCCGCGACAACTGCGGCGCGTTCGGTCTTTTCCATGACCGCATAGTCGATCGAGACGTTGGGGCAGGCTGCGAACACGTCCGCGTCCAGACGGACAAAGTCGTTGTCCCGCTTGGCGGATTCGAAGGCGAGTTCAGCCTGACGGGCGATCTCCGGCGCATGGCGATGCAATTCCTCCATGTACGTGGACGCCTTCAGCATGAACATGCCGCTGTTCCAGTAGTAATTACCGTCGCTCAGGAAGCGCTCGGCCGTCGGCGTGTCGGGCTTCTCGACAAACGCGTCGACCTTGTAAACCTGCTTGCCGTCGGCGACGGCCGGGCCGCGGCGGATATAGCCGAAGCCGGTGTGCGCTTCCGTCGGCGTGATGCCGAACGTGACGAGGCGCTGATCTGCTGCGATGGCCGCTGCCTCACCGGCTGCAGCGATGAATGCCGGCTCGTTGAGGATGACGTGGTCCGACGGCAGCACCAGCAGCAGCGCGTTGGGCGATTCGCGCATGGCGAGCAGCGCCGCGATCGCGATGGCGGGCGCGGTGTTGCGGCCGACCGGTTCGAGCACGATCGACGATGGCGTGATGTTGACCTGACGAAGTTGTTCCGCGACCAGGAAGCGTTGTTCGTTGTTGGTGACGACGATGGGCGCCGCCGCACTGGGAATGTGCTGAAGGCGGATTGCCGTCTGCTGGACGAGCGTCTGGTCGCCCGTCAGCTTCAGGTATTGCTTCGGATAGCCGCCACGCGACATGGGCCACAGGCGGGTGCCACTGCCGCCACACAGGATTACCGGATAAATGTTCATAGAGAGATGTCAGGCAGTGCAAGATCGAACAATTGATTCGCATTCTGCCACGCCGGGCTGTGCGAACGCTTTGTGGGCATCGTATTTTTACGTAATTTTTCCTTCAAATCCTTCATTCTCGTGACCGCAGTGTGACGTTGAAGCAAATACACAAGCTTTCAACGAAACAATATTTTCCATGTGCGGGCCGCTTGCTTTCATGCTGGCCCAAGTGATTTGTCATTTCGGCAAGGTGCCTGAATGCAATGGTGCCTTTGCAGCGGCTACGGACTTACCTGGAAAATCCAGTGGCATGTCCAGCCTTTAGTGGCCGCCCGCCCGGGGCATGCCAGTGTACGGCCCGACGGTGTTTAGCCGGGATTTCTCGATGATCGGCTGACCCATCCAGGTAGTATTTTCCGGAAGGCACGAACAATGAGTTTTTCAGTATCCGAGTCCCCCTCGGTTCAACGTCGATTGGTCTACTTGCCATGAACCGAGCGAAATGTCCGTTGTGGCGTCGTGTTCGGTTGCGTTCGCAATTCAATACTTTTTCGACATTGCCATGCGAGGTACCACAGGCCGTTTCTGCTCCAGCGGATGGCTTTACGCAACAGCCGCAGGCGGTCGCCTTCTATTTTTTCCAGAGGCCGGGACGCTGTACTTGCAAGCTGCCGCACGATTGCCTCCGGCGTGGTGAATAGTCGGAGCGACCAGTCCCAGTAAAGCGGATACCGGAGCAGTACCCCGGCCGTCAGCATGTCAAGCGTCAGCTCGCGGTCGCGCCACGGTTGCTCGAGCGCATCGTGTGTCAACCCCCAGCCGGAATAGAAAGGAAGTCCATACGTATGGACGCGCTTTCCGCGAATCAGGGCCTCAAAGCCGGATAGCGACGAGAGCGTATGCACTTCGTCAGCGATCTCGACCAGGGAAATGAGGTCGGAGTCGCGATCGACGGCATTGGCGAGCGACGCCGCGTCGATCAGGCCGCGTCGATTGCCCGAGAGGACATCGGGATGCGGCTTATAGACGATGAACGCGTCCGGGCAGCGCTGGCGTACTTCGTGCAGCAGATCCTCGGCAGTCGCGATGTGCTGCGTGCCAAGGCGGACAGCCGCGTCGTCGGCGACCTGGCCGGGCACCAGCACGATGCGCTGGTCGCGCGGGGCGCTCCACGTGGGGCGACGACGACCGAGGTTGTATTTGGTGACGCCCAGGTTGGCGATATCGTGACGCAGCTGGCGCGCGCGGGACAGTTCGGCGTCGGTGAAGTGCGCGGTGTTGAGGATGGCGGTCAGATCGCTCGGACGGGTCGCGTCGAAGTAGATGCCGCGCCGGTCGATGATCTGGCTGCACGGCGCAATGTGATCGGAGCCGAGGCCTGTCGAGTGAAAAAATCCGTCTTCGAGTCGGATCATGGGCGTGTCTTTCGGCAGCCCGGTTGCGCTACGTCCGCCCCATACAACCGCGTGTTCATCCTTGCGCGTTTGCTCCGGCCTGTCGATCCAGCGCAGGGAGGCGCCACCGGCTGTCAGGTATGGCGTGGCGTAGGGGCGCTTCCACCATTGGAAACGGATGCCGGCGAGGCGAGGGAAGTCGGCGAGGCGCAGTATCGCCGCACGATGAGCTTCGATCGTGGCGAGAAGCGCGTCGAGCGTGCCTGGATTGCGCGTGACCGGATCGACGTGGCGCGCGAGGCGCAGGAATACGGTGGCGAAGAGGGTATCCAGCGACGCCTGCGTGTTTCTCGCCGGTTGGGGGACATGGTCGTGAGTCAGGCCCCACCCCGCGTAGTACGGGGTTCCGAACACATGCAACGGAATGCCGTGAAGCAAGGCCTGCAGGCCTTCCCCGGCGGAAACCGTGTAGACGTGATCGAAGTGTGCGATGGATGCGCAGAGGGATCCGTTTGCGTCGAGTTGCCGAAGCGTCTTTGCCGGCAGGGAAACATGCGAAGAGAGGTATTCGCCAACGCGTCGGACGCCGTTACGGGCGAGCCAGATTTCCGAGTCGGGATGTTCGCGATGAACGGCGTCGACCATATCGGTGAACTGCCTGATTCGCCCGGGTTTCGAGCGGCTCAAGCTGTCCGGCAGCGGCTCGTCGATCAGGAGCACTCGCGTGGTACCGGTGCGTTCGAGCAGATCGGGGTGAGCGCGCGGCGCAAGGTTGGGCGGATCGAACACGCACGCATCGCGGAAGCGCTCCATCAACGCGCGTACATCCTGAGGGGCGTGAAGTGTGCGGCCTTCGGCCAGAGCGGCGTCGATGCAGGCGATCCAGGCCTGCGGGGTTCGCTCGGCAAGCGGCGCGGCGAACCACGACAAATCGGGACCGGCGCGACGAGGCATGATGCCGTTCGACCAGAGATGCAGGTGCGAGCTGGCGGGGCCGAACGGTGCGACGCTCATTGAGAAAACGTTTCCAGAAATCGATCCACCTGCTCGAAATGCTGGTGCCACGTCGGTGCCTGGAAGTGAGCGATACGAGCCAGTTGAGCGGTGCGCTCGGCACTGTCGCTTTGCGAATAGGCGCGAATCCGTGCAATCCAGCCGGGACCGTCGAGCGGGTCCAGATAATCCGGGATGTCGTCCGCGATCTCGTGAAATACGCCGAGATCGCTGGCCAATACCGGAACGCCCAACGTAAGCGCCTCGACAAGCGGCATGCCGTAACCCTCGACGAACGAAGGGAAGAGCAGCGCACGCGCGTGTTGCAACCAGGCGCGCAGACGTGTGTCGCTGCAACTCGATTCTTCGATGACGACACTTTTGATCGCATCGCAGCGCTCGAGCATGTCCACGACGTTCTCGCATTCCCAGCCGCGGCGCCCGATGACGACGAGCTTGGGTGCACGTTCACCGAGCGTTTCGACGAGGCGGCGCCAAACATGCAGCATGAACCAGTGATTCTTGCGTGGTTCGATCGTACCGAGCATCACGAAGTACGGCTCATCGAGCGGAGGCGGCGCGTTGTCGCGGGAGGTAATGCCTGGTGCGAGCCGGGCCACGACGCTGGGGGGCAGTGGAAGAGCGGCGCGATTGGCCTCGGTCTCGAGCGCGCCCAGCGTGTCCTGGGAGTTTGCGATCAGGCCGTCGGCGTGACGTAGTGCAGTATGGATACGTTGGCGATGCGCCGAGTCGATGCCGGGGCGGCAGTATTCTGCGTGAGTGAGCGGGATCAGGTCATGCACCATGAAGACCGACCGGATATTGCGCTGTCGCATTGCACGGTGGTAGCGGAGGCGCTCCATGCCACTGTGACTCGTATGCAACAGAACCGCATCGTCGAATCGCTCGCGGCGCGGCGCCAGGAGGCCACGCATGACGAGCGTTCGAATCGTGGTGCGGGTGGGGGGCGGACCGAGCAGCAGATCGAAAGCTCGTTCAGAGTCTGCTCGGGAGAGCACTTTCGAATAGCCGAGTTCACTCAAAATCGCGCGGGCACGAGGTCGATAATGCTCAACATATGCGAGGCCGACGCGATCGACGCCAGTTGGCAACAAGCCGTCTGCAAGGCGCGACAGCAATCTGGAAATATCAAGACAGATATTCAACACGGCGGAGTGTAATGTCTTTGTGAGCGACCTGATTGCAGGCCGGGCCGTTCGAATCCCGCCATTCTACGAATTCTGACTAGGAAACGCAAAATTAATCTACCTCGTGAGACAATCCGGGTCGCTATTTGAATGACGAGAACGGACCTCCAAAAATATGTCTAGTGTATATCGCAGTGCGTGGGCGACGCTTATTGCCGGTGGTGTGATAGGACTAAGCGCCTGTTCGAGTATCCCGACTTCGGGGCCGAGCCGCTCGCAGATCAGCGATGCCGGTGCGCAGAATAGTCCTCAGGGAATCCAGATCGTTGACTTGACGGAGCAAGTCGCTCGCCGGCTCTACGCTGAACGTAGCAACGCAGATTTTGCGTCGGTATTGGGTGACGATACGTCATTTCAGCAGCAACTTGGCGTGGGTGACGTCGTTGAGGTGTCGATCTGGGAGGCGCCGCCGGCGACCCTGTTCGGGGGCAGCACGACTGACATGGCCACCGGGAGCGTGCCAACCGGCGCGCGCGTGACCAAGCTGCCGGTTCAGGTCATCGATGGTGATGGGAACATCAACATACCGTTCGTCGGAGCGGTTAAGGCACGAGGTCGTTCGCCGAGCGAATTGCAGGCCTATATCGCCGGTCGTCTGAAACCGATTGCGCACGACCCTCAAGTTCTGGTTCAACTGGCTCGCAACGAAACATCCTATGTCACGGTTGTGGGGGATGTGGTCAGCAGTACCCGTATGCAGCTCAGCGCGCGACGGGAGCGGGTCCTTGATGCGCTTGCATCTGCGGGCGGTGCCAAGCAACCTGTCGACAAGGTGTTGATCCAGGTCACGCGCGGTCAGGCGGTGGCGTCGGAGCCCTTGCAGTCGATCATCCGCAATCCCCGCCAGAACGTGCATCTCCGGGCCGGGGATGTCGTGACTGCGCTCTACGAGCCTTACAGTCTCACGGCCTTTGGGGCAACCGGCAAGAACGCGGAAATCAACTTTGAGGGTCAGGGCATAACCCTGGCGCAGGCGATGGCGCGGGCGGGAGGCTTGCAAGATTCTCGTGCCGACGTCCAGGGTGTATTCGTTTTCCGGCTGGAGGATCAGCGGGCGCTCAACTGGCCGACCGAGCCGGTTCGGACGACTGTTGACGGAAAGGTTCCTGTCATTTATCGCGTTAACTTGAAGGATCCGAATTCCTTCTTTGTGGCGCAAAGCTTCATGATGAACAACAAGGATCTTCTCTACGTCTCGAATGCACCGATCACGGAGCTTCAAAAAGTGCTGAATCTGGTGTTCTCTGTCGCGTATCCGATTGTGTCCGGCGTTCAGACGTTCAAGTAAGCAGGTGTGGTAGGTTGCCGGAAATTGGCTGAAAAGCAGAAAATATTTATCAAAGATCTATCGCGGACTGTTTATGAATTTTTTGCGGCGTATTAATCGGTTGTTTCTCTTTACGGTCGTGATCCCTACTGGAATTTCATTGGTATATTTCGGTCTGATTGCCAGTGACGAATACACGTCCGTAAGCAGTTTTCTCATTCGCAGCCCGGCAACCTCTAATTCACCGACGTTGGGCGGGTTGCTGAAAGGTGTCGGGGGCTTCTCCCGATCGGCGGATGATTCGTATACCGTGCAGAATTACATCCTGTCTCGCGACGCGATGATGCTGTTGAACAAGGAGCAGAACATCAAGTCGGCGTTCCAGCACGGCCCGATCGATCCCTTCAATCGCTTTGCCGGCTTCAGCTGGAGCGATAGCCTCGAAGAGTTTTATCGCTACTACACGGAGAAAATTGTTGACGTACAGGTTGACGCAACCGCTTCAATCGTTACGCTCAACACACACGCCTTCGATGCGAAACTCGCGTGGAACATAAACAAGCGCCTGCTGGATTTGAGCGAGCAAGTCGTCAATCAAATGAATGAGCGCGCCCGCCTCGACCTGATCAGCTCGGCTCAACGAGATGTCGACATTGCCAAAGAAAATGATCGTGTCGCAGCGCTTGCACTGGCGAAATATCGAAATACGGCTGGAGTGATCGATCCGGAACGTCAGTCTTCGATTCCGTTGCAGCAAGTCGGCAAGTTGCAAGATCAATTGATCACGACGCGTGTACAAATTGCCGAAATGGAGCGGTTGTCGCCTGCAAACCCTGGGCTTCCCAATTTGCGGGAACGAGCGATTCTGCTGCAAAAGGCCATCGATCAGGTCAGTCAGCATGTCGCCAGTGAGTCTGGAAATTCCCTCGCGAGCAAGGCTGCGGAATTTCAACGACTGACATTGGAAAAAGAGTTTGCTGATAAAATCCTCGCCAGCGCCATCAGTTCGTTGGAGCAGGCCAGAACTGAAGCCGAGAGAAAGCAACTCTATCTGGAGCGAATTGCGGCCCCCAGTCTGCCGGATTATGCGATGTCCCCGCGCCGTGGCCGCAATATTCTTGCGACCTTCTTGCTTGGGCTAGTGTTTTGGGGCGTGTTGACCATCGTGATTGGTGGGGTAAAAGAGCATTATGACCGCTAATTCCCGTTCGCCTGCATTTCTGACCCAATTACGCATTCAGTGCCGGGTAATTTGGGCGCTGGTCATGCGTGAAATGATCACTCGTTTCGGGCGGGAGGGGATTGGTGTATTGTGGATGATGGCCGAGCCGGCGATGTTTGTCGTCGGCGTCATGTTGATTTTTAGCCACACCGAGAAGATGACGGGGTACTCGGTTGCCGAGTATCTTGCGGTTAGCTATCCAACAATATTGTTTTGGCGAAATACCGCGGCCCGATTATTGAAGGCCATTGAATACAATCGGGCGTTGCTGCATCACAATCCTATCCGGCCGATGGATATTCTCTACGCGCGCATCATTCTGGAGTTTGCGGGCGCGACGGCATCGTTTCTTGTTTTGTATGCGGTGCTGGTCGTAATAGGGATTTGCCATCTTCCGGCGGATTTGCTGGCGATGCTGGTCGGGTATTTTCTGGTAATGTGGTTTTCATTTTGCTTTGTGATAACCATGGCGGCGCTGTCGGAGCTGAGTGAAAGTGTCGAAAGAGTGTCCCACGTAATCTTGTATTTGATGTTGCCGTTTACCGGGGTTTTCGTGCCGACATATCTTCTGCCGCCTCACATCGGCGAGATGATGATTTATTTTCCGCTGGTTGACGCGGTTGAATATTTCCATCACGGATATTATGGGGCACGGATGCCTACGATGTATAACCTCGAATATACGTGTTTCGTATTGTCAATTTTTACGCTATTCGCTTTGTCGATAGCTCATGTTGCCATCCGGCGCGTGCAGTTGCACTAGGAGTGCTCCATGATCGAATTGCGGAACGTCTATAAACGTTATCCTATACATCATGGGAGGGCGGAGCGCGAAGTGCTGAAAGGTATCAATTTTCGCGTTCAGTCCGGAGAAAAATGGGGGATCCTTGGTCGCAATGGCGCCGGCAAGTCAACGCTAATCCGAATCATCAGCGGATCGGACCGGCCGCATTCGGGTGAGATCGTCAAGACCATGTCCGTTTCATGGCCTTTAGCTTTCGGCGGGACATTCCAGGGAAGTCTGACGGGGAAGGACAACATACGTCTGATTTCGCGTGTCTACAATGTAGATTACCGAAAAACCCTCAATATGGTTGAGGATTTTGCCGAGCTTGGCGGATATCTCAACGAGCCGGTCAAGTCATATTCGTCCGGTATGGCTTCCCGTTTGGCATTTGCTATTTCAATGTCGATTGAGTTCGATTGCTTCCTGATTGACGAGGGCATGTCTGTCGGCGATCATCGATTCCATCAGAAATGTAATGTCGAATTATTTGAAAAGCGTGCCGATAGAGCCATGATCATCGTCGCGCACCAAACCGATCTAATTCGCAACCATTGTGACCATGCCGCAGTACTGAATAAGGGCGTACTCGAGGTTTGCGATACGGTTGATGAAGCAATTAAAATTTACGAATCGCTCTAATTTCTCAACAGGGGATTTTGATGGCTGGCAGTTACATTTATCCGCCGATTCCGCACGTGGCGGCAAAGAAGGCACGACACGCATTGATCATCATGCCGTTTTTCGGCCCGGATGCTGCAAGCCTTATTTTTAGTGAATTCTCTCGCGCATTGTATGATTTGGGCTACATTGTGCACGCGCTTACGTATAACGACGCGAGCTATCGGCCAGGTAACCACTATTGGCATCATGTCTATTGCCTGAAAGCCCAGTCCGTCGAGCTTTGGAAAAGGCCGGCCGACGCCACGGCAGATTATTCGAACGGTATCGACGATTGGGCCGGTGAGGAACTGCCATCGTTTGTCGAGCAGCTCGATGCTGAGTTCGATTTTGATATTTGCGTCGTTAACTATATTTTTCTGTCTCGTGCATTTCTGGGGCTGAAAGAGAAGACTAAAAAAATTCTCTGTACTCACGACGTTTTCACTAATAGAAACAAAAAGCTCTCGGATCGGGGTGTAACTAATCTCGATTTCTCGGTTACCCGTGAGTCGGAAGCTGTAGCCTTGAATCGCGCCGACTATGTCGTTGCGCTGCAGCCTGAAGAAGCAGACTTTTTCAGTGAACTCGTGCAAGAGGGAAAGAAGGTTGATACCGTCTATTACCTGCCGCCGAAGCGCTACCTGGACCTGCGTCCAATCGACAAAAAACTGGTGGTCGGTTATATCGGGTCCAGCCACGCGCCTAACGTTGTCGCGGTACTGGATCTGATCTCAAAAATCGATTTTTCGCTGCCAATTAAATTTAAGATTGCGGGATCGATTTGCGCCGCGTTAAAAAACGAAACTCTGCCGCCGGAAGTCGAAATTGTCGGTCGAGTGGATAATCTTGTGGATTTTTATCGGGATTGCAACGTATTTGTCAATCCTGACACCTTGATTTCCGGGATCAAAATCAAATGCATTGAAGCATTTTCGTTTGGCGTCCCGTTTATCTGCACGAAACATGCAAGTACCGGCGTTCCGGTTTCCGCTCCTTATCATCAGGCTGATTCTATCAAGAGCGTTGCTACGTTCATTGAAGACCTGGCGGTGAACAACGGTCAGCTCGAAAGTATGTGGCAAGAAAGTCGCGCTGTCTTTGACAATTTGTCGAAAAAACTTTCCTTTGGAAAGTATGTCGAGCAAATTGCCGATGTGCGACCTTTGATCTCGGTGGTGATGCCGACTTTCAAGGTCGAGAAATATTTCGAGCAATGCATTTCGAGTGTTACCAATCAGACTCTTAGAAATATCGAAATTATCCCGGTCGACGACGGAAGTCCTGATCGTTGCGGTGAAATCATGGATAGGTTTGCGTCGGAAGATTTCCGGGTTAAGCCAATTCATCAACCAAATCGGGGATATGGTGCGGCTGTAAATGCGGGCTTGATGCAGGCGCGTGGCGAATACATCGCGATTGTCGAAACCGACGATTGGGTTGAGCCGGATATGCTCGAGACTCTTTACGAGAAGGCAAAGGAATCCGACGCCAATATCGTGAAAGGGAGTTTCGCAAAGCATCACGATGGTAAGCCGCCTGCGCCTCATAATTTCCGGCACGTCGTTCGACCTGGCGAAAATTCGGTGAAGCCGGTCGAGTCACTTGAATTGATGATCTATGAGTCGTCGATCTGGTCGGCCATCTACAAAAAGAGCTTTCTGGATGAGCATCAGATAAAGATGCTTGAGACCAGTGGCGCGGCATTCCAGGATGTGGTCTGGAAGTTCGTTACCTACGCCAGTGCTGACGAAGTGATCTTGGTTGATCGTCCTTTCTACAACTATCGCGTGTTTGCTGCTGGATCGTCGAGCGCGGCTAACGGAAAGGAAAAAGCGCATTTTGTAAATTACGGAAAAATCAAGGATGAACTCCTGCGGATGGGGTTGTTCGAGAAATTTTCGAATTTCTACTACATTCACCAATTCTTCGATTTCGTCTTTCATTCGAACCGATTGAAGGGTGAGGCGCTTCTTAGTTTTTACGCGAGCGCCAAGGCAATGATTGATGAGGCTGTTTCGAATGGGTGCAATCCAGATGGGCTGAGTCTTCATCCGGATTTGAATGACTATTATCAGAAATTCGTGTTGCCGATCATTCGCGTAATTACGAGTCCCTCGCTTTCTGAAATCCTGGCTGCGGTTACTGCGAACGAATCAAAGCCAAAGGGTACCGAGATTGCGATGCCCGAGATGGCGCCTGTTGAAAATAAGGTGACGTCGCCGGCTACTCCGTCATTAAGCGTGAAGTTCACCGAGTTTCTTAACCTCGATCCACATTTCTTCACGGAAATCGAGTACCTGTCCGGTAGGCGGGAACTTATCCCGGTGGTGAAGTCGGCATACGACGAAAGTGATTTGCAAAATCTGTTGAAGCTTCACGACGCTGATTTTATCCACGCCGTCTATTGGGTACTTCTGCGCAGAGCAGCCGATCCTGATGGGTTGAGGCATTACACGGATCTCTTGCGCGCAGGGATTGCCAAGGCAGATATTCTTGAGAGGCTGCGTATTTCGGGTGAGGCGAAAGGGAATAAAATACCATTTGAGGCATTGGATGCCTATCTTCGGAAAGGCAAGATATTCCGTACGCCTCTCATGCGGCTGCTTATCAGTATTCTTCCGATTCGGAACGAATTTGTCGGAAAGGTTCAATCCAGGGTTACGGAAAATTCACTTTATCTGATCAACAAGAAATTGTATTCATAATTTTTGCGTTTCCAGCCTCGATAGAGGCTGGGTGAAATGTTTGAGTCATTTGAATATTATTTCAGAATATTGAGGTTGTTGACGTGAAAAAAATTTGCGTTATTGGTGCTGGGTTTTCTGGTGCGGTCATCGCTCGTGAGCTGGCTTTGGCAGGCATGACCGTTGATATATTTGAAAGCCGTGATCATCTTGCGGGTAATTGCCATTCGGAAAGGGATCCGGAAACCGGGGTGATGCTCCACGTTTATGGGCCCCACATTTTCCATACCAGTAACGAAAAAGTCTGGAACTATGTCCGGCAATTCGACGAATTTATGCCGTTCACAAACCGGGTAAAGGCAATAACCGGTGGCAAGGTGTATTCGTTGCCGATTAATCTCTTCACGATTAATAATTTCTTCAATAAGACTTTCTCTCCGGACGAGGCGAAGGAGTTTGTCGCCGAGCTCGGTGATAAAACTATCGAAGATCCTCAAACTTTTGAAGAGCAGGCGCTCAGGTTTGTCGGGAAAGAGCTCTACGGAGCATTCTTCAAGGGCTACACGACGAAACAGTGGGGCTTGCATCCTTCAGTTCTGCCTGCGAGCATTCTGAAAAGATTGCCGATTCGTTTCAATTACGACGACAATTATTACGCAAGCAAATTTCAAGGGATGCCGAAGCACGGGTATACGTACATCGTCGAGAAGATGATTGATCACCCAAGCATCAAGGTGCATCTCGGTACGAAAGTCGAAAAAGATACTCTTGAGAGCTACGATCACGTATTTTACAGCGGCCCGTTGGACGCATGGTACGGCTTCGAATACGGTCGCCTGGGCTATCGAACGCTCGATTTTGTTACCGAGCGGCACGAAGGGGACTACCAGGGAAATGCTGTAATCAACTACTGCGAAGAAAATGTGCCTTGGACGCGTATCTCCGAGCACAAGCATTTTTCTCCGTGGGAGGAGCATGAAAAGACGGTGATTTATAAGGAGCACAGTCGGACTTGCGGTCCGGACGACGTCCCTTATTATCCTGTCCGCCTGGTCGACGATAAGGAATTGCTGAATCGCTATGTCGCGTTGGCGCGAAAGGAAGAAAATACGACCTTCGTCGGGAGATTGGGCACCTATCGCTACCTGGATATGCACGTAACGATTGGAGAGGCGCTTGATGTCGCGGAGCAGTATCTGTCCGCGGTTAAATCGGGAGTTCCGATGTCGCCTTTTGTAGTCGACCCGCTCGCGTAACCCATCATTCCAGTCGCCCTGTAAATTTGGAAATTTACAGGGCGGGAACTAGCACGACGAACTGTTTTCTTTGCGATTGGGGCGTCGTGCTTGATCGGGATATTCGACAGATGGTCGAAAGAACAAGCTCGCCAAAGATGCGCGCGTGTTTGTTGAAATGGCAGACAATCTCGAGTTGCTGCGTTTGGATGCTATTTTCACATTATAAATAAAAATACTTTCAGCGAGATCTAGCAGGTACGGTCGCCATCCTTTTGAAATTCTCTTTCTGAAAAGATTATTTCTTATTCCGTAATAGTGCTTTCTGAATTTCTCGGGCGGGGCGCGAAGTAGATCGTCGCTCTCGTTTTTATCCGTCAGGTGCGTAACGACGCTCTTGAATGCGTAAATTCCAAGCATTTCCCCATTCGTAATTCTCTCGGTGTATTCTATATCGTCGCCCCAAATGAACATTTCTTTAAATGGGAGGCCGAATTTTAGAACTGCATCTCTGGAGATGAGGGCCGAAACGAACGAGCAAGAGCGTACCAGTAGGCCATTGTGTTCAAGAAGCTTATTGAATGGTTGGCCCGATGAATGTAGCCGAATCCCTGGAAGATTCATTTCATGTGGGCTATCGTCCTTCCAAACCACATGACTGCAGACGAATCCGATATCGTTGATCGGACCGATGGCGATTTTCATTAGCTCGGAAAGGGCGGCCGGATGGGCTACGCAGTCGTCGTCGAGAAGCCAAAGCCAGTCGTAACCATCCTCGATTGCCTGTCGCATTCCGCGATGAAATCCTCCCGCCCCACCTTCATTGTGAGTTGAATTTATTATTTTGAAGCGAGGATCGGAATTGTACCCGCTGCTGGCCAGGTACTCTGCAGTGCCATCGGTGCTGGCGTTGTTAACGATATAGAGCGAATCAACTTGCTTAATTTGACTTTCGAGCGAATTGATAGCGAGCTTCAAATAGTCGCATCTATTGTACGTCACAAGGATCGCTGCCGTGCGCGGCTTAGGAAGAGAACTGATCCCGCGGGTTTCTGTATGCATCTCGAATTCGTCTGTAAAATTTGACCTGCTTATGCCACCATTTTTTATAAATATAGATGTTTTTGTCTAGGACTGAGGATTTCTTGAGGGCAGCATTATAAGACAAAACGATTGACAGCAGTGGCTCTTGTGCCTCGAATGCGGGAAGGTGAGTCGAAAAAGATTCCGGTCGTTCCGGATCAAATCCACTGAAATGAATAAAAATAAGCTCGCGCCCGTTGGCTGTAAGTTGCCCTTGTGTGAGATCGATATGTCGCTCGTGTAAGTTCCAATATCCTACGTTCATGCCTGGGTGGCGAGAGATTTTGCAACTCGGATATAGTGCCGGGACGAGATCGAGCCAGCGTTGATCGCCGCACATCCCCTTATCCGGATCATTTCTACCGTATCTGATTACCTGACTCGCCCACCAATCAAGGAACGAAATACCCTGAGTGCCTCGCCGAACTCCGATGAATCCGGCGTTGAAAACGCCGCCACGGAGTAGGCTAAGCGCCTTGACTCCAAATGGCGTTTGGTGATTGAACGGTTCGAGGTAATGCGGCGTGAGCAATATATCCGAATCGCAAAAATCGGTAAAAATATCAGCGATTTTTCCTGTAAACCATATGTCGGTGTCGAAATATAGCGCCGATTCGTATTTCTCCAATATTTTCTTAAACATTACCGGTTTGAGTGACCAGCAGAGTTCGGCAGGAGTGTATTGAGTTGAAAGCTTCTCTATAAATTGAGGTGGGGTTACGCTTTCTGCGCGAATGATCTTGTCGCAGAATGACTCGTCAAGCGAAAAATCAGCGGGTGCGCCGACTACAAATAAATATCTGTCGATGTTGCTTCTGTTTTGAGGATCTGCATCGTTCAGGCTGTTGAAAAATACGGATGCTTGCCCGATGTGACTAGGTGTGCAGATCGAAAAAATAGCGCTGTTGGCCATTGAGGTGGGTTCTCTTCACGAAGCGTTACTGCAATAGGATCGCATGTCCGAGGGCATCAAATTTCCGAATGATGGCTTGCGCGGGCATCGCCTCTATCGCGTCCGGATCATCCGGATAAGCGGATGTGCCGCACTCAAGGGGAATTGCCGTTTGCTTTTCATATCAGTCAAGTTCCGATTGTGATGGGCAGCGCGCGGCAGGAACTCTACGAGCTGATCTCAGAAGCAATATCTTCCCGGGACGTCGTGCAAGATCAATTTCCATCTCTTGGGCCATACCAATGCCGAATGTCAGAGTATAGATCATCTCGGTTGCAGGTTCGCGGTTTCTGTACTGTCCATTCTTCAGAGCGCTGTTAGAACCGGAAGGCACATCTGTCGTCTGTGCGTGCTTCGGAAAGGGCGCTTGAAATACCTTGAGCTGCCGAGATAATCGCTTTCGTTCGAAAATACGTGCAGATTATCTGATTGCGTCGGAACGAGTGTATCTAAAGATCACGAAAGAAATTTGATACGGTTATCGGGTTCGTCTAGATGTGGAATTACCCGAAGCAATCTTGATCCTCTCGAGGGCTCGAGAACTATGCAATGAACAGGATTTCTCTCGTAGCCGGCGCAGCCGACTCATGCGGTCTGAGGGCCGCGCTTGCTACCCGTTTGGGACGCACCCACACGGCCCGGATTGCGGAAGCAGCAGCCGGATTCGACCCGAAATCCCGAAGCACCGATGTCGATGCAAATTTGGCTCTTCGGTCGAAGTGATCAACATTCCGATGGCGGATCGATTGACCTTTCCAAGCTTGTCGGCGCCGGGCAGTGGGTCCGGCGCCGCATCAGCATTTCGTGCGCGTCATGGTCAACGAGGCCGTCTTCGGATGTCAGCAAGATCAGCGAACGGCGGAGCGGTACCCCAAGTGATATCCGCTCCGATATTCGTATTGCACTATCTTTCCAGACGCACGAAACGAGCCAATTTTCGTTGAAATTTAGCGTACTTCTCTAAGTGACATTTTTGAAATTTGAATCTCTCCGCTTGGAGCAGAGCAGCGGAATGTGAAACATGCGTTGTCACGTGGGAATGCAGGGTAAACAAAATCAAATGATATCGGAGCCCATATCAGCGGAACAAAATTTTCCATATATATGCCGCCGCCGTTTGGAATAATATTCCCAAATGAATACTCGAGGCGGAGCATCTTCAGATCATTTGTAGCTGAAGTGATGGGGGTGGTGCCTTTGTAAGTCGATCGATCGATAAATTCTCTATTTTCACCGATGGTAGGATCGATTTTATCGGGGTCGACAAAGGCTGGGGGGAAGCAGCGGGCCCAGACCGTCAAACGATAGCGGCGCTCCACCACCGGCCGCTGCAATCGGACTGATTGACCAAGGGCCGTGCCAATATCCAGACGATAGGCCGAATGACCATCGGTTCCGTCCGGGGCCAAGGGCAAATTGACTGCATCAATCGGCTGGATGCGTTCGATTTCCCCCGCGATCGACCAGCCATCAGTCAGATCAAGGCCCGGATTCACCAGCATTTCTCCACCAAACTCCCGGAATACAGGTTTGGCCGGGAGGGATGGCTTACCCAGGCTGCCTCGGTACGAGATTTTGACATCCATTAACTTCCAGGGCGAAGGGCTTTCGATAAGCAAAGAAATGCTGTCATTGCACATGGCATGAGGCAATTCTTTCTTCGAAATATAGATCGGCTCATTTGAAACTCCGATCTCCCTCCATGCACCGTTAACTACCCCGCGTCCTGATTGATACTTTTCCTGGTTGGAAATGAATGAGCCGGCGTCGAGGTGGTCGTGAACAAAAATTCTGACGCCTTGCTCGAAAGTGCTAACTTCGATTTTAACTTCATCTAATGTTCTCGGTGTGCCGGGTAGGGTTGCCTCTATCAGGCCGACATTGGGGAACAAAAGAGATTGCTTACTTTCAAGCAGAAAATATTCGTCTGTCTTTCTCGAGTTGTCACCCACCGACATGTTATCTACACAATCGTAATCTCTCTGTTTCGATCGGTGCAGATGGCTGTGAGTGATTGATATCTCTTTCCACTTGTTCAGCAGGTCGAAGTTGTCGAGATTAATTAGATCTTCGATCTGATAGGTCGTAGTTTGATGACGAGGCCGGTAGAGTTTCAACGACCGGTCCGGTGCCGGCAAGCTGTTGAGTGCGGATGCGATGTTGAACCACAATATCCCATTGGATCGTGTGCCGGTATGAATTTCGTTGGCGCCAAAGAATGGGCTTGGCGTCAATTCTCCAATTTGCTGGTTGTGCGTCATGGAGTCGACGAACATCACGTTATGTTTGTCCGCGATGTATCGAAGTGCTGAGTACTCTGTCGCACTGCCGCGAAATTCCGTGGCGAGGATGGGTTCGATGCCAAAGCAGCGGACGGTGCGAATTAAACGCTCAATGGCGAATTGCCAGTGTCGCATGCCAGCCGCTCGCATCCACTCGTCATTGTCTCTGCTAATGACTACAGCGAATTTCGCGTTAAAATCGCTGAATCTCTTCCCGTCAAAATAAGGCTCGTCATCGATGATTCGTTTCATCATCGTCAAGCAGTCGTTTCCGGCGACGGAGAAATTCTTAACCTGATATTTCGTTAAGGAGGAAAGCAGGCTAATGGCGGATTTGTCTCGCAGGGAGAAATAGCCATCCATGTGGCTGTCGCCGATCACAACGATGGCGTCACTATTTTCAATGGTGACGCTTTCCCAGTTCTGCTGCGCCTCTTCTGCTACTTCACTTGCCTGCTTTTTCTTCAAAAAAGCAATCATTCCATCACCTATCTAATGCGCGAATTAGTATATATAGTCGAGATTGAGCTTTTCCCCGCCCAGCTCTTCTAAAATTCCATTTGATATTACGTCGAGATTAAATAGCGTCATGCAGCCGTCGAAGTGGTTCATTCCGAGTTTGTGTGGAAAGGCATTCACTTGCTTCAGGCCGGTCAGCATTTCAGCATAATACTGCTCCGCAGCATTGAGGCTATCGTAAAATATTTTATGCTTTAAGTTTGCTCGATCGTCGCGATTTAGAATGATATTTCTTATATCGGTTTCGTCGTGGGAGCGTGCGTCATAACAGTCATCCGATATGATCGCGGGCAAATTCTCCTTGATGCTTTCCCGGAGGAATTTTCGATGTTCTGGTGCGTGACCTGTTTGTGGATTAATGGCCAGGCTGACAAAGTTAACAGCCGGGTGTAGTTCGGATAGCTTCTCGGAATAGAATATCCCGGCATAGCCTCCCGAGCTCATTCCGCACATGAATACGTGCTTGTATTTTCCGCTGTTTATTAGGCCGGTTATTGAGTCTAGTATGTATTGGACGTCGTAGAGATACCAGTGGGCGGGGCCGCTTTCTGAAAATCGGACGAAATCCATGCTGAGGGCAATTGGGAGGCCAAAAAATTCCCATCTTGTTCCTCCGGGACCTCTCGACCCAAAAGAGCAACCTGCAGAGTTAAATATAACTAGAAGCGCTTCGGACTCGAAATTCTTCCCGATTTCGATGTTGATTTTACTGACGAGATGGTTCCAGTGGCCGGCCGTCAGTGGCTCAAGAATGCGGATCGATCGACTCTTTTTCTCAAGCGAAAATCCGCTTCCATACATCTGCCACCGTTCAGGGGATTCGAATATGATCGAATCGAATTTGGTGCAGTTTTTTCCTTCTTTGTCAAAAAACAGGAGCGCGCCGTCTTCGGTTTTCCACGAAATTTCGTCGAGTCCGCCTTCAATTTCGCCGCTGCTTCGAAGTATCAGATTGCTTTTTGAAATGCTGCCGTCGCCCAACTTAAATCGAAGCGGATTATCGATTATGCTTTTGATGTCCATTTGCACGCCTCTTTGTTAATTCCGCTTGTAAATAAATTCCAAAATATGTCTCCGTCTTTCTGCCTGGAGTGGATTGATGGCGCTATAAATATTCTATCCTCTGTCGATACCCGGCTCAATGATGGGAGCACTGTAGCGCGAGCCCTCAATTCTCCGGGGGCAAATGTCATCCGAAGCGCGCCGGCGATGGAAGTGGGGTCATGCCGAGAGGGCGCCCGATCGTTGTGGCCTGATGTCGGGGAGAGGGGCACTCATGCTGAGGTTTTCATCAAGTGGCGTTGCATGCGTCAACTCCGGATTCTCAAGTGCGGCTGCCGTTCTGCTGGGGGCGCCGTCCATGTTGTCAACGCCCATCACTTGCTCGCGGCCATATGCTTCTACCAAGTTGTCGGCCGAGCGGGATCCTGACGTCCAGAGTACGCGCCGCTCAGCCGCGGTCAGCGGCTTTCGGCTGTAGGCGTCGTCAGGTCGATAGGCGATCTTCACCGTTGAAGCTGTCGATTGCTGTTCGGGGAGCGACAGGTCGTTGAGGCATTGCGTCTGGACGGCCGGGACGAGGATTTCCCGAGCATGCTGACGGGAGCAACGGCGCTCGAACCAAGACGCCTTTCGTCTTCGTGATAGACCGCCCGCGCGGCGGTTCGACGCGATGTCGACGGTCTGGTGTGTCGCCTTGGCCATAAGATGAGATTCCGTGTGCTGCGAAATTTGATGCGTGCGCTATTTTAACCGGACGGCTCCTGAGCAAGAGACTTGTGACGCACGAGGTTGAAGGGTGCGCATCACGGAATCTTGCACTGAGTCCGTGCATGTCGTCCATGCATCGAATATGTGCGCGGCTTGGCGGTGCCGGCTCGATACGAGCGGAATCGACCTCTCGCAAGTTGAGGGCGCGCGGAGCAAGCCTCCGATCGCGCTGGCGTACCGTTTTCAGCTCGGGTTGCTCCTTCTGAGGATTCTCGGCCGTTGCTGTCGCCGAAGTCGGTCCGCCAAAGGAAGTTGCCGCCAGTCACGGCCCAAAGCGGCGCCGATCACGCTATCAATTGACCGTGTTCATTGCTCAACGATTGGCTTATCGGGCCGGGGAAGACCGATCCAGGCGCGTTGATGCGATCGGTATCGTGTACGGTGGCGACAGAGCTGGAGTCACCGAGAGTTGTCACCCTATGAGCAAGTCAGGCGAGCATCGTAAGAACGATGTCGCTGAAGCGGTTGTACCGTCGACCAGACCGAGAGTATCGCGACGTGCAATCTCTGATCCGGGAGATGAGCGCCTGTTGCGGCCGACAGCTAGCGCCACACTCGTCAGGGTTCGGTGAGCCGTAACCGTGCGCGTGGCTATCTCCTCGAGTTCGACACGGTATAGCTGCAAAAACTGGGCAAAGTGGTCGGGCAACGTCTTAGTCAAGATCAGTGGTTTCGAGAGCATGCCGCTGGGTGTCACATCGTAATATCGCGAATTCCAGTTCGGCTTCGAATTGGGAAAAACGCCAATCTTTATCGTAATTTCTCTTCAAGGTTAGAATCCGATGGCGTAGAGGGTGACGATGGAAAAGATGCACAAGTTCGACGCGAGAATGGTGAAGGGGGAGGGAGGCTTGGTCGTCGTCGGTGATCCAGGCGTCGAGACAGATGTTCAGCGGCGTGGATTGTTTTTAGTAAAATTAAGAAAATTTGACAAATCTATTGATCATGCGACTGTGGCGTATTCCGAAAAAACTGAAAGAAATCCGAGCGAGAAAGCAAATGATGCGAGTTCTGAGGATTGATTTTCGGGATGAAGTGTTACCGTGTACAAGCAGTGGTATATGTTCCGCCGAGTCGTTCGGTCGATGGACCGATGGAACGATCGCCAAGGTTGGCCTGCCGGCCGAAATTGTCTCTACCCGTGCCGTCATGAAGATCGAGGTGAATGTTTCGGCATTCATATCTCCGAGTGTTGGGTGTCAAAGGGCCGATGTTTTGCTAAATGGTGTTAGGGCAAAGACATTGTCTTTTAACGAAGATAATAAGAATAAGACAGAGAGCATCTATTTTAAGGTGCCGAAGGATGGTGGGGTGGGTAGGGTAACCCTCGAATTTATTATCCATCATCCAACCAGGCCGATGGATGTCGATCATTCGCTTGACGATTCTCGCTCACTTGGCCTTGCGCTCAAGTCGCTGGATGTTTATCAAATCGAGGCGGGAGAGCATGTCGATGGTGATGTCCTTGATCTTGGACTCCTAACGGGGGCGTGGTACCCGTCGGGGAACACGAGGATGCGCCCAGATCCAAAATGGATGTTTCCAAGCGAATTGGATTTGGACGAGGGCGAATCAAAACATTTCGCTGTTATCGGAACATGTACGGCGGAAATGCTGACGGATATTGTCCGCAATACTTCGCACAAGGCGGATCATTTTTTAATGAATTCGTGGTTGCCCAATGAAATTCCGGATATTTCAGGGCAACACTACGATGCGGTCCTGGTCCAGTTGACATTGCGTTTTGTCCTGTACCAAGTCATCTCTCGCCACGAGGATGACTTGATGCATGTGAAGATGTCGGAGGAGGAGCAGGCGTCCATATTGAGAGATGCCGGCGAACTCCTGGAGAAACTTGTAAACAAGTTCATGTCGGCCCTTCCGGCGGGTGTACCTGTCTTCTTCACTTCATTTATCGAGCCGATAGCGAGTCACAGGGGGGTGTTCTGGAATAATCGAAAAACATCTTTGTATGTGCTCGTTCGTTCCATGAACGATCGCCTGGCCGAGATTCTGGATCATACTCCTGACGGGTACTATGTTGAGTTAAATGACCTTCGCCAGCATTATGGTGATATGTTCAGCTACGACGGGTATTTCAATCATTTTACTCATGCTGCCAACGATAGCTCGGAGTTTTATCTGGCATTGATTTCACGCGTTGATCAGGCGCTAAGGGTTTTGAAATCAAAAAATCCGATAAAACTGATTGTCACCGATCTTGATAATACCCTGTGGAAAGGGGTTTTGGCCGAGGAGGATGAGATTGTCAGTGCGTCGCTCGTCGAAGGTTGGCCTCTTGGATACGCGGAAGCACTCCTGGAGTGCAAGAGGCGAGGCATTCTATTGGCTATATCAAGTAAGAATGACGAGAAATTTATTCTTGAGAATTTTTCAAGGGTTTGGGGGAGTCGTATATCTCTCGAGGATTTTTGCTCGATTAAGGTGAATTGGGGGGCGAAGTCCGATTCAATCAAGGAGATTCTGCGAGAAGTCAACGTGCTTCCGCAGAATGTGCTATTTATCGATGATAATCCGGCAGAGCTGGACGAGGTCAGGCGGGCGTTCCCGGAGATGCGGATGCTCACGGGCGATCAGCGTCGATGGAGGATGATTCTTCATTATTCGCCAGAAACGCAGGTGTCGGTCGTGACAGATGAGTCGAAGGCGCGTACAGGGCTGATTCGAGCAAAGATCGATCGAGAGCTCAATTCTCGAGGCGTGGATCGTCAGGCCTATTTGCAATCCCTGGAGATCCGGGTAAAGCCAGGAGTAATTAATCGTCGCAGTGATGCAAAATACGTCAGATCATTCGAATTGTTAAATAAGACGAATCAATTCAACACGACCGGAAAGCGTTGGACCGAGCAGGAGTGCGAGGCGCTGTTCGCTGCGGGTGGGGAGTTCCTTGCTTTTGACATGGTGGATAAACATGCGGGGCACGGGATAGTGGCGGTCGCAGTGATTCGCGACAGTATCATTGAGCAAGTGGTAATGTCTTGTCGCGTCTTCGGCTTGGGTGTTGAGGTGGCATTGTTAAACTTTGTGATGACTCGGTTACTCGCTAACCATGACGAAGTGAAAGCTATTCGTAAGGTTACCGAGAGAAATGTGACCTGCCGGAACTATTTCTCGGATGCAGGGTTTCATGACCGTGACGGCGTGTGCCATGGTGGTGCAGTTCCGGAACTTCCGGCATGGATCGCGCTTACATTATCGCCATAATGTTGAATTTTACTTATTTTCAACGTGTGTCAGCAGATTGCACTCGCGGTCTCGGTCGGGATGGTGCAGAATTACGCATCCTCGAATGCGGGCGTGCCACCGACTTCACGAACGACGTGATTCAATGATGTACCCGTTGTCAACGGGTCGCTCGATGCTTTGGGCGAGGCGATTCGAGATAGTGGCTCGTCGGAGTTAAGTCAGCATTTGATGACTTTGTCGAGTTTTGTACCTTAATTTGAAGGGGAATGTGTTATGCGGTCCGATGTTGTTCCGGGGAAAATAAGGCAAACTTTGGTTGCTGATTTTTCCAAAGATCCTGTTTCGATCGCTTGTGAGGGCCTGTCGTTTGCCGAGTCGTTTGGGCGTTGGTCCAAGGAGTCGGTGGTGAGGCTTGTCGTGCCCGGGCACGCGCTTGCTCCGCGAACGCTCATGAGAATTGATATCAACATTTCGGCATTCGTCCCGCCTACCGTGAAAGAGCAGAAGGTTGACCTCTTTGCGAACGGTGTTAGAGCTGCCGGATGGACGTTTGCCGAGAAGAATATGTGGGTGCAGGAGCAAATATTCTTCAGGCCTGCGGAGTCGGACGCGTCGAATGGTATTACATTGGAGTTCCTGATTCATCACGCTACGCGACCGTCGGAGCTTGAAAAGAGCGACGATGAGCGTGCACTTGGGCTGGCGTTCAAATCCCTGGAGGTTTACCAGGTTGAGTCTCTCGGAAAGAGAAAGGCAGATGTTCTTGATTTTTCTCTTTTAAAGAAGCTTGGCATGTCGGTGAAGCGACCTTTTGAATAAATTCGAGGGCTGGAGATCGGCTGAGCGTTGCCAATTTTTGAGATAAAAAACAAAAGATGTGGCAATCGGGCTGATATCCGGTCGGTGACGGGGAAGGTGGTTCGCCGGGTTTGATGGGCCTACTCCTGATTTCCCTCCCTTGTTTGCGTATTCTGAGCTGCGTGAGCGGCGACAAGTTGCGACCTTGTATATTGCGGGATTCGGTGGGATTTCGACGGATCGCCAATTTTCGCGACGCGTCATGATCGATTTGATTCGATTCAGTTTCGCGAACTACCGGCAAGATTGGCGCACTATTTGGATGGTGCGGGATGGTTTGAATCCGTTCCGCCGTTACTCATGTGGCTTCCTTAGTATGCCCGGCAAACGTGTTCCTACCGCTGCCGTTTTTTTTGCCGGCTGCGCAAACGTTTGTCGGTGGGGTCTTCAGATTCCGAATCCGGCTCCGTGCGGACACGCTTCAATTGGTGCAAGCGCTCGCGTCATGTTTTTACTGATGATCGAAGTGGTTTGTATGTAATTGAGTCCGGTCGCGAGCATCAACCCGCATTCCATAGGTCACCAGGTCTCACGATACTTCCGTCGATGAGGCATCTGAATTGCATCTTCTGAACCTGTCGGACATGGCAACGGTCGTGCCCGCTGTCCGGAAATTTGCGCCCGAGGCCTGACCAGGATCCGTTTCTGGCCGGTCTTGGCGGTCGAATCCCGCGTTCGGTATCAGCATCCCAGGTCGTCGGAGATTGAATCGAGTCTGACGATTCATGCCTATACAGGGGCGATTGTGAATTTCGCCCTGCTCATCTTTCATTCCGGTCAATTTGCGCCTGTCAAGGAGTGTGGCGTGCATTTCGTATCGGCGTGGCTTAATTGCAACGTCGGTGCCGGTGTTTGTTTTGTTTTCTTTCTTATTTGTCGAGAAATCTCGATCTGATGTGTCAATATATGCAAATTGTAAGGTTTTCTGTATGGAAAGTATAAGCCTGTAGGCAGCCCGATTCGTCTGACGGTCGAGTTGTGCTGCTGCGGCCGAAAGGGGGGGGTGACCACGAATGTGTCGCTCCAGCCGGCGCGATCGTGGCAATCAAGAGATCATGAGCATCAGCGAAATTTTTCGAGTGGGTGGGACCGATATTACCGAAGCCGGGCAGGCTCCAGTCTCGGTTTTGCGAAAGCCCAAAATATTGAGCATCGGAGGGTGCGTTACCGAGGTTCTTGCTGGAAGAATGAGCCGGTTGGCGGATGTTACCCATCTGTGGCGTGTAAGTGTGCCTTGTTTGATGTCGAATAAAGTTGACGGGCGCACGTACTTCGGATCCTCCGAGCACCAGTTGTCTGAGCGGATCAATTTCGAGCTGACGAAGCAGGCACTCCACAAACTCAAAAAGGGTTCGTACGAGTTTTTGCTTTTCGATCCGACGAGCGATTTCACCAACGATTATTACGAGAAAGACGGCTGCATTATATCCGACATGGAGTCGGGGGCGCTGGGCCCGCATTGGAAATGGCCGGACGGGTTCATGGACGGTAGTTGGACCAGGATTTCTCCAACAAGCCATCAGTATCTGGAGATTTATCTCCATTATCTGAAAGATCTCATTGCTTTATCCGAAGAGATCGGTGTCCCGCTTATTATTATGAAGCGGCGAACTTGCGTCAATAAAATCACTGGCGAAGGCGTAACCGGATTAGGCGATCCGGAATCCTCCGAAATCAATTGGTGGGTTGATCTGCTTTGGAAGAAAATTGATGGTTTGATGGCGAAATTGAACGTTCTTGACTTGAACGGGCGTTTTTCTATCACATCTTTTGATGCCCCGTATGGTGAGGCGAAATTTCACCCGATCGAAGAGTTTTACGATTACGCGGCTTACAAATTAATGGGGCTGATGAGGTTTAGCGATGATCTGATCTCGGAAGTCACATTCAATATATATAGGGAAAGAGCAAGCCGCCGCCTGGCTATTCATTCAGAGCGGGACGGATTGGTTCAGGAGCGGGATGGGCTGATCCATGAGCGAGAGGGGTTGGTTCACGAGCGGGATGGGCTGATCCATGAGCGCGACGGGTTGGTGCACGAGCGGGATGGGTTGATTCATGAGCGAAACGGGCTGATCTACGAGCGTGACGGGCTGGTCCATGAGCGAAACGGGCTGACCCACGAGCGGGATGGGCTGATTCATGAGCGAAACGGGCTGATCTACGAGCGTGACGGGCTGGTCCATGAGCGAAACGGGCTGACCCACGAACGGGATGGGCTGATTCATGAGCGAAACGGGCTGATCCACGAGCGAAGCGGGCTGACCCACGAGCGGGACGGGCTGATTCATGAACGAAATGCGCTGATCCACGAGCGAGACGGGCTGATTCAAGAGCGCCATAGCTTGGTGCATGATCGGGACGCCCTTCATTCGTCTCTCAATAATCTTGTGACCGAGCGGGAATCCATATCGGCTCGCGAGATCGAAAACGCGCGTATTGCAAGCGAATGTCACCGGCAGGAACTGGCGACGATCTCGGAAGCTCGAGACAACGCGCTTGCTGAAAATGCTGCGACCATCCTGGCGCTAGAAGAATTACAAAAATCTTACGCCGATCTCTCGCGCAGACATGATGAATTGAGTTCTCAACGGAACCGTCTTTTTAACGAGTTGCGGTTGGACGAAGGGCCCATGGCCTTGCGCGATGTGCTTCCGCTGGCCAGGGCGTGGCGGCCTGTTATCAAGGGAATCGGGAAGACCAAGCGATTCTGGCGGCGATTGATTGCGGTGTAGCGGTAGGGGGGGCGAGTGTCCTGGCGAGCTGGGCGCATCGGGATTTCATGATCCTGTCAGAGCGTTTTGCGGCGATCACCAGCCCCTGGTCAGTGCGCCTTCAAATGTCATGCGCGATCTCGATCTCGTTGTCGGCCGCACCAGTTGAATAAGCGTTTGCGGAAGGGCGAGGGTGTGCGTCACCACGCCCAAGCCCGCATCGCACGGCGTGGCGTCCACGAGACGACCGCGCGCAACGCCCGCATCTGCCGGGCGATGCGGCCAGTGTGTTGCGTCGACGCTGGAATCTTGCCGCTACGGATATTTCGAGAGGCCGCTCTCGTTCCCGCTGGCTGGCACGGGTCAATGGCTTGCAATCGTCATAAGAACGAGTGTGGAAGCCAATCGGTAGGGGTGTCGATACCCCGGGGCGGCGGCTTCAGTGCCGCCCAATTCTAATGCTGGCCGGTCCTCTGTCATGCACCTGATGAGTCCCTCGCCACTCCGTTTGCGAGTCGGCGTCTGGTAATGCATTCGCCAGGATGTGACGCAAATGAGACAAAGATATCTATTAACCCGACTGCAGGGCGCTCTGCCACGCCCGATGCCCGGTTGCGGTGAGCGATAGTGCGTGCAGCCCTAACGGCTCAGGGGCGGAATAAGGCATACTTCAGGGCGCTGCTTGCCGTCACATCCACAGCCTGGCAGTGGCGCTCCACTTACAGATCCACTACAACTCTCCGAATAAAAATAGCCATCTCTCAATGTGACAATCGATGAACAGCGGCAAGTTGAAAGGTGAGACGCGTCAACTCACTGATCTCCACCAAGATCGACACGACTCGGCAAGATGCCGGTTCACCGAACGCACCCATTGATATTGCCTGGATGGCGATGTTTGCCGGTTTTTCCATTACTGCATAGTTGATCTATGAGTCGTTCTTTCCTTGCCTTGCAAGGCACGGCGTCCCCTTTTTTCAGCCAGCTCGCGCATGTTCTTGGCAGCCGCGGCCACCATGTGACCCGCGTCAATTTTTGTGGCGGCGACCTGGCCTACGCCGGTGGGGGCGCGGCTTGGAATTATTGTGACAAGGCGGAAGGCTTGTCGGCCTGGTACCGTCACATCGTCGAAGCCAACGACTTTACCGATGTCTTCCTGTTTGGCGATTGCCGCGAAATCCATCGACCGATACATGCAGTCGTTCAGGATCTCGGCCTGCGCGTACACGTTTTCGAGGAGGGCTATGTTCGTCCCCACTGGATCACGATGGAGCATCACGGCGTCAATGGTCGCTCGTTGCTGCCGCGCGACCCGGACTGGTATCGCGACCAACGCAAGCATGTCCCGCCCGCGGGCTTTGGCCACCCGACCGGCTATAACCTGAAGGTACGCGTGTACCACGATATCGCCTACCGTCTGGCGAACGCGTTGCATGCCCGCCGGTTTCCGTACTACCGGAGCCATCGCCCCAAAAATGGTTTCCAGGAATACGCTGGTCTGGCCTATCGCGCCGCCCAGTCGCGCGTTCATGCCTGGGAGGCCGATCGGGTCGTCAGGGAATTGCTGGACGAGAAGCGAGAGTATTACCTGTTCCCGCTTCAACTGAACTCCGACGCGCAGATCGTCGCGCATTCCCCATTCGACGGCATTTGCGCTGCCATTTCGGCCGTATTGCGTTCATTTGCCCGCTACGCCCCGTCTCACGCGTGGCTTGTCATCAAGAACCATCCGCTGGACACGGGCCTGATCGCCTACAAGGAATTCACAGCGACACTGGCTCGGGAACTCGGCATCGACCAGCGCCTGCAATTTATCGATGCCGGTCATCTTCCCACCTTGCTTGACCATGCCCGTGGGGTCGTCGTCGTCAATAGCACCGTGGGTTTGTCCGCGTTGCACCACGAGCGACCCTTGATCGCGCTTGGCACGGCGATTTACGCGATACCCGGCTTGACCTGGCAGGGTAGTCTCGACGATTTCTGGACGCAGGCGGACGGCCCGGACATGCATCTCTATCGCGCCTTTCTCGATTACGTGATGCATCACACGCAAATCAACGGTGATTTCTACACGAAGTCCGGTATCGAGATGGCCGTGGCGGGGGTCGTCGCCCGTGTGGAGGAGGTGCATGGGTAGCCTTGCTCAACCACGTCATGTCGTCATCACCGGCGCAAGCGCCGGTATCGGCCGTGCGCTTGCGCTGGCTTACGCCCGGCCGGGTGTCGTGCTCGGTCTCGTCGGCCGCGATATCGAGCGGCTCGACGCAAGTGCCTCGGAATGCCGTACACGCGGCGCGGTCGTTGTTACAGGGCAGTTTGACGTGCGCGACGCCGACAGCGCAAAAGCGTGGCTTGACGGCTTCGACGAGACCTATCCGATCGATCTGCTGATCGCGAACGCAGGTGTGGCGAGTACGCTTGCCACGAAGAACGACTGGGAGGGGCTGGAGCGCACGGCGCGGGTAGTCGACACGAATTTTTACGGCGCCCTGCATGCCGTGTTGCCTGTCATCGACCGGATGCGCGAGCGAGAGCAGGGCCATGTCGCGATGGTCGCGTCGCTGGCCGCGCTGCGCGGGATGGCGATCTCGCCGGCTTATTGTGCGAGCAAGTCTGCGATCAAGGCGTATGCCGATTCCGTCAGGCCGTTGCTCAAGCGCAATGGCATCCGGATGTCGGTGGTCTTGCCCGGATTCGTTGAAACGTCGATGAGCGACGTATTTCCCGGCGACAAGCCATTTCTCTGGACAGCGAACAAGGCAGCGTCATATATCCGTCGCAAACTTGAAGCCGGACGCACCGAAGTTGCGTTTCCCGGCCTGCTGGCGTTCGGAATGCGCTTGTTGCCGCTGTTGCCGCCGTCACTCGCCGACGCCATTCTCGACAAGTTGTCTTATTTTCCCAGGGAGGAGGACGTCAAGTGACTGCGATGCCCTGGCTGACATGTATTGCCGCCGCTGTCCTGTCGTTCGCGCCCGATCGCATCGCAGTGCCCCGTTTCCCGCAGCGTCGTTCGCTTGCCGGGGCATTCGTCCGTGCGCTCGCAGTTCTGTTCATCGCGTCGCTGCTCCTCTTCGTCACCGCCCGTCCGATTTTTTCCGCGTTCGTCGCGATCGCACTCGTTGGCTTGGTCGAGATAGTCAGCAACGCGAAATACGAATCCTTGCGCGAACCCTTTGTCTTTACCGATCTAAGCCTGTTCAGCCAGTTGTTTTCGCACCCGCGGCTCTACTTGCCGTTCCTGAGCCTCGACAAGGTGATTGCAATCGTGGCGGGCGTGTTGATCGTGCTGATTGGTTACCTGTCCGAGCCCGCTATCTCTCCGCGCCCATGGCTGGCTTTCGCGATTGCCCCCGGAGTCACATTCTTACTGTGCCGAGGGCTTGCCGCCCGTCTGCCGCTGACGCTTGATCCGATAGCCGATCAGCAGCGCCACGGCTTTTTTGCTGTGTTCGTGGCTTATCTGCTCAATGGTCTGCGTCCCGCGACGTTCGACTCGTTCGCGCGTGCCAACGAATCCAGTCCGTTTGCGACCGGCGAGCCGGTGAAGTGTCCCGACGTCATCGTGATCCAGAGCGAGTCGTACTTTGATGTGCGCCATGTCAGCGGGGCGGTGGATTCGGCGGTGTACACGCGCTTCGATGAGGCGCGGCGCGAGTCGGTGTGCCACGGCAAGTTGACCGTGCCGGCCTGGGGGGCAAACACGATGCGCACCGAATTTGCGGTGTTGACGGGCGTGCCCCAGGCGGCGTTGGGGTATGCGCGTTTCTATCCTTACACTTTTGTGCGCAGTGTCTGCGCATCGCTTGCCCGCTGGTTCGGGCGCGGAAATTACGAAACACTTGCGATTCACCCGTACTATGCGGACTTCTTCGGGCGCAATCGCGTATTCCCCATGCTTGGATTCGAGCAATTCCTCGATATCGAACATTTTGCGGCGGCGTCCCGCTCCGGGCCCTATGTTTCCGATGACGCGGTGACGGATGCGATTATTGCCGCGCTCGATGCGCCTGGCGGCCGCCCGCGCTTCATTTTCTCGATGACGATGGAGAACCACGGCCCGCTGCATCTGGAGCAGGTATTACCCGGAGAATCGTGTTCAAGGCATACTCTCGGCGAAGATGCCTCCTGGCAAGACCTTACAGCATACTTGCGGCACATTGAAAATGCGGACGCGATGATCGGACGATTGCTCGATCATTTGCGTACCAGCAATCGTGAAACGGTCGTTTGTTTCTACGGCGATCACGTTCCCGCGCTGCCTCATGTTTTTCATAAACTGGACGTAAATCCGCAACACAGCGATTATTTCATCTGGCGGAATTACGGCGCAGTTGCTCCCGAATGCCGAAATTTGCCGGCGGAGGAGTTAGGGGCGGTATTGCTGCACGTGACACAAGACGACGGAAATCGTGCGGAAGAGCCGCGCGCATCCGAGAAAGCGACATAAGAGATGAACAGTAAGATTGCAATAATTGGGATAGCGTGTCGGTTTCCCGGGGGGGCAAACAACCCCGGCGACTTCTGGCAACTGCTGCGCGACGAACGCGACGCAGTGACCGAAATCCCGGCCGACCGGTTCGGCACCGATTTCTACCAGCACCCGTCCAAGCGCGAACCGGGCAAGAGCTACACGTTCTCGGCCGGCGTCCTCGACAACGTCGCCGGCTTCGACGCCGCGTTCTTCGGCATTTCCCCGCGCGAAGCGGCCCAGATGGATCCCCAGCAGCGCCTGCTGCTCGAACTCGCATGGGAAGCGTTCGAGGACGCGGGCGTGCGTCCGGCCGACATGCGCGGCAGCAACTGCGGCGTCTTCGTCGGTGCCGCGAGCATGGATTACGGCAACCGCAACATGGACGATCTGAACGTGATCGATCCGTATTCGGCGACCGGCAATACGCTGAGCATCGCGTCGAACCGCGTGTCCTACCTGTTCGACCTGCGCGGCCCGAGCATGTCCGTCGACACGGCCTGCTCGTCGTCGCTCGTCGCGCTCCACCAGGCGGTCAAGGCGCTGCAGTCCGGCGAAGCCGACGTGGCGCTCGCGGGCGGCGTCAACCTGCTGCTGCACCCGTTCGGCTTCGTCAGCTTCTCCAAGGCGTCGATGCTGTCGCCGCGCGGTCGTTGCCGCGCGTTCGATGCGACCGGCGACGGCTATGTCCGCTCGGAAGGCGGCGCGTTCGTGCTGCTCAAGCCGCTCGATCGCGCGCTCGCCGACGGCGACACGATCCATGCGGTGATCGCCGGCTCCGGTGTGAACTCGGTCGGCCATTCGCCGGGCGGCATCAGCGTGCCGGGCGCGGCCGCACAGGCGTCGCTGCTGCGCAGCGTGTACGCGCGCGCGGGCATCGATCCGCAGTCGCTGGCGTATCTCGAGGCGCATGGCACTGGCACGGCGGTCGGCGATCCGATCGAGGCGCGTGCGCTGATCGACGTCGTGTCCGGTGAGCGCCCGGCGGATCGTCCGCTGCTCATCGGTTCGGTCAAGACCAACATCGGCCACCTCGAGACCGCATCCGGCATGGCCGGGCTGCTGAAGGCCGTGATGTGCCTGAAGCACCGCGCGGTACCGCGCTCGCTGCATTTCGTCACGCCCAATCCAGGCATCGATTTCGACGGCGGGCGTCTGCGTGTCGTCGATCGCTACATGTCGCTCGACGCGGGCGACGCGCCGCTGACGGTGGGCGTCAACTCGTTCGGCTTCGGTGGAACGAACGCACACGTCGTACTGACCGAGGCGCCGGCTGCAAACGAGGCGTCGACGGCCGTACCCGAGCCGATTCACGCGCAGCTGTCTCCGCTCGTCCTGACTGCGCGCAGCGCGAACGCGCTCGGCGCACTCGCGGGCCGCTATCTGGCGGCCCTCGACAACGGCGGCGACTGGCAGGCGCTGGCCGCCGCGGCCGCACGTCGTCGCCAATGGCTCGAGCATCGCGCGATCGTTGCGCCGGCCGACGTGGCCGAAGGACGCGCGGCGCTCGCGGCGCTGGCCCAGCCGGCGCCGGAAGGGCTGCCGGCCTGCGTGGCGACCGGCCACGCGCCGGCCGATGCGGTGCGCACCGCGCTCGTGTTCTCGGGCAACGGCTGCCAGTGGGTCGGGATGGGCAACGAGCTCTATGCCGAGAACGCGGTTTTCCGCGCAGCGCTCGACGAAGTCGACGCGCTGTGGTGTGCCGACGGCAGCCCGTCGCTCGTCGACGTGATGCGCGGCGGCCCGAGCGCGGAATGGCTGGCCGGCGCGGGCGCCGAATGGCTCGCCGCGACGGAGAACGCGCAGCCGCTGCTGTTCGCGATCCAGGTCGGCATGATCCGCGTGATCGATGCGCGCGGGATGCGTTACGACGCGGCGATCGGCCATAGCGTCGGCGAGATTGCCGCGGCGTGGGTGACGGGCGCGCTGTCGCTGGCCGACGCGGTTCGCGTGATCAAGATCCGCAGCCGCGCGCAGGCCATGACGCGCGGCAGCGGCCGGATGGCGGCCGTCGGCATCGGCGACGCGGCGGCGCGCGAACTGATCGCGCGCCACGGGCTGGCGCGGTGCGTCGAGATCGCCGGCATCAACAGCCCCGATGCGGTGACGCTCGCGGGCGAGCTGCAGGGATTGCAGGCACTGGAGGCCGCGCTGCGCGGCAGCGGCAAGTTCTTTCAGATGCTGGATCTCGACTACGCGTTCCACAGCAGTCATATGGACCGCATCGAGCCGGTCGTGTTGGCCGAACTGGCCAGCCTGCGGCCGCAGCCGGGCAACGGCGCATTCGTGTCGACCGTGACCGGCGGCGCGCTTGCCGGCACCGAGCTCGATGCCCGCTACTGGTGGCGCAACATTCGCGAGCCCGTGCGCTTCGGCGACGGTATCGCGCATCTGATCGAGCAGGGCGTCCGGCTGTTCGTCGAGGTCTCGCCGCATTCGATCCTGCGCACGTACGTGAAGCAGGCATTCGCGGCAGCCGGTGCGACCGGCGTGGCGCTGCCGACGCTCAAGCGCGACCACGGCAGCGCGGCGACGCTGCGGCAAGCGATTCTCGCGGCGATCGCGCACGGTGCGAGCGTCGATCCCGACCGCTTCGCGCCGGGTGAATCGCGTGCTGCATTGCCGTCCTATCCGTGGCAGCGCGACCGTTTCTGGCTGACGCCGACCGTCGAAGGCTACGGCCTCGTCAATCGCCGCCGCGAGCATCCGCTGCTCGGCTATCGGCTGCATGAGCACGCATTCGCGTGGGAAAACCAGCTCGATCCGGCGAAGCTGCCGATGCTGGCCGATCACGTCGTCGACGGCGGTGTGGCGTTCCCGGGGGCCGGCTACGTGGAAATGGCGCTGGCTGCGGCACGCACCTTCTTCGATACGCCGGATGCGGCACTCGAAAACGTCGAGATCCGCACGCCGGTGGTGTTCCAGCCGCAGCAGGCGAAACTGTTCCGGCTCGTGATCGAGCCGCGCACCGCAACCTTCACGATCGAGACGCGCGACCGGATGTCCGACGGCTCGTGGACGATGAACGTAACGGGGCGGATGCTGGAAAGCGGCAACGCGCTCGGCGAGGCGAGCGTCGTGCCGTCCGATGCGCTCGCTCGTCTGCTCGCGCTGCCCGCAGCCGACGGCGACACGCTGTACGCAAACACGGCGGCCATCGGCCTCGGCTACGGGCCGGCGTTCCGCTGGGTCCGCACCGTGCGGGTCGCCGCGGACGACGGCGCGGCGCTGGCCGACGTCGCCGCGCCAGCCGCATGTGGCGATGCGCGGGCAGTGTCCGCCTATCTGCTGCATCCGGCGCTGATGGACAGCGGATTTCATCCGCTGTTCGCATTGCTTGCGGCGCACGCGCGCGACGGTGAGCATCCGGCTTACGTGCCGGTGCAGATCGGCCGCATCGACTATCTGCGTGGCGACACGGTCGAGCGGGTGCTCGTGCGAATCGACCGGCACAGCCCGCATTCGATCGTCGCGCATTTCGAATTTCTCGACGCACGGGGCGCGATCGTCGCGCGGCTTGGCGGTTGCCGGTTCCGGCGCGTCGATCTGGTCGGCCGTCGGCAGAACCTGCCCGCGCGCTTCGTCTACCGCCTTGAAGAAGTGCCGCTGCCGGGCGACGTCAACGCAGCCGGTTTGCCGGCTCCCGACGCGCTGCTCGCGCAGGCCGTCGAGCGGCTCGATGCGACCGGGCACGACGGTCGCCGGACGCAGCATCTGACCGAAATCCTGCCGCTGCTCGACGTACTGGCGAGCCTTTACGCGCTCCGCGCGTTCGATGCGCTCGGCGCATTCGCCGGCACGTGGCAGCCGGCGGCCGGGCATGCGGCGCTGGCCGCGCGTCTTGCCGACATGCTGATCGAGGATGGTCTCGCTCATCGCGATGGCGCGCTGCTCGTGCGCGACGACGCGGCGTGCGCGGCGTTGCCGCCGCTCGACGAGCTGTGGCGCGGGCTGCTGGCCGAATCGCCGGGGCACGTGGCCGAGCTCACGCTGCTCGCGCATTGCGGCGCGGCATTGCCCGACGTGCTGGGCGGCGCGAAGGATGGCGCTCGCCTGCTGTCGCCGACCGGGCACAGCCTGGTCGAACAACTCCTTGCCGCATCGCCGACGTGGCAGCACGTGCACGCGTTGCTGACCGCAAGCGTCGAGCAGGCCGTCGACGAATGGCAACCGGCGCGCCGGTTGCGCGTGCTCGAACTGGGCGCGACGGACGGCGACGTGCTGCAGACGCTCGGCATGCATCTCGCGGCCGCGCGTTGCGATCACACGATCGCCGCGACTGCCGGCCAACTGGCCGGGTTCGACACGGATGCGGAAGCGGCGGTGCGCACGGTTGCGCTGCAGTCGGGCGAGCGGCTGTCGCTGGCGGCCGACGAAGCCGGCCCTTACGACCTGATCGTCGCGAACCGCGCGTTGAGCGGCCGTCACGATGTGACCGACGCGCTGAATGCGATGCGGTCGTGGCTGGCGCCGGGCGGCTTGCTGCTGCTGGCCGAGTCGCGCCGCGGCCGCTTCTCCGACATCGTATTCGGCGCGCAGTCTGCGTCGACGGAAGCCGACGCGGCCGTGCCGCTGGCGCCGGCGGATCTCGATGCGGCGCTCGAGCGCGCGGGCTACGTCGATGTCGTGCGGCACGTCGAGCAGTCGCTCGATCTGGACGGCACGCCGACGTTCGTCATCGCGCGCAACCTCGCGAGCGCCGTCGTTGCGCAACGCGGCGACGATTCGAGCGACCTCGATACGCTTGCGCGCAGCGAACAATGGATCGTGATGCATGCACCGGACGCCGCCGGCAGTTTCGGCGGGCGGCTGGCCGATGCGCTGGCGCGTGCGGGCTATCCGGCCGATATCGTCGACGTCAAGCATGCGGCCGATGCGATTGCATCGTTACCGGCCGGGCAGCCGGCGCATGTCGTGTTCTGCGCGCCGGAAACGCCGCTCGCCGAATCGGCGACGGGGGATGGCCTGATGGCCGCGCAGCGTAACGGCGTGATCGCCCTGGCGGCACTCGTTCGCGCGCTCGGTGCGCAGCCGAACGCGGCCACGCGGCTGACCGTCGTCACGCGTGGCGGCGCGCCATTCGCCGGGACTGCGAATGCGCATCCGGAACAGGCGACGCTGTGGGGCCTCGGTCGCGTGCTGGCGAACGAGCACCCCGAGCTCGCGTGCCGCGTGATCGACGTCGATCGAGCGACAGACCGGATCCCCGACGCGCTGATTCGCGAACTGACCGGCGCAGCGGTCGAGGAAGAAGTCGTCCTGGGCGCACACGGGCGGCAGGTGCCGCGCATGCTGACCGCCGCGCAGGCTGCGGCCCGCAACGATGGCGCGATTGCGCGTGCGGCCGTACTCGCGTTCGATGCACCGGGCTCGTTGCGCAATCTCGAATGGTTTGCGTTGCCGGAAAACCCGCTGGGCGCGGACGAGGTGGAAATCGAACCCGCTGCGACCGGCCTCAATTTCCGCGACGTGATGTATGCGATGGGGCTCTTGTCCGATGAAGCGGTCGAGACCGGCTTCGCGGGCGCGACGATCGGCATGGAACTGTCCGGCCGCGTCGTCCGGGTGGGCAACGCCGTGACGGAATTCGCACCGGGCGATGCGATTCTCGGCTTCGCGCCGGCCTCGTTCGCGACGCGCGTCAGGACGCGCGCGCAAGGGATCGCGCTGAAACCCGAGCGTCTGTCGTTCGAGGAAGCGGCGACCGTGCCGACCACGTTCTTCACCGCGTATTACGCACTCGTCGAACTCGCGCGCCTGCGTCGCGGCGAGCGTGTGCTGGTACACGGCGGTGCGGGTGGCGTCGGGATCGCCGCGATCCAGCTCGCGCGCCACTTCGGCGCGGAAGTGTTCGCGACGGCCGGCAGCGACGAGAAGCGCGAGTTCGTGCGCCTGCTCGGCGCCGACCACGTGCTCGATTCGCGCAGCCTGGCGTTCGCGGACGAGATTCGCGTGCTGACGGGCGGTCAGGGCATCGACATCGTGCTGAATTCGCTTGCCGGCGAAGCCATGGTGCGCAGCATCGATACGCTGCGGCCGTTCGGTCGTTTCCTCGAACTCGGCAAGCGCGATTTCTACGAAAACAGCCATATCGGGCTGCGGCCGTTCCGCAACAACATCAGCTATTTCGGCATCGACGCCGACCAGTTGATGGGGGCGCTGCCGGAACTGACCGCGCGCCTGTTCGGCGAAGTGATGGCGCTGTTCGAGGCAGGCGTGCTGCATCCGCTGCCGTATCGCGCGTTTCCCGCCGAACGGGCGGAGGATGCGTTCCGCTACATGCAGCAGGCGCGCCAGATCGGCAAGGTGCTCGTGACCTATCCGTCCGGCACGCCGGCCCCGACGCGCGGCGTCACGCGCGCGGGCTCGCTCGCGCTCGATCCGCATGGCACGTACCTGGTGGTCGGCGGCACGGGCGGGCTCGGGTTCGCGAGCGCGCGCTGGATGGTCGAGCGCGGCGCACGCCGGCTGACGCTGGCGAGCCGTTCCGGCGAACTCGCTGCTGCCGCACGCGAGGAAGTCGAGCAGTGGCGCAAGACGCTCGGCGTCACGGTCGATGTCGTGTCGTGCGATGTGACCGACGCGGCGGCAGTCGACGCAATGATTGCCGCGATCGTCCGGCGCGACATCCCGCTCAAGGGCGTGCTGCATTCCGCGATGTCGATCGACGACGGCCTCGTGCGCAATCTCGACGATGCGCGCATGGCCGCGGTGCTGGCACCGAAGGTGGCCGGCGCGTGGAACCTGCATCGCGCGACGCGCGCGTTGCCGCTCGACCTGTTCGTGGTCTATTCGTCGGCGACGACCTATCTCGGCAATCCGGGGCAGTCGAACTACGTCGCGGCCAACACCTTCCTCGAGGCGCTCGTCGAACATCGTCGCGCAGCGGGATTGCCGGGCACGTTCATGGCCTGGGGGCCGCTCGAGGACGTCGGCTTCCTCGCGCGCCACGCGGATACGCGTGAGGCGTTGCAGTCGAGGATCGGCGGTGCGTCGATCACGTCCGACGAAGCGATGGTCGCGCTCGAGCGCGCACTGGTGGCGGGCGCGGCAGGCGAAGCCGTGGTCCGGCTCGACTGGCACGCCGTGGCGCGCGGGATGCCTGCCGCGAAGGCGCGCCGGTATTCGCTGCTGCAATCGCATGCGAAGGGCGGCGATGCGCGCGACGGCGGCACGCAGCTGCGGGAAGAAGTGCTGGCGTTGCCGCGTGACGAAGCGATCGCGCTGGTGGCCCGGACGCTGCAGGGGCAGATCGCGCGGATCCTGCACATGACGCCGGATCGCATCGCGCTCGACAAGTCGGTGCTCGACATGGGCATGGATTCGCTGATGGGGATGGAGCTCGGCCTCGCGGTCGAGGAAGCGTTCGAGGTCAAGCTGTCGGTGATGGCGATTGCCGAGGGCGCGTCGGTGACGACGCTGGCCGGACGCATCGTCGATTCGATCGGCGCGTCGACCGATGCGGACGCCGGTTCCGCGACGGATGCCGCGCAGGAGGCCGTCGCGGCGCTCGCTGCGAAGCACGCGATCGACGGCGAAGCGCGTGCGATGCTCGATACGCGGCAGGCGCCCGCGGCGGGCCAGGCGTCGCCGACGCTGGAGGTCGCGCGATGAGCGCGCCGTCCGGCTGGGCGACGAGCCAGGGCACGCTCGCGCGGCCGCTGGCGATCGACGGTCACGGGCTGCACACGGGGCGCCGGGTGGGCGTGCGGATCCTGCCCGCGCGTCCGGAAGAGGGCGTGACGGGCATCGCGTTCCGTCGCGTCGCGCAGGGGCGCACGCTCGCGACGCTGCCGGTCGATCCCGCGCTGCGCCGCGCCCAGCCGCTGTGCACGATGCTGCGTAATGCCGACGGCGTCGGCGTTCGCACGGTCGAGCATCTGCTCGCGTCGCTGCTCGCGTGCGAGATCGATCACGCGATCGTCGAGATCGATGCCGAGGAAGTGCCGATTCTCGATGGCAGCGCCGCGCCGTGGGTGGAGGCCATCCGCGCGTGCGGCCGCGTCGCGCTCGATGCGCCGAAACGTTTCATCCGCGTGCTGCGGCCCCTCGTCGTCACGGACGGCGAGGGCGACCAGCGGCGCGAAATGCGGATCGAACCGGCGCCGCGTTACGAACTGAGCGTGCGCAACGACCTGCGCGGCTTCGGCGACATGCACTGGGATGGTGCGCTGACGCCGGCCGCATTTGCGACCGACATTGCGCCATCGCGCTCGTATGGCCGCGTGAAGTGGGCGGTACCCGCGATCGTCGCCGGTTATCTGCGCGGGGTTCCGATCCTGCGCGGCGCGCGGCCGTCGTGCACGGCGTCCATTGTCGGCAATCGCGTGCTGGGCGGGATGCGGCTGCCGGAGGAGTTCGTCCGGCACCGCGTGCTCGACCTGGTTGGCGATCTGGCACTGGCCGGTGCGCCGCTGCTGGCGCGCGTGAGCGCGCTGCGGCCGAGCCACGAGATGAATTTCCGGTTGGTCGACGCGCTGCTGGCCGCACCCGACGCGTGGCAGTGGACCGAGTTTCCTGACGCGTAACATCACGCTTTTTCATATTGCCCGGCGTAACATAGCGTCTTTTCGAGATTCAGCGAAGGACGCAATGGCACTGGGAGAGCATCTTCGCCAGCAACTGGCGGCGAAAGCCCTGAAACGGCAACTGGAACGCGCGACCGATGCGGCGGCGGCACCGGGCGTGCCCGGCACGCTGGCCGCGCAGACCGCATCGGCGCGCAGCCGCTTCGAATCGATGCCGCAGTATCAGCAGGTCCGGATCATGCGCGAGATGGGCGAGAAGCTGCGCGTCGACTCGCCGTTTTTCCGCGTACACGACGGCGTGGCCGGTGCGACGACGCAGATCGGCGGCCGCGAATACCTGAACTTCGCGAACTACAACTACCTCGGCCTGGCCGGCGATCCGGCCGTGTCGTCGCGCGCGAAAGCCGCGATCGACCGCTATGGCACGTCGGCGTCCGCGAGCCGGATGGTCGCGGGCGAGCGTCCGGTGCAGCGCGACCTCGAGCGCGCGCTGGCCGCGTTCTACGAGACCGACGATTGCGTCGCGTTCGTGAGCGGCCACGCAACGAACGTGACCGTGATCGGCGCGCTGTTCGGCCCCGGCGATCTGGTCATCCACGATTCGCTCGCGCACAACAGCATCGTGCAGGGCGCGCAACTGAGCGGCGCGAAGCGGCTGAGCTTCGCGCACAACGACTGGCAGGCGCTCGACGAGCTGCTGTCGCGCGTGCGCCGCGAATACCGGCACGTGCTGATCGCGATCGAAGGGCTGTACAGCATGGACGGCGATTTCCCCGACCTGCAGCGCTTCGTCGACGTGAAGACGCGGCACGGTGCCTTCCTGCTGGTCGACGAGGCGCATTCGCTCGGCGTGCTCGGCGCGACCGGCAAGGGCATCCGCGAGCATTGCGGCGTTGCGTCCGACCAAGTCGACATGTGGATGGGCACGATGAGCAAGACGCTGGCCGGCTGCGGCGGCTTCATCGCCGGCTGCCAGCCGCTGGTCGACATGCTGCGCCACCTGGCGCCGGGCTTCCTGTACAGCGTCGGGCTCGCGCCGACGCTCGCCGAAGCGTCGCTGGCCGCGCTCGAGCGCCTGCAGGCCGAGCCGGAGCGCGTTGCGCAACTGCAGGCGCGCGGGCGGCAGTTCCTGACCGAAGCGCGCGCCGCCGGGCTGAACACGGGCACGAGCGCCGGGTTCGCGGTCGTGCCGGTGATTACGGGGAGCTCGCTGAAGGCCGCGCAGTGGGCCAATGCGATGTTCGACGAAGGGATCAACGTGCAGCCGATCTTCTATCCGGCCGTCGAGGAAAAGGCTGCGCGCCTGCGCTTCTTCATCTGTTCGACGCACGAGCCGGAGCAAATCAGCCGGACGGTTGCCGTGTTGTCGCGTCTCGCGGGACGCAGCGCATGACGCTGGCCGGCGCGTTCGCGCAGGCGGCGCCGCGTGCCGGCGAGCGCGTGCGGTTTCGTGCGGCCGAGGCGGCCGACGCGGCGGCGTGCGCGCCGCTCGTGTTTGCGTCCGGCGTGGCCGAATTCGGGTTCTTTCTCGGCGAAAGCGACGCGCGCTGCGTCGCCTTCCTGCAGCAGGCGTTCCGATCGCGTCACGGGCGCTTCTCGTGGCGCCGGCATCGTGTCGCGATGGCCGACGACGGCGCCGTGCTCGCCGTGATGGCGATTCATGACGGGCGGCAGACGATGTTCGACGACGTGCATGTCGTGTGGGCACTGGCGCGCTTCTTTGGCGTGCGCCGCGCGATTGGCCAGTTGTTGCGCGGGTTGATCCTCGAAACGGAAATTCCGGCGCCAAAGCGCTCGCAGATCCTCGTCGCGCATTGCGCAACCGACGAGCGGCAGCGCGGCACGGGCATCTTCAGCGCGCTGTTTCGCAATGCGCTGGACACCGGCGCATTGCCGGCCGACGGCAGCCGCGACGTCGTGCTCGACGTGTTGACCCGCAACGTGCGAGCCCGCGCGCTGTACGAACGGCTTGGGTTCACCGCACTGCCGCGGCCGCGCGCGCGTTCGCGCCGACTGCCCGCCGACCTCGATTCGATCCGGATGCGGTTGTCGCGCCGCGCCTGACGGCGCGAGCGGTGCCCGACGCGCTACTTGTGCCGCGGGCTGAACGGCCGCTGCTGCACATCGGCGCCTTGCGCGACGATCGCCATGCTTTCCGGTACTTCCTCCCATGCCCCCCGCAAGTCGACGAGCGGCTCGGACACGACCATGAACGCGTCGTCACCGGCTTCGGCGATGCGCGGGTTGTGCGGATACAGCTCGTGCAGGTGCTTGAACGACGTGCTGTGGAATAGCGAACGCGATTGCTGTTCGCTCGAATAGCGCACCGCGATGATCCGTTCACCGTCGGTCGCGCAGATCGTCATGTTGAGCGGGTCGGCCACGCGATGCCGCGCGGCGGTCTCCTCGACCACGCCGACCATCCGCTCGAGCGCCGGCAGCGGCGTCTGCTCGAGGCCGTAGGTCAGCGCGAGGCGGAACATCAGTTCGGAGTCGGTCGAGCCTTCGAGCGTCGGGAACAGCGCGGGGTCGACCTTCAACGTCAGGTCGCGGCGCAGCTTGTGGAAGTCGCGGATCAGCCCGTTGTGCGCGAACAGCCAGCGGCCGTGACGGAACGGGTGGCAGTTGGTTTCCTGCACGGGCGTGTCGGTGGCCGCGCGGATGTGCGCGATGAACATCCGCGAACGGATCGCGCGCGCGGCTTCGCGCAGGTTGCGGTCGTTCCACGCGGGATGCACGGAGCGGTAGCGGAACGGGAGTTCGTCAGGGTGCCCGTACCAGCCGATGCCGAAGCCGTCGCCGTTGGTGGTCGTCGCCCCCAGCTCCGAATGCAGGCTCTGATCGATCAGCGAATGCTTCGCGCGGAACAGGACGGTCTCGAGATGAATCGGATTACCCGTATAGGCGAGCCAGCGGCACATGGAGCGCTCCTTCACGATGGATCGTTCGCGCATGGTAGCCGACTTCGCGGCGCATCCGTGCCGGTGCGCGCCCGGCCGGTCATTCGGGCAGGTACGCTGGCCAATCTTCATACATCACCTGCCCGGTGGCGCGCTGCGCAACCGGACGGCCACGCAGCCATTCGGCCGGGCGCCGCCATGCGACGGCAGCGCCGCAGCCGTCAGGTTCAGTCGCCGAGCGCGTCCATCACGCGTGCCGAATAGACGAGCGCCGCACCTGCGTTCAGCGCAATCGCGACGCCGAGCGCTTCCGCCACCTCTTCCTTGGTCGCACCATGCTTGGCCGCTTCCGCGGTGTGCACGGCGATACAGCCGTCGCAGCGCGTCGTGACGGCGACCGCGAGCGCGATCAGTTCACGCGTCTTCGCGTCGAGATGGCCCGTCTTGGCCCCGGCGCCGGACAGCGCCTTGTAGCCGGCCAGCGTATCGGGCGACAGCTTGGCGATCTCGCCGATACGCGTCGAGAGTTCCTTCCGGTATTCGTTCCAGTTCAGCATGATGTGTCCTTTCGAGAAGAGGTGAGGAGAGCGGCTCACGCCGCGATCTCGGGCGATGCAGGGCTATTCTGATCGTTCGCGCTGAGGGTTTCGATACGCTAGAGTGTCAATTTTTAGCGGGATCGTCTCATGGATGCGTTGAGTCAACTGCTGTCGCTGGGCCGCAGCCATGTCGAACTCGACGTGCGCTGCCTGCTCGACGGGCCGTTCGCGATGCCGCACGACCCGTTGCCGCCCGGCGAGGCGGCGTTTCATCTGGTGCTGGCCGGAACCTGCCGGCTGCGTACCGCGGACGGGCGCACGCTGCAGCTCGCCGACGGCGATTTCGTGTTGTTGCCCGCGGGCGGCGCGCACGACCTGCTCGACGCAGGGGCAGGCCGGTCGCGGCCGGTTGCGGCGCTGCGCGAACAGGGCGCCGGCGGCGGCGCGGTGCTGCCGGTCAAGTCGAATCTCGATCCGGCCGAACCGGGCGGCGCAAGCGTGGACCTGCTGTGCGGACGGTTCGTCTATGCGCGCGGCGCGGGCGAACTGCTGATGCGCACGCTGCCACACGTGCTGCACGTCGGGCTGCGCGAGGCGTCGGGGTTCGCGCCGCTGCAACTGCTGACGAGCGTGCTGCGCGCCGAGGCGTCGAACGGGCAGCCGGGCGCCGGCGCGATCGTCAACGCGCTCGGCCAGGCGCTGCTCGCGTACGCGTTGCGCGCATACGGTCGTGGTGCGCGCGTGCCGTCCGGCTGGCTCGCACTTGCGGCCGACGCGCGGCTCGGCCCGTCGGTGCAGGCCGTGCTGCAGGCGCCGGAGAAGCCGTGGACGGTCGAGTCGCTCGGCGACGCATCGGCGATGTCGCGCGCGACGTACGCGCGGCATTTCCGCGAGCGGGCCGGGATGAGTGTCGGCGTGTTCGTCGCGCAGATCCGGATGATGCATGCGTGCGCGCTGCTGCAGGACACGCAACGCGGGCAGGCGGAGATCGGGCAGGCGGTCGGTTACCAGTCCGAGGCCGCGTTCGGCAAGGCGTTTCGCGCGGTGCTCGGCACGACGCCAGGGCGCTGGCGGCGTGCGCAGCGCGGCATGTAAGACTGCAAGCGCGGTTGTCGTGGCACGCGCCAAAGCTGCTACCATGCGCGAAACGCAGTTCAACGAAAACGATTTCGCACAAGAAGAAAGAGAGGGCAAAGCAATGAACCAGACCACCATCCAGCAACCGTCGTTCGCGTTCGTGGCCGCATCGTGGGCCGCGCTGCTCGCTGGTTTTGCCGCATTCCTGATTGGTCTCTGGAACGCCGGCATGCAGCTCAACGAGAAGGGCTACTACTTCACCGTGCTGGTGTTCGGCCTCTATGCGGCGATCTCGCTGCAGAAAAGCGTCCGCGATCGTGCGGAAGGCATTCCCGTCACCGGCATCTACTACGGCCTCAGCTGGATCGCGCTGCTGCTGTCGATCGCGCTGCTGGTCGTCGGCCTCTTCAATGCGACGCTGCAACTGAGCGAGAAGGGCTTCTACGCGATGTCGTTCGTGCTCGCGCTGTTCGGTTCCGTAGCCGTGCAGAAGAACACGCGCGACCTCCAGAACGCGAAGCCGCGCTATACCGACGCCGAATCGGCGCCGTCGGTCCAGGAGTGACGGCACGCGAAGCTGGCGCCTTCCCGGCCGCCCGTTTTGCGACGACGGTCGCGGGCGGGCCGCATTCGCCGATGCGCCGCGGGCTCCCTGCCCATTCGTTTCATCGATGCCGATGCGCATGACGATGGAGATATTCAGGATGCCAGACTTCCCAGAAACCACACGGCCCACCCGCGCGGCGGCCCGTTCGGTCGCGGCGCGGGCCGCGCTCGTGCTGGAGACGAACAACTTGCGGGGCGGCGCGGGGCTCGCGCAAGCCGTCGACAGCCTGAAGCGCCTCGTATCGGCGCTGTCGAAGCAGACCGTGCCGCCCGCGGCACTCGCGCAATGGATCATCACGCACGATGGCCTGCCCGCCGATGCGTGCGCAGAGATCGCCGTGCTGGCCGGCCGCCCGATCGAATTCGTCGAGATCGGCGCGAGCACCGGCTACTACGATGCGAAGAACGACGGGTTCGACCGCGTCGACGCGGCCCGCTGCGACATCGTCGTGTTCGGCGATGCCGATTGCCGGCCGGCCGACGACTGGCTCGAGCACCTGCTCGCGCCGTTCGCGCGCGACGCCGGCGATGCGCCCGTCGCGGTGGCCGGGCGCACCAGCTATGCGCCGAACGTGCTCGGCATCGCGCTGACGTCGATCGATTTCATGTATTTCCCGAGCCCGCTGCGCGATGGCGCGACGCGCAACTTCTACGCGAACAACGTCGCGTTCAGGCGCGATGTGTTCGCGCAATTCCGTTACGAGCCGCTCGACGGCGTCTATCGCGCGCATTGCCAGGTGATGGGGTTGCGGATGCAGGCGGCCGGCGTGGCCGTCGAGTTCGCGCCGGCCGCGCATACCGAGCATCGGCTGCCGGACACGCATCGCGAATCGCTGAAGCTGCGCTGGATGCGCGGCGAGGACAGCGTCGGGCTGACGCCATATCTCGTGAACGCCTACCTGCCGCGCGGGTGGCAGTGGCTCGGCCGCAGCGGCCCGCTCGGCCCGTTCTGTGTGATGGCCATGCGGCTCGGCTACAGCCTGCGTGCGCTCAATCGCCAGCAGTTGCGGCCGCTGGGCGCGGTTCGCTATCTCGCGGCCGTCGGCGTCACGATCGCCGCGTCCGCCGTCGATACGCTCGGCGCGCTCGCGCGCGGGCTCGGTCTCGCCGGGCGCGCCTCGGCCCGGCGCGATCTCGAAGCGCTGTCCTATCACCGTCATTGAACCTGCGCCGTGCATCGCGCGCGGCCATGACACGCCGCCCCCCGGCATCCATCCCGACAACGATCATGTCCTCTCTCGCCACCCGTGTCGCCTGCCTCGCCCTGTTTGCCGCCAGCGCCGGCGTCCATGCCGCGCCGGTCGATCACGCTGGGCGCGGGATCTACCACTTCGCGTCGCAAAGCGGCTGCCCGTTCGCAAATGCGGCCGCGACGGACTGCAACCGCATCGCGCTCGATGCGCCCGACGTTCACGCGCGCATCGATGCCGATGCGCACGCGATCGTCTTCTCGAGCGATGCGACGCGCCGCTCGAAGGACGTGCTCGGCGACGTGCTGCTGCACGGCACGGGCGTCGACGGCGAGGGCCGGCGCGTGCCGCTGAGCGTGCACGTGCTGTTGCGCCGCGACGGCGCGAAATGGGACCGCGACGTGTACGTTCATGCGCCCGTGCACGGCACGTTCACCGATGTCCGGATCGATCCGTATCGCGTGCGGGTGAAGGAGGGCGAGGGCGAGCGCGACGTGCTCACGCCGGACGAAACGCTGGCGCTGTTCGCGCATCCGTCGCTTGCATCGCGGCTCGCCCGGCATCTCGTGAAGGTGCGTGCGACCGATCCGAAGCAGCCGTCCGCGGACGACATCACGATCGCGCTCGGTGTCGGCGGTCTGACCAAGTCGGTCGCGCGTGCGAGCTTCACGTCGAACGCGCCGCACGATGCCGACGTCGATCGCGCACTCGCGTCCGGCACGTGGGCGATTCGTTTCGACGCATTGAGCAATCACATTCCGGTGTGGGTCGCGCAGCGCGAGTTGTTCCTGTTCGGCCTCGACGGCAGCGCGCTCGTGACGGACATGCGTGCGCGCGGCTTCAGGAAGAACGACCGGATCGAATTCGGCGCACGTGACGGCAACGGCTATTTGCGCGTGAACGGCCGAGAGGAGGCATTCGCGGGTGCGACGGCGTCCGCCCATGCGTTCATGCAGGAAAGCTTCATCGGCCTGATCCTCGGATGGCGTCGCGATCCGGCCGCCGCTGCGGCATCCGCGACGAAATCCGCGTCCGTACCGGGCGTGCCGGCATGAGCGCGGCAGGCGAACTGCCGGCGTCGCCGCAGGCGGCGCACGACGCGCGCTTCGACTGTCTCGATGCGCCCGTGCTGCACGGTGCGGCGCGGGTGCGTGCGTACCTCGTCGATCGGCTCAAGCGGGCGGCGATCCGGCAGCTTCATCGCAGCACACATGGCGAGCGCTGGGTGTTGCGCATGTACCTGATCGGCGAGGAAGCGACCGAGTGCGCGTTGCACGAGGACTGGACCGGACAGCCGCCGGACTGGCTCGCGCCGCGCATCGAGCAGCATCTCGCGGACGAGCGCCGCCACGCGGCCGCGTTCGCCGATGCGCTGCGGGTGCGCGGCGTCGCGCCGTCGACCGCGCCGCACGAGCCCGACTGGCTGAGCCGACGCAAGATCATGCGATGGCGCCGGCTCGCGCAGCGCCATGCGCCGCATTTCGCGCAAGGCGTGCTCGTGCCGGCCTATGCGACGGGTTTATGCGCGGAACAGATGGCGATGCGCGTGCTCGCGCGCCACTGCGACACGATCGGCGATGCGCATCCGCTGTATCCGCTGCTTTCGCGCGTGCTCGCCGACGAGACGCGGCACGTCAGGCTCTGCGCGGATACGCTGCGGCGTCTCGTTGCACCGTCCGAGGCCGCGCATCTCGCCGTGTTGCTGAACGAGATCCGCGCGATCGAAGCCGGTTTCGGCGTGACGGGCGCGCTGGCGATGGTCGCGGCCGGATGGATCCAGTCGCTTCGTCCGCGCGCATGATGCCGCGGATCGTCTACCTGGCGACGGCCGACGCGCGCGGTCACCTGATGCGCGCGCAACTGCTCGTGCATGCGTTGCGCGCGGCCGGCGCGCAGGTTGACGTGCTGACGACGTCCGATGCGGGGCAGGCATTCCTGGCTGCATTCGGCATCGATGCGGTCGTGCTGTCCCGTCACTACGCGGTGCAGTTCGACGAATGGCAGAACATGCTGCGCGATGCGACCGATCGCAACGTCGCGCACTACGTGTTCAGGCCGACGCGCATGCTGCGCGACATCGCGCGGCTGCGTGCGATCGCCCGCGATGCTGATCTCGTGATCAACGACTCGTTTCATCCGGCGCTGCTGTTCATGGGTGCGATGCCGGGCTGGCGGCGCCGCGTCGTCCACGTGTATGGCGGCAGCCTGCGCCGTGCGTTGACCGCGAATTTCGATGCGCGGCTGCCGCGCGCGCTGGCGCGTGCGTTCGCACGGATCGTCGACTGGCAGATCGATTCGGCGCGGTGCTGCATCGAGCACGATTTTGCGTATGATGCCGCCGACGATGCACAGCGATCGCACCTCCATTGCAGGCTGCCGACGCCGGTGCCGGTCGTCGCGGAGTGTCCGGCTTCGGAACCGGCTGCCGTAGCCGTCTATCTGAATCCGCACTTCCGCGATATCGCGCTCGCCGACGCGTTGTCGGCCGGCATGCGCGACGCGGGGGTTGCTTCACACCGTGTGGGCGAGGGCTATGCCGGGCACGACGGCTGGACTGGCGTCGACGCCGACTGGGCGACGCGCGCTGCCCATGCACCGTTGATCGTGTCGGCCCCCGGCATGGCCGCGTTGTCGATTGCACGCGTGTATCGCCGCCCGATCCTGCTCGTGCAGTCCGATCAGCCCGAGCAGGCGAGCAACGCCGCGCGCGCCGCACGGCTGCACCTCGTGCACCGTGTCGTCACGTGGCGCGGCGATGCGGTCGCGTTCCGGCGGGAAGTCGGGCAGGCCGCCGCCGAACTGATGCGCAATCCTGGAACGCAGGCAGGAACGATCGCCGGCCACGAGCATGCGCGAGCGCGGGTGGAAGCGTGGACGTCGCGCCTCCTCGCGCTGCGACCGCGTGCGCAGGTGGCCGATGCAGAGACGCGATGCGAGGCGCCGGCGCCACGATGAATTCGCTGCCGTTTCGTGACGATCGCCGGCCCGATATCCGGCAGATGCTGGCTGCGACGTTCGGCATGGCAGCCGGCCTCGCGATCTTCTTTCTGCTGGAACGCGGCGTCACGCCGCGCTACGTGTTTGCCACGGCGATCGATGCGCGGATCCCGTTCATCGCGTGGTCGTGGTTCGTCTACGTCGGTTTCTTTCCGTTCGTGGTTGCGCTTGCCGCGTATGCGCGGCCGCCCGCGTTCGCCGCGTTCAAGGAGGCCGTGCTGATCGCGTTCGTGTTCGGTGTCGTGTGCTTCCTGCTGTTTCCGGAAGCCGTGCCGCGGCCCGACGTCGCGGAGATCGGCAACGTGTTCGTGCGCCACCGTCTCGCGCGCATGTGGCAGCTCGATCTCGCGGCCAACGGCTTTCCGAGCCTGCATGTCGCGGTGACGTGTCTTGCCTGCCGGATGCTGGCGGAGCGGCGGCGGAACGTGACGGTGGCGATCGGTCTGCTGATCTGCACGTCGACGCTGACGCTCAAGCAGCATACGGTTGCCGATGTGCTGGGCGGCGTGGCGCTTGCGGTGGCCAGTGCGCTGTGGGTCGAACGGCGCTCGCTGCGCGGGAGGCTCGCGTGACGGATACCCACGCTCACCTTGCCGGGCCGGAGGCCGAGCTTGCGCGGTTCGTGCCCGATCCCGCGCTGTATCGCGTGAGCGCGTTGCGCGTCGGCGCGGCGCTGGCAGGCGACTGGTTGATGATTGCCGCTGCGTTCGTGGTGGCGATCGCGTTTCCGCATCCGCTCGTGTACGTGTTGGCCGCGATCGTGATCGCGCGCAGCCAGCTTGCGCTTGCGGTCATGATGCACGAAGCCGCGCACGGGTTGCTGGCGCGGAACCGGCGCGCCAACGATGCGCTGGGCCAACTGTTCGCGGCTGGCCCGCTGTGGCTGTCGCTGCGCACGTATCGTGCAGGCCATCTGAAGCACCATCGCGCACCGATGCAGTCGGACGATCCGGTCGCGCTGCTCTTTGGGGTACGCGACTATCCGGTATCACGTGGACGGCTGATCGGCCGCCTGCTCGCGTACGCGTGCGGGATCGGCTACGTGACGAGTGTCGTGAAGCTCGCGCGCGGCGAGTTTGCGCATGCGTTGCCGAAGGTCGCGAAGTCGCGTGCGTATGCCGCGTGGGAAGTCGCGTCGATGCTGGCCGGCAATGGTGCGCTGTTCGGTGCGCTCGCATTGGCCGGACATCCGCTGTTGTACGTCACGTTGTGGATCGTGCCATCCGTCACGCTGTTGCCGCTCGCCGGACAGGTGCGCGCGATCTTCGAGCACGCGGGGCTGCCCGCATGTACCGATCAGAGCCGCAACGCGCGCACGATCGTCCGGCGTTCGTGGCAGACGTTCCTGTTCGGCCCGCACGCGATTCATTTTCATATCGAACATCACCTGTTCACGCGGATGCCGTTCCATAACCTGCCGGTCGTGCATCGGCAGCTCGCGCAGCGGCAGTTGCTGCCTGGCGGCAATCTGTACGCGGGATATGGTGCGGTGCTGCGCGACGTGAGTGTGCGCTGATACGCGGGCGGGGGAGTCGTGAGCGGATCGATACGGGGGAAACGGGATGACCGACAAGACCGGAAGGTTCAATTACCTGGCGCTGGCGATCGGCGTGGTCGCGGCGATGTGGAGCGCGACATCGATCGACGAACGCTTCGCTTTCATCCGGTCGTCTGTTGCCGTGCAGGGAACGGTTATCGAGTTGACCTACGGCGCGCATCACCCGCTGATCGAGTTCGTGACGAAAAGCGGCGAGCGCGTATCGTTTCCGGGGAGCTTCGTGACGGTGGAGGTTGGTGACACGGTTCCGGTTCGCTATGACCCGACCAGGCCGCTAACCAGTGCAAGAGTCGATACGTTCGAGAACACCTGGCTCGAGTCGATCATCTCGATCGTATTCACGATCACATTTCTTTACGCAGGATTGACGGGACAATCGCTTCGACCGGAATCGGAAGCCGGGCGCGACTGAGTGCGTCGCGAGCGCCATCGGGATTGCGCGCTCGACCCGGCAGGCGACAGACGCAAAAAAGCCTCCGCTTGGGAGGCTTTAATTTGCACTATCAAAGATAGTTGGTAGGGTGGGAGGGACTCGAACCCTCGACTCTCTGATTAAAAGTCAGATACTCTAACCAACTGAGTTACCACCCCACGTTCTTGAAACCTGTTGGTTCGTTGCTTCAACAACTTCTGAAACGACCCAAAGAGCAAAAGATTATAGCGACGGAATGCTGGGCTGTCAACAACCCGCCGCGATAATTATTTGATCGTCTCAAGCTTGCCCTGCGCCGTCTGCGCAGCGTTCGATCCGGCGTACTGCGAGACAACCTGCTCGAACGTCTTCTTCGCGGCCGCCTTCTGCCCTTGCTCCAGCTGGTTCGTGCCGATTGCCACGAGGGCGTCGGCTGCGCGCGGATGCTGCGGGAACTTGCTGACGATCCCTTGCCATGTTGCGGTCGAGCCGCGGTAGTCGCGCAGCGCGTACTGCGCATTGCCGTACCAGTACTGCGCGGTCGGCTGGTAGGGGCTCTGCGGATACTTCGCGATGAACGCGCGGAACGAAGCCGCCGCCGCCTTGAAGTTGCCGTTGCGGAACTGCTGCTGCGCCGCATTGAGCGCATCCGTTTCACCCGGCTGCACGGTGCCTTCGACACCATCGATCGTCGTCTGCTGCGGTTCGAACTTCTTGAGCCGCGTGTCGAGATCCTGGTAGTACTCTTTCTGCTGCCGCTCGAGCGTCGTCAGCCGGTTCGTCAGATCCTCGTTCTCGCCGCGCAGCGTCGCGACCTGCTGGTTCAGCTGGTCGAGACGGCCGGATTGATCGAGGATCGTACGCTGGGCGGCCGACAGCTGGCTCGCCAGGTTGTCGGTTTTGCTGCGCAGATCGAGCACGGCGCGGCGCGCTTCGTTGTCGTCGAACACGCCGGCGTGCGCCGGCGCGGCCGACCACGCCGCGCCGGCGACGCAGAATGCTGCGGCAACGCGCAGCAGGGATACACGGTGCGTCATACGGCGATTCTTCCGTTACTTACTGTTGGTAGACGAGGTCGGCGCGACGGTTCTGCGCCCACGATGCTTCGTCGTGACCCGATGCCTGCGGCTTTTCCTTGCCGAGGCTCACGGCTTCCATTTGCGAATCGTTCACGCCGAGCAGCGCCATCGCACGGCGGACGGCTTCCGCACGCTTCTGGCCCAGCGCGAGGTTGTACTCGCTCGTGCCGCGTTCGTCGGTGTTGCCCTGGATCAGCACGTGGCGCTGCGGGTGGCTCTTCAGGTACTGAGCGTGCTGCTGCATCAGCGGCTGGTACTCGTCCTTCACCGAATAGCTGTCGAAGTCGAAGTAGATGCTGCGCTTCGCGAGCGGGCTGTTCGGGTCGTTCAGCGGATCGACGTTCACTTGCGCGACGTTGTCGGCGCTCGGCTGCGTGCTCACCGCACCGCCGGCATTCGCCTTGTCGTCGAGCTTCACGCCCGACTTACACGCTGCGAGCGCGCTGATCATCATCACGGCCAGGGCCAGACGAGCTTTATTCGACATCATGGTTACTCTCCTTGTGGTCATTGCATGAAGGGCCCCCACGACGGCTCACGAACGGAGCCGCCCTGGACGGACAGGATTTGCGGCGGCGCGCTGCCGTCGGAGGGCACTGCTGCCAGAACATTGCGACCACCCGACTGGGTAGCGTACAGAAGGTACTGGCCGTTTGCCGCGAAGCTCGGCGATTCGTCGCGATTCGTATTCGTGATGGCGTTCGCCGCGCCGGACTGCAGATCCTGAACGTACAGCTTGAAGCCCCCACCCGTGCGGGAGATGTAAGCGAGCAGCTTGCCGTCCGGGCTGATGCGCGGACTCGTGTTGTAGCTGCCCGTGAAGGTCACGCGCTGCGCGGCACCGGCGCTTTCACCCTGGGCGGGCATCCGGTAGATCTGCGGCGCGCCGCCGCGATCGCTCGTGAAGTAGATCCAGCGACCGTCCGGCGAGTAGAACGGCTCGGTGTCGATCGAACTGCTCTGCGTGAGGCGGCGCAGGCCGCCGCCCGTCGAGTTGACCGTATAGATTTGCGTATTGCCCGTCAGCGACAGCGCAACGGCCAGCGTGTTGCTGTCCGGCGACCAGGCCGGTGCGCTGTTGTTGCCCTTCTGGTCGGAGACGATGTAGCGGCGGCCAGTCGGCAGGTCGTGGATGTAGACGATCGGCTTCTTGCGCTCGAACGACACGTACGCGACCTTCGTGCCGCTCGGCGACCACGACGGCGAGATGATCGGTTCGGTGCTCGACAGTGCGATGCGCGCGTTCTGGCCGTCCGAATCCGAGATCTGCAGCTGGTAGCGGTTACCGGTCTTGATCACGTACGACAGGCGCGTGGCGAACACGCCGCGCACGCCGAGCAGCTTCTGGTAGATGTAGTCGGCGATCTTGTGGCCGGCCGTGCGCAGCGTGGTGTCGGTGGCCGTCAGCGACAGGCCGCCGAGGCTTTGCTGCTTCACGGTGTCGTACAGGATGAAGTTGACCTTGTACTGGCCGTTCGCCTCGCGGTTCACGCTGCCGGCGACGAACGCATTGGCGCCCTTGGCCTTCCATGCGCCGAGATCGACCGAGGCGCTCTCCGGCACCGGCGTGCTGCCTGCGTCGATGTTGGTGAATTTGCCGCTGCGGGCGAGGTCGGCGCGGACGATCGACGTGACCTGCTGCGGCAGGTTCGCCTCGTTCGTGAAATTCGCCGTGGCAATGGGGAACTGGGTCGACCCGACACCGGTGATCAGCACGTTGACCTGGGCGTTAGCGGCGCTGCCCGCCGTAATCAGACACGAGGCCACGAGTGCCCTGAAACCTAGCTTTGTCATCAAACTCATGCTTCTTGCTTCCCGTATGACTTGGATCGCTGCGCAACGGCAGAGACAGTAAAAATACCCGATTCGTTCCCGTCCGACAGCGACGCCCGGAGTGTAAGCGCATTTCTTTTCACTCCGCCGCCTTGAAGGTAATCGTAATGTCCGACGGGGTACGACCGTTAGAATCGGGCGGCAACGGGACCGATGCGTGGATCGCATTGACCACGGCTTGATCCCACCCCGAATTCCCGCTGGAGCGGGAAACCGATGCGCTCAATACGTCACCGGACGGCGTGCACCGAATCTTGACGACGGTGGTCAGGCCTGCTCGCTCGCCGCCCCAAACGATGTTCGGTTTGACGCGGCGGCGCACCTTGTCGGCATAGCCGGGCGTCGCGGCATTGCCGCCGGAGCCCGTGCCGGTGCCACTTTTCGCGAGACCTTCGCCGCCGCCTTCACCGGCGCCGGACAGGCCCTGCATCTGCGCGAGACGCGCGCTGCGCTCACGGTCGAGCTTGGCGTTCGCCGCCGCGCTGGCCTTCGCGCGCGCCGTGGCTTCGGCCTTCGCCTTGGCCTGGGCTTCCGCCTTTGCCTTCGCGGCCGCGTCGGCCTTCGCCTTCGCCGCTTGCTGCGCTTCGAGCTGCGCCTGCTTCTGTTGCTGGAGTTTCTGCTGCTCGAGCTTCTGCTGCTCGGCGAGCTGCTGTTGCTTGAGCTTGTCGGCCTGCTTCTGCCGGTCGCGTTCCGCGGCCTTCTGCGCGGCGAGCGCGGCTGCCTGCTGTGCCGCGAGTTGCGCGCGCCGGGTTTCCTCTTCCTGCTGGGCCTTCAGTTGCTGCGCGCGGCGCTGCTGCTCAAGCAGCGCTTCACGCGCGGCCGCTTCCTGCTGCCGCTTCTTCTGCTGCAGTGCGATATCGGCCTGCTCGTCGCGCACCGGGGGAGGGGGCGGCGCGACCTTCACCGGCGGTGCGGGTGTGACAACGGGCCGCGGTGCGGGGACATCGGGCACCTCGGTCCACAGTTCGGCTTCGGCGCCGGCCGGCGTGCTGTTCTGCCACTGCACGCCGTGATAGAGAAACAGCGCGAGCAGCACGTGCATCAGCGCGGCGAGCGCGAAGGCGCGCCAGGTGCCGCGCTCGCGGGGAGGCTGAGGCGGGTAGGCGGAGCTGCGCGTGGATTGCTGCCGGTTCATTGCGATTTGACGAGGAGGCCGACGCGCTTGACGCCGCGCGCCTTCAGATCGGACATCACGGTCATGACTGCATCGTACTGCACGGTCTTGTCGGCCGCGATCACGACCGGCTGGTCAGGATGATCGGCCTGCCGGGCAGCGATGAAGCTGTCGAGCTCGGCTTTCGTCATCGTGTCTTCCTGGGTCGCGCCCGAGTCGCCCTTGTACTTGACGCTCATCGTGCGATCGGCCTTGATGTTGACGACGACGGGCGGCGTCTGCTCCTGCGGCGCGGCGTTGCCGACGGTGGGCAGGTTGATGATCGACGGGGCGACGAGCGGTGCGGTGACCATGAAGATCACGAGCAGCACCAGCATCACGTCGATGTACGGCACGACGTTGATGTCGGCCATTGCGCGGCGCGAGCGGCCGCCGCGCATGCTGGATCGGATGGGACTTCCTGCCATGGCGCGCTCCTTACTGGGCCTGACGCTGCAGGATGTTCGAGAACTCTTCGATGAAGGTCTCGAAGCGGATCGCGAGGCGGTCGATGTCGTGTGCGTAGCGGTTGTACGCGACCACCGCCGGAATCGCGGCGAACAGGCCGATCGCGGTGGCGACGAGCGCCTCGGCGATGCCCGGTGCGACGTTCGCGAGGGTGGCTTGCTGCACGTTCGCGAGGCCGCGGAACGAGTTCATGATCCCCCAGACCGTGCCGAACAGACCGATGTACGGGCTGACCGAGCCGACCGACGCGAGGAACGCGAGGTTCGCTTCGAGCACGTCCATTTCACGCTGGAACGACGCGCGCATCGCGCGGCGTGCACCGTCGAGCACGAGGCCCGGATCGCTGATGCGCTTTTCCTTCGCCTTCAGGAACTCGCGCATGCCCGATTCGAAGATCCGCTCGAGCGCGCCGATCGTGTGGCGGTTGTTGGCTGCGCTCTGGTACAGCGCCTGCAGGTCGCCGCCGGACCAGAAATCCTTCTCGAAGCGTTCGGTCTGCGCGCGTGCGCGGCGGATCGCAAACCACTTGCGGAAGATGAAGGTCCACGACATCAGCGACAGCAGCAGCAGCAGCCCCATCACGGCCTGGGCCAGCACGCTCGCGTTGAGGACGAGGGAAATGATCGACAGGTCTTGAGAAGTGTTCATAGAGGTTTGAGTAACGTCCCTTCGGGGCGCCCGGTATGCGTGCGGCGCGGCGCGCCGGCCATGCCTGACGCCGAACCTTGCTTAGTATCGAATCAGAAAGGCAAGTTCATAGGCTTTGTCTAAACGGCGCTCATGCGAGCTTCGTTGACAATACAGTCTGCCCGTCGTCGATGACGGGCCCGCGCTGCAGCGCGTCGAGCACGACCGGCGGGATGGCCGCGGGCCGGATGCCGGTACGGTCGACGCAGCCGAGACGGATGTGTCCGGCCACGAGCAGCGTGTCTCCGCACCAGGCTTCCTGCGTGAATTCCACCGATGCGCGGCCGATGCGCCCGGGCCGGCTCGTGATCGCCAGGGTGTCGTCGAGTCGCGCCGGCGCGCGGTAGTCGAGCGACGTGCTGCGGACGACGAAGATCGCGTCGGTATCGTCGGCGAGCTGACGCTGGTCGATGCCGCATGCGCGCAGCCACTCGGTGCGGGCGCGTTCGAAGAACTTCAGGTAGTTGGCATAGAAGACGATGCCGCCTGCGTCGGTATCCTCGTAGTACACGCGCACCGGCCAGATGAAGCCGGAGGGCGCTTCCGGGGAGCGGGTAGGCTGGGTCATGGCGCGCATTTTACCGGAAGGCAAGAGCCTGATTCGTAACCGATTCGTAACGGAATGTAGTATGCCGTAGCACACTGCGGGCCGGCCCGAGAGGGCCGGGCCCGCGTGACTTCAGCCGCGGTGGACGGTCGGGCCGCCGGGCGCTTGCGCGATCGGCATCAGCTCGATCGTGTTGACGTTGACGTGCGCCGGGCGCGTCGCGATCCAGTAGATCGTGTCGGCGATGTCCTCGGGCATCAGCGGCTGGACATTGTTGTAGACGTTCGCCGCTTTTGCGTCGTCGCCGCGGTAGCGGATGTTCGAGAACTCGGTGCCGCCGCACAGGCCCGGCTCGATGTCGGTGACGCGCAACGGCGTGCCGAGCAGGTCGGCGCGCAGGTTCAGGCTGAATTGTCTGACGAAGGCCTTGGTCGCGCCGTAGACGTTGCCGCCCGCATAAGGGTACGAACCCGCGACCGAGCCGATATTGAAGATGTGACCGCGACCGCGGTCGACCATACCGGGCAGCAGCGCGTGCGTGACCGTGACGAGGCCTGCGCAGTTCGTATCGATCATCGTGTGCCATTCGTCGAGGCTGGCCTTGTGGGCCGGCTCGATGCCGAGCGCGAGGCCGGCGTTGTTGACGAGCACGTCGAGTGCCGCGAATTCGGCGGGAAGGGCGGCCGGCACGGCCTCGACGGCCGCGCGATCGCGTACGTCGAGCTCGAGCGGCAGCAGGGAATCGCCGAGTTCGGCGGCGAGCGCATCGAGACGATCCTTGCGGCGCGCGGTCGCGACGACGCGGTGGCCTCCCTTGACGAAGGCACGGGCGATGGCGGCGCCGAAGCCGGCGGACGCGCCTGTGACGAACACGATCATTGCTGCTCCTGGTCGATGACAAAATAGCGGGTGGTATCCCGCAAGCCTACTGAGATTGCCGCACCGCGGCAAGGCGGCAAAGCGTTCCGGCACGGGCGCGTAGAGTCTGGCCCCAATTACTTCCGGCGCACCGCCGTGCGGTTGCCTATTCATGACGCATCCAATACACTAACGCGCTCATCACCCCCGCGTGACTGGCGATAGAACCCTTCGGGTTCAAGGTGGAGCATCCCACCGTGAAGCGCGGGGCGCCGTTTTTGCCGTTCGCCTGGGCAGCCGTTGTATGCCGTCGCGTGCATCGCCGGTGGCTGTCCTGCCTCGCGTCATACGGATTCTTCCGCCACGTCGAGCTGGTCCCGCCAGCAGCGCACCGTACTCGGCCGCTCCGGTCAACCTGTACACACTTAACGGAAACCGTATGTTTGACAGAGCCCAAAGCACCATCGCGAACGTCGATCCCGAAATCTTTGCCGCGATCGAGCAGGAAAACCGTCGCCAGGAAGATCACATCGAGCTGATCGCGTCGGAAAACTACACGAGCCCGGCCGTGATGGCTGCGCAGGGTTCGCAACTCACGAACAAGTACGCGGAAGGTTATCCGGGCAAGCGCTACTACGGCGGTTGCGAATACGTCGACGTCGTCGAGCAGCTGGCGATCGACCGCGTGAAGCAGCTGTTCGGCGCGGAAGCGGCGAACGTGCAGCCGAACTCGGGTTCGCAGGCGAACCAGGGTGTGTTCTTCGCGATGCTCAAGCCGGGCGACACGATCATGGGCATGAGCCTCGCGCACGGCGGCCACCTGACGCACGGTTCGCCGGTGAACATGTCGGGCAAGTGGTTCAACGTGGTGAGCTACGGCCTGAACGAGAACGAAGACATCGATTACGACGCGGCCGAGAAGCTCGCGCAAGAACACAAGCCGAAGCTGATCGTCGCGGGCGCATCGGCGTTCTCGCTGAAGATCGACTTCGAGCGTCTGGCGAAGATCGCGAAG
>NZ_CABVQC010000038.1 GCF_902499175.1 Burkholderia aenigmatica
CGCGGCACGCCGGCGCGGCGGTGCCGGCCGCGACAACCCGACCACGCGCGTGCCTCGGCGGTCGGACTGCAGGAAACCTTCGGCGACGAGCTGCTCGTAGACGGCGGCCGTCGTGTTGCGCGACACGCCGAGCGTCTCGGCCAGCGCGCGCGTGCCGGGCAGCCGCGTGCCGGCCGGCATCGCGCCGCCGAGAATCGCGTCGCGCACACGGCGCAGCAACTGGCGTTGCAGCGAAGGCGCGCCCGGCGTGCGCGCCAGCGGCGCGTCGAGCGGCAGCAACGGCGCGTCGGCGGAAGGAAGAACTGTCGTCATCGGAACATCGCAGCGTGAAAATGTCGGAAGGTGGCGCACGGCTAGTGGCGCACGGCTCGCGGTTCGCGCCCCGTAACGCGTGGCACCATAAATTTGCCGATCTCTGGCGCTTCTCATGGTACCTCGCCGCGACTACGATCGTCTGCATGCCGGCATGTCGCCGGCCGCCAACCGAAGCGAGATCGACCTTGTCCACGCTCACCAACGCTTTCCAGCAACCCATCGGCCACCCCGTTCCCGACTGGTCCGCGCGCCCGCGGCCGGAGCGCATCGTCCTCGAAGGCCGCTACTGCCGGCTCGAACCGCTCGACGCCGAACGCCATGCGGCCGACCTGTACGCCGCCTACGCCCAGGCGCCGGACGGCAGCGACTGGACCTATCTCGTCCACGGCCCGTACGCCGACGAGTCGAGCTACCGCGACTACGCGCGCGGCGCGCAGGCAAGCACCGATCCGCTGCACTACACGGTGATCGACCGCGCCACGGGCCGCGCGGTCGGCACGCTCGCGCTGATGCGCATCGATCCGGCCAACGGCGTGATCGAGGTCGGCTCCGTCACGTTCTCGCCGCTGCTCAAGCGCACGCCCGTATCGACCGAAGCGCAGTTCCTGCTGATGAAGTACGCGTTCGACACGCTCGGCTACCGGCGCTACGAATGGAAGTGCGACGACCTGAACATCCCGTCGCGCAAGGCCGCCGCCCGGCTCGGGTTCCGCTACGAAGGCACGTTCCGGCAGGCGATCGTCTACCGCGACCGCAATCGCGACACCGCGTGGTTCTCGATCATCGACGGCGAATGGCCGGATGTCCGCGCCGCGTTCGACGCGTGGCTCGCACCGGAGAACTTCGACGCGCACGGCGAGCAGCGCCAGTCGCTCATCGCGATCCGTCACGCGCAGGCGCGTGAGCGCGATGCGGCCAGCCGCGCGCAGGACGCGACGCGCGTCACGGTGCGCCCGCTCGTCGCCGCCGACGAAGCCGCGTGGCGCCCGCTGTGGCAGGGTTATCAGCAGTTCTACGACACCGCGCTGAGCGACGCGGTGTTCGCGACGACGTGGGCGCGCCTGATGGATCCCGCCGAACCGATGTTCGTGCTCGGCGCATTCGACGCATCGGGTGCGCTGGTCGGGATCGTGCATTCGATCTACCACCGCTCGTGCTGGACCGAAGGGCCCTACTGCTACCTGCAGGATCTCTACACCGCACCCGACGCACGCGGGCAAGGTGCAGGCGGTGCGCTGATCGAGGCCGTGTACGACCATGCCCGCGAAGCCGGCGCGAGCCGCGTGTACTGGCTCACGCACGAAACCAACACGACCGCGCGCGCACTGTACGACAAGCTAGCGAACAACGCCGGGTTCATCCAGTACCGGCACGACGTGAAGAAGTAACCCGCTGCAGCAGCCGGCCGGCGTTCAGCCGCGAACGTCGGCCGGCGCGTGTGCGTCGTCATCCTCCGCCGTGACGCCACACGTCGCGCCGGTGGCACCCCGCACCGACGCCGGGCAGATCATCTCGTCGCCGTTGGCCGGCACGGGCCGCCGTACCGGCCGGAACACCGGCTCGCCCGGCTCGATCGACTGCCCCGAGATCGCGCAGCGGCCCGGCTGCAGCGCGATACGCAAACGCCAGCGCTGTTCGCCGTAATGGCAACGGCCGCTCTCGACCCAGCGAACCAGCAACGCGTTGTCGCCGGCCTCCAGCACCGTGACGAACAGTTGCGGACGCAACGGCGAGACGGCCAACGCCGCGTGCTCAGGAGCCGGCACCCGGCCGATCGTCACGAGCGGATGCGCGACGCCGTCACACGGCGGCATCGGATCGTGTTCGACCCATGCCGGCGCATCGCACGGCGGGTCTTCTGCGCAAATCAGGCTTTCCATGGTGTTGAGCATGCTTGACGGATTTCCGTACAGGTTGAACGGCGCCGCGCTCAGCGCCGGCCCAGCGGTTCGCGCAGCAGCGACAAGCCGATCGCCGCGCCGGTGACGGCGGCCGCGAACATCAGCCCGATGCCGCCCGACCAGCCGAAGGCACCGACGATCGCGCCGATCGCCAGCGGCCCGATCACCTGTCCGAGATAGTTGCCCTGCACGACCCAGCCGATGCTGAGCGGCGCCAGCGACGGCGTCGGCGCGGAGCCGGGCGCGCACGCGAGGATCGTCGCGGGCAGCATCCCCGCGATCGCCGAGAACGCAAAACCCAGCGCGACCGCGAGCGGTGCCGGCGTGGCCGCGCTGAAGAGCCCTGCGCCGGCCGCGCCGATCGCGACCGACGTCGCGGCCATCACGATCCCCGGCCGTGCGCCGCGCGACAGCAGCCAGCCGGCCGTCAGGTTGCCGATCACGCACGCGGCGACGATCGCCGCGCTGATCAGCCCCGCCGCGCCGACCGCGACGCCGAGGCGCTGCATCAGGAACACCGGCAGGAACGTCATCGCGGCGAAGAACTGCACGTTGTAGGTGGCGAAACCCAGCGCGAGCAGCGTGGTCGACCGCGACGCGAGCACGTCGCGCAGCGCGGGCCCGATGCGTGGCGCGGCGGCCTGCCGCGACGGCACATCGGCGGACGTCGTGACGGGCACCGCGGCCGCCGCCACGAGCGTCAACGCCGCGGCCGCGAGCCAGCCGTTGCGCCAGCCGCCGAGCAGCGGCCCGACCAGCATCGACAGCGCCATGCCGACCGGCATGAACGTGCTCCACAGCCCGAACGCGAGCGTGCGCCGCTCGGGCGGCGTCACGCGATTCAGCACCGCCGGCGCGGCGACCACCACGATCACGAAACCGAGCCCCTCGGCGAAGCGCGTGACCAGCAGCAGCGCGAAGCTGTCGGCCCATGCCCCGGCAACACTCGACAGGCCGAGGATGACGAGGCCCGCGATCAGCAGCAGCCGGTCGCCCCAGCGCCGCACCAGCACGCCGGCCGCGATCCCGCCAAATACGCCGACGAACGGAAACACCGACATGATCCCGCTCAGCGAAGCGAGCGAGCCGCCGAACTCGTGCTGGAGCGACGGCAACGCGATCGTCGCCTTGCCGACGTGCAACGCCGACACGATGCTCGCCAGCACCACGTTCGCGACAGCGGCCCGGTAGCGGCGCGACGATAGCGTGGCGGCATCGGCCGCGACAGGCGATTCGGTCATCTCCACCTCGGTTGAAGCGGCCGCGTGCCACGGGATACGTCACGCGTCCGCGATCGGACTGGCGCACATGATACAAATTGAAGTTCACTTCAAGTAAAGGGGTAATGTGCGCAACGATCCGTTCCGTCGATCGCGGCAATGGGCCGGCATGGCAGCGTGCACCGCCCCGATCTAAGCTGTCGGCCTCGCGATGCAGCTGCTCGCCGCGATCGCCGCGCATGCCCGGCAACGCGGCGCGCAGCGTGTCTGGCTCGTGTCGACCGCGGCCGGTCTGCCGCTGTACCGCGCCGCCGGATTCACGCCGCTCGCACCGGTCGCGGTCGACGAAGTGGTTGCCTGAACGCAAATCGAACCGCGCCGGCCATCGGCACGCGTCTCGCAATTCGTCTCATTGCGCTGAGACGAACGTCCCAGCGTCTCATCCGGCCTGCGATTTTGCTTGCGCAGCAAATTCCGCACCCAATCCCCTCACAACATTTCCCCATCAGCGGACACAGCAATGGTGCATTGCGTCATTCCCGTCCCGCCCTGCCACCACCCGGCGCCCCCACTCAAGCTGGCCCCGTTCCTGCATACCGGTCGATCGCGCAATCGCGCGACGGGCATACCGGCAGCCACGCGCTGCGCCCGACGACAACCTGATGGAGACAGCAACGTGAGTACACCGGCATCGACCACCGCCCTCAGCATGAAAGCCGCCGTCTGGCACGGCCGCCACGACATCCGCGTCGAACAGGTTCCCGTGCCGGCGCGCCCGCCGGCAGGCTGGGTCACGATTCGCGTGCACTGGTGCGGGATCTGCGGTTCCGACCTGCACGAATACGTCGCGGGGCCCGTGTTCATCCCGGTCGACGCGCCGCATCCGCTGACGGGCCTGAAGGGCCAGTGCATCCTCGGCCACGAGTTCAGCGGCGAGATCGCCGAACTCGGCGCGGGCGTGACGGGCTTCGCGGTCGGCGACCGCGTGACGGCCGACGCATGCCAGCATTGCGGCACCTGCTGGTATTGCAAACACGGGCTGTACAACATCTGCGAGAACCTCGCGTTCACCGGGCTGATGAACAACGGCGCGTTCGCCGAATACGTGAACGTGCCGGCCGAGCTGCTGTACAAGCTGCCCGACGATTTCCCGACCGAGGCCGGGGCGCTGATCGAGCCGCTCGCGGTCGGGCTGCATGCGGTGAAGAAGGCCGGCAACATCGTCGGGCAGACGGTCGTCGTGGTCGGCGCGGGCACGATCGGCCTGTGCACGATCATGTGCGCGAAAGCCGCGGGCGCCGGGCGCGTGATCGCGCTGGAAATGTCGGCCGCGCGCAAGCAGAAAGCGCTGGAAGTCGGCGCGAGCGTCGTCATCGATCCGAAGACGTCGGACGCGATCGCGGAAGTGAAGGCGCTGACCGGCGGCTACGGCGCCGACGTGTCGTTCGAGTGCATCGGGCACGCGACCACCGCGAAGCTCGCGATCGACGTGATCCGCAAGGCCGGCAAGTCGGTGATGGTCGGCATCTTCGAGGAGCCGGCGCCGTTCAACTTCTTCGACATCGTGTCGACCGAGAAGGAAGTGATCGGCTCACTGGCGTACAACGGCGAATTCGCGGACGTGATCCGCTTCATCGCGGACGGCCGCATCGACGTGCAGCCGCTCATCACCGGGCGCATCGCGCTCGGCGACATCGTCTCGCACGGCTTCGAGGAACTGGTCAACCACAAGGACCGGAACGTGAAGATCATCGTTCAGCCCGCCGCTGCCTGACCGCTCGCTAGGCCCGCGGCCGCGATTCGCGCTGCGGCACGCCTGCTGCCGTATCGCCCTGAAGCGTCGCCCGTTCGCGGGCGACGTGCCTGCCGCCCCCCTCCCGCGCGCCCCTTCCCCGCCTGCCTGCCATCGTCCGAAGCGGACTTGATGCCGCGTCCCGGTCGGACACGTCGATTCAAAACATTCGCAATCCAAACCATCTGCCGTCACGCGCCACGGGCGCGATACGCGATCAGGGTTTCTCCGGATCAAGCGTGATTCGTCCGGTGTCGACAGGACACTGACGCAAGGCGATCCTGTGCCAAGCACGATCCGGCTTCCCGGCCGGGATCGTTGCCGCCCCGTGAAGGCGGCTCCCTGCCCCCCAATAAACCTTACGGCGTCACGGCTCCGACAGGCAGAGAATACGGGCCCACCCGGGATAGCTTGCAAACATGGTGTGTCATGAATCGATCATTCTCGTTTAACCGGGAACGCGCATACAACATTCGATCGCTGACGATCCTGCAGAAGACGCATATCGGCTTCGCAATCGTCACAACGCTGCTGGCCTTGCTGTGCGGCACGATTATCTGGGGGAGTTTCCGGCAATACCGGCAGGAGAACGCCGACCTGCAGAGCTTCGAATTCGTCCGCGGGGCGATGCGCGCCGCCAACGTGATCTCGGCCGAGCGCGGCCCGACGAACGACCTGCTGGTCCGCCTGCAGGACGACGGCGCCACCGAAGCCCGCCACCTGCTCGCCGCGCGCGCGCGTTCCGACCAGGCGCTGGAACGCTTTCGCGACGGCATCGCGCAGGCGACCGTGCTGAACGATCGCGAACGCGGCAACCTGCTGCATGCACTCGATTCGGCCCGGATGACGCTCGCGGATGCGCGTGCGGAAGTCGATGCGCTCGACGCGCGGCCGCTCACGTCACGCACCGTTAACGATATCCAGCACGCACAGGCGCACCTGTTCCGGGTCGTCGACACGCTGTCGCTGCTGATCGACGGGGCGATGACCGACACCGCGATGCGCGCCCCGCGCACGTCGGGTGCGATCCTGCTGGCGCGGCTCCTCGGCGATCTCCGGGAATACGCGGGCCGCACGGGCTCGCTGCTCATCGCGCCGATGTTCGCGCGGCAGGCGCTCGATCGCGCGCAGTTCGCGGACATCATGCGGATGCGCGGCCGCATCGAGCAATTGCGCGCGCTGATCGACGGCGCGATCGGCGCGCAGCTCGACGACCCCGACGTGGCACGCGAATACGCGCAGCTCAACGCGGCCTTCGACACGCACATCCTGCCGCTCGTCGACGCGACGGTCGCCAGCGGCCGGAACGGTGCCTATACGATGAGCGCGGCCGAGTTTTCCCGCGCGATCGTGCCGCATTTCCGGCCGAGCGAACTGCTGCGCGACCGCGTGATCGACCTTGCCCGGCACCGCGCGATCGGCGACCGGAACGCCGCCCGGATCAAGGTCGGGTTGTCGGCGTTCGCCACGGCACTGTGCATCGCGATCCTGGTCTCGCTCGCGCGCGGCACGCAGCGGCTGTTGTCGAAGCCGCTCGATGCGCTCGGCCGCCGGATCGTCGCGCTCAGCGACGGCGATACGTCGCACGTCGCGATGCCGCGCGGCATCGGGCCCGAGATCGCGCGGATCCATGACGCGCTGGAAACGTTGCGCAACGCGACAGTCCGCCGCGACATGCTCGAGCGCCAGCGCAACGACATGCTGACGCTGTTCTCGCACGACATGCGCGCCCCGCTGACCTCGCTGATCATCCTGATCGACACGCAGGCGCACCGGGCGGGCGACGCGCAGACGAAGCAGCAGTTCGCGAGAATCGGCAAGCTGGCGCGGCACACGCTGGCGATGGCCGACGGTTTCGCGCAGCTCTCGCGTGCGGAGGCCAGCGAATACGAACGCGTGCCGGTCAACCTCGCCGACCTGATGAACGAGGCACGCGACGCCGTGTGGCCGCTCGCGCACCGGAAATCCATGTCGATCGACGACGTGCCGCGGCGCGACGACACGATCGTCCAGGGCGACCCGGCACTGCTATCGCGCGCGCTGATCAACCTGCTGGACAACGCCATCAAGTACAGCGCGCCGCTGACGAGCGTCGAATGCAAGGTCGAGCCGGGTGGCGACGGCAAGACCGTGCGCTGCACGATCCGCGACAGCGGGTGCGGCATCAGCAGCGCGGACCAGATGCGGCTGTTCGAGCGCTACCGGCGCTTCCGCACCGCCGGCCAGCCGGAAACCAGCGGCGTCGGGCTCGGCATGGCGTTCGTCAAGGCAGTCGTCGAGCGGCATGAAGGCAACATCCACGTGCACAGTGTCGTGCTGCACGGCACCACGGTCACGATCACGCTGCCCGTGGCGGTGAATCCGTGACGGCGGCAAGCGGCCGAGGCGACGCCGCAGCCCCACCCGATTCTTCGATATACTGGACCGAACCCTTTTCGGGGCAACCGGGGGCCACCACGCCCTTTGCACGTTCGCCTCAACCTGCGTGGAATAGCGCACCGTGAAACCGCGAGCCGGACTGATTCTCGAACTCTTCGTCAACCTGGTGCTGCCCTGGGTCGCCTACCGGGCCGCGCAGCCGTATTTCGGTGAAACCGGCGCGCTGTACGCGTCGGCGGTCCCGCCGATCGTCTGGTCGATCGTCGAATTCATCCGCTCGCGCCGCGTCGATGCGGTGGCGGCCATCGTGCTGCTGGGCATCGCGCTGTCGATCATCGGGATGGCACTCGGCGGCAGCCCGCGCACGCTGCTGATGCGCGAGTCGCTCGCGTCCGGCACGATCGGTGTCGTATTCCTGCTGTCGCTGTTCCGCGCACGTCCACTGATCTTCTATCTCGCCCGCGCCACCGTGGCCCGCGAGATGGACGGCGGCGCCGCGCATTTCGAAGCCGTCTGGGACGCGCAGCCGGGGCTGCGGCAGATGCTCCGACGGATGACCTTCGTCTGGGGCGCGTTCATGACGCTGGAAATGCTGCTGCGCCTCTGGATGGTCGTGACCTGGCCGGTCGAACGTGTGCTGGTCGTGTCGCCGATCATCGGCTATACCGTGTTCGGCTGTCTGCTGACGTGGACCTTCTGGTACCGGCGGCGGATGCGCGTGCGCAACAGCGTTCACATCCCGGGTCGCGACGGCGTCACCGAAACCGCCGGCCGCTGAGCGCGCCCGGCCGGCATGGCGGGACGCCTGCTGTATGATGCGCGGCGTCTCGTCCGACGAATGCCGCACCTGTCATGTCCCTTTCTCTCCTTCCGTCCGCCACGATCTGGCTCGCGCTGTTCGCGGCCGCCGCGTTCGCGTGGCATCGCCCGCAGCACGGCCTGAGCCTCGGCCTCGCCGCGCTCGGCTATGCGTGCGCGCTGGCGTTCGGCAAGCTCGCACCACTCGCGCTGGCGCCGTTCGCGTTGCTGGCCGCGGCCGCCTGGGGCGTGATGCCCGAGCGCCCGCGTGCGGTGCGCATCGCCGCCCACGCCGTCTTTGCCGCGCTCGCGATCGCGCTCAGCCTGCACCTGATTCCCGGCTTCCACAATCCGCGCGTGATCGCCGCGGCGCGCTTCACGCCGGATGCCGTGCCATTCACGATGTACCTGAATCTGGACAAGCCGCTCATCGGCCTGTGGCTGGTGTGGGTGCTGCCGTGGGTCGCCCCCGACATCCCGCTGTCGCGCGCGCTGCGCACCGGCGCGGTGGCGGCCGTGGCAACGGCGGCCGCATGCCTGGCCGGCGCGCTCGCGTTCGGGATGGTCGGCTGGGCGCCCAAGTGGCCGTCGTCAGGCTGGCTGTGGCTCGTGAACAACCTGCTGATCGTGACGCTCGCCGAGGAAGCGCTGTTCCGCGGCTATGTGCAGGGCGGGCTGACGCGCGCGCTGCGCGCGTTCGCATGGGGGCCGTGGGCCGCGCTTGCGATCGGCGCGGGTCTGTTCGGCGCCGCGCATGCGGCCGGCGGCTGGCAATGGATCGTGCTCGGCACGGTGGCCGGCGTCGGCTACGGCCTCGCCTGGCGGCGCGGCGGACTGCTCGCGTCCGCGCTCGCGCATGCGGGGCTGAACGTCGTCCACTTCGGCCTGTTCACCTACCCGATGCTCGCCGCCGCGCGTTGACGGCCGCGCGGCGCGGCCGCTCAGTTGATCCCGGCGACCGCGTGCGGCACGTACGGGCGTTCGAGCGTGGCGATCTCGTCGCCGGTCAGTTTCAGCTCGAGCGCGGCGAGTGCGTCGTCCAGCTGCTGCGGCTTCGAAATGCCGACGATCGGCGCGGTGACCCCGCGCTTCTGCGCGACCCAGGCGAGCGCGACCTGCGCACGCGGCACGTTGCGTGCGGCCGCGATCGTCGCAACGGCGTCGACGACCGCCTTGTCCGACTCCGCCGTCGCATCGTAAAGCCGCTGGCCGACCGCATCGCTCTGCTGCCGCTCGGTCGACTCGTCCCAGTTGCGCGTCAGGCGGCCGCGCGCGAGCGGGCTCCACGGAATCACCGCGATTCCTTCGTCTTCGCACAGCGGCAGCATTTCCCGCTCTTCTTCCCGATACAGCAGGTTCAGGTGGTTCTGCATGCTGACGAAGCGGGTCCAGCCGTGCTGCTTCGACGTGTGCAACGCCTTCGCGAACTGCCACGCGAACATCGACGACGCGCCGATGTAGCGCGCCTTGCCGGCCTTGACGACGTCGTGCAACGCCTCGAGCGTCTCCTCGAGCGGCGTGCCGTAGTCCCAGCGGTGAATCTGATAGAGATCGACATAGTCGGTGCCGAGCCGTTTCAGGCTCTGGTCGATGTCGGTCATGATCGCCTTGCGCGACAGCCCCGCGCCGTTCGGCCCCGGCCGCATCCGGTAGAACACCTTGGTCGCGATCACGATCTCGTCGCGTTTCGCGAAATCGCGCAGCGCGCGGCCGACGATCTCCTCCGACGTGCCGTCCGAATACATGTTCGCGGTATCGAAGAAGTTGATGCCGGCTTCGACTGCCCGCTGGATGATCGGACGGCTCTCCGCTTCCGGCAGCGTCCACGGATGCGAGCCGCGCGACGGTTCGCCGAACGTCATGCAACCCAGCACCAGGTTGGACACTTCCAGCCCTGTCGATCCGAATTTCACGTATTCCATTGCACGCCTCGCCATTGAAGTTGAGCTGACGGCCGGATGCGCGCCGCGCATCCGCCGGACCGTCGCATGTTATCGCGGGTGGCAAAAAGGCGTGCGGCGTCGCCGCATCGTACGGAGGAGGCGCTGGTCAGCGCGAGGTCGTGCGGGGCGCCGGCTGCACGTCACGTGCGCCGCGGCGCCGGCCGCTTACTTGACCTGGTCGGCGATCGGCTGCAGGAACGCGGAGAAACCGGTCAGCATGATCTGCACGCCGATGCACAGCAGCAGGAACGCCGACACGCGCTTCGCGACCTTGGTGCCTTCGCTGCCGAGGTAGCGCGACAGCAGCGCGGAGCGGCTGTAGACCTGCCAGATCACGATCGCAACCAGCACGGAGACGGCGATCGACACGATGCTCGACAGCATGAACTCCGACAGCTTGTGCGTGCGGTTCGCGTTCAGCGCGATCGCGGTCGCGATCGAGCCGGGGCCGACCGTCAGTGGCATGGTCAGCGGGAAGAACGCGCGCGTCATGATCGCGTTCGCGTCGATCGGCTTGACGGGCGTGTCGCCGCCGCCCGGGCCGTCGGGTTCGTTCAGCATCTGCCAGCCGGCCACCGCAACCGCGAAGCCGCCGCCGATCCGCAGCGCTTCCATCGAGATCCCGAAGAAATGCAGCACCGGCGTGCCGGCGAAGAACGCGACCATCAGCACGATGAACGCATTGAACGCGACCTTTCTCGCGAGCAGATCGCGCTCTTGCTCGGTGAGCGCCTCGGTCCGTTCGAGAAACAGGAACGCGATGCCGATCGGGTTGATGATGCCGATCAGGCCGGTGAAGCCGAACAGGATCTCGGAGATAAGGCGGTTGACGATCATCGGATGAAGAATCGGTCGGGGCTGGGCCGGCAGCGCGCCGGGGGTCACGCATTGTAGAGCAAGCGCCCGCGCCCGAGCCGCAAATTGCGGCCGGGCCCGCTGCGCGGTCGATCGTCGCCGTTTTCCCTCGCCGTTGCCCCTTACTCGGTGCCCGCCTCCCATGCCGGCGGCCGCTTCGCGAAAAACGCCGTGAAGCCTTCCTTCGCTTCCGGTGTCGCCCGCACGCGGGAGATCGTCTGCGCGGTGAACGCCGCACGCTCGTCCGACGGCGGATACTCGCCGATCGCGTCGAAGAAGCGCTTGATCTCCATCAGCGCGTTCGGGCCGTTACGACCGAGTTCGGCGAGCGTCTTGTCGAGCGCTTCGTCGAGCGAATCGAGCGGCACGGCCTGGTGGATCAGGCCGATCGCGACCGCCTCGCCGGCGGCGAGCTGGGTCGCCGTCAGCGCGAGCCGGCGCGCCTGGCGCTGGCCGACCGCCTCGACCAGATACGGGCCGATCACGGCCGGCAGGATCCCGAAACGTGCCTCGCTGACCGAGAAGCGCGCGTGATCGCTCGCGATCACGATGTCGCACGCCGCGCACAGGCCGACGCCGCCGCCGAACGCATGGCCCTGCACGCGTGCCACCGTCGGCTTCGGACATTGCCGGATCGCGCGCATCATCGCGGCAAACCGCTCCGCGTCGCGCAGGTTCGCGGCCGCATCGTTCGCGCTTGCGCGCTGCATCCACTGCAGGTCGGCGCCCGCGCAGAACGCGCGGCCGTCCGAGCGCAGCACGATCGCGCGCACCTCGTCACGCTGGCCGAGCGTGGTGAACGCGTCGGTCAGCTCGGCGATCATCGTCTCGTCGAACGCGTTGAGCACGTCGCCGCGCTGCAGCGCGACAGTGGCGATGCCGCGCGCATCGACCGTGACGGCCAGGGTCTTCAATCCATCCATCGAACAGGTTTCCTCGGGTAGAACGACAAACATCGGAATTACGCGGCCTGACGGCGGTCGATCACGCGCCGGGCCTTGCCGGTCGCGGTCGCGGGAATGCCGCCCGCCGCCAGCACCGTCACGCCCGACGACACGCCGACCATCGTCTTGATCCGGTGCTGCAGCTCGCGCGCGAGCGCCGCGCGAGCGCTGTCGCTGACGGACGCGGCCGTTTCGGAGCGCAGTTCGACCGCGAGGTCGAGCCGGTCCATGTGACCGTCACGCGACAGCGTGATCTGGAACTGGCCCGACAACTGCGGCAGCGCGACGACGATCTCCTCGATCTGGCTCGGGAACACGTTCACGCCGCGCACGATCAGCATGTCGTCGGAGCGGCCCGTGATCTTCGCGAGACGGCGCATCGCGCGCGCGGTCGGCGGCAGCAGCGCGGTGAGGTCGCGCGTGCGGTAGCGGATCACCGGCATCGCCTCCTTCGTCAGCGACGTGAACACCAGCTCGCCCTGGCTGCCGTCGGGCAGCACTTCGCCCGTAACGGGATCGATGATCTCCGGATAGAAATGGTCTTCCCAGATCACCGGGCCGTCCTTCGTCTCCACGCATTCGCACGCGACGCCCGGGCCCATCACTTCCGACAGCCCGTAGATGTCGAGCGCGTCGATGCCCACGCGCGTCTCGACTTCCTCACGCAGCGCCTGCGTCCACGGCTCGGCGCCGAAGATGCCGATCTTCAGCGACGACTCGGCCGGATCCATCCCCTGCCGCACCATCTCGTCGATCAGGTTCAGCATGTACGACGGCGTGACGAGGATGATCTTCGGCTCGAAATCGCGGATCAGTTGCACCTGCTTCTCGGTCTGCCCGCCCGACATCGGCACGACCATGCAGCCGAGCCGTTCCGCGCCGTAATGAATCCCGAGGCCGCCCGTGAAGAGGCCGTAGCCGAATGCGTTGTGCAGCGTGTCGCCCGGGCGGCCGCCGGCCGCTCGGATCGAGCGCGCGGTCACGTTCGCCCACGTGTCGATGTCGCGCGCGGTGTAGCCGACCACCGTCGGCTTGCCGGTCGTGCCGCTCGACGCGTGCACGCGCACGACCTGCTCGCGCGGCACCGCAAAGAGCCCGAACGGATAGTTGTCGCGCAAATCGTTCTTGGTCGAGAACGGGAATTTCGCGAGATCGGCGAGCGACTTCAGATCGTCCGGATGCACGCCTGCAGCATCGAACGTGCGGCGATAGTGCGGGACGTTGTCGTACGCGTGGCGCAGCGACCACTTGAGGCGTTCGAGCTGCAGCGCCTGCAGTTCGTCGCGGCTGGCGGTCTCGATCGGCTCGAGGGCGGCGGCGGGATGCGTCGGGTGAGTCATCGGGGTGCTCCTCCAATGGAGTGATGTCGTTATCGTGATCGTGGGAACAGGGCCGGCGTTACGACCGGAACAGGCGGCCGGCCGCATGCAGCGCGGCAATACGCGGCGACACGCGATAGCGGTCCTCGCCGTAGCTCGCCGCCAGGTTCGACAGCACGCGATACACGCGGCCGATGCCGATCGCATCGGCCCATGCGAGCGGGCCGCACGGGTAGTTCACGCCCTTCTCCATCGCGAGATCGAGATCGGCGGGCGAGCATACGCCCTGGTTCACCGTGTCGGCCGCCTCGTTCGCGAGCATCGCGACGGTACGCATCGCGACCATGCCCGGCACGTCCGCGACGCCGACGACGCGAAAACCCGCCTGCTGGAACAGGCCGACCGCGTCCGCATAGGCCGCATCGCTGCACTGGAGCGCGCGCGTCAGCGCAACGAGCCCGGCCTGCGCGTAATCGCGCGCCAGGTCGACGAGCACGAGATCGGCCACGCCCGTCTGCGCGGCGCGTGCGGTCGCGGTGCGGCCGTCGGTCAGCGCGATCGATGCACGGCCGGCCGTCGCGAGCAGATCGTCGGCATGCGCGCCAGCCTGCCGGGCACTCGCGATGCGTTCGGCGAAGCGCGCATGCAAAGCGGCGGCCGGGCCGTCCTGCGCAAACAGCGCAACGTCGGCCGGCGCGTCGCGCGGTGCTTCGAGATCGGGCGCGGGCGGCGTCGCGCCGTCCGCATATGAATAGAAGCCACGCCCCGACTTGCGTCCGAGGAAGCCCGCGTTCACGAGTTCCTGCTGGATCAGCGACGGCGTATAGCGCGGATCGTTGAAATACGCGCGGAACACCGATTCGGTCACCGCGAAGTTCACGTCGTGGCCGATCAGGTCCATCAGCTCGAACGGCCCCATCCGGAAGCCGCCGGCCTCGCGCATCACCGCGTCGATCGATGCCGCCGCGCCGCCCTGCTCGTTCAGCACGCGCAGCGCCTCCGCGTAATACGGCCGCGCGACGCGGTTCACGATGAAGCCGGGTGTCGATTTCGCCATCACGGGCTGCTTGCCCCACGCGGCGGCGGTCGCCACCAACCCCTGCGCGACGTCGGGCGCGGTCGCGAGCCCGCTGACCACCTCGACGAGTGCCATCAGCGGCGCCGGGTTGAAGAAATGCAGGCCGGCGACGCGCTGCGGCACGCGCAGCCCGGCCGCGATCGACGTGATCGAGATCGACGACGTGTTGGTCGCCAGCACGCACGTGTCATCGACGTGGCGTTCGAGCGTCGCGAAGATCTCGCGCTTCACGTCGAGCCGCTCGGCCGCCGCTTCGACGATCAGCGCGGCGCCCGCGAAATCGGCCAGTTCACGCACCGCGTGAATCCGGGCGCCAGCCGCCTCCGCCTGGGACGGTGCGAGCCGGCCTTTCTCCGCGAGCCGCGCGAACTGCGCGCGGATGCCGGCCAGCGCCTTGTCGCAGGCCGCTTCGTTCAGGTCGTACAGCAGCACCGTATGACCGGCCGCCGCCGCGACCTGCGCAATGCCCGCGCCCATCGCGCCGGCGCCGATCACGCCGACGACGGCCGACGGCGCCAGCGCGCCCGAGTTCACCGAATGTGCAGAAGAAACAGCCATCGCTTGCGATCCGTCATGAAGTGGAGGTGCGAGCGATTATAAACCGACCGGTCGGTAGATTTATGTCAGGGCGAGCCCGAATTTGTCGTGCAAGAGACCGTTACGGAAACTGCAAAGACAAAAAAATTGAAAGATTCGGGCACTTTTTGTAAACCGAAAGGTCAATGAAAGCGTTCGAATATGAGATAGTGACCCCCGAACGCCTGATAAAATTCGACAAACCGCCGGATTTCAGGGGGAAACCGCGTGTCACGCCGCCACCGCCGTCCATCGCCGGGCGCCCTTTCGGGGTCGGAACCGAGCCTCCGGCCCGCGCGTCGTCACGCGGGCGCGCCGCGCCGTTTGCGGCCGGCCGCATCGAACCGTTTCATCCAGCGACGGGCTCCGGCCCGCCCGCGCCCCTCGCCGCCTCACGGCGGCGAACCCAGGGCAGCCGTTGCGTGCTGCCACCCCAGGTTTCATCGTCCTCGTTCGGCGGATAGTACGGCCGGGCTTCGTCAACCCGTGACGGCGCGTCGCGCGCCGCCACTCGCATAAGGAAACCCTCCATGCCGCTCTCGTCCAACCAGCTCCCGCGCTGGACCCTCGTGGCCCCGCTTGCCGCATGGCTGGTCCTCGCGCTGTCGCGCGTCGTGCCGGCCGAAGGCCTCGTCATCGCGGTGTTCGCCGCCGCACTCGCCGGCGCCGTGTTCGCCGCCGTTCACCATGCCGAAGTCGTCGCGCACCGCGTCGGCGAACCGTTCGGCACGCTCGTGCTCGCGGTCGCCGTGACCGTCATCGAAGTCGCGTTGATCGTGTCGGTGATGCTCGGCGCGGGCCCCGAGAAATCGGGCCTCGCCCGCGACACCGTGTTCGCCGCCGTGATGATCATCTGCAACGGCATCGTCGGCCTCTGCCTGCTGGTCGGCGCGTGGAAGCACGGCGAACAGGACTTCCAGGGGCGCGGCGCCAGCAAGGCGCTCGCGGTGCTGGCGTCGCTGTCGGTGCTGTCGCTCGTGATGCCGAACTACCTGAACGCCGCACCGGGCCCGTTCTTTTCGAAATCGCAGCTCGCGTTCGCCGGCGTGGCGTCGCTCGTGCTGTACGGCGCGTTCGTGTTCGTGCAGACCGTGCGTCACCGCGATTACTTCCTTACCGCGCACGACAGCGCGAACGAATCGGTGCACGCATCGCCGCCGAGCAGCCGCACCGCGCTGATCAGCATGCTGCTGCTGTTCGCGAGCCTCGTCGCGGTCGTGCTGCTCGCGAAGCTGCTGTCGCCGGCCGTCGAGCATGCCGTGATGCAGCTCGGTGCGCCCGAAGCCGCGGTCGGTATCGTGATCGCCGCGCTCGTGCTGTTGCCGGAAGGGCTCGCTGCCGTCACCGCCGCGCGCGCGAATCGGCTGCAGACCAGCATGAACCTGGCGCTCGGTTCGGCGCTCGCGAGCATCGGGCTCACGATTCCGACCGTCGCCGCCGTGTTCATCTGGGTCGGCCAGCCGCTCACGCTCGGCATCGGCCCGATGGAAACCGTGCTGCTGTCGCTGACGCTGCTGGTCAGCACGCTGACGCTCAGCCAGGGGCGCACGACGGTGCTGCACGGCGTCGTGCACCTGTCGCTGTTCGCTGCTTACCTGTTCCTGTCGATCACGCATTGACGCAGAAAAGCGCGCGGCCCGGCGGATCACCTCCGCCGGGCCGCGCGCAGTCTTTCAAGCCCCTGCTCCCACCTTCACTTCACGCCGCCGTTACCGCACCGGAATCACCAGATGCTGGCCCGCCAGGATCAGGTTCGGGTTCGCGAGGTTGTTGCGGCGTTGAATCTCGCGATAGCGCTGGCCGCTGCCGAGCTTGCTCGCGGCGATCAGGTTCAGCGTGTCACCCGCCTTCACCACGTACGTGTGTTCGCCCGACGCGGCTGCGGTCGTCACCGCCTGGTCGCTGACGAAGTACTTGCGCAGCAGGTCGAGATACTGCGGCGACTGCTTGAGCTTTGCGATCGCGGCGTTCAGGTAGATCAGCAGATCCTGGTCGTCGGCGCGCACGCCGATCTTGTACGCGATGTTCGAGCCGTCGAGCTTGGTCACCGCGAACTTCAGGTCGGTGCCCTTGATCGAGCTGACCGCGAACGGATAGTCGTAGATGAACGCATCGACCGTATGGCCGTCGAGGCTCTTCGCGATGAACGCCGGATCGGAATCGTCGACTTCGACGAACTTCACGTTCGGATACTGGCGCGTGACGAACGCGCGTACATCCGGGTCGCCTTTCAGGATACCGACCGTCTTGCCCGCGAGATCGTCGGTCGAGCGGATCGCGGAGCCTTGCCTCACGATCAGCGAATAACCGAAATCGTCGACGTATGGCACCGAGTAGACGACGCCCGCCGGCGTGTTGTCCGGGAACGTCAGCCCGTCCATGGCCACGTCGACCACGTGGTTCCCCTTCGCGTCCGTGTCGAGCAGCTGCTTCGGCACACCCGGGTACGTGTCGACCTCGTGACGCGTATCGACGGCAACCGGCTTGCCGCCGCGCGAGAACGACGGATCGGCGAACAGCAGCCGCGCGAACTCGACGTTGAAGCCGTGCGCCATGCCCTTGTCCTCGCCGAAGAACGGTTCGCTCGGGTTCTGCACCGAGATTCGCACGAGGCCGTTGTCGGCAATCGATTTCAGCGTGCTGGCCTGCGGCGTGAAGCCGGCCGGCAGCACGTTGGCCGACGGCGACGGCTGCGCGGGCTGGCTCGTGTCGCCACTTTGCGCGGATGTCGAGGCCGGCGACGCGTCATGCGCGGGCATCAGCGTCGACAGGCCGCCCTGATGCACGATCCATACGCCGACGAGCACTACCAGAAACGCGATGGCGCCAAGAAGTTTTTTCATGGTTGCGTGCCTGCAGGAAGTTATTGTTGTTTCGACGGCAACTGCGCGGGGTTCGCCGTATCGAGCCCGGGCGCGCGGGGGGCGTTCATCACCGCCTGCTGCTGCGCCTGCTTGACCTCGGGGTTATCCATCAGCGACGTCTCCATTTCGGAGAACGCCTTGTTGACCGAGCGCATCACCGAATCGACGGCCACGTCGGTCTTGATCTGCTCGAACGTGTCGGACGCCTGCCGGCCCGCGAGCTTGTTCATCTGCTGCGCCGCCTGCGACATGTCCCACATCGCCTTCGCGCGGTCGATCGCCGACGCGAAATTCTTCAGCTCGGCCTGCACCTGCTTGTAGCGGCCCTCGCGAAACGCGAGCAGTTGCTTCATCGTGTCGAGCTGTTGCCGGAAGCGCGGCGCGTCGTCCGGGTACTGCTTCTCGAACAGTTCCGTCTTGCTCTCGAAGTTCTTCACCTCGGTGCGAAACGCGGTGATGCTGTCCGCGAACTTCTGTGCCGCCTGGCGCTTTTCCGCGAGCTGGTTGATCAGCGTCTCGATCGGATTGGCCTGCGCCTCCTCGACGATCATCTTCACCTTCTGGTTCGCGAACTTCATCGCGACGACCGGCGCCAGATAGATCGCACCAAGGCCGATCACGCCTGCCGCGACCAGCGCGATCACCCCCTTCAGGATGAACAGCGCGGCCGGTGCCACGATCGCGACGCCGGCGACGATGATCGCCCACTTGATCAGCTTGACCTTGCTACTCCCCGAACTGCCGTTTGCTTCTTCATTCGAAAGCTGCGACATGAGTTTTTCTCCTTGAACCTCGAACCGAACTGCTTGCGTTTGCCTCTTTCAAGCTCAATCGAAATGCTTCGGACTTCGGCGCCGCCGGGCAGTCAGACAAGCCGGTGGCGCAATGCAAGGATGGGCGCGACGGGCGTCACGAGACGCCGGTGTAGGCGCCGTTCAGGATGCGGTGATGAGGCGTGGCGGACGGCGCAGCGATGCGATGCAGACAGGCGCCATGCATCGTCGCGGCTCGCGCGCGAACGGGAACGTGTACCGATGCACGGTACGAAACGGGATGACGGATACGTGACGCGACGGGCGTCGGGAGAAGCGTTGTTCCGGCGGGCCGACAAACGCGGGGCCGGTATTCCGGTACGAGTGCGTAAAGGCTCATCGTTGTTCTTCTGCGTATCGCGGGTGCAGGAACCGCGCGGCCGGCGCGTCCCGCTCCAAATGCACGGACGTATCCTGCGCCGACCGGCATGCAGCGTCAAGCAGTTGTCGCAGTGCAGCGAACGGCTGCGTTCCTCCGTTGGAACACCGGCAGCGAAGCAGCTTTCAGCACGGTAAGGATTCGCAGGACTGCGACCCGTCGTGCTCGGTCAGGAATGCTTGTCATCGCAGACGCAAGCTTCCGGATTGAAAGCTCGTCGCGCGCAGCATCGTGCCGGGTGCCGGCTCAGAATCCGTAAAGCACGGCCGGGTTGTCGGCCAGAATCGCGCGGGTAACCGAGTCGTCCGCCGTGCAGTCATCCAGCCAGCCGAGCAAGCCCATGTCGTCGGGGACCGGCGACGCGTTCGGGTGCGGCCAGTTGCTGCCCCATACGCAACGCGCCGGATGGTTGCGCGCCAGCACGGTGGCGAGACGCGCGACATCGTCGTAACCGGGCGCGCCCGAGCGCGACGTCTCGTACGGCGCGGACAGTTTCACCCACGCATGGCCACGGTCGAGCAGGCGCCGCAGCGCGAGAAACGCATGTGCGTCCGGCGCGACGGGCGTCAGGAACTTGCCCGTGTGATCGATCACGACACGCGCCGATAGCGAGGACAGCAACGGCAAGACGTCGGGCAGCGTCCGGCCGTCGAGCTGCAGGTCGACGTGCCAGCCAAGCGGCCCGATCCGCGCGGCCACCCGCTCGAGTTCGTCCCACCGCGCCAGCCCGCCTGCCAACATCATGAACCGGACGCCGCGCACGCCCGCCGCGTGCAACCGCGTGAGCTCGGCATCCGGCACGTCGGCCGGCAACGTCGCGACACCGCGCGCCTGCTGACCGAACGCGGCCAGTGCGTCGAGCAGGCAACGGTTGTCGACACCATAGCCGGTCGGCTGCACGATCACGACGCGGGCCAGGCCGAGCGTCTGCTGCACCCGGCGATACGCATCCACCGGCGCGTGCGGCGGACGGAACGTCGCCGTCGGCGCGAGCGGATAGGCATCGTCATAGATGTGGATGTGGCAATCGCACGCGTCGGACGGCCGCCCGGTGGGCGCGTCGTGTCTCATCGCGCGTCCGGCCCGGCATCTGCGCGCGCCGTGCGCCAGCGCGCCAGCCGCGTTGCGTGTACCGCGTTGACGGCGCCGCGCGGCACGCTTCCGTCGAGCAGCACGGCGAGCTGATCGACCGTCTCCAGCGCCTGGTGCTCGACCGCGGGCAGCGTCAGGCCGCCGACGTGCGGCGTCGCGATCACCCGTGGATGCGCGGCAAGCGCGGGCGTCGGCATCTGGTCCGCGGCGCGCCCGACGTCGAGTGCACAGCCGGCGAGCCGGCCCGTGTCGAGCGCATCGGCCAGTGCCCGCTCGTCGACCAGTTCGCCGCGCGACGCGTTGATGAAATACGCGCCCGGCTTCATGGCCGCGAACGCGCTCGCATCGATCAGGTTCGTGGTGGCCGGCGTCGCCGGCGCGAGGCACACGACGAAATCGGCGGCGTGCAACAGCGCCGCGAATTCGACCTGTTCGAGCGTCGGCGTATCGACGCGCACGTACGGATCGCTGACGAGCACGCGCATCCCGAGCGCCGTCGCGATTGGCGCAAGGTAGCGCGCGATCTGCCCGTAACCGATCAGGCCGAGCGTGCTGCCGCGCAATTCGCGCCCCATCTGCGGCGCCAGCGGCATCCCGTCGTGATAGGCCGATGCATAGCGGCCGATACCGCGCGCGAGATCGATCATCACGCCGATCGTCCACTCGGCGACCGCCGGCGCGAAGCCGGGGCTCGCCTGCGTGACCAGCACGCCGCACGCGCTCGCCGCGTCGACATCGACGGTGCGAATATCGACCGCGCAGCGCAGGAACGCCGCAAGGGCCGGCAGCCCGGCGAACAGCGCACGCGGCGCGGGCGTCTGCCGGTACGCGATCATCGCGTCGCAACCCTGCGCGGCCGCGACCAGTTCGTCCGTGCCCAGCTCGCGATCGAGTGGATTGCACGTGACGTCCGCGATCGCCTGCAGCGCACGCAGCGCCTTCGCGCCGAAATAGTGGTCGAGCATCCCCGTCGGATGCGTGACGAAGACGCGCATCATGCTGCCCCTCCGTGCGAATCGTCCGCTTGCGGCGGCGATGCAACCGAGGCGCGCTCGATAAGGGTCACGCCGGAGAACACGTGCGGCTCGGTCGGCGGCGGCGTGTCGCCATCCGCCCGCATCACGCGCCGCACCATTTCCTCCGCCATCTCGGTGACGGGCAACTGCACCGTGGTCAGCGCCGGATTCGATATCGCCGACAGGAAATGACCGTCCATCCCGACGACCGATACATCGTCCGGCACGCGCAGACCGCCGTCGCGCAACCCGGCCATCAGGCCAAGCGCGAACAGGTCGTTGACCGCGACGATGCCGGTCGGCCGCGCCGGATCGGCGGCCAGCGCGACGCCCAGCGCGCGCCCCACGTCGACGATCACGGCGTCGCCGTACTCGTTCGCGGGACCGCCGTCGAGCACCCGCGCGTGCGCCTCGACGCCCGCGTCGCGCGCCGTCGCGAGAAAGCCGCGGATCTTGTCGCTGCGGCTCACGGTCATGCCGGCGACCGTCGCGAACGCGAGCCGCCGGTGTCCCGCGTCGACGAGGCAACGGGTCGCGAGCCGCGCGGCGGCCTCGTTGTCGGCCGTGACGTGATCGACCTTCGACAGCTCGCCGGGCGTCGCGCGGCGGTCGTAGCTCACGACCGTCATCCCGCGCTCGGCCGCGCGCTCGAGGTGGCTTTCGTCGGCCAGCGACGAGATCACGATCACGCGCCGTACGCCATGCGCGAACAGGTCGTCGAAGAACGACGCTTCCTTCTTCGCATCGCGATACGTATTGCCGATCAGCACGCGATGCCCGTACCGTTCCTGCGCGCAGGCCTCGACCTCGCGCGCGATGTAGCCGTACATCGGGTTCGCCATCGACGGCACCAGCAGCCCGACGAGCGGCGTCTGCCCCGTCTTGAGCTGGCGCGCCAGCGTGCTGGGCCGGTACTGCAGCACTTCCATCGCGGCCTTCACGCGTTCGAGCGTTTCCTGCTTCATCTGGTCGGTACGGCCGTTGAGCACGTTCGAAACCGTGCTGACCGAAACAGCCGCATGACGGGCCACGTCCTGAATCGTACTCATGTCGTCTTGCTATCAAAAACGGCTACAGGCCGAAATGGGCCGGCAGCCACAACGAAAACGCCGGCACCAGAATCAGCGCCACGAGGGCGGCAACCAGCACCAGCAGATATTTCACCATCGGCCGCGCAACGCGCCGGACGTCGGTGCCCGTGATCGCGCAGGTCGTGAACAGCCCGAGTCCGACCGGCGGTGCGAACAGGCCCAGCCCCATCGCCACCACCACGACCGTGCCGAAATGCAGCGGGTTGATACCGAGCTGCAGCGCGATCGGCGCAAGCAGCGGCCCGAAGATGATCAGCGCCGGCGCCCCCTCGAGCACCGCGCCGAACACGACCATGACCAGTGCCGCGAGCAGCAGGAACATCGTCGCGCCGTACTGATGGGCGAACGCGGTCATTGTGCCCGAGACCAGCGCCGGAATCTGCTCGATCGACAGCGCGAACGACACACTCGACGCCGCGGCCACGATGAACAGGATACCGCCGGCCATCGACGCGGCACGCACGAACACGCGCCCGACCACACGCCAGGTCAGCTCGCGAAACGCGAGCCAGCCCGCCACCAGCGCATAGACCACCGCGAACGCGGACACCTCGGTCGACGTCGCGATCCCCGACGTCACGCCCTTGCCGATCATCGCGACCATCACCAGCGCGACCAGCGCGCCGCCCGCGAGCGGCAGCCACGCGCGGCGTTCCGTGAACACCGTCGAGACATCGATCCTGCGCCCGGTGATCACCGTGACCACCGCGAGCGATGCGGCCAGCACCGCGGCCGGCACGATGCCCGCGACGAACAACCCGGCGATCGAGATGTTCGCGACGAAGCCCATGATGATCATGTTCACGCAGGGCGGGATGGTCTCGGCCATCACCGCGCTGCACGCGAGCAGCGCGGCCGTTTCGTCGGGATCCTGGCGCGCGCGGCGCACGGCCGGCATCACGACGCCGCCGACTGCGGCGATGTCGGCGAGCTTGGAGCCCGATACGCCGGAAAAGCACGCTGTCGCGAGAATCACGATCAGCCCGAGCCCACCGCGCACGCGCCCGAAGATCCGCAGCAGCAATTCGACGAGCCGCGCGGACATGCCGTTCGACTCCATCAGCAGCCCGGCCAGCACGAAGAACGGCACGGCGAGCAGCACGAAGTGATCGGCACCGGCCATGACCTGCTGCGAGTAGACGAGCAGCGGCAGTGTCGGGTCGGCCAGGAAATACAGCAGCGCCGAAAACGCGAGCACGAAACCGATCGGCACGCCCAGCACGAGCCCGCCGACGAAACCGGCGACCAGCAGCATGCCTGGTGCGATCGCGTGCGCCGGCACCAGCGCATTCCATCCGTACAGCGCGGCCGCGAATCCCGCGCAGCACGCGAGCGTGCCGACCACGCGTCGGCGCGGCGCGTCGAGTGCGTTCGCGAGCGCGAACACGGTCATGAACAACGCGCCGAACATCATCGGGTACACGTTGATCCAGCCCGGCAGGCCGCCCGGCGTCAACTGGTCGTACGAATCGGCCAGCAACTGGCACGACGACACCAGCAGGTTCAGCGAGACGGCCGCGACGATCCAGTGGCCGATCTGCACGAGCGCGCCCTGCCAGCGCGCCGGGAACCAGCCGCGAAACAGGTCGATGCCGACGTGCTGGCTGCGCCCGAGCACCGTCGCCGCCCCGAAGAACACCAGCACGATCATCAGCGCGCTCGCGACCTCCTCGGTCCAGTCGAGCGGATCGTGCAGGAAATAGCGGCACACGACCGAGACGAACACGACGAGCACATCGACGGCCAGCACCGCCGCGGACACGTATTCGATCGCGCGCAGCATCGCGTCCAGCACGCGTGCGACACGGCGTGCCGGAAGGCCGGCGCCAGGCGCCGCCGCGGCGCCCGAAACGGAACAGGTCTCCATCATTCAGCTCCGCGCGGCGGCAATCGCCGGAAACAGCGGCGCGGTCGCCGGATACTGCCGGGCGAATGCCGTATAGAGCCGGTCGTGCATCGTCTGCCGCACCGCATCGCGTTCGGCCGCCGCCATCGGATGGAAGCTCATGCCGCGCTGCTTCAGCGCCTGCTCGGCCTGATCGGCCTTCTGCGCGGCAATCGCGCGCTGCTGTGCGGTGGCGTCGGCCACCGCGCGATCGAACGCGGGGCGCAGGTTCGCCGGAATCCGGTCGAGCGCGCGCCGCCCCATCACGACGGTCATCGCGGCAAACACGTGATGCGATTGCCAGCACGACTTCACCACTTCGTCGAACTTGCTCGCAAGCACCGTGGCCGGATCGTGCTCGAGCCCGTCGACGACGCCCGTCTGCACGGCCATGTACAGCTCGCCGAACGGAATCGGCGTCGGCACCGCCCCCATCGCCTTGAAGGTGTCCATGAACGCCGGCGTCGGCAGCACGCGCAGCTTCGTGCCCTTCAGCCCCTGCAGCGCAAGCACGGGTTGCTTCGTGAATACGCAGCGCCCGCCGAAATGCGAGCCCCAGGTCAGCACCGAGCTGCCCGCACGCTTTTGCAGCAGCGTGTTCAGGCTTGCACCGACCGAGCCGTCAAGCACCTTCGCGACATGCGCATAGCTGTCGAACAGATAGCCGAGATCGAGCATCCCGAGTTCCGGCGCCACCGTCGCCCAGATCGACGAGCCCGCGATCATCATGTCGATCGCCCCGATCTTGACCTGCTGCGCGACGTCGCTCTCCTTGCCGAGCTGGCTGTTCGGAAAGTAGTCGACGCGGATCGCGTCGCCGACGCTCGCCTTCAGGTTCGCCGCCAGACGCTCGTACCACACGTAGTGCGCGGCGTTCTGGTCAGCCGGCATCGACGACGAGCAGCGCAGCGTCACCGCAGGCTGCGCGCGGGCCACGCCGGGCAAGCCGCCTGCAGCCGCGAGCGTGGCGACGGACGCCGTCTGCAGAAAGCGCCGCCGGGTCAGGGTATTCATGGGCCGTCTCCTTTGCTTGTGCGCATCTCAGCGCGACTGTATCGATTTAGTGTATCGATACAGTAATACGACGACCGATGAATCCGGAATGAGGGTTTCCCCGCGTCGAGCAACAGGAGATACGGTGGAAATCGCCTTAACCCGCATCAGGAAAGGCGCAACGAGGAGGTTGAAGCGTCCGCGAATGAGGTATCCCGCTGTCGACGGGCCACCCCGCCAATCGTCAGACAACCGACTTATCGACGCGAGGCGGGTGCTCGCCGCGCCCCGCCGCCGGCATTCACGCGCGTCCGTCGTCCGCGCTTCCCGGCAGGAATTGCTCGACCATCGCGTTAAACACCGGCAGCGCCGGGTTGTCGTTGTCCGCGCGCCATGCGAGATACAGCTCGGCCGCCACGTCGGCGCCCGCCAGCGGCCGGAACACCACGCCGTCGACATGCAGCTCGCGTGCCGACGCCGGCACGAGTGCGGCACCGAGCCCCGCGCGCACGAGGCCGAGGATCGTGTGCGTCTGCCCCACGTAGTGCAGGTAGTTCGGCAGCCGCCCCGCGTTCGCGAACAGGCCCGAGATCAGGTCGTGGAAGTATTTCCCCTCGTTCGGCGAATACGCGATGAACGGCTGCCGGTCGAGCTCGTCGGGGCCGATGCGCTCGCACGCGGCGAGCGGCGCGCCCTCCGCGACCGCGACCAGCATCGGCTCGCGCTGCACGAGCCGGTATTCGAGCGGCTGGCGTGCGGCCCGCTGGCGCACGAAGCCCGCGTCGAGCATCCGCGACGCAAGCGCATCGATCTGCACGGTCGACACCATCTCGCGCAATTCGATGTCGACGTCCGGCAGCGCGTGGGCGGCGTGCGCCAACAGCATCGGGATCATCCGGTACGCGCTGACCGCCGTGAAGCCGAGCGTGATGCGGCCGGCCCCGCCATGCGCGACGCGCTGCGCGGCCTGCTCGGCCCGCGCGGAGAATTCGAGGATATGCCGCGCGTCGCGCAGGAACCGCTCGCCGGCCGCGGTCAGCCTGACCTGCCGGCTGCTGCGTTCGAGCAGCGCGATGCCGAGCGCATGCTCGAGCAGCTGGATCTGCCGGCTGAGCGGCGGCTGCGTCATGAAGAGCCGTCGGGCCGCGCGACCGAAATGCAGTTCCTCGGCCACCGCGACGAAGCAGCGAAGCTGGTGCAGTTCAATCATCCAATTCCTGAATCAATCGATAGCCTTTTGATGTTAGACCGATATCGATACGATTTCTATACTCGGTTGCACCTGATGCGCGGCCCGCGCCGCGCACGACGACCGGGACCTTCATGACCATCGACATCCTGCTCACCCAGCCGCTCCCCGACGCGATCGACGCCGAACTGTCCACCCGTTACGCGGTGCACCGACTGTATGCGGCCGGGCAACCGGACGCGCTGCTCGATCGCGTCGCCACGCGCATTCGCGGGGTCGTGACCGGCGGCGCCAACGGCCTGTCCGCCGCGCTGATGGACCGGCTGCCCGCGCTCGAGATCGTCGCGATCAGCGGCATCGGCACCGATGCCGTCGATCTCGACCGTGCCAGGGCGCGCGGCATCCACGTGACGACGACGCCCGACGTGCTGACCGACGACGTCGCCGACATGGCGATGGGGCTGATCCTGATGACGCTGCGCGACCTCGGCGCCGGCGAGCGGATCGTGCGCGCCGGCCGCTGGGGCAAGACGGCCCAGCCCCTCGCGACCCAGGTGACCGGCAAGCGGCTCGGCATCGTCGGGCTCGGCCGCGTCGGGCGCGCGATCGCACAGCGCGCGCAGGCGTTCCGGATGCCCGTCAGCTACTTCGGCCCGCGCGAGCATCGCGACAGCGGCTATCGCTTCGTGCCCGACCTCGCCGCGCTCGCGCGCGACAGCGACCTACTCGTGATCGCCGCATCGGCCGATCACGGCAACGTGCTCGTGACGGCCGACGTGCTCTCCGCGCTCGGCCCCCAAGGATTCCTGATCAATGTCGCACGCGGCAAGCTGGTCGACGAAGCCGCGCTGATTCGCGCGCTCGCCGACGGCACGATCGCCGGCGCCGGTCTCGACGTATTCGAGAACGAGCCGCACGTGCCGGCCGCGCTGCTCGAACTCGACCGCGTCGTCGTGCAGCCGCACCGCGCGAGCGCGACCCGCGAAACGCGCGAAGCGATGGGCCGGATCGTGCTCGCCAATCTTGCCGCATGTTTTGCAGGTCAGCGCCCGCCGACCAGCGTCACGAGCTGATCCGCACGCCGCACGGCGGCCACCCGTTACAACACCGGATGCCTCCGCACGACGGAGGCCAGGAGACACGCATGCCCAATCGATCCAGCGGCGCTGCTCTCGCCGCATCACCCGCCGCCTCACGCACGATCGGCCGCGTCCGCTATACGGTCCTCGCGCTGATTTTCGCGGTCACGGTCATCAACTATGCGGATCGCGCGACGATGTCGATCGCCGGCACCGGCGTCGCGCACGACCTCGGGCTGACGCCCGTGCAGCTCGGCATCGTCTTTTCCGCATTCGCGTGGGCCTATGCGATCGGCCAGATCCCGGGCGGCTGGCTGCTCGACCGCTTCGGCGCACGGCGTGTGTACGGCCTGAGCCTGCTGCTGTGGTCCGTCTTCACGATGCTGCAGGGGACGGTCGGCTGGCTCGCCGTGCAGGGGGCGGCCGCCACGCTCGCGCTGTTCGTGATGCGCTTCATGCTCGGCCTCGTCGAATCGCCGGCGTTCCCGGCCAACTCGAGAATCGTCGCGTGCTGGTTCCCGACCGCCGAACGCGGCACCGCGTCGGCCCTGTTCAATTCCGCGCAGTACATGGCCGTCGTGCTGTTCACGCCCGCGATGGCCTGGCTCACGCATGCGCTCGGCTGGGAACACGTGTTCCTGTGGATGGGGATGCTCGGCATCGCGCTCGCGGCGCTGTGGTTCGCGTGGTATCGCGAGCCGCACGGCCACCCGCGTGTGAGCGACGCGGAGCGCGACTACCTGCGCGCGCACGGCGCACTCGTCGATCTCGAAGCGAACCGGGTGCGCCATCGGCCGCGCGTGTCGTGGCACGACGTGTCGCAACTGTTTCGCCATCGGAACCTGTGGGCGATCTACATCGGCCAGTACTGCATCACGGCACTCACCTACTTCTTCATCACGTGGTTTCCGATCTACCTGATCAAGGGGCGCGGGATGACGATCATGGAAGCCGGCTGGGTCGCCGCGCTGCCGGCGCTCTGCGGCTTCACGGGTGGCGTGCTCGGCGGCGTGCTGTCGGACTGGCTGATCCGGCGCGGCATGCATCCGTCGAAGGCGCGCAAGACGCCGTTCGTCGTGGGGATGGCGATGGCGACGCTGCTCGTGCTCGCGAACGGCGCGTCGTCGAACGCGATCGTGATCGCACTGATGACGGTCGCGTTCTTCGGCAAGGGGCTCGCGGCAGTCGGCTGGGCCGTGCTCGCAGACACCGCGCCGGAGGGTATGGTCGGCCTGAGCGGCGGTGTGTTCAACGGCCTCGGCAACATCGCCGGGATCGTTACGCCGCTCGTGATCGGCTACTTCGTCGCCAGCACGGGCTCGTTTGCCGGCGCATTATGGTTCGTCGCCGCGCACGGGTTGCTCGGCATCGCCGCCTACGCGTGGCTCGCGGGACGCTTCGAGCGGATCCGCATCGCGCCGCGCGCCTGAACGGCGCCACGGCCCGTGCGGTTCGCGCGGCGCGCGCCCGCGCGGATCGTCAGGCGCGCTTGCGGCCGCCCGGCGTCTGTTCGGTCGTCAGCCGGTCGAGTTCGCGCAGGTCGTTCTCCAGCGCGGGCGTGAGCGTCGTGCGCAGGTGATCGAGGAACGTGCGGATCTTCGCGTCGAGATAGCGGCGCGTCGCGTAGACGGCGTACACGCTCACCGTCTGCAGCCGATACTCGGGCAGCACGCGGATCAGCCGCCCTTCGCGGATGTCGTCGAGCACCGTATACAGCGCGACGCACGCGATCCCGCGCCCGGCGCGCACCGCGACGCACAGCGCGTCCGGCACGTTGACCTGGAACGGCGCGGGCTGCAGCTCGTAGACGGCTTCCTCGCCATCGCTGCGCTCGAGCCGCCATTCGCTGGCCGGCGAGGCGGGCGTATCGAGGCGCAGGCACACGTGGTTCGGCAATTCGTCGGGCGACTGCGGCGTGCCGTGGCGCGCCAGATATTCGCGCGACGCGACGAGCACGCTGCAGCTCGTGCCGCAGGTCTGCGCGACATAGCCCGAATCGGGCAGCTGCGACGCCGTCACGATCGACACGTCGTAGCCCTCCTCGACGAGATTCGGCATCCGCTGGGCGAGCGTCAGCTCGACCGACACGTCGGGGTTGTCCTCCTGGTAGCGAACGATCGATGACACGACATGACTCTGCCCGAGCCCCGTCATCGCATGGATGCGCATCTTGCCGCTCGGCCGCAGCAGGGCGTTGCGCGCCTCCGCGTTCGCGTAGTCGATTTCCGCGAGGATCGATTTCGAGCGCTCGAAGTAGCGTTCGCCGCTTTCGGTAAGGCCGAGGTGGCGCGTCGTGCGATGCAGCAGCCGCGTCTGTACGTGCGCTTCGAGGTTCGATACCGCGCGCGACACCTGCGCGGTGGTCGCGTCGATTTCCTTTGCGACCGCAGTAAAACTGCCGGCTTCGACAACGCGCACGAACAGGCGCATGTTTTCGAGCATGTCCATTGAATTGGCTTGGGGAGAGTCAGTGGGGAGGCGTCGGCAGCGCTCGCGTCAGGTGGAAAACGGAACGCAGCCGCGAACCACGTCAATTCGATCACCGTGCCGGGGGAAAGGCGGGGGAGCGGGCATCGCGTACGTGGTTCTGGCATGACGGGGGATTCAGTGGCCCGAATTGTACGCCGCTGCAGACAAATTTGTGCGTTTGTCCGGCCTGCAAACTTTCATCGGATGAAAGCTTTTTGCAAGACACGTCCGTCGCGCGTATGCAACGGCTTGATGCGGTGCGACAATTTGTATCACAACGCGATATAATTCGCCGCTTGTCGCCGCGCGCATCCGCGCTGTCATCTTTACCGCTTACCGTCCATGTCGTCAGGCTCCCCTTCGTCGCGCCGCACGTTGCGGCAATGGCTGCACAGCTTCATTCCCCATCCGATGTCGCTGGGCTGGCGTGAACGCCTGCGCTCGTGCACGGGCGCGCTCGTCGGCATCGCGACGGTCGGCGTGACGATGCGGCTGCTACCCGGCGTGCCGGGCCTCGTGCCGCTGCTCGTCGCGCCGATGGGGGCGTCGGCCGTGCTGCTGTTCGCGGTACCGGCCAGCCCGCTCGCGCAACCGTGGTCGATCATCGGCGGCAATCTCGTCGCGGCCACGGTTGGTGTCGCGTGCGCACAATGGATCGCCGATCCGATCACGGCCGCCGCGGTCGCGATCGCGTGCGCGATCGGCGGCATGTTCGTGCTGCGCTGCGTGCACCCGCCGTCGGGCGCCGTCGCGCTCACGGCCGTGGTCGGCGGCCCGGCGATCCATTCGCTCGGTTTCAGCTTCGTGCTGGAACCGATCGCGCTGCAATCGGCCATCCTGCTGTCCGCCGCGCTTGCCTATCACGCGCTGACCGGGCACCGCTATCCGCACGGCGGCGTGCGTCCTGACGCGAAACCGCAGGCAGGCGCCGCCGCACCGGCGCGCGGCGGCTTCACGCGCGGCGACCTCGACGCGGTGCTGAAGCGCCGCGGCGAATGGCTCGACGTCGATCCGGACGATCTCGAAGCGCTGCTGCGCGAAACCGAGATGCAGGCCTATACGCGCACGTTCGGCCAGCTCTCGTGCGCCGACCTGATGACAAAGAATGCCATCGAAGTCGCGCCATCGACGTCGGTCACGGCCGCGCTCACGCTGCTCGACCGCCACCGCGTGAAGGCGCTGCCCGTCGTCGACGGCGAAGGCCGCCTGACCGGCATCGTCACGCGCGCCGACCTCACGCGCCAGTTGCGCCGTCCGGCCCCGCTGTGGCAACGCCTGTCCGCGCGGCTGCCGCAATCGTTCGGCGGCCAGCCGGCGAGCGTCGCCACCGTGATGACGCGCGACGTCGCGTGCGTACCGGAAACGATGCCGATCACGGCGCTCGTCCCGCTGTTTACGCATTCGGGGCACCACCACATTCCGGTCGTCGATGCATCGCGCCGGCTCGTCGGGATCATTACGCAGACGGATCTCGTCACGGGCCTGTATCGACAGACGCAAATACGCGAGGCCGCGTAACGCATGCAGCGCACGCGGCGCACGTAACGCCATGTAACAGCCTGAGACACGCGGAATGCATTCATCCCGCCTGAATTCGGCCATTTATATCATGTTGTGATATATTTCTCGCTACCGAAACTGACCGTCCGACCGACCTCGATGAACGATACCCGACGCGCGCTGGCGAAAAGCGATTTCCAGCAACTGTCCGAGTTCCGCTACCAGATGCGCCGCTTCGAGCGCTTCTCCGAACGCGCCGCGCAAAGCGAAGGCGTGACGCCGCTGCAATACCTGCTGCTGCTGCACATCAAGGGCTACCCGCATCGCGAATGGGCGACCATCGGCGAACTCGCGGAACGCCTGCAGGCGCAGCACCACGGCGTCGTCGCGCTGGTCACGCGCTGCGAAGCGCTCGGCCTCGTGAAGCGCAAGACGAGCGAAGCGGACCGCCGCCAGGTCGAGGTCCACCTCGAGCAAGCCGGCGAAACGCTGCTCGCCCGCCTCGCGGCCATGCATCGCGCCGAGCTGAAGTCGCTCAAGGACGCGTTCCAGGTTCCCCAGATCGATTACTGACCCCTGCTCTTTCCACTCCGATGAACGCACCACACAAACGCGATTTCGCGACCAACGACCGCCTGCCCAGGATCGCGTTGCTTGCCGCCGGGATCGGCCTGCTCAGCACGCTGGCCGCATTCGTACTGCTGAGCCTGATCCACCTGTTCACGAACCTGTTCTTCTTCCAGCAATTCTCGTTCGTCGACCGCTCGCCCGCGCACAACACGCTCGGCGCGTGGGTGATCGTCGTGCCGGTGATCGGTGGCCTGATCGTGGGGTTGATGGCGCGCTTCGGCTCGGAAAAGATCCGCGGCCACGGCATTCCCGAAGCAATCGAGGCGATCCTGTTCGGCAAGAGCCGCATGTCGCCGAAGGTCGCGATCCTGAAGCCGCTGTCGTCCGGCGTCGTGATCGGCAGCGGCGGCCCGTTCGGCGCCGAAGGCCCGATCATCATGACGGGTGGCGCGCTCGGCTCGCTGATCGCACAGTGCGTGCACGTAACCGCCGCCGAGCGCAAGACGCTGCTCGTCGCCGGTGCGGCCGCCGGCATGACGGCCGTGTTCGGCACGCCGGTCGCGGCCGTGCTGCTCGCGGTCGAACTGCTGCTGTTCGAATGGCGTCCGCGCAGTTTCCTGCCGGTCGCGCTCGCCTGCGCGGTGGCTGGTTTCGCCCGCGCCGTGTTCTTCGGCGTCGATCCGCTGTTTCCGCTGACCACGGCCGCGCCGACGCCCGTCGCGCTGCTGTCGTGCATCGTCGCGGGCCTGCTGTCGGGCATGCTCGCGTGCGGCCTGTCGGCTGCGCTGTATCGCGTCGAGGACACCTTCGCGAAGCTGCCGGTGCACTGGATGTGGTGGCCCGCGCTCGGCGCGATCGTGATCGGCATCGGCGGCTGGCTCGAGCCGCGCGCGCTCGGCGTCGGCTACGACGTGATCGGCGACCTGCTTCATCAGCACATCGCATTGAAGATCGCGCTCGCGCTGCTGATCGTGAAGGCCGTGATGTGGGTGATCGCGCTCGGCTCGGGCACGTCGGGCGGCGTGCTCGCCCCGCTGCTGATGCTCGGCGCCGGGCTCGGCACGGTACTGTCGCCGATGCTGCCGGGCGGCGACCCGGCGCTGTGGCCGCTCGTGTGCATGGCCGCGACGCTCGGCGCGACGCTCGGTGCGCCGCTGACCGCGATCGTGTTCGCGTTCGGCCTCACGCACGACGCCAACGCGCTGCTGCCGCTGCTCGCGGCGACGCTCGTCGCGCACGGTTTCGCGACCATCGTGATGAAGCGCTCGATCATGACGGAGAAGATCGCGCGCCGCGGTTATCACATCTATCGCGAGTACGGCGTCGATCCGCTCGAGCGGCACGACATCGGCGAAGTGATGACGTCGGCCGACCTGCTCGTCGCGATCGACGGCGCAGCGACGCTCGCGACCGTCGAGTCGCAGTACTTCGGCGCGAAGCAGTCGCACCGTGCGTACCCGGTCGTGCAGAACGGCCGCCTGCTCGGTCTCGTCGATCGCGCGACGCTCGACGCGCAGCGCGCACAGGCCACGGCCGACACGCCGATCTCGGGCGCGTTCGTCAACCGCGCGCCTGCCGTCGCTCAGGCGCACGAAACCTGCCGCGTCGTCGCGTCGCGGCTCGCAATGCTCGGACTCGAGCGCCTGCCTGTCGTTGCCGACGAGCAATCGATGCGCATCACCGGCATCGTGTCGCGCAGCGACCTGATCAAGCCCGCGCTCCAGCACTTCGACGACGAACAGAAGCGCGAGCGCTTCCGCCCGGTCGTCCCGGCCAACCTGCGCGACATCGGCACGCGCAAGGCCGGCTGATCCACTGCGCTGCGCGGCACCCTCGCCGCGCACGCCCCGCTCGCGTCACCTCTTCCGTACGATGCGGCACGCCCTTCGCGTGCCGCATCGCATTTCGCCGCCTCCCGTGTTTAAAGTTGGTTAACAATTCGACGGACGAAAGTTTGTCATCATGGTGCTCATGCGACGGGGCCATCAATCAGCCATTCCACTTCGCGATCAAATAAAGAGTCGCGGCACGGCATGCAGACACATGCCGCTCGCCGCGGCCGTCACATCACCACACGACCGGGCAGCGCGCCGACCACGCAACGCATGACGTCGTGCCGCACACGATGCATGCCGCGCCGCAGCAAAGTACACAGCACCGGAGCCGCCATTTGGCAAGCGCGTTAACAACTTGTTTCGGAATAGCCGGAACCGTGCTCGCCTGATGCGATCTCACTTGTACGCAGTACTGCTGCGCATCCCACTCAATCAATCACGACTCGAGGGAGATAACGTGACCGCGAAATACTTACCGCTCATCGCATTGACCGTGGCATTTTCTGCTCATGCAGCCGATTCTGCCCTGCAGAACGTGGGACAAAGCCAAAAATCCGCCGACGAAGTGGCGCAGTGCATCGCCAAGACCTGGGCCGACAAGTCGCAACAACAGGTGACGTCGCAGTATGAACTGGCGAACGGCCTCGCAATGGCCGTTTATGCGCCGGGCCAGCAGCCGCCGAACGGCGCTGCCGCCATCGTGCGCCCGGCCAACGCCGCAGGCGCGAAGACCTGGGTCGGTTTCCGCGGCGGCAATGCGGCTTCCGCCGGCGATATCAACGCCTGCCTGTAAGCAGAGAACAGGCGCGCCGGAGGGCCCTGGCGCCCTCCACTTGCGACAAGCCCCGCTTCGGCGGGGCTTTTCTTTTGCTGCGCGAGTACGGGCGAGTTACAGGTAGCTGCAGATGTAATCGAGCGTCTCGAGCACTTCGATGTCGAAGCGGCTCTTGCCCGGCACCGAGAACGATTCGCCGGCACCGTAGGTCTGCCATTCGCTGCTGCCGTCGAGCTTCACGCGGCACTTGCCGGCCTGCACTTCCATCAATTCGGGCGCATCGGTGCCGAAGTTGAGCGCGCACGGCAGGATCACGCCGAGCGTCTTGCGCGTGCCGTCCGGGAAGAGCACGGTATGCGACACGCACTTGCCGTCGAAATAGACGTTCGCGCGCTTGACGACCGATACGTTGTCGAATTGGGTTGCACTGGTCATGAAATGCCTCTGATTGCTGGATGCCGAATGGCGATGTTGTTGGAGGCCGGCCGGAGCGGCGGGCCGGCCGCTATGATACCGGCTCGCGCGGCCTGCGCCGGAATGGCGTCCGCTGTGCAAGCCACGTGCCCGCCTGACGACGGCAACGCCACGCACCCGATCTTCAGGATACCGATGCAATGACTGCTGCCGACCCTGGGCACCGGTTCACCGCAGCCCCTTGCGCCGCGCGGAGTCCCGCAGGCAGTCGAGCAGCATCGTCGCGGCCGGCGTGAGCGGGCTGTCGCGACGCGTGATGACCTGCACCGAGACGCCCGGCAAGCGCTCGCGAATCGGCAGCACCGCGAGCTGGTCGCGCGCCCACTCGCCCTGTAGCAGTTGCTCGGGCATCGACGCGATCAGGTCGCAACCGGTCATCAGGCTGTGCGCGAGCCCGAAGCTCGGACATTCGACGACGCGCGCCGGCACCGGCAGCCCGTAGGCAACGAACGAATTGAACAGCACCTGCGTCGAGCTTTCCGGCGACGGGTTCATCAGCCAGTCGGCGTCGACGAGATCGGCGAGCGAGGTGGCCGACGCGAGCGGATGCCCCTTGCGGGCGACGATCAGCGATCGGCTCGCATAGAGTTCCGCGTGATCGAATTCGGCCGCCAGCAGTTCGGGCACGACGACGGCCACCGCGAAATCGAGCGAGCCGTCGTGCAGGCGCGGCAGCGCAACGCCCGGAAACCCTTCGACCAGGTTGACGCGCGCCACCGGAAAGCGGCGCCGGAACGCGCGAAACGCGTCGGGCAGGATCGTCACCGCAGCGGCCGGCGTGATCGCCGCCGCGACGGAGCCCGTCATCGCGCCCTGCGCCTGTTCGATGTCGTCGCGGGCGCGCTGCATTTCGGCGACGATCAGCCGCGCGCGCACCTGCAACTGCTGACCGAACGCGGTGAGCTGCACGCCGCGCGCGGTGCGCACGACGAGCGACACGCCGAGCGCGATCTCCAGCTCCTTGACCGCCTTCGTCAGCGCCGCCGGCGACACGTTCAGACGCCGCGCGGCAGCACGAATGCTGCCCTCTTCCGCGACGGTGACGAACGCTTTCAACTGATGGTATTTCATGGCGGCAACGCGTGATCCGTGGAAACCCTGTGCTGCACGGCACACACCGGTTCAGGGTATTCCCGAGCGGCAACCGGTGGTGAGCACCAAAGCAATTTATCAGCTTCTGGTGGCCAAAAGAAATTTATATGCTTGCTCGTCATATGTGCGTCAAACGCCCCACCTGCCCCACAGGAGACACCATGCTGCAAGCCGTGAACCCCGTCATCCCCGGCATCGCCGCGATCGCACCCGAGCTGGTCGAGGTACGCCGCCGCATCCACGCTCACCCCGAACTCGCATTCGAGGAAACGCTCACGAGCGATCTCGTCGCCGAGCTGCTCACCGGCTGGGGTTATGAAGTGCATCGCGGCATCGGCAAGACGGGCGTGGTCGGCGTGCTGCGCGAAGGGCAAGGCACGCGCACGGTCGGGCTGCGCGCCGACATGGACGCGCTGCCGCTCGCGGAGGCCACCGGCCTGCCGTACACGAGCCGCCATGCGAACAAGATGCATGCGTGCGGCCACGACGGCCACACCGCGATGCTGCTGTGCGCGGCGCGCCACCTCGCGGCCACGCGCCAGTTCTCCGGCACGCTGAACCTGATCTTCCAGCCGGCCGAGGAAAACTTCGGCGGCGCGAAGGCGATGATGGACGACGGCCTGTTCGACCGCTTCCCGTGCGACGCGATCTTCGCGATCCACAACATGCCGGGCCGCGCGGCCGGCGACATGGCCTTCCGCACCGGCGCCGCGATGGCGTCGGCCGACCGCGTGACGATCACGCTGCGCGGTGTCGGCGGCCATGGCGCGATGCCGCATTTCGCACGCGATCCGATGTCGGCCGCGGGCAGCATCATGGTCGCGCTTCAGACGATCGTCGCGCGCGAAGTCGATGCGCAGCACGCGGCCGTGATCACGGTCGGCAGCGTGCAGGCCGGCGAGACGTTCAACATCATTCCCGAAACCGTCACGATGAAGCTGTCGGTGCGCGCGCTGAACGCCGACGTTCGCGCGCTGCTCGCGCGCCGCATCGAAGCCCTCGTGAAAGGCCAGGCCGAAAGCTTCGGCGTCACGGCGGAAGTCGACTACGACTACGGCTACCCGGTGCTCGTGAATCACGCGGAACCGACCGCGTTCGCGGCCGACATTGCACGCCAGATGCTCGGCGCCGACCGTGTCGAAACCGACTCCGCGCCGCTGATGGGCAGCGAGGATTTCGCGTTCATGCTCGAGGCTCGCCCCGGCTGCTACGCGTTCATCGGCAACGGGATCGGCAGCAAAGGCGGCTGCATGGTGCACAACCCCGGTTACGACTTCAACGACGACATCCTCGCGATCGGCGCGAGCTACTGGGTTCGCGTCGCCGAAGCCTGGCTCGCGGCCTGACGGCCCGTCATCCCATCGTTTCGCGCCAACCGGGGGAGCCCCACATGGAAACGTCCACCCTTTCGTTCGCCGGCACGCCGGTCGATGCACGCGCCGCCGCGAAGAAACGCCGGCTGATCGCAGCCGCCGCCGTCGGCAACGCGCTCGAGTTCTACGACTTCACGGTCTACAGCTTCTTCGCGATCCTGATCGGCAAGCTGTTCTTCCCCGTGCATTCGTCGTTCGGGCAATTGATGCTCGCGGTCGCGAGCTTCGGCGTCGGCTTCGTCACGCGCCCGCTCGGCGGGCTCGTGATCGGCATGTATGCCGACCGCGCCGGCCGCAAGAAGGCGATGATCCTCACGCTGCTGCTGATGGCGCTCGGCACCGCGACGATCGCCGTCGCGCCGACCTTCGCTCAGATCGGCCTCGCGGCGCCGCTGCTGCTCGTGCTCGCGCGCCTGCTGCAAGGGTTCGCGTCGGGCGGCGAAGTCGGCGCATCGACGACGCTGCTGCTCGAACAGGCGCCGCAGCATCGTCGCGGCTTCTACGCGTCATTCCAGTTCTCGAGCCAGGGGCTCGCCGCGCTCGCCGGTGCGCTGACCGGCGTCGCGCTGACATCGACGCTGAATGCCGCGCAGCTCGAAAGCTGGGGCTGGCGCGTACCGTTCATCATCGGCACGCTGTTCGTGCCGATCGGCTACTGGCTGCGCCGCACCGTCGAGGAAGTGCCGGCCGCCGCGCCTGCCGCCGCTGCCGCACATGACGAGCCGGTCGCATCGCTGCCGCTCGCCGACGTGCTGCGCCATCACGGCAAGGCCGTGTTCGCGGGCCTCGGCGTGACGATCGGCGGCACGTCGATCCACTACATCATCGTGTTCTACATGGCGATCTATGGCGTGCAGGTGCTGCACCTGCCGACGTGGCTGTCGATGACGGCCGGCTGCGTTGCCGGCGCGATCCTGATGCTCGTGACGCCGATCGGCGGCCATCTGTCCGACGTCTACGGGCGCAACCGGATCGTCTGGTGGACGCGCATCGTGCTGATGGCCGCGATCTACCCGGCGTTTGTTGCACTGAACCGCTGGCCGGGCGCCACCTCGCTGCTGTCGATCATCGCCGCGCTGTCGATCGTGCACGCGATCAACATCGGCGCGACGGGTGCCATGCTCGGCGAACTGTTCCCGCGTGCGGTGCGCGCCACCGGCGGCGCGCTCGTGTACAGCATCGGCGTCGCGATCTTCGGAGGCTTCGCGCAATTCTTCGTCACGTGGCTGATCGCGGCGACCGGCAATCCGAATGCGCCTGCGTGGTATGCGATCGGGTGTGGTGCGATGACGCTGCTCGCCGTGCGCTGCATGGACGAAAAGGCCGGGAAGGCGCTCGACTGACCGGCGGGCGACGCACGATGCGCGATTGACGTGGCGCACACGCATCGGGCATGATCGCGCCATGCGCCACACCACGACCACTTCCTCGACCACGACGCGCACGACCGCCTTCGGCGGGCTCGTGCGGCGAGTGCGCGCAAGGTCGTAGCGCCATCCCTCACAGGCCCCGCGGGTTCCGGACGGGGTCTTGTCGTTTCTCCGTCCGTATCCGTCACTCAGGAGAAACGCAATGCCCGAAGTCTCTTCTCCGAAACGCGCGCTGCTCGTCGTCGACATGCAGGTCGGCCTGTTTCACGGCCCCGAGCGTCCGTACGACGGCGAACGCGTGCTCGCGAACATCAACCGGTTGATCGGTCGCGCGCATGAAGCCGGTGCGCCGGTGTTCGCCGTCCGGCACACCGGGCCCGCCGGTTCGCCGATTGCGCCCGGTACGCCGCTGACCGCGCTGCTGCCCGAGCTCGCGATCGATACGGCGCGCGACGTCGTGTTCGACAAGTCGCGGCCGAGTTGCTTCGCAGGGACGCGGCTCGCCGAATGGCTGCACGAGGGTGGCATCGGCGAGATCGTCATCGCGGGCATGAAGACCCAGTACTGTGTCGACACGGCGTGCCGTGCGGCCGCCGATCACGGCTTTCGTGCGGTGCTCGTGACCGACGCGCACACCTGCATGGACACGCCGGAACTGCCGGCCGAGCGGATCGTCTCTCATCACAATGCGACGCTCGGTGGCCCGTTCGCGACGCTCACCACGACCGACGCGTGCGTGTTCTGACCATGGATCACGCGCCGTAAACGCAACAACGCACGGGCGGCCACCACCCGTGCGTTGCGTACCGCTCGCGGAACCGCCCCGCTCAGAACGTATGCATCATCCCCACATACGCCCCCGTCTGCGACTCGCCCGTCATCGGGCTCGTGCCCGACGTCGCGTCGCGCGGTGTCGCGAGCAGCGAGAAGTTCGAGTTGCCGCCGTTGCGCACATACGCGACCGTGCCGTACAGGAACGTGCGCTTCGACAGGTTGTACGTGGTGCCGAGCACGTACATGATCGCGTGTCCCGACGGATCGTGCGATGCATCGCCGCCGCCGTCGCCCACCTTCACGTAATAACCGCCGCCCGTCACCGCCCATTGCGGATTCGCCGCGTAGGTTGCGCCGAGCCAATAGTGATCGGCACGATCGGCCACGCCGGCCGGGCTGTCCGGTGCCTGGTAGTGCGTATACGCGCCCTGGATCTTGAACTTCGACACCTTCACGTTCGCACCGACGAAATACTCGCGCGACGCGGTGAAGATGTTGCTGAACTTGCCGTTGTTGTCGCGCAATTCGTCGTAGATGCCGCGCACGTCGAGCAACGGCGAGTGGTACGAGACCATGATCCCGTCCGAGCGGCCGAAATCGTCGGCCGCGCCGTAGTTGAAGCCGCGCGACTGATTGCCGAACGCGTACTGCGCCTGCACGTCGAAGCCGCCGATCACCGGGCTGTGATACTCGATGTTGTTGCTGGTCTGCTGCCAGTTACGGCCGCGCACGAGCGATGCAGACGAAAACGCCTGCTGCACGAACGGGTCGAATTCCCACACGCCGTCGCTGTCGATGAACAGGTTGCGGCCGGCCTGCAGCTGGCCCCACGTGTCGCTCTTCAGCCCGACATACGCGCGCCGCGACCACATGCGCCCACCGCCCGTCTGGCCGTTCATCACCTGGAACGCGGTTTCCAGGTTGAAGACCGTCGACAGCCCGCCGCCGAGATCCTCGATGCCCTTCAGCCCGAACATGCTGGTGCCCCAATCGCCGCTTTCGGCGCTCCAGCGGGTCCCGCTGCCGCCGTTCGGCTTCGCGATGTGGTTCAGGTATTCGATGCCGCCGTCGATGCGGCCGTACAGCATCACGCTCGTCTGTGCAAAAGCGGCCGCCGGTGTGGCGGCCGCGATCAGCCATGCGAAATGTTTGAGTCGCAAAATGATGCCCCCTCGAAGTCTCGACCGTCCGGCGCGTGCCCCATGCGCGCGCCCCGGTTCCGCTTATCCTCGATCGATCGAAAAACGCCCGGGGCCCGCCGCGCAAAGCGCGAGCAGGCCGCCGGAGATCGCGATGTTCTTGTAAAAATGAATCATGTTGTCGATCTGCTCGCCGCCCGTCATCGTCCAGTAGTGATGGCCGATGATGCCGGTGCCGATCGTGTAGAGCGCCAGCAGCAGCGCGAGCGCACGTGTCTGGAAGCCGACCAGGATCGCGATCCCGACGAACAGCTCCATCACGACGGAGATCGCGGCGGAGATGATCGGCGCGGGCGCGCCCTCCGAACCCATGAACGCGATGGTGCCGTGAAAGTCGACGACCTTCTTCCAGCCGAACATCACGAACAGGATCACGAGCAGGATCCGGGCAAGCAGCAGCAGCACATCGCGCTGGGACGCGAGAAACGGTTGATTCGGTGTCATGGTGTCGATCAACGAAAACGATGCGCGCAGCCGAAACAGCCCCGGCGCATCGGATTGCGAATGAACCAGGACGGGCGGCCGCCTGCGCCGCCCGCCCCGCTCTGCAACAACCGGCATCGGGCAACAACCCGATGTGCTGTGCTCCTCCTCTTGTCAGTTATCGCCCTGCTTCGTCGCGCGCCGCATCAGCGCAGCTTCGCGACGTCCTGCTCGGTGACCTTCGCGGCCGGATTGCCGAACTGCCCGGTCAGGTAATTCGTCAGCGCGGCGATCTGCGCATCCGACAGCTCGTGACGGAACGCCGGCATCCCGACGTCCTCGCTGCCGGCCTTGCGCTGCACGCCGTTCAGGATCACCTGCACGAGGTTGGTCGGATTCGATGCGCCGACCGTCGAGTTGTGGAACAGCGGCGGGTAATAGCCATCCGGCGTGCCCTTGCCCTGCATCTGGTGGCAGGTCGCACAGTTGCCGAGATAGAGCCGCGCCGGATCGATGCCCGACGACGCGAGCGCGACGCCACGCAGCTTCAGCCCGTCCTCGGCCGGCTTGCCCCACGACGTGCGCGACTGCTTCGCATCGCCGCTGGCGACTGCCGGCACCGTGCGAATGTACGTCGAGATCGCGCCGATGTCCGCTTCCGTCATCTTCGAGAAGCTGTGCTCGATCGCCTCGGCCATCGGGCCGGCCGCCTGCGCGAGACCCGGCACGCTGCCGGTGCGCAGGTACTGGACGAGCTGCTGCTGCGTCCAGCCGCCGATCCCCGCGTTGGCGTCGGACGTGATGTTGTAGCCGTCCCAGCCTGCGAGCACCGAGCCCGACAGAAAGCTGCCGCCCGTCTCGTCGAGCGACTTCTCCTGCATCGCGATGCCGCGCGGCGTGTGGCACGTGCTGCAGTGAGCCAGACCCTGGACGAGATACGCGCCGCGGTTCCACTCGGCGCTCTGCGCCGGTTTCGGCTCGTACGCGCCGTCCTTCAGGAACAGCCAGTTCCAGATCTTCAGCGGCCAGCGCATGCTCAGCAGCGCGGGGATCTCGTTCTTCGGCGGCGCCTGCTTGACCGGCTCGACGCCGTGCATGAAGTACGCGTACAGCGCCTTCACGTCGTCGTCGTTGATCTTCGCGTACGACACGTACGGCATCGCCGGATACAGGTTGTCGCCGTTCTTCGACACCCCGTGGCGCACCGCGCGCTCGAAGTCCTCGGCCGACCAGTTGCCGATGCCCGTGTCGGGATCGGGCGTGATGTTGCTCGTGTAGATCTTGCCGAGCATCGGGATCGGCATGCCGAGACCGCCCGCGAACGGCTTGCCGCCCTTCGCGGTGTGGCACGCCATGCAGTCGCCCGCGACCGCGAGATATTCGCCGCGCTTGACCAGCGCCGGATCGGCCGCGTCGGCCGCGCGTGCGAGCCCCGGCAGCGCGAGGCAGCCGGCCAGGAGGAAGGTGAGAGTAGATTTCCGCACGGTCAGACTTCCTTCTTCAGCGTGTCCGACATCCGTAGCGCGAGCGCCGCGATCGTCAGCGTCACGTTCACCGTACCGACGGTCGGCATCGTCGAGCTGCTCGAGATGAACAGGTTCGGATGGTCGAACGTGCGGCAGTCCTTGTCGACGACCGAGTCGCGTGCATCCGCGCCCATGATCGTCGCGCCCGTGATGTGGTTGTTCGGCGCGAACTCGTCGTTGAAGACGACTTCGGTGCCGCCCAGCACCTTCGCGGCCGTCGCGTAGACCTCGCGCGTATGCACGGCGCCACGCTTCACGTAGTCGTCGATCGCGTAGGTGATCTCGGGGCGCGGAATGCCGACCGCGTCGGTGGCCGTCTTGCTCGGCACGATGCGGTTCTCGGGTTGCGGCAGGATCTCGTGGAAGCAGTCGAACTGCACGAAGCGCGCGGAACGGTCGCGGATCTGTGCGTCGAGCTCTTCCGGCTTCATCAGCTTGCCGCCCTTGAAGATCTTCTGCGTTTCCTGGTTGATGCGCGACATGTTCGACAGGTGGATCTTCTTCGCGGCTTCGGTCGCGCGGAACGGGCCGTCGCGGAAACCGATCAGCGACGTCATCTCCTGCGGGCCGCGGCCCGGCCACAGCTTCTCGTTCGCGTAGAACGACACGCCGGTGCCCGGGTGATCCATCAGGTTGCGGCCGACCATGTCCGAGCTGTTCGCGACGCCGTTCGGGAAGTCGCGGTTCGCGGACATCAGCAGGATCTTCGGCGTCTCGATGCCGTTCGCGGCAATCACGAAGTACTTGCCTTCGACGCGATGGTCGGCGCCCGTCTTGTCCTTGTAGACCGCGGCGGTAATGCGCTTGTCCGGGCCCGTCTCGAGCTTGTAGACGACCGCGCTGTCGATCAGTTTCGCGCCGGCCTGCTCGGCCTTCTCGACGTGCACGATGCCGTTGTACATCGCGCCGATCGGGCAGATCGGCATGCAGTTGTTGTTCCCGCAACAAGTCGGCCGGCCGTCGTACGGGCGGCTGTTGCGCGCGACCGGCTCGGTCACCACGTGGAACTTCGGGTCATAGCCGTTGAGCGCGCTCTTGATCGTCTGCTCGTTGAACGACAACGGCAGCGGCGGCATCGGGTACGGCTCCTTGCGCGGCGAGTACAGGTCTTCCTCGGGGCCCGGGCCCCACACGCCGAGTTCCTCTTCGGCGCGCTGGTAGTAATGCTCGATGTCGTCGTACTGGATCGGCCAGTCGCGGCCGACGCCGTACACCGTCTTCATCTTGAAGTCGTTCGGGATGAAGCGCCACGCCGACGCGGCCCAGTGCCACGTCGTACCGCCTACCGCACGAATGTACTGCGAGTTGAACTTGTGCTCGCCCTTCAGGATCAGGTAGTCGTTCGGCGGGCCGTATTCCGGATGCGGCGCCCACGCGCTCGACGGGTACGGCGCCATGAAGTCGGTCTTGTCGACCTGGTTGCGGAAGCGCTCGACGATTTCCCAGCGCGGCATGCGCGGGCCGGCTTCCAGCAGGATCACGGACTTGCCCGCCATCGCGAGCTGGTGTGCAACGATCGCGCCTGCGACACCCGACCCGACGACGACGACGTCGGCCTTCTGCGTATCGGTATCGGCCATCAGGCTTGCCTCTCGATCGGTTTGTCGGCCCAGAAGCCGGGTTTGTTGGGGCAATACGACGGGATCACGAGCGTATCGGATACGACGCTGAACATTAATGCTTCTTCGTAGGTAATCACGACGTTGTCCACGATGCCGAGATACCACGCTTCAAGAATCTTGAGCGCGAGTGCTTCCTGATCGGGATTCAGCGAACCGGACGCGAGTGCGCCGGCGAGTTGCGGCAGGCTGTCGGCCGTCTTGAACGAGCCCTTCTGCAAGGCCTGCAGGAAGCGCTGGCCGAGCACGCGGCTCAGCCCCTTCTTGCCGGTCAATGCTTCGGAGAGCGTCATGAACGTATCGAGCGGCGCGGTGCCGGGATCGTCGGCCAGGGCCCGCATCGCCAGAGAGCCCGTGAGGCCCGCCGCCGTCAGCGCCAGTGCGCCCTGCAGCCATTGACGCCGTGTGATGCCTGTTACGGCTGCGTCGCCAGTGCGACGCGAGTGGGGAGTGTTGTCGTTGTGCATGTTTCCTTCTCTCGAACACCGGATTCGGGAAAACCACGCTTGATATTTCTCAAACATTGGCGCGGACCTGAAATGTACGCGCACAAATCGGATCGAACAATCTTTTTATAGTCCATTAAATGTTCCGCCATCCGAGACAATCGACATTTCGCTGCATTTTTGTGTCGTTGGCGCGACAAATCTGCGGCACGCACATCGTTGTCGCACACCGACGACACACTGCGCAGCGCGATGCGCGCGCATGTCGGTCGGTTAGAATCCCGTGCAATCAAACAGAAAGCTTCCCTCCGAGGGCAATCGAGCGATGAAGCAGCACGACAAACAGAACAAAGCGAAACGAACCAACCACACCACCCGGCTGCTCTGGCGCATCGGCGCCGTCGCGGCGCTCGGCGGCGCCACGGCGCTGTCGCTGCATGCGGGCGCGGCGCGCACGGTGAGCGTATCGCCGCAAGGCACCGTCACCGAGGTCCGTCAAACCGTCGTCAAGTTCGACGAACCGATGGTCGCGTTCGGCTCGGCCTCCGCGCCGAATCCCGCGCGCGTCACCTGCAACGATTCCACCGCCGCGCGCGGCCAGGGTCACTGGCTCGACGACAAGACCTGGGTTTACGATTTCGAAAACGACCTGCCGCCCGGCGTGCGCTGCGCGGTCGCGCTCAACGACACGTTGCGCTCGGTCGCCGGCAACGCGGCCAGCGGCCCGCGCCGCTTCACGTTCCAGACGGGCGGCCCGTTCCCGGTGAACGTCCGCCCCGGCTCGCGCGAGATCGAGGAACGGCAGATGTTCGTGCTGAAGCTGAACGGCCCGGCCGAACCGCGCTCGGCGCTCGCGAACATCTGGTGCGAAGCGGCCGGCATCGGCAACCGCATTCCCGTCACGGCCGCCGACGACGATGCGCGCAACGCACTGCTCGATCACTTCGGGCTGAAGAAGGATGCCGCGCGCGTGCTGACGCTGTCGTGCGCGCAGGCGCTGCCGGCGAGCGCAAAAATGCAGCTCGTCTACGGCAAGGGCGTCACGAGCCCGAGCGGCATCCCGAATGAAACGGAACGGCGCTTCGATTTCACCGTGCGCGCACCGTTCGCCGCGAGCTTCTCGTGCGAACGCGAGAACGCAAAGGCGCCCTGCACGCCGCTGCGCCCGCTCACGCTGTCGTTCAACGCGCCGATCTCGCGCAAGAACGCCGAGGCGATCAAGCTGCGCGGTCCTGACGGTTCGCTGTCGCCGACCTTCGCGGCCGACGACAAGAGCGAGGAAGTCACCACCGTCACGTTCAATCCGCCGCTGCCCGAACAAGCCGGCCTGACGATCGAATTGCCGTCGGGTCTGCGCGACGTGACCGACCGCTCGTTGTCCAACGCCGACCTGTTCCCGCTCGCGACGCGCACCGCGCCGATGCCGCCGCTCGCGAAGTTTTCGTCGGGCACCTTCGGGATCGTCGAGCGCTTCGCCGAACCCGATACGCCCGCGCTCGTGCCCGTCACGCTGCGCAACGTCGAGGCCGACCTGCATATCGACGGCCTCAACACCCAGGGCGCGCAGTTCTCGAACCTGAAGGTCGACGACGACACGGCGATTCGCCAGTGGATGCGCACGGTCGACCGCTTCGACAACTGGTCGATGACGGCCGGCTCGATCGACAGCCAGATTCCCGGCCTGCTCGAACGCAAGGGCCAGCACCCCGTCTACGTGCCGCGCGAAGCCGGCGAGAAGGCGCCCGCGCCGAAGGATCGCCGCATCGACGTGCGCTCGCTGACGCTGCTCAAGGGCCAGCCCGGCGTGCAGGCGCTGACGCTGCCGAAGGCGGACCCGAAGGCCCTGCGCCCGTTCGAAGTCGTCGGCGTGCCGATCGACAAGCCCGGCTTCTACGTGCTCGAACTCGCGTCGCCCGCGCTCGGCCGCTCGCTGCTCGCGAAGCCGTCGAGCATGTACGTGCGCACCACGGTGCTCGTCACCAACCTCGGCGTGCACCTGAAACAGGGCCGCGAAAACAACCTCGTGTGGGTCACGACGCTCGACAAGGGCAAGCCGGTGCCGAACGCGCAGATCCGCGTGTCGGACTGCAACGGCGACGAGATCGCGTCTGGCACGACCGATGCGCAGGGCCTGCTGAAGATCGACGGCGCGTTCGAATCGAAGCGCGCCTGCAGCTCGTCCGATTCGGAGCAACGCTTCGACGACTACTTCGTGTCGGCCCGCGTGAACGATCCGAAGACGGGCCCCGACATGGCGTTCGTCAGCTCGGGCTGGAACCGCGGGATCGAATCGTGGCGCTTCAACGTGCCGACCGACACCGACAGTGCGCGGACCGTGCGCGCGCATACGGTATTCGACCGCACGCTGCTGCGCGCGGGCGAAACCGTGTCGATGAAGCATTTCATCCGCACCGAGACGCTCCAGAGCCTCGCGTTCCCGGCGCAATACCCGACGCGCGTGACGATCCGCCATCTCGGCACGGGCCAGACCTACAAGCTGCCGCTCACGTGGGCGGCCGACCACAGCGCGGACACGCAGTTCACGCTGCCGGCCGCCGCGAAGCTCGGCGAATACAGCGTCGAGCTCGAAGGCGGCCCGGAAGATGCGCCGACCGCCACCTATTACAGCGGCAGCTTCCGCGTCGAGGCGTTCCGCCTGCCGGTGCTGAAGGGATCGATCGGCGCGCGCGACGCGCAGAAGAGCCCGCTCGTCGCCGTGAAGGAAGCGCCGCTCGCGGTGCAGATCGACTACGTGTCGGGCGGCGGCGCATCGAACCTGCCCGTGCAGGTGTCGGCGCTGATGAAGTGGGCGTCGCCGCCGTTCGCCGATCGCTTCGAGGATTTCAGCTTCACGCCATATCGCCCCGAAGCGAGCGACGGCAATGCCGATGACGATTCGCAGGACGGCGACAACGCATCGGCGTCGAACAACGATCCCGACGCGACGAAGCTGATCGCCGACAAGCTGCCGTTGACGCTCGACCGCAACGGTGCCGGCTCGGTCACGCTCAAGGGCCTGCCGGACGTCGACGCACCGAAGCGCATCGCGCTCGAAGCGACGTTCGCCGACCCGAACGGCGAGGTGCAGACGATTCGCGGCGACACGATCCTGTGGCCGGCCGCGGTGGTGGCCGGAATCAAGGCCGGCCGCTGGGTATCGGTCGGCCAGCACGTGCCCGTGCAGGCACTGGCGGTCGACCTGCAAGGCAAGCCGCGCGCGTCGGTGCCGATCGAGATCAAGGGTGTCGCGCACATCACGACGTCGTCGCGCAAGCGGATGGTCGGCGGCTTCTACGCCTACGACAACAAGAGCGACACGCGCGACCTCGGCGTGCTGTGCTCGGGCAAGACCGACGACAAGGGCCGCATGGCCTGCGACGCGACACTCGAACAGGCCGGCAACGTGCAGCTGATCGCGGTGGCCAAGGACGGCGACGGCCGCACGTCGAATGCATCGACGTCGGTGTGGGTCACGCGCGAGGACGAACTCTGGTTCGGCGGCGACAACACCGACCGGATCGACGTGATCCCGGAGAAGACCTCGTACGAGCCGGGCGAAACCGCCCGCTTCCAGGTGCGCATGCCGTTCCGCTACGCAACCGCGCTGGTGGCAGTCGAACGCGGCGGCGTGATGGAAACGCACATCGTCGAGCTGAACGGCAAGAACCCGACGGTCGACCTGAAGGTCGGCGAATCGTGGGGGCCGAACGTTTACGTGTCGGTGCTCGCACTGCGCGGCCGGATTCGCGAAGTGCCGTGGTACTCGTTCTTCACGTGGGGCTGGAAGGCACCGGTCGAATGGGCACGCGCATTCTGGCGCGAAGGCCGTCACTATGAAGCGCCGACCGCGTTCGTCGACTTGTCGAAACCCGCGTTCCGCTACGGCCTCGGCGAGATCAAGGTCGGCACGGGCGTGCATCGCCTGGGCGTGACCGTGACGACCGACGCGACGCGCTACACGGTGCGCAGCAAGGCGCAGGCACACGTGAAGGTCACACTGCCGAACGGCCAGCCCGCACCGGCCGGCACGCAGATCGCGGTCGCGGCCGTCGACGAGGCGCTGCTCGAACTGATGCCGAACAACAGCTGGGATCTGCTCGACGCGATGCTGCGGCGACGCGCGTACGGCGTCGAGACGGCCACCGCGCAGATGGAAATCGTGGGCCGCCGCCACTTCGGCCGCAAGGCCGTGCCGGCCGGCGGCGGTGGCGGCAGCGCACCGACGCGCGAACTGTTCGACACGCTGCTGCTGTGGAATCCGCGCGTGACGCTGGATGCCAATGGCAGCGCAACCGTCGAAGTACCGCTGAACGACGCGCTCACGCGTTTCCGGATCGTCGCGATCGCGGCGGTCGGCCCCGACCGCTTCGGCACCGGCAGCACGTCGATCCGCAGCACGCAGGATCTGCAGCTGATCTCCGGCCTGCCGCCGCTCGTGCGCGAAGGCGACGCGTTCCGCGCGCAGGTCACGCTGCGCAACACGACCGACCGCGCGATGCAGGTCGTCGTGACGCCGCGCGTGACGGGTGTCGAGGTCGCGCCGCAGACCGTATCGCTCGCGGCCAATACGGCAACCGAAGTCGCGTGGACGATCACCGTGCCCGAACAGGCGATCGACACGGCTGGCGCGCTGAACTGGCGCATCGAAGCAGCCGAGCAAGGCGGCAAGCGCGCGTCCGACGCGCTGGCGGTCGCGCAGAAGGTCGTGCCCGCGCTGCCGGTCACGGTCCAGCAGGCGACGCTCGCGCAAGTCGACGGCACGTTGACGGTGCCGGTGGCCTCTCCGGCCGGCGCCACGAACAACGCGCAAGGCCTGCCGCGCGGCGGCATCGCGGTGTCGCTGCAGTCGAAGCTTGCCGACGGGCTGCCTGGCGTGAAACGCTGGTTCGAACGTTATCCGTACCGCTGCCTCGAACAGCAGACCTCGCGCGCGATCGGCCTGCGCGACCCCGCGCAATGGCAGGCGCTGATCGCCCGCATGCCCGTCTATCTCGACAGCGACGGGCTCGCGAGCTACTTCCCGCCGTCGTCCGACGATTCGCACGCCGGCAGCGCGACGCTGTCGTCGTACCTGCTCGTGGTGTCCGACGAGGCGAGCCGTCTCGACCCGCGCTTCGCGCTGCCGGAAGACCTGCGCACGCAGCTCGAGGCCGGGCTCGCGCGCTTCGTCGACGGCCGCCTCGAGCGCAACTCGTGGGCGCCGCGCCAGGATCGCGACCTGCGCAAGCTCGCCGCGATCGAGGCACTGTCGCGCTATGGCGCCGCGCAGGGCCGCATGCTCGGCTCGATCGAGATCGCGCCGAACCAGTGGCCGACCTCGGCGGTGATCGACTATCACGCGATCCTGACGCGCGTGAAGGACATCCCGCAACGCGACGAGAAACGCGCGCAGGCCGAACAAATCCTGCGGGCACGCCTCACGTACCAGGGCACGCAGCTCGTGTTCTCGACCGCGCGCGACGACGACCTGTGGTGGCTGATGACCAGCAACGAGACCAACGCGGCACGTCTCGCGCTGGAATTCGCGGGCGACCCGGCGTGGAAGGACGAGATGCCGCGCGTGACGGCCGGCCTGCTCGCGTTGCAGCGCCAGGGCGCATGGCAGACGACCACGTCGAACGCGCTCGGCCTGCTCGCGGTCGAGCGCTTCTCGCGCACCTACGAGAGCACGCCGGTGGCCGGCGCGACGAAGGTCGCGCTCGGCGGCGACGAGCGCACGATCTCGTGGTCGCAGGCATCGGCACCCGCGCCGGTCGATACGCCGGCGTCGGCCACCCCGGCCACCCGCGCCGCCGCGTCCCGCAGCGTGATGCTGCCGTGGCCGCGCGCGTCGCAAGCGCCGGCCACGCTGTCCGTCACGCAGGACGGCACGGGCCGCCCGTGGGCCACGATCGAAAGCCTCGCGGCGGTGCCGCTGCGTTCGCCGTTCGCGGCCGGCTACCGGATCACGAAGACCGTCACGCCCGTGTCGCCCGCCGTCAAGGGCGTGCTGACGCGCGGCGACGTCGTGCGCGTGCATCTCGACATCGATGCGCAGAGCGACATGACGTGGGTCGTCGTCAACGATCCGGTTCCGGCCGGGTCGACGATCCTCGGATCGGGCCTCGGCCGCGACTCCGAAGCCGCGACGCAGGGCGAGAAGACGCCGGATGGCGCGTGGCCGGCGTTCATCGAGCGCGACTTCGACGGCTACCGCGCGTACTACGACTATCTGCCGAAGGGCAAATTCTCGGTCGAATACACGGTGCGGCTGAACAACGTCGGCACGTTCGGGCTGCCGCCGACGCGTGTCGAGGCGCTGTACGCGCCGTCCGTGTACGGCCTGTGGCCGAACCCGCCGATGACCGTGAAGGCGGCCGACGCGGGCAAGTAACGAGACCGTGATGATCGATCTGGTATTGCCGCGGTCGGCGCGTTTCGCCGGCCGCGTATTGGTCGCCATCGTGCTGGCCGCGCCGCTCGTCGCGCATGCGCTACCGAGCTACGACGAAGTGCGCCGCAACTGGCGCAGCTCGGACTGGGTGCTGCTCGCGCGCGACGGCACGCCGCTGCAGCGCACGCGAGTCGACCTCACCGAACGGCGCGGCGACTGGGTGTCGCTCGCCGACGTGTCGCCCGCATTTCGCGAAGCGATCGTCGTGTCCGAAGACAAGCGCTTCTATGAACACAGCGGCGTCGACTGGCGCGGCATCGCCGGCGCCGCGTGGGGCAACCTGTGGAACGAGCGCACGCGCGGCGCATCGACCGTCACGATGCAGCTCGCCGGGCTGCTCAGCGATTCGCCGCGCCGGTCGGGCCAGCGCTCGCTGCCGCAGAAGGCGTCGCAGGCGGTCAACGCGCTGCTGCTCGAACGCGGCTGGCGCAAGGACCAGGTGCTCGAGGCGTACCTGAACCTCGTGCCGTTCCGCGGCGAGACGATCGGCCTCGCCGCGTTGTCGCAGGTGCTGTTCGGCAAGGCGCCATCGGGCCTCGACGCACGCGAAGCCGCGATCGCGGCCGCGCTCGTACGCGCGCCGAACGCAACGCCCGCGAAAGTCGCCGAGCGCGCGTGCCGGATCCTGCGCGACATGCATGCCGAGCAGGCCTGCGCATCGCTCGACGGCTACGTGCAACTTGTCACCGCGCGTCCCGCCAGCGCCGCGCGCGACGACGGCGCCGCCCTCGCCCCGCACTTCGCGCGACGCATCGCGGCCGAGGTCCGGCCAACGGCCGGCGCGCAGGTGCGCACGACGCTCGATGCGCCGCTGCAGCGCTTCGCGCGCGACACGCTGGTGCGCGCGCTGACCGAACTCAACGCGCCCGCGCACCGGCGCAACGTGCAGGACGGCGCGGTCGTCGTGATCGACAACGCGACCGGCGAGATTCGCGCGTGGGTCGGATCGTCGGGCGCGCTGTCGAGCGCCCGCGACGTGGACGCCGTGCTCGCGCCACGTCAGGCCGGCTCGACGCTCAAGCCGTTCCTGTATGCGCAGGCGATCGACGAGAAACGGCTGACGGCCGCGTCACTGCTCGACGATGCGCCGATCAACCTCGCCGCCGGCGGCGGCCTGTACATTCCGCAGAACTACGACAAGGACTTCAAGGGCTGGGTGAGCGTGCGCAGCGCGCTCGGCGGCTCGCTGAACGTGCCGGCCGTGCGCACGCTCGTGCTCGTCACGCCGCACCGCTTCGCGCGCACGCTGACCGCGCTCGGCCTGCCGCTCGCGCAGGAAGGCGACTACTACGGCTTCAGCCTCGCGCTCGGCAGTGCGGACGTCACGCTGCTGTCGCTGACCAACGCGTACCGCGCGCTCGCGAACGGCGGCATTGCGCGCAAGGTCATCGACGTGCCAGCGCCGGCTCCGGCAGCCGGCGCGTCCGCCGCGTCGCCCGCCCGCGCCGCCGACGGTACACGCGTGTTCAGCGAGGCGGCCAGCTTCGTCGTCACCGACATCCTGTCCGACAACAACGCGCGTGTGCGCACGTTCGGCTTCGACAATCCGCTCGCGACGCGCTTCTTCTCGGCGGTCAAGACCGGTACGAGCAAGGACATGCGCGACAACTGGACGGTCGGTTTCACGTCGCGCTATACGGTCGGCGTGTGGGTCGGCAATGCGGACGGTTCGCCGATGTGGGACGTGTCGGGTGTCACGGGTGCGTCGCCGGTGTGGTCGGCGGTCGTCGGCTACCTGCACCGCGACCAGCCGAGCCGTGCGCCACGCGCGCCGGCCGGGGTCGAGACGCGCCGCATCACGTTCGAACGCGATATCGAACCGTCACGCAACGAGTGGTTCATCGCGGGAACGGCGGTCGACACGATCCGGCTCGCCGCCCCCGTCACGCCGGGCAAGGACGGCGCACGCGCGCCGCTGACGATCGGCACGCCGACCGACGGCACGATCTTCGCGATCGATCCGGACATTCCACCGAAGAACCAGCGGATCTGGTTCGAGCGTTCGGCCGGGCGCGCCACGAAGTTTGCGTGGCGGCTCGACGACAAGGTGATCGGGCATGCCGATCGCATCGCGTGGCTGCCGTGGCCGGGCCGGCACCGGCTCGAACTCGTCGACGCGCGCGGCAATGTCGCCGATGCGATCAGCTTCGAGGTGCGCGGCGCGTTCGCAAAGGCGGCCGTGCGCAAGCCCTGAGCGCTTGAGTGGGTGAGCCGGCCTTACTCGCCGGCCGCGTTCGTGTTCGCCTTCGGCGACTGCGGTTGCGCGGAGAAGTCGAGTGCCGGCGCGGTCGAGATCGCCGCCTCGTTCGCGACGCCGAAGTTCGGGCGCGGCTGGTAGCCGAAGATCTTCGCGATCACGACGCCCGGGAACTGGCGGATCTGCACGTTGTAGTGCTGCACCGTCTTGATGTAGCGGCCGCGCGCGACCGCGATGCGGTTTTCCGTGCCTTCGAGCTGGGTCTGCAGGTCGCGGAACGCTTCGCTCGCCTTCAGCTCCGGGTAGCGCTCGGACACCACCATCAGCCGGCTCAGCGCACCCGACAGCTCGCCCTGCCGCTGGTCGAACGCCGCGAGCGCGGCCGGATCCTTTGCCATCTCCGGCGTCATTTGCACGCTGCCCACCCGCGCACGGGCCGACGCCACCTCGGTCAGCACGCGCTCCTCGTGCGACGCGTAGCCCTTCACCGACGCGGCGAGGTTCGGCACGAGGTCGGCGCGGCGCTGGTACTGGTTCAGCACTTCGGACCACGCGGCATTGATGTTCTCGTCGGACGACTGGATCGCGTTATAACCGCACCCCGCGAGCGGAGCCAGCACGCAGCACACAAGCAGGATTCGAAACCATTTCATGGTGGATGTTTCCGGTTGAACGCTCCGGGTGGAGCCGTAGGTGAAAAGAAACGAGCGAGCGGCCACGCTGCGCGCGGTGGCTACCAGCGGCCCGATGCACCGCCGCCACCGCTCGAACCGCCATCGCCGCGGAACGAATCGGCGCTCGAGCGCGACCGGGAGCCGGACGAGGAAGACGACGAAGACGAGCCGATGCCCATCAACTTCGCCCAGATCACGGCGAGCACGCACAGCACGCCGAAGATGCCGGACAGCACTTCCTCGACCGAATAATCCATCTCGCGCCCGATCGCGACGATCATGAACAGCGTCCCGCCCACGATCGCCGTGTATTTGCGCACGCGCGCCGACAGGAACAGGTTGATCCCGAGCAGGCACGGCGCGACACCGGCCGCCGCCGGGACGAACAACGCGGCGCCCAGCATGGCTTCGAGATTGCCGTTGAAGATTGTGCCGACCGGCAGCATCACGATCGGTACGACGGCCGCCACGAGCCAGGCGGCCAGCAGCGCCACCCGGCGGCGCAACTGGCGCCACTGCGCGACCACGCCCAGCACGACGTTGGCCACCCCGAGCAGGAACCAGAACCGCACCCCGCCCGTATTCGCATGTTTCCGCACCGGCAGGCCGTTCGGCTGATACTGTTCGCCGCCGGCCCGTGCGTCACGAGGCGGTGCGTTCGTGGCATCCGCCGTGGTCGCCGTGGCCGTTTCGTATGCGTCGTCGCGCCCGCCGGGCGCCGTCGCGGGTGCCGCCGGCTCAGGCGTGGCGACGTCTGCCGGCATCATTTCGTGTGCCAGCGCGTCCACCGCATCGCTGATGCCGCCTTCAACACGGTTCTCGCGGAAAGCCGGCACGATCCGCTCACGGATGATCCGGCCCGCGACGATGTCCGGAATCGTGCCTTCGAGCCCGTAGCCGACTTCGATCCGCACGGCATGGTCGTTGAGCGCGGCGACGAGCAACAGGCCGTTGTTGACCTCGGCCTTGCCGAGCTTCCATTGATCGAATACGGTGGTCGCGAACTGCTCGATCGTCGATTGCCCGGTCGACCCGACCAGCAGGATCGCGATCTGCACGCCAAGCCGTTGTTCGAGCGCCGCGAGGCGGTCGGTCAGCTCGGATGCGCAGGCGGCGCTCAGCACGCCCGTGGTGTCCGTCACGCGGCCTTTGAGTGGCGGTGCGGCTTCAGGCTTTGCGGCGACCGGATAGGCCGCTGCGGCAGCCACGTGCGTGCACGCCGACTGGGCCGGGGTGAAAGGCGGGGTGGCCGACGACGCCACGACGGCGTTGCTGCCGTCTTCGGTTGTCGCGGCAATGGCCGCGCCGCCGAACAGCACGACCGCGCCCGTCAGCAAGGCCGTGGCCTTCCAGAAGCCGGGCCTGCGGGCCTCCCCCTTCGTGCTGCGTGTGGGCGGAATGCCGTTTCGGGTCGTGCCTGCCCACGCTGCCGGATCGCCCTCGCCACCCGGCAGGCGCGGCCGGCCCGTCAGTCGTTTCAAGTTCATGTCGGAAACGGCGCGCCGGCTCCATCGGGAGCGGCGCGTTCTCTCGTCGTTTTTAATCGTCCCGCAGCATAACCAATTGCGAAGGGAACTGAAAGGTTTCCGGCCGGCTTCCGGACCTCGTCATTTCAATCTGTCGTCGTATCGCCCCGATGCCGGCAAAGCCGTGCAGCGCATGACACGCTCGACGGCAGGCCGCCCCGGCCACAAGCGGGCCAAACGGGCGAACCCGGCGAGCAGCCACCCGATTCGGGACCTAGAATGTGAACGGCACCACCTCTCCGGCGCCCACCGGTTGCCCCACTCTCCTCAAGGCCAGCGACCATGAACATTCACCCCCGCCGTTTCATCCGCCCCGCGCTGGGCACGCTCTGCATCGCCATCCTCGCGACGCTTCAGGCGTGCAACGGCGATGCCTGCTTCGGCGTGGATGTCTGTTTCAACAACAACACGCAGACCGTCGCGCTCTCGGGCACGGCCGCGACAGGCGACGCGCTCGCCAGCGCGCAGGTGGCGGTCAACTGCGTGACGGGTTCGGCGACGACGCTGACGGACGGCGGCGGCAACTATCAGGTGACGGTCAATGCCGTGCTGCCGTGCGCGATCACCGTGACGTCGGGCGGCACGAGCCTGCATTCGCTCGCGTACGCGGGCGGCACGTTCAATACGACGCCTGAGACCGAGCTGATGCTGGTCTATCTCGCCGCCCAACTCGGCACGGACACGGCCACACTGATCGGCAATTTCCAGGGGAATTCGCGCTACCAGCAGGCGATGAACAATGCGAACACCGTACAGGCCGCACAATCGGCCGTGGTGACGAATCTGCAGCAGCGCTATTCGGTCACGCTCGCGGCGCCGGCATTCCTGACCACGTCGTTCACGGTCGGGCAACCGGGCGTCGACAGCGACCTCGTCGCACTCGCGAAAGCCGGTGCGATCGACTCGAACGGGATGCCGGATCCGGTGGCCGTTTCGCTGCTGGCGCAGGCCGGCGCGGCACATCCGCTGTAAGCGGCCGGCGGCGGAAAGAAGATCGCCCGGGATCGGGCGTCAGGCGCGCGTTTCGGGCTCGCCGTCGGCCAGCAGCGCCCACCGTTCGTGGTCGCGCCATTCGCCGCCGATGCGCAGATAGCGCGGCGAAAACCCCTCTTTCGTGAAACCGAGCCGCCGAACCAGCGCAATCGACGCGTGGTTGCCGGGCTGGATGTTCGCTTCGAGCCGATGCAGCCCGAGTTCGCCGAACGCGACGCCGATCGCCGCGCGCAGCGCCTCGGTCATCAGCCCCTTGCCGCTGAACGCCACCATCCCGTAGTACCCGAGATACGCGCTCTGGAACACGCCGCCGACGATCTCGTTGAGGTTCACCACGCCGACCACCGCCCCGGACGTGCGCTCGCGCGCGACGAGGCCGACGTTCGGCCCCGTCAGGCAGCGGGCGAACCACTGGTCGAATCCCGCCGGGTCGGTGAACGAGTCGACCCACGGCAGATGGTGGCTCCGGCTCGCGCGGTTGGCGGCGATCAGATCGGCGGCGTCGGTTCGGGCGACACGGTTCAGCAGGATCGGGGGCATGGGTCGGTCGACGGGCGGCACTTACGCAGCCTCCCCGCTCCCGCACACGACGGACGCGGCCTGGGCCTGCTGCTGCGACAGGTACCGCAGCAGCTTGGTGACCATCCACACGACGATGCACGACAGCGCGACGAAGAACACCGCGAGCGGCGTCAGGACATGGATCGACACGAAACCGGCCAGCCCCATCATCGCGGACGACACGAGCAGCAGTGCGCAGCCGAGGATCGCGCTCGTCAGGCCGGCGATATGCGGAAACAGCGAATTCCCCTTGGCCATCAGCGTCGGGTACATCGCGCCCGCGCAGAAGCCCATCACGAGCACCGGCGTCGCGAGCGTCCAGACGCGCAGCCCGACTGTGAGCGCCAGCACCAGCATCGCCACCGAGGCCCCCGCCATCACGCGCGCGCCGATGCGCAGACGTTGCTCGGCGCTCGGCAGCCCGCGCCCGTGAATGCGGTTCGACAGGCCGCCGAGGAAATACATCAGCCCGATCCCGAGCGCGAGATAGCCGAAGAAGGTCGGCGGCTTGTGCAGCGTGGTCTGCACCATGAACGGCCCGACGATGTTGAACACGAGCAGGATGCTGTAACACAGCCCCTGCGCCAGGAAGCAGCTCTGGAACACCGGGCTCGCCAGCACCTTGCCCGCGTTCGTCATCAGCGTGCGCGGCTCGAGATGCACCGGTTTCGGCAAGGTTTCGCGGTAACGCCACAGCAGCGCCCACATCGCCAGCGAGTACACCAGCAGGAACACGAGGCACGCGCGCCAGCCGAACCATTCCTGCAGGTGCGCGCCGATCACCGGCGCGATGATCGGCGCGAGCCCCCATGCGATCGACATGTACGTGAACGCGTGCATCAGCGCCTGGCCGGAGAACGAATCGGTGATGATCGCCTTCGCGAGCAGGTTGGTGGTCGCGATTCCGAAGCCCTGCAGGCAGCGCGCCAGCACGAACGTCTCCAGGTTCTGCGCGCCGAGCGACAGCAGGCAGCCGATCGTGTAGATCACGAGCCCGAACGCGAGCACGCGCTTGCGGCCGTAAGCGTCGGCGATCGGGCCGAAGATGAGCTGGCCGAGCGCGTAGGCCGCCATGTAGCCGGACACGCTCGACTGGATCGCCTGCGGCGTGGTCGCGAACGAACGTGCCATGTCGGGCAGCGCGGGGACGTAGATGTCGATCGCGAGCTGGCCGGCGGACGCGAACAGGCAGATCAGGAACAGCAGGAAACGCGGCGAGTTCGACTCGCGCGCGGGAGTGAGCGTGGCGTTCATGACGGCTGGGAAGGAGGTCGGACAGCAGTGACGCAGCCGCGCGATGTTCGAACTGCGAACACGCGTGCGTCGTGACGAATATCGTATTGTGCCTGTTGTCCGGTCGCGCAGCCGGATTCCCCTGGCGTGGACGAGGTTGAATGCCGATTGCGGCCTGCCCGGAAATCCGCTATCGGCGTGGCGTCCGCCGCTTGAATCCTGACTTGAGCCGGCACCCGATGGCCCTCCGGCACGTCGCGCTCGCCAACGCACGCGCGATGCCGATGCCGCACCCGGTCGGGTTCGCGATGGCGCCGTGGGCGATATTCCCGTCATCGCGACGGCACGCCCGCTGGCACATTCGGCAGCGCCAGCAACACCGGCCGCGCGTGGGCCGGAAATCGAGGCCTGGCGTGTTTCGCGCCTTCCGCCTTCCGCCTTCCGCACCGTAACCGCCGGCACGCGCCGGCGGTTTTTCATGACCAAACGTCGATCAGCACCGACTCGCAATCAATACTGCGCCTGATCCGTCGGATTCCTGAACAGCTGCTTCATCTCCACCGACAGCGGATAGTTGAGGCTCACGCCCTTCGGCGGAATCGGCTGTGTGAACCACTGGTTGTAGAGCTTCTCGGCCGCACCCGACGTCTGCATCTTCGCGATCACGCCATCGACGACATGCTTGAACGCCGGATCGTCCCTGCGCATCATGCACGCGTAGTTCTCGTGGACGAGCGGCGTGCCCGTCACCGTGTACGCACCCGGGTTGCGATCCTTCGCGATCTCGCCGTACAGCAGCGGCTCGTCCATCACGAACGCCACCGCGCGCCCGGTCGTGACGTTCATGAACGCTTCGGCGTGATCCTTGGCGCTGATGATCGTCATGTTCATCGCCTTCTCTTCGTTGAGCTTGCGCAGCAGGCGCTCGTCCGACGTGCCGGCCGTCGTCGCGACCGTCTTGCCCGCCAGGTCCGCGAAATCCTTCACGCCCGAATCCTTGCGCGTGCTGAAGCGGATGCCATACAGAAAAATACTGTTCGAGAACGCGGCCTGCTTCTGCCGTTCGAGCGTGTTCGTCGTCGATCCGCATTCGAAATCGATCGTCCCGTTCTGCAGCAGCGGAATCCGGTTCTGCGACGTGATCGGGATTTCCTTCACCGCGAGATTCGGCAGGTTCAGTTCCGTCTTCAACTGGTCGATGACGCGCGACGCGATGTCGCGCGAATAGCCGATGTTCTTCTGCTGGTTGTCCGAATACGAGAACGGCACCGACGATTCGCGAATGCCCAGCGACACGACGCCCGTGTCCTTGATCTTCTTCAGCGTGCCGGTAAGTGCCTGCGCGTGCGCGGTACCCGCCAGCGCACAGGACAGCGCAACGGCCAGCCAGCGTAAGCGGCGATCCATGCTTTTCTCCTGACGAAACGTTGATCGAATCGCGATCGTACGCCCGACAAAATTCGCGTCGCATCAGGGAAAGCGTAAACAACCTTCCACCGTGGCCGCCCGTTGAAAGACGTTTGCCGTGCCGCGCAAACCGGCCCGCGACGCAGGTTTCGCCCGACCGGCCACGCGTGGACTCGACCCCACCTTCTGTGCCACACGTTCCAAACGCGCGTTCATGCTGCAACGCACCAACGTAATCGTTTGCGCGCGCACAGGTTTTTCTCGTGAAACGTACTCAAGAAGCCGCCACGCCGGCCGTTACCCAGTGCATGGCGCGTCGCAGCAACCTTGCTGCCGCCGTCAGACAAAAAAAGACAAGGTCCGGGTCAGCCGGACCAGCGCCACCGCCGGCACGACGGTTATCTACGAGGATCGAGTTTCAACATGAGAACCAAGCGTTTCAATTTCGCGCTGGCGCGCTCCGCACATGCGCGCATGCTCGCCGGCATGCTGTCTGCCGCCGCCCTCCTGCCCCTCGCCGGTTGCGGCGGAGGCGGCGGCGACGGCAGCAACCCGTCCTCCTCCAACGCAGCGCCGGCGCCGGCCCCGGCGCCCGCCCCGACCACCCCGACGCCCACGCCCACCACGACCGGCAGCAATGCCTGCCCGACGCAGCAGGCCGCCGTGCAGATGGCCGCGCAGACCGCACCGGCCGAACCGCCGATCGATCACCTGATCGTCAAGCTCAAGACGCTGACGGCCACGCGTGCGATGGCGGCCATCGACAACGGGACGCGGCTCGACGCCGTGATCCAGCGCTCGATGACGCGCTGGACTGCGCCGGTCGCCGGCAGCGCACGTGCCTATGCGAGCACGGTCGGGCAAGCGCCGGTGAACGTGCAGGTCGAACGGACGATCTCGAACGGCGCGGCCGTGCTGTCGCTCGGCCAGCGCATGGCCGCCACCGACGCAGCCGCGCTCGCGCAGGCATTCGCAGCCGATTCGGACGTCGACTACGCGGAACCGGATCACCCGATGCAGATCCGCGACACGCCGAGCGATCCGCTCTACAGCCAGCAGTGGTACCTGTCCGACCCGACCGCCGGCATCGACATGCCGCCGGCCTGGAACGTGACCAAGGGTTCGCCGACCGTCGTCACCGCCGTGCTCGACACCGGTTACCGGCCGCATGCCGACCTCGCCGCGAACCTGATGCCCGGCTACAGCTTCATCAGCAACGTCAACACCAGCAACAACGGCCTGACGCGCGGCCCTGACGCAACCGATCCGGGCGACTGGGTCACGCAGCAGGAACTCAGCAATGCGAACGGTCCGTACTACAACTGCGCGCCGCAGCCGAGCGACAGCAGCTGGCACGGCACCCGCGTGATGGGCGTGATCGGCGCGACCGCGAACAACGGCGCCGGGATCGCCGGCGTATCGTGGCTCGGCCGAATCCTGCCGGTTCGCGTGCTCGGCAAGTGCGGTGGCACGACGAGCGACATCGCGGACGGGATGCGCTGGGCGGCCGGAATTCCGGTCACCGGCGTACCGAACAACCCGACGCCCGCGAAGGTCATCAACCTGAGCCTCGGCGGCGTCGGCGCATGCAGCACGACGTTCCAGCAGGCCATCGACGACGTGACCGCGAAGGGCGTGACCGTCGTCGTCGCCGCCGGCAACGACGGCCTGTCGACCGGACTCGACCAGCCCGCGAACTGCCGCGGCGTGATCAGCGTCGGCGCAACCGACGCGACGGGCCGCCGCGCGTCGTTCAGCAACTTCGGCGCCGATGTCACGCTCAGCGCACCCGGCGTCAACATCCTGTCGACGTCGAATACCGGCACCACGACGCCGGGCGCGGACACCTACGGCCTCGCGAACGGCACCAGCCTCGCGACACCGCAAGTGTCGGGGGTCGCCGCGCTGATGCTGTCGGTGAACGGCAATCTCACGCCCGCGCAGATCCAGCAGAAACTGCAGGGCGGCACGCGCACGACCAAGCTGGCGGCCGGCACGTCGTGCACCGCGATGCCGGCGGGCTCGGGCATCCTCGATGCAGGGGCGGCCGTCGCGTCGGTCAACTAGTCACCGGCACCCTGCTTCGTCGCGGCCGCGCGCATGCCGACATCGCATGCGCGCGGCCGTTTCATTGGCGGCGATCCGGCGTTTCTCCGCTCGCGCAACGGCTGGATTACGTTTCTCGAAATAACGACTGACAAAAGGGTTGACGCTTCGCACAGCGACCCATTACCATCGCTCCCGTCTAATTACATGGAGTGTTCTGTGAACACCGATGCGAGTTGTAGTTGGTGCTTGACCAACTTGACTGCTGCCTGAGGAAAACGCGCAGAGCCTCGTCTTCTGCCGCATCCCGGGAAGCAGGATGCGGCGTCCTTCCGGCCTGACTGGCCAGATCTCCCGCCGAATTTTCATGGTTGTCGAATGCACGCGATGCGCCGTCGCGCGCGTGCGTTCGTGTTGCGCGCAGCGTCAGCCTCGCGCGCTTTCCGTTCGCGTGCCATCCGGCCGCGCGCCTTCGTGCGTGCGTCGCTGTCGATCGCCCGTGCCGACTATCCGCAACCGACAGGAGTGCAGATGAACTCAGACGACAGTAGTCGATTACCGCTCGCCGGTGCGACGCTGCACATCGCCCCTCCGGCCGCACCGCACGCGCCGGCGAGCGTTCCCGCCTTCACCGATCCACAGCCGATCGCGCCCGACGCGACGCGGCGGGAAGCGCTCGTGCGTCGATAACGTCACGGTCGCTCCCCGCCCGCCGACTCGTGCGCAAGGAGCAACTCATGACGACACGACACAACACATCGCAAAAGAAACAGCGTGGCTTCATCAAGGCCGGCACCGGCCCGCAGAACGACCCGCGCATCATGCGCGCCGCGCAGGAAGCGGCCCGCCCGCTCGAAGACACGCTGAAGTCGCTGCACACCAGCACGCGCGGCCTCACCTACGACCAGGCCGCCGACCGCCTGCAGCACTACGGCCCGAACGAAATCGCGCACGACAAGCCGCCGCACTGGACCCGCCAGTTGCTGCTCTCGTTCCACAACCCGTTCGTCTACGTGCTGCTGGTGCTGGCCGCCATCAGCTTCTTCACCGACGTCTACTTCGCGGCCCCCGACGATCGCGACTATGTCGGCATGACGATCCTGCTGACGATGGTCACGATCAGCGCGCTGCTGCGTTTCGCGCAGGAATTCCGGTCGCTGCGCGCGGCCGAGAAGCTGAAGGCGATGGTCCGCACGACCGCGACCGTGCAGCGCTCGGTGACCGACACGTCCGAACCGGCCCGCCGCGAGGTGCCGATGCGCGAAGTCGTGACCGGCGACATCGTGCACCTGTCGGCCGGCGACATGATTCCGGCGGACGTGCGCCTGCTCGCGTCGCGCGACCTGTTCATCAGCCAGGCCGTGCTGACCGGCGAGGCGCTGCCGGTCGAGAAGTACGACACGCTCGGCGCGGTCGCCGGCAAATCCGCCAGCACGCGCGCGGCCGGCGCGGCGACCGATACGTCGGCATCGCTGCTCGATCTCGAGAACGTCTGCTTCATGGGCACCAACGTCGTCAGCGGCACCGCAACGGCCGTCGTCGTCGCGACCGGCGAGGACACCTACTTCGGTTCGCTCGCGCGCAACGTCGTGAGCCACAAGCGCATCGAGACGAGCTTCGACCGCGGCGTCGCGAGCGTGAGCTGGCTGCTGATCAAGTTCATGTTCGTGATGGTGCCGATCGTGTTCATGATCAACGGGCTGACCAAGGGCGACTGGCTGAGCGCGCTCACGTTCGCGCTCGCGGTGGCCGTCGGCCTCACGCCCGAGATGCTGCCGATGATCGTCAGCGCGAACCTCGCGCGCGGCGCGGTCGCGATGGCGCGCCGCAAGGTCGTCGTCAAGCGGCTGAACTCGGTGCAGAACTTCGGCGCGATGGACGTGCTGTGCACCGACAAGACCGGCACGCTCACGCAGGACAAGATCATCCTCGAGCACCACCTCGACCTGTCGGGTCACAAGGACGAGGAGATCCTGCGGCTCGGCTGGCTGAACAGCTTCCACCAGAGCGGCCAGAAGAACCTGATCGACATCGCGGTCGTCGCGCGTGCCGACGAGATCGGCGAGCGCGTGAAGCCGCAGGGCTACAAGAAGATCGACGAACTGCCGTTCGACTTCGTGCGGCGCCGCCTGTCGGTCGTCGTCGAGGATGCGCGTGGCACGCACCTGCTGATCTGCAAGGGCGCGGTCGAGGAGATGCTGGCCGTCTCCACGCACGTGCAGGATGAAGACGGCGTGCGTCCGCTCGACTTCGTCGCGCGCAAGCGGCTGCTCGAACAGGCCAGCGCGTACAACGAGGACGGCTTCCGCGTGCTCGTGCTCGCGACGCGCACGATCACGCGCGGCGACGAGCGCCAGCAGTACCGCACCGCCGACGAACACGACCTCGTCGTGCGCGGCTTCCTGACCTTCCTCGATCCGCCGAAGGAATCGGCCGCGCCGGCGCTCGCCGCGCTGCGCGAAAACGGCGTCGCGGTGAAGGTGCTGACGGGCGACAACCCGATCGTCACGATGAAGGTGTGCCGCCAGGTCGGCCTCGAACCCGGCAAGCCGATGCTCGGCACGGAGATCGAAGCGCTCGACGACGCGACGCTCGCGCAGGTCGTCGAACGCACGACCGTATTCGCGAAGCTGACGCCGCTGCAGAAGGCGCGCATCGTCAAGGCGCTGCAGGCGAACGGCCACACGGTCGGCTTCCTCGGCGACGGCATCAACGATGCGCCCGCGCTGCGCGACGCCGACGTCGGCATCTCGGTCGACAGCGGCGCCGACATCGCGAAGGAAACCGCCGACATCATCCTGCTCGAAAAGAGCCTGATGGTGCTCGAGGAAGGCGTGATCAAGGGCCGCGAGACGTTCGGCAACATCCTGAAGTACCTGAACATGACCGCGAGCTCGAACTTCGGCAACGTGTTCTCGGTGCTCGTCGCCAGCGCGTTCCTGCCGTGGGAGCCGATGCTCGCGACCCAGCTGCTCGTACTGAACCTGATCTACGACACGTCGCAGATGCTGCTGCCGTGGGACAAGATGGATCCCGAGTTCCTGAAGAAGCCGCGCAAATGGGAAGCCGGCAACATCAGCCGCTTCATGCTGTGGGTCGGGCCGACGTCGTCGGTATTCGACATCACGACCTACATCCTGATGTGGACCGTGTTCGGCGCGGGCGCGATGTATCACCTGAACGGCGGCACCGGCGGCCAGATCGTGATGAACTCGGGCTGGTTCATCGAGAGCCTCGTGTCGCAGACGCTCGTCGTGCACCTGCTGCGCACGCAGAAGATCCCGTTCCTGCAAAGCACGGCCGCGCTGCCGGTGCTGCTGTCGACCTTCACCGCGATCGCGATCGGCTGCTGGCTGCCGTTCTCGCCGTTCGCGGAATCGCTCGGCTTCATGCACCTGCCGGGCACCTTCTGGCTGTGGCTCGCCGCGACGATGGTCGGCTACATCCTGCTCGCGCAGATCGTCAAGACGATCTACGTGCGCCGCTACAAGCAGTGGTTCTGAAGATCTTTGCCTGAAGCCGGCCGGCCCGCACTCCCCTGCATGGGCCGGCCGGCTCGCCACGCACGACAGGTGATCCCATGAAGAGAATGCTTCCGCTCGCAGCCGCGAGCGCCCTCCTCGCGCCGTTCGATGCCCTCGCCACCCATCCGCTCGTCAGCGACGACACGGGCACGCAGGGCAACGCGAACTGGCAGTTCGAGTTCAACGCAGAGGAAACCTCGAAACAGGAAGAAAACGGCCGCCACCAGCTGTGGAACGCGACGCTCACGCGCGGATTCGGCGACCACGTCGATCTCTACGTGAACGCGCCTTACACGCATCTGCAAACGCGCACCGATGAAAACGGCGCCGGGATCGGCGATGTCGAGATCGGCATGAAATGGCGGTTCGTCGAGCGCGGCCCGCTGTCGATCGCGCTGAAGCCGAAACTGACCGCGCCGACCGGCAACGACCGGCGCGGGCTCGGCACCGGACGCGTGGGTGCCGGCGCAACGCTGCTCGCGCAGCTCGACGTCGCGCGGTTTTCGTTCCTCGCGAATGCCGGCATGACGTACCAGCCGAATCGCCAGGGCGACCTGACGTCGATCTGGGCCGTGTCGGGCGCGGCGATCTACAAGGCGACCGACAAGCTGCAGATCGTGGCCGACATCGGCACGTCGCGCAACACGGAAAGCGGTGCCGGCGCGAATCCTGCATTCATGATCGCGGGCGCGATCTATTCGCCGAAGCCGTGGCTCGATCTCGACATCGGCTACCGGCGCAGGCTGAACGACCAGACCTACGATCATTCGGTGATGGGCGGCGTGACAGTGCGGTGGTAACGCGCCGGTACGCCGTATCGGACCGCAAGACGACGGGCCGCTTCCAGCGGCCCGTTTTTTATTGCGCGTCGTTCGCGCCGAACAGTTGCGCGCACACGGCGCGACCTTCGTCGGTCAGCGCGGCACTGCCGGTGCCGTCCTCGTTCAACGTCGTCGCGCTCAGGCCCGCGGCGTCGAGCTGCGTCAGCACGCGGCGCAGCGTGCTCATCGGCAGTTGCGTGCGTTTCGCGATCTTCGGCAACGACCAGGTCTTGCCGGCCGGGTCGCTTGCGGCATCGTTCAGCGTCGCGAGCGTCGCAACGAGTGCGGGGTCGAGCGGGGATTCGTCGGATTCTGAAGTCATGGATTGCGGTCGGTGAGCAAGACTGGGCTTTCGTACGGGCACCGGCACGCGATCGGGCGATCGCCGCCGGGGGAGGACACTATACCGCCTCGTCCGTCATGCATTCTTGATCGCGGCACGCATGAACGACACGAAGCGTGTGGTGACGGGATCGTCGCGGCCCGACAGCCACGCAAGCCCGACGCGCCACTTCGCGTCCCGGCCGTCGAGCGGCAATACCGTCGCGTCACGCAGCAGATATTGCGCACGCGACGGAATGAACGCGACGCCCGCGCCGGCCGCGACCGACGCGAGCACCGACTGCACATCTTCGGCCTGCTGCGTCACGTGCGGCACGAAGCGGCGCTCGACACACCACCGGTCCACCTGCGCGGCCAACCCTTGCCCGCGTGCGCGCTGCAACGCGATGAAGCCAATCTCGTTGAGCGTACCGAGATCGGCCGGCACGCGCTTCAGGCCGAGATGCGGCGGCACCGCCAGCGCCAGCGCCTCGTCGATCACCTTGAACGACGACAGTCCTTCGTCGGACGGCAGGCGCAGGAACCCGGCGTCGAGCTTGCCCGCGCGCAACCGACGCGTCTGCTCCGCGGACGACAGGTCGCTCAGCGTAACGGCAATGCCAGGATTCCGGCTGCGAAACTCGGCGACGAGCTTCGGGACGAGCGTCAGCACCGACAAACAGATGCCCAGCCGCAAATGACCGCGCTGCCCGCTCGACAGCTCACGCGCGCGGGCGAGAATCTCATCCGCATCGCGCACCAGTGCCTGCGCATCGGGCAGGAAACGCTCGCCGAACGATGTGAGCTCCGCGCCGTGCCGGCCGCGCTCGAACAGCTTGCCACCGAGGCTCGCTTCGAGCGCGCCGATCTGCTTGCTCAATGCGGGCTGGCTCATGTGCAGCGCATCGGCCGCGCGACTGAAATGACACAGCTCGGTGACCGTCAGGAAGGTTCGCAGCAGCTTCAATTCCATTCTTAAAAGGAATCGTAATGATCGAAACATTCATTTTACCGATCGAATGCGATGACGTTCAATACGGACATGCCCTTTCCGGAATCGACCGCCATGTCCCTTGATCCCGTGTGTGAATGTCCGACCGACGACACTTCGTGTGCAGCAGCGGCCATCGACGAGCCCGCAGCAACAGCCGATCCGCGCGTGCCGAAACGTCGTGCCGAACGTGTCGCGCGTACCGAACGCGCTGACGGCCGCGGCCGCCGCTTTCGCTTCGGCGATGCGGTGGATGCGATGAGCGCGATGAACGACGCGCCGCCGCGCCCCGTGACCGGTTCGATCGCGATCAGTTTCGCGGTGGTGTCGCGGCGCAACTGGCCGCGTTGAATGGCGTGCGGCGCCCGTGCATGCTTTTCATGCCGGCCTCGGCCATCGCGACGTCAAACGCGCGATGCGCTCACCCGAGCGCCAGGTCGGCGATATCGATGCGATAGAGGTTGCCGTCCGTACCGACCGCATGAAGCACCCGGCCGCGGCCAGTCATTCGCGCGATTCCGACCGGTTCGGCGCCATTGCGCTGCAAGCGATACGTGCGCACCAGTCGAGCATCGCCGCCGCCATCAATATGCACCATGTACAACATGTCGCGTTCCTGATACGAGCCGCAAAACAGCGCCACGCATCCGTCGTGCCGCGTTACATCCTCCATGACTGCGAACGCATAGCTGCCATTGACCGGCATGCGCGATGACCAGACTGTTTGCCGGTCGCGCACGCGGACGAGCGCGAATGTGTTGTAGTAGTAGATCCACGCGTCCCGGTCGTTCGGAACGTTGAGCGCGTAACAGCAGTCGATCGGGCCGAACCCCGGCGACGGAGCAAACGCATAGCGCTGCTCGCCGGCCCGGCTCCACGCGACCAACCCGGACGCGCCGACCGGCGAATCCCAGCCCAGATTGCCGTACACGCCCTCGTCGAAATAGGACGTCCAGATTTCCCCGGCAGCCGTGGCCTGCACGGCCTCGATGCCGTCGCCAAGCAGGATTGCGCCGCACGGCGTGCCGTCGCGCCGGTAGAAACGCCCGTTCAGGTCGAAATCATCGTCCCCGCGACGGACGGACCGGCAGCAAACCAGCAGTAGATCGTCGCCGACAGGCTGGATGTCGTGAATATTGAACGGCTCGTTATCGATCATGCAGTCCATGCGAACCCCGCCGCCCTGCCAGGCCATCACGCGATACCGCTGCGACGTCGACGGCACCGTTTTCGCAAACGACGCGCCGCCGGCCCCCTCGGTTCGATAATCGAGCGGCTCCAGCGCGAACACCATGTAGACGGCATCGTCCGGCCCCACGTTGAAGGCCACGAGATCGCCCGTCTCGCAAAGGCGATCGATCGACGCATACGGCGACACGGACAAATCATGCGGGTGCGCGGACACGGAAAGCTCCTGAAAAGTGACCTTGGCATCTTGCCGACGCAGCCACCGTTTGTCACGCATGCGCGATGTATCGGCACCCGTGTCCAGCACGACACGCAATGACGACATGGGGGCGTATCGTCGCGCCATGCGTAAACGAATCGTCATCTTCGCGCGATCGACCGTATAATTTTCCGCATCCCGCTGACCGCCCATGCATTTCACGCAGCCTCACCACGCGTGAAAAGGAGACTTTCGCTTGACCGGCCTCATCGCGCGCCTGCCTCTCGCCCGGACCACCCTGCTCGTCGCGCTGTCGATGCTGATGCTCGCCTTCTCGACGAACGCATCGTCCGCACAACGTCACGCGCCGCAGCGCGTCGTGCATGCGCAGCCGCATGCGAAAAAGGTCGTCAAGAAAGCCGTCAAGAAAAAGCCCGCGCAGCGTAAACAGAAGGCCGTCAAGCACCGCAGCCCGCGCGTGAAGCATCAGGCGGTCAAGCGCCAGGCGGCACCGGCCCCGCAGCAGCGCCGCGCGAAACGTTCGAGTGCGGTACGCCCACGCCCGGCCGCCGGGCCGCGCCTGATGGCGAGCTGCGGCTACACCCCACGCGCGGTCAACTCGCTCCATTCACGCGCGGCCTACGTGCTCGACGTCGATTCGGGCACGCCGCTGCTGGCCCGCAACGCGCGCACCGTGCGACCGATCGCGTCGATCTCGAAGCTGATGACGGCCGTCGTCGCGCGCGACGCCGACCGTCCGCTGAACGGTGTGCTGCGTGTCACCGCGCACGACCGCGACACGATCAAGTTCACCGGATCTCGCCTGCAGGTCGGCTCGGCACTGTCGCGCCGCGAGATGTTCCATATCGCGCTGATGTCGTCGGAAAACCGCGCGGCCGCCGCACTGAGCCGCGACTATCCGGGCGGGCGCGCCGCGTTCGTCAAGGCGATGAACCGCGAAGCGCGCCGCCTCGGCATGCGCCATACGCACTTCCGCGAGCCGACCGGCCTGTCGCCGCACAACGTGTCGACGGCCGAGGATCTCGCGAAGCTCGTCGGCGCGGCCGCGCAGGATCCGCTGATCCGCTATTTCTCGACGGATACGTCGACCACCGTGCGCCCGGGCGACGGCGAGCTGCTTTACGTGAATTCCGACCCGCTCGTCCGCTACCGCCGCCTGCCGATCCGCTTGCAGAAGACCGGCTTCATCAACGAGTCGGGACACGGCGTCGTGATGCGCATGCGCGTCAAGGGCCGCCGCGAAACGGTCGTGCTGCTCGGTGCCCCGACGCGCGCGGGCGTATCGAGCGATGCCATCAAAATCCACCGCTGGCTGTCCTGCTCGATCCAGTAATCGCGCACGGGCGGCCGGCGCGTTCACCAGACGGGAGCGATGCCATGCAGGACGAATACCGCTTTAACGCATTTGGTCGGCTACTCGCCGTCGTACGCAAGAACGACCGCTGGATGGTGTTTGCTCTCGGCGCTGAAGGCAAGCGGCGCCCGGCTGACCTGCACATTCCGCCCACGCTCGCCGCGGATGAACTCGCGCAATACCTCGGCGACCTGCTGCACGAGGCCGCGACCCCGAGATACAACGAGGTCGTACCGGTCCCGCTCCGCGACGAGTAACCGCGCACCCGGCTCCACGTCGATCCGGCGGTCAATTAGACAGTTAAACTTGCAAGTTTAACTGTCATGTCCTATGATCCGCCGCATGAACCCGCCACGCAAACCCGGCGTTTCCGCCGATACCGTCGCCGCCGACCTGACCCTCGCGGTCGGCCAGTTGATCCGCCGGCTCCGCTCCGAGATCGAATCCGGAGGGCTCGGCATGTCCCAGACGAGCGCGCTCGCGCGACTCGAACGGCACGGGCCAATGACGACCGCCGATCTCGCGCGCGCTGAAGCAATGAAGCCTCAGTCGATGAAAGCGACGCTTGCCAGCCTCGAGGAAGACGGCCTGGTCGAGCGCGAACCGCATCCGACCGACGGCCGCCAGATCCTGTTCCGGCTGACCGCGGCCGGCCTCGACGCACGGCTCAAGCGCAACGCCGCGAAACACCAATGGCTCGGCGCCGCGATCGCGCAGCTCGATCCCGAAGACATCGATACGCTCGCCGCCGCGATCCCGCTGATCCGCCGCATCGGCGAGCAATGAATCCGGCCCGCGCGCTCCACCGCATCCGCGCGCACGGCTTTCTTCGTCTCTTTCACGGAGTCCCATCATGAGCGCAACCCGTCTCGACACGCACACCGCACTCGTCGTCATCGACCTGCAGAAAGGCATCGTCGCCCTCCCCACCGCGCACCCGGTCGAACCGGTGATCGCGCACACCCGCGAACTGCTCGACGCATTCCGCAGCCGCGGCCTGCCGGTCGTGCTCGTCAACGTCGCGGGCGGCGCACCGGGCCGCACGCAGCAGCAGGTGCGCCTGGACGCCCTTCCCGCCGACTGGGCCGAGCTCGTGCCTGAACTGAACCGCCAGCCGGGCGACCACCTCGTGACGAAAAAGACCTGGGGCGCCTTCACCGGCACCGACCTCGATGCGCACCTGAAGGCCGCCGGCGTCACGCAGATCGTACTGACCGGCGTCGCGACGAGCATCGGCGTCGAATCGACCGCCCGTCAGGCGCACGAACTCGGCTACAACGTGACGCTCGCCGTCGACGCGATGACCGACCTCAACGCGGATGCGCACGTGAACAGCGTCGAACGCCTGTTCCCTCGTCTCGGCGAGACGGGCACGACGCAGGACATCGTCGCGCTGCTCGACCGGCGCGGCGCGTGAGCGACCCGCGCACGCGGCCGGCGCAGGACGACGCGACCGGCCGGCCCGATCCGTCGATCTGGAAGGTCAGCGCGGTCGCGGTGCTCGGCTCGCTGCTGTCGCAGCTCGACGCGACGATCGTCAACGTATCGCTGTCGAGCCTCGCGACCGACCTGCACGCGAGCCTCGCGACGATCCAGTGGGTCACGAGCGGCTATCTGCTCGCGCTCACGCTGGTGCTGCCGCTGAACGGCTGGCTCGTCGACCGGATCGGCGCAAAGGCGCTGTACCTGTGGTGCTTCTCGGCGTTCACGCTCTCGTCGGCGCTGTGCGGGCTCGCGTGGTCCGCGCCGTCGCTGATCGCCTTCCGCGTGCTGCAAGGTGTGAGCGGCGGGCTGCTCGCGCCCATGGCGCAGATGATGATCGCGCGCGTCGCCGGCCAGCAGATGGCGCGCGTGATCGGCTACGCGGCCGTGCCGGTGCTGCTCGCGCCGATCCTCGGCCCGGTCGTCGCCGGCGCGATCCTGCAGCACATGTCGTGGCGCTGGCTGTTTCTCGTGAACCTGCCCGTCGGCGTCCTGGCGCTCGCGCTGGCCGTGCGGTTCCTGCCCGGCGACCGCGACGACACGCAGCCGCGAGAACTCGACTGGGTCGGCCTCGCGCTGCTGTCGCCGGGGCTCGTGCTGTTTCTGTACGGCATCGAGCGGATCAACGAAGCACTCGGGATCGCGGCGATCGTCGCGGCTGCGCTGTTGCTCGTGGCGTTCCTGCGGGTCGAAACGCGCAAGGGCGACCGCGCGCTGATCGACCTTGCGCTGTTTCGCGGCAAGGTGTTCGGCGCGGCCGCATCGACGCAGTTCCTGTCGAACGGTGCGCTGTTTGCGGGCCAGATGCTGATTCCGGTGTTCCTGATCCAGGCATGCGGCCGCACACCCGGAGAAATGGGCTGGCTGCTCGCACCGATGGGCCTCGGCATGCTCGTCACGTATCCATCGATGGGTGCGCTGACGAGCCGGTTCGGCGTGCGCCGCCTCGCCGCCGCAGGTGCCCTGCTCGCGCTGTTCGCGACGCTGCCGTTCGTGTTTCTCGCGCTGACCGGCTACGATCCGACCCTGCTCGTGCCGGCGCTGTTTCTGCGCGGCATGGGCCAGAGCGCGATCGGCGCGCCGTCGATCTCCGCCGCGTATGCGTCGGTCGAGCGCCGCAACCTGCCGATGGCGACGACCTCACTCAATATCGTGCAGCGTCTCGGCGGCCCGACGTTCACGACCGTCTGCACGCTGTTCCTCGCGTGGCGGCTGCAAGCCGAATCAGTGGCGAGCGGCGGCACGCAGGCGAACGCATATGCGTGGGCGTTCGGCCTGCTTTGCGTGCTGCACGCGGCGAGCTTCGTCACCACGCTACGGCTGCCGCTGTGGTCGGCCGGTGCGGGCGGGCAACCTGGCGAGACCGCGCGCGCCGGATCGCGCTGAACGCAGACGCTACGTCACGCTGTGCCGCGCAGCGTGCGTAGCGTCGCTACGGCAGCCACATCGGCACGATCGACACCACGAGCAGCACACCGAGCCCGGCATTCAGCCAGTGCCACTGCCGCTCCGTGCGCAACACGCGCGCAAACAACAGCCCGGCGAAGCACCAGAGCGACAGCGACGCCATCGCTGCCACGCCGAACGCCAGCCCGAGCAAGACGCCGAGCCGTGCCGGGCCGGACGCGAGCGCGGCAAACGACGCGGCCGCGCCGAGCGTCATTGCCCAGCCTTTCGGGTTGTGCCAGAGCATCCAGACGCCGCTGACGAACCCCTGCGGCCGGTGCACCGCGGCATCGAGCCGCGGTTTGCCGCCGCGCCCGATGCGCACGGCCAGCCACACGAGATACACCGAACCGACCGCCTTCATCGCGAGTTGCAACGCGGGCAGCGCCAGCAGCACACCGCCGAGCCCGGCCGCAGCGGCGGCGGCCATCGACGCCAGTCCGACCGCAATGCCCGCCATCAGCGGCAGCGAACGCCGATAGCCGAAATGCGCGCCCGAGGCGGTCGCGAGCGTCGTCGCGCCGCCCGGCGTCACGGTGGATACGATCACGAACAACATCAGCGGCAGGTAGTCGCGGAACGGCACGGAAGCTCCCGGTTGTCGTCGTCGAAGCCCCGTTTTACCCGCGGTCTTCGCATTACGACAGCGAAAGCTTTTTATGTCTTCCATTAGCGTTCATAATGCGTCGCATGGTACGCAATCTCGACATCGCGCTGCTGCGCGCCTTCGTCACGGTCGCCGAACATCGCAGCATGACGGCGGCCAGCCGCGCGCTGCACCTGACGCAAGGCGCGATCAGCCAGCAGGTCGCACGGCTCGAAACGCTGTCCGGCCCGCTGTTCGTCCGCGAGCACCGCAACCTGCTGCTCACGGCGGACGGCGAGCGGCTGCTTGGGCAGGCGCGCCGGCTGCTCGCCGCGCACGATGCGCTGCTGACCGACATGACGGCCGGTGCGGTCGAAGGCACCGTGCGCGTCGGCGCGCCGCAGGATCTCGTCGGCAGCTGTCTCGCACCGATCCTGAAAGGCTATGCGCAGGCGCATCCGCAGGTCGCGCTCACGCTCGTGTGCGCGGCGTCGCCGGAGCTGCGCCGGGGCCTCGCACAGGGCGAACTCGACGTCGCGCTGATCGAGGCGCCGGCCGGGCCGTCGCGCGGCGAGTGCATCGCCGTCGACCGCCTGGTCTGGGTCGGCGCGAAAGGCGGCACCGCGTACCGGAATACGCCGCTGCCCGTGTCGATGGTCGCGCAGACCTGCGCGTTCCGTCCGACGGTGCTCGACGCGCTGCGTGGCTGCGATCGCGCGTGGCGCACCGTGTTCGAGAACGGCAGCATCGACGCGACGGCCGCGACCGTCCGCTCCGACCTCGCCGTGACCGCCTGGCTCGCGTCGACCGTGCCGGCCGACCTCGACATCCTGCCGGCCGACAGCGGCCTGCCCGCGCTGCCGAACTTCGCGATCAACCTGCATCTGCCGCGCGGCCAGCGCACGCCGGCCGCGACGGAACTCGCCCGCCACCTGCGCAACGGTTTCGCGCGCGTGCGGGCGGCGGCCTAGGGCCTGTTCCCGCTACACGACGCCCGGTTCCTGCGGCGCCGGCGTCGTGCCGGCGGCCTCGAGCGCCTGGTGCAGCGTCGGGAAAATGCATGACGCGCCGACGATCTCCGTGATCCGGTGACGATCCATGTCCGCGCGCAGGTAGCGGTTGACCCGCCCGAACAGCACGCCGATCCCGCGTGCCTGCAGCATCTTGATGAGGTCGGTCAGCGTCCGCGCGGCCGAATAGTCGACGTCTGTGATCGCGCCCGCATCGACGACGAACCAACGCGTCGGCACCGGCGCCGCCTCGACGAGCTCGGTCACTTCGGCAGTGAACAGATGATCGTTCGCGAAGAACAGGTCGGAGCCGAACCGGTAGACGATCAGCCCGGGCGCCGTCATCGCGCCGCGCCGCGCGGGCACCGGCTGCCACCGCCCGTTGCCTTCGACAGGTTCGAGCACCATCGTGTGCGGCTGGTAGCTGTGGCGCACGTGCCGCATCAGCGACAGCGCCACGGCCAGCAGGATGCCGTGCTCGACGCCGACCGTCACGACGGCGAGCGCCGTCACCAGCGCGAGCGTGAACTCGCCTGGGCTCTCCTTGCGGATCGCGGCGAGGCTGCGCACGTTGATCAGCCCGAGCGCGATCGTGAACACGATGCCGGCCAGCACCGCATGCGGCAGATACTGCAGAAACGTGCTGAAAAACAGCAGCACCACCGCCACCACGGCGGCAAACGCCAGATGCCCGATCTGGCTGCGCACGCCCGCGCCGTCGGCCATCGCCGTCTGCGTCGGACTGCCGTTGACGACGAATGCGCCGCCCACCGCCGCAGCCGCGTTCGCGGCCGCGAGGCCGAGGATGTCGGCGTTGGTATCGACCTCCTCGTCGTACTGTTGCGCGAACACGCGCGCGGCGGCCGCGCTCTGCGCAATGATCATCACGAAGCACGACGCGGCGACCGGCACGAGGTCGAGGAACTGCTGCCACGTGACGGACGGCCAGCGCAACGGCGGCAACCCGCCCGCGACCGGCCCGAGTACCGCGATGCCATGCGCGGCGAATCCGAACGTGTAGCTTGCCGCGATGCTGCCCGCGACTGCGATCATCGGCATCGGCACGCGCGGCACGAACCGCTTGCACACGAGAATCGCGACGACGACGAGCGCCGCGAGCGCGAACGTCGGCCGGTTCGTGTGGACGAGATGCGTGACGACGTAGTCGAGTTGCGCGAGGCTGCGCGACGCCGGATACGGCACCGCCAGCCCGAACATGTCGCCGAGCATCGCGATCGACACCTGCACGCCGACCCCGGCGAGAAAGCCGACCAGCACCGTACGCGACAGGAAATCGGCGAGAAAGCCGAGCTTGAAGATGCGCGCGAGCAGCAGCATCGCGGCGGTGAGCAGCGCGACCATGCCGGCCAGTGCCACATACTCGGCACTGCCGGCCGGCGCCATCGACGACAGCCGGCTCGCGAAGATCGTCGCGGTCGCGGAATCGGCCGCCACGACCAGATGCCGCGACGCGCCGAAGCACGCGAACGCGACGAGCGGCAGGAACACCGTGTAGAGGCCCGTGACGGCCGGCATGCCGGCGATGCGCGCATAGCCGAGCACCTGCGGGATGTCCATCGACGCGAGCGACATGCCCGCGAATACATCGCGGATGGCCCCGCCGCGGCGGATCGGGAGGATGCCTTTCAGCAGCCGCACGCCTGACGGGCGGCTTTCGTTGGAATCTTGCATGCGTGAAATGCGTGAGTATGGGGTGGCGTGGTTCGCGAAGTCGTTCGCGCATCGTGCCCCGTGCGGGCATCGCATGGCAAGTGCGCGAAGGCCGCGCACGGTGCTCACCGTCTGCGGATGGGCCGCACAAAAGGACGAACGGCGCACCGACAATCCATGCGACGCCTGCATGATTGCATGGATCGCCGTTCACGCGCATTGAAGCGCGAAGGCCCGGGATAGCGGCGTCGCACCGATTCCGGGCCTGCGTGCAACGGACCCAGCAACACGCACGTACGCCGGCTTGCGGTGACGCTTTTTCATTACCGGCCCTCACCCGATTACAGAGGAGACCTGCGCAATGGTGAGGAGGTTCGGGAGCCGTACACCCTGCATTCACGGCGACGTGCACGGAACCCGATGGCACAATCACGGTCCCTTTCATGTGCCCTTCACGGGGCGCGCGCCGCGCCGCGGCGCCGATTCAACGCACAAGAAGGCCCCCGTTTGCCCCTATGACCCTGAACGAACCCTGGTTTGCGCCGCTCGTCGGCCTCCTCATCCTGCTCGCCGCCGCCGGCGCAATCACCGCCGCCGTCCATTTCCTGCTGTTCCGCGTGGTCGCGCGGCTCGCGCGGCTTTCCGCCACGCGCGTCGACGACGCGCTGTTCGAGTTCGGCGCATTCAAGTGGCTGAACCGCATCGTCCCGTTCGTCGTGATCAAGCTCGGGCTCGGCGCGGTGCCCGGCATTCCCGAGACGGCCGCGCAGGCCGCCGACAAGGTGCTGTTCGCGCTGATCGTGTTCCTCGTGACGATGACCGTCAGCGCGACGCTGTCCGCACTCGAACACACGCATCGCACGTACCAGCGCGATCAGCGCGACCAGCCGCACCTGTCGCTGAAAGGCGCGATGCAGCTCGTCAAGCTCGTGATGTTCATCACGGCCGCGCTGGTCGTGATCGGCGATGCGACCGGCAAGCAGATCGGCCTGCTGCTGTCGGGCATCGGCGCGATGTCGGCGGTGCTGATGCTGATCTTCAAGGACACGCTGCTCGGCCTCGTCGCGGGCGTGCAGCTGTCGTCGAACGACATGCTGCGGATCGGCGACTGGATCACGATGCCGTCGGCCGGCGCGGACGGCACCGTGATCGACATCACGCTGAACACCGTCAAGGTCGCGAACTTCGACCACACGATCATCACGGTGCCGACGTGGAAACTGATCACCGAGAGCTACCAGAACTGGCGCGGGATGACCGAAGCGGGCGGACGCCGCATCAAGCGCGCGCTGTTCGTCGACGCGACCAGCGTGCGCTTTCTGTCCAATGACGAGATCGAACGGCTCGAACGCCTGACGCTGCTGAAGGACTATCTCGAGGACAAGGTTGACGCGATCGAGCAATGGAACGGCACGCTCGGCGCGGCCGGCGACTGCCCGGCGAACCGTCGCCAGTTGACGAACCTCGGCACGTTCCGCGCGTATGTCGCGAACTACCTGAAAGGCCATCCGCGCATCCGCCGCGACATGACCTGCATGGCACGACAACTGCCGCTCACGGCCGAAGGCATTCCGCTCGAACTGTACTGCTTCACCGACACGACGACCTGGGTCGACTACGAGGCCATCCAGTCCGACCTGTTCGATCACCTGATCGCGGTGCTGCCGGAGTTCGGGCTGCGCGTGTACCAGCACCCGTCGGGCTTCGACATGCGGCAGATGGCCGGCGCCGCGCAAGCCGGGCAACGGGCGCCGCACGCGGGTTGACGCGCGCGACGGCGGCCGGTCATCGGCCGCCGCTCGCCGCGCGGCCGCCTACGCTCACCGCGCCGCGCACTCCGACGCGAGCCGCCCGAGCACCTTCAACGCATCCTCGATCTGCCGCGACCACGGATAGCTGTAGTTGAGCCGGATGAAATGCCGGTAATCGCTGCTCGCCGAGAACATGTGCCCGGGCCCCACCGTGATCCGCTGCGCGAGCGCCAGCGCATACAGCTTCATCGCATCGACCTGCGGCGGCAGCTCGACCCACAGCACGTACCCGCCCTGCGGCTGCGACAGCCGCGTGCCTTCCGGAAAGAAACGCCGCACCATCGCGCTCATCAGGCTCGCCTGTTGCGCGTACTGCTTGCGCATGCGCCGCAGGTGGAAATCGTAGCCGTCGTATTTCAGGTATTCGGCGATCGCGAGCTGCTCGATCGCGGGCGTGGCCAGCGTGTTCAGGAATTTCAGCTTCTCGACCTGGTCGCGGTAGCGGCCCGGCATCGCCCAGCCGATCCGGTAGCGCGGTGACAGGCTCTTCGTGAACGACGCGCAATGCAGCACGAGCCCGTCGCGGTCGAACGACTTCAGCGCGCTCGGCGTCGCTTCGCCGTAGTGCAGCTCGTGATACACGTCGCTCTCGATCGCCGGCACGCCGTGCTTCGCGAGGAGTTCGACGAGCGCGCGCTTGCGCGCATCCGGCATCTGGAAGCCGAGCGGATTCTGGAAGTTCGGCATCACCATGCATGCGGCGATCCGCTCGCGTTCGAGCAACCGTTCGAGCGCGTCGAGATCGATGCCGTCGACCGGATGCGTCGCGACCTCGAGCGCACGCATGCCCATGCGTTCGATCGCGTGCAGCATCGCGTAGAACGTCGGCGATTCGACGGCGATCGTGTCGCCGGGCCGCGCCACCGCCTGCAGGCACAGGTTGATCGCCTCGGTCGCGCCGATCGTCATCACGATCTCGTCCGGTTCGACCGGAATCCCGCGCTCCGCATAGCGTCGCGCGATCTGGCGGATCAGTTCCTGGTTGCCGGGCGGCAGGTCGTCGATCACGCCCCAGCGCGTGCGGCGCCGCCCGATCGTCTGCGCGTAGCGCGCGAGCTTCTGTACCGGAAACTGCGACGCGTCGGGGTACGGCGAGCCGAGCGGCACCGCATCGTCACGCGCGATCGAGCGCAGCGTCGACAGCACGAGCCGGCTCACGTCCACCGCCGACGGCTCGGCCGCCGGCGCCGACGCATGCAGCTCGGCCTCGGCCGGCGCCGGGGCCCGCGCACGCACGAAATAGCCGGACTGCGGCCGGCTCTCGATCAGCCCGCGGCTTTCCAGCACGAGATACGCGCGCAGCACGGTCGTGACGCTGAGCTGCTGCTGCCGGCTCGCCTGCCGCACCGACGGAATCCGCTCGCCGGGCCGGTACACGCCACGCTCGATCTGTGCGTGGAGTTCGTCGGCCAGTTGTTCGTAGCGCTTCACCCGCTTCCCTTTCAAAAACCATTCAACAACACAGTTGCGATCCGCACTGTGCGAGTTGGCGCAACTGTACTCTTTTTTGAAGTGAACAGGTGTACACACAGCGGCCGGGGCGCCGCGCGTACTCTGCACGCATCGACCCCGACCCACGCAGCATCATGAAAAAGAAATCCGCCACCGCGCGCATCGAACCGTACACCCACCCGGCCGCCGGCTGGGGGGCGCTGAAAGCCGTCACGATCAACCTGATCAAGGAAAAGGTCGCCGGCGGCAACTACCGCACGCTGCTGCGCCAGAACCAGCCGGACGGCTTCGACTGCCCGGGCTGCGCATGGCCCGACCGCCAGCACGCATCGACGTTCGAATTCTGCGAGAACGGCGTGAAGGCGGTGGCCGCCGAAGCGACCAGCAAGCGCGTGACGCCCGAGTTCTTCGCCGCGCATACGGTCACCGAGCTGCTCGAACAGTCCGACTTCGAACTCGAACAGCACGGCCGGCTCACCGACCCGATGGTGTACGACGCGCAGACCGACCGTTACGTGCCGATTGCGTGGGACGACGCATTCGAGCTGATCGCGCGCCACCTGCGCGCCCTGCCCGACCCGAACCAGGCCGCGTTCTACACGTCCGGCCGCGCGAGCAACGAAGCGGCGTTCCTGTACCAGTTGCTGGTGAGGCTGTACGGCACGAACAACTTCCCGGACTGCTCGAACATGTGCCACGAGGCGACGAGCCGCGGGCTGCCGGCGTCGGTCGGCGTCGGCAAGGGCACCGTCACGCTCGACGATTTCGAACACGCGAACACGCTGCTGATCTTCGGCCAGAACCCGGCGACCAACCATCCGCGGATGATGGGCGAGCTGCGCGAGTGCGCGAAGCGCGGCGCGACGATCGTGTCGATCAACCCCCTGAAGGAGCGTGGTCTCGAACGCTTTGCCGATCCGCAAAGCCCGCTGGAAATGCTGACGATGTCGGGCACGAAGATCGCATCGACGTTCATCCAGCCGACGATCGGCGGCGATTTCGCGCTGATCAAGGGCATCGCGAAACGCGTGCTCGAATTTGACGATGCCGCGCGTGCCGCCGGTGCGCCGCGCGTGCTCGACACCGCGTTCATCGATGAACACACGGCCGGCTTCGACGCGTTCGCCGACGATCTGCGCCGCGAAAGCTGGTCGGCGCTGACGGCCGAAAGCGGCGTGCCGTACGAGCAGATCGACAGCCTCGCGCAACTCTATGCGCGCAGCGAGCGCGTGATCGCGACGTGGGGCATGGGCATCACGCAGCACAAGCATTCGGTCGCGACCGTGCAGATGCTGACCAACCTGATGCTGATGCGCGGCAACATCGGCCGCCCCGGCGCCGGCCTGTGCCCGGTGCGCGGCCACTCGAACGTGCAGGGCAACCGCACGGTCGGCATCGAGGAAAAGCCGTCGCAGGCCTTCCTCGACCGGCTCGGCCACGTGTTCGACTTCGAACCGCCGCGCCACCACGGCTACGACGTCGTCGAGACGATCGAAGGCATGCTCGAAGGCCACGTGAAGGTGCTGATCGGCCTCGGCGGCAACTTCGCGATGGCGACGCCCGACACGCCGCGCACGTGGGAAGGCATGCGCCGCTGCGACCTCTCCGTGCACATCACGACGAAGCTGAACCGCAGCCACCTGATCCACGGCCGCGACGCGCTGATCCTGCCGACGCTCGGCCGCACCGAGATCGACCTGCAGGACAACGTCGCGCAAGGCGTGACGGTCGAGGATTCGATGAGCATGGTCCACGTGTCGTACGGGATGAACAAGCCGGCGTCGCCGAACCTGATGTCGGAACCGGCGATCGTCGCGCACATGGGTCACGCGCTGTTCGGCAGCGGCAAGATCGACTGGCTGGCCTACAAGGACGACTACGCGAAGATCCGCGATGCGATCGAGGCGACGCTCGACGGCTTCTACGACTACAACACGCGCATCGCGCGGCCGGGCGGCTTCCACCTGCGCGTCGCGTCGCGCGACCGCGAATGGCTGACGCCGACGGGCAAGGCGAACTTCATCGCGCACGCGCTGCCGGCCGACACGCCGATCCAGCGTGCCCGCGCGCAGCACGGCGAACGGCTGATGACGCTGATGACGACGCGCTCGCACGACCAGTACAACACGACCGTCTACGGGCTCGACGACCGTTATCGCGGCGTGTTCGGCCAGCGCCGCGTGGTGTTCGCGAACCGCGACGATCTCGCGATGCTCGGCCTGAAGGCCGGCGACTGGGTCGACATGGAAACCGTGTGGCACGACGGCATCGAGCGGCGCGCGGACGGCTTCCTGCTGGTCGAGTACGACATCCCGCGCGGCTGCATCGGCGCGTACTACCCGGAAACGAACCCGCTCGTGCCGCTCGACAGCGTCGGCGACATCTGCAACACGCCGACGTCGAAGTCGATTCCGGTGCTGCTGCATCGCGCGGCCGCGCCGGCCTCGATCGCCGCCTGACGGAGCACGGCGATGATCGTTCGTCCGCGCGAGCACTGGCTGCGGATGCTGCTGGTCTGGAACGGCTCGGTGCTGCCGACCATCCTGCCGCAGCTCGTGCTGACGCTCGCGATCAGCCTCGTCGCGGTCTGGGGTGGCGGCCGCGTGCTCGGCGAGAAGGTACCGCTGAACCCGACGCCGTTCACGCTGATCGGCCTCACGCTCGCGATTTTCGCGGGGTTTCGCAACAACGCGAGCTACGAACGCTACCGCGAAGGCCGGCAGCTGTGGGGCGGCGTACTGACCGCCACGCGCACGCTGGTGTCGCAGGCGCTCTGCTACGGCGCGATCGACCGTGACGATGCGTCGCGACGCGCGTTCGTGCGGAAGGTCGTCGCGTACGTCTATGCGCTCAAACATCAACTGCGCGGCACCGATCCGGCCGCGGACCTGCGCGGGCTGCTCGACGATGCCAGCTATGCGCGCGTCGCCGCTTCGCGGTTCCGCCCGGTCGTCATCGTGCACACACTGCGCGAAGCGTTCGCCGCACGCGCCGATACGGGCACCCTCTCCGACACGCGCCTGTGGATGCTTGACGCGCGCCTCGACGATCTGGTCGCGATGGTGAGCGGCTGCGAGCGCATCGCGTCGACGCCGATCCCGTTTTCATACGATGTGCTGCTGCACCGGACCATCTATGCGTACTGCGTGCTGTTGCCGTTCGGTCTCGTCGATTCGATCGGCGCGGCGACGCCGTTCGTCACCGTGTTCGTCGCCTATACGCTGATCGCGCTCGACGCGATCGCGCATGCGATCGCCGAACCGTTCGGCGACGGGCCGAACCATCTCGCCCTCGATGCAATGACGCGCCAGATCGAGCGCACGCTGCTCGAACTGAACCGCGAGCCGCTGCCGGCGGAAGTGACGCCTGGCAAGGCCTATCGGCTCAGTTGAGCCGGCCGACTCAACTCGACAGCGGCACCCGTGACGGCTTCCACACCCACTGACCCACTGCCAGGTCCCGCGTAGCGCACGCTGATGATGCAGCAGTACCTGCGCCTTGCCTGACAAGGATCAGCCCGCAAAGCTACGCCAAGACCTACGCTCACCCTTTTCAGAATCTGTCGTTAGCCGAAAAGGGCACGGCATCGAACGTGTCACAATCATGCGTCGTCGCGAAAAACCAACTGGGCAACTTGTGAAGTCACTACTCATTCTGGTTGCATTTACAGGCTTGTCGGTCGTTTCGACAGCGCAGGCACAGAACGCTGCGACTCTCATCGGGTTATCAAAGGACCTATCTAGGCATATGAATGGCCCGGACGGCGAGTACGGGTTCATTCGTGTCGAGACGCCTCACTGCCGTCAGTTTGGACTGGGAGCCAGCGACGATCTACCACCTCCAAATCAATACCGTTTCGTAGATTTTAGTCATGCGCAGAATCCGACCGTCGACACGCGCGGAGTGACGTTTATGATGCAGTCAATACCTTTGCCCTGGTGCAAGCCTGGCGAAGGTATGTACTAATGGTCCGTCTCTGATATTTTGTGGTTGCTTGTTCGTCGTCTAGCCGTCGCGAGAGTTTGGAAACGCTTGACTGCCGCTCACCATCACTCGCACCTGGCCAAACGGCGAACTTCGCGCGTGAACGCCGAAGCCGCTGGTAAACTCGGGCAGCCAAAGCAACTTTTCCCGGTCTCATGAGCACCCAACCCACCGCAGCACCTGCACCCATCACCCCAATGATGCAGCAGTACCTGCGCTTTATATGACAGGGATCAGCGCGCAAACCTATGCCGCGACCTGCGCTTACCTTTCGAGGATCGACGGGTTCCGACTCGTTACAGCCGGTCGAGCAGTCTCTGTTCCAAGGGAAGTTATCGGAGTGGAACGGTCATTCCGTGCCGTCGTTTTGAGGACAGATCTTCGACCTTTGCGGACGCGCAGACCCGTGAGTTCGTGAGGCGGCTTGCCATTCCTTTCTGTCGCTCGGCGCATCGCGCCCGCGAATGTGGTATCCGCTATGTTTGTCGTTCACCCGATCGAACGGAAGAGTCCGCAAGGTTACAGGTACAGGGAGTCGCCCGCCGCAATGGCAGCGATCACCCCGCGGCGAGAGATCTAGCCAACGTGCGTGCATGCTCGGCGAACCGCTCCGCAACGGGGCTCAGTGTGCGATTCCTCAGCGTGATCAGCATCGTCGGGACAGTCCAGGTCGGTAGCTCGATCGGCAGTACCTTGATCCACTCCTGATCAGGGCCGAAGCGCAGCAGCGAGTGCGGCATCACAGTCACGAAACGACCGGTACGAAGAAGCGTGCGACGCAGGTTCAACGACCCGGTCAGTACGCGGACGACGGGCGGCTCCGCATCGATCGCGCGGAATGCTTCGACGATCGGCGAGTGCTGCCCGATCTCGTTCGGCGACAGGATCCAGGGGGCGTCGACGAGATCGGCGAGAACGAGTCGGCGCCGCTTCGCGGCCCACGCACTGCGATTCGACACGACGATTCTCATCTGCTCGTGAAACAGCGGCTCGCCGTTCATGTCCGGTTCGGGAGCGGCGGCGAACGGTCTCGCAACCACTAGCTCACAGATCCGCTCGCGCAGGAAGTGGGCCTGCAGCACCGGCGCATCGCCCGATGCAACAGAGAAGGTCAGGCGCGGATGCTGTTCCGACATCTCCTCGATGATCGCCGCGGCCAGCCCCGCAGTGATCGTCTCCACGCACCCGATGCTGAGCTCGCCGGCGTCGGGATCCGCCAGAAATGCCATATCGACGGCGCCACGCCGCAACTCGTCGAAGATCGCCGTGCCACGCTTGAGCAACGCCTGCCCAAACACGGTCGGCTCGACACCATGTCGCGGGGCGGCGTAAAGGAGCCGGGGATGGGCGGCGTAATGGCGCCAGCAGAACCGGGGGTAAAACGCGGATTC
>NZ_CABVQC010000039.1 GCF_902499175.1 Burkholderia aenigmatica
TTCCGGACTCTTCCCGTATCATCCCGGTTGTTCCCACTTATCTTTCGTCCCCCTGGGAAATATCTCTCCTTCTCTCAAATGGCAGCGTGGATGTCGCGCGCTACGTCGTGCGCGAATACGAAGTGGCCGACGCGAACGCGGTCGCGCTCGGCCCCGCGCTGCTGCAGACGGGCCGCTTGAACGTGCGGCTGATGCTCGAAGCCGAGTTGACCGGCGACTGGCACGCGCTCGGCGTCGCGCGGATCGTCGAGCGGCGCACCGACGCGCGGCTGCTCGTCGACGACGGCTACATTCCGCCGCGCCTCGTCGCGCAGCACGACGCCGTGCTGCTGGCCTATGCACGCGAGCTGCACGGGCTGCTCACGCAACGCAGCGAAGCGCTCGCGGCACGGTTGTCGGAGCCCGGCCGCGGCGGCGTGTCGGAAGTCGCGGATTTCCTGCTGCTGCAGCTCGTGAACCGCTATCTCGCACTGACCTGGCACGCGCAGCAGCACGTGTCGACGCATCCGGAGGCGCTGTTCTGCGACTGGCTGAAGCTCGCGTGCGACCTCAGCACATTCACGGCGGCCGGCCGGCGCCCGCAGTCGCTCGCGGTCTATGTGCACGACGACCTGCGCACGAGCTTCGCGGAACTGATGACCGAGCTGCGCCGGTCGCTGTCGACGGTGCTCGAACAAAACGCGATTCAGATCGAGCTGCGCGATGCGGGCAACGGCATCCGCGTCGCGATGCTGGCCGACCCGGCGCTGCGCGACACGGCCGGCTTCGTGCTCGCGGTGCGCGCGGACGTGCCGGCCGACAGCCTGCGCACGCGTTTTCCCGCCCAGGCGAAGCTCGGGCCGGTCGAGCGGATCCGCGATCTCGTGCAGCTACAGTTGCCGGGCATCACGATGCGCCAGTTGCCGGTCGCGCCGCGGCAGATCCCGTATCACGCAGGTCATACGTACTTCGAGATCGACAAGGGCAGCGACCTGTGGAAGCAGCTGGCGCGCTCCGGCGGTCTCGCTTTTCATTTCGCCGGCGAATTCCCTGGACTCTCGATGGAGTTCTGGGCGATACGCGGGTAAGGGCGGGGCGACGCGATGAATTCCTCCTCCGATTCGATCTCCCCCGGCGCAGGCGGATTCGTGCCGCCGAATCCGGGCGGCGTGCATCCGTCCGCGGCGGGCACGGCCGGCCCGACCGCGACGCAGCCGCGCCCGGGACGCTGGGCCGCGAGCGGCACGAACCCGCTCGTCGCGGCGGCGAATCCGTTGCTGAACCTGGTGCCGCAGATCCGTTCGACCGTCCATCACCCGAATCCGGCGTGGCTGCGCGAGCACCTGGTCGTCGAGATCCGGCAGTTCGAGGCACGTGCGCAGGAAGCCGGCGTGCCGTCGGAAGCGATCATCGGCGCGCGCTACTGCCTGTGCACGGCGCTCGACGAAGCGGCCGCGCTGACGCCGTGGGGCGGCAGCGTGTGGTCGTCGCACAGCCTGCTCGTGTCGTTCCACAACGAGACCTGGGGCGGCGAGAAGTTCTTCCACCTGCTCGAACGCCTGTCGCAGCAGCCGCGCCAGCATCTCGACCTGCTCGAGCTGCTGTATTTCTGTCTCGCGCTCGGCTTCGAGGGCCGCTATCGCGTGCTCGACAACGGTCATGCGCAGCTCGACGCGCTACGCCACCAACTCGCGCTGACGATCCGCTCGGTGCGCGGCGAATTCGAACCGGCGCTGTCGCCGCACTGGCGCGACGTCGTCACGCGCGATGTCGCACGCCGTTTCGTCGTGCCGCTGTGGGTATGCGTGGCGCTGGCGCTGCTGATCGGCTTCGGCGTGTTCGTCGGGCTGCGGATCGCGCTCGCCGGGCATTCGGATCGGCTGTTCGCGTCGATCGACGCGCTGCACGTGCCGAAGCTGCAGCCCGCGCAGGCGCCGCCGCGTCCGGCGCCGGCGCCGCGCATCGCGAAGTTCCTGGAACCGGAAATCGCGGCTGGCCTCGTGTCGGTGCGCGACGACGCCGATCGCAGCGTGATCGTGTTGCGCGGCGACGGGTTGTTCAAGTCCGGCTCGACGTCGGTGATCGACCGCTACGTGCCGGTGCTCGCGCGCGTGGCCGATGCGCTGAACAAGGTGCCCGGCAACGTGCGCGTGACCGGCTATACCGACGACACGCCCGTGCATACCGCGCGCTTCGCGTCGAACTGGGACCTGTCGCGCGAACGCGCGGAAGCCGTGCGCGGCATGATCGCCGCGCGGCTCGACCATCCGGAGCGGCTCGCGGCGGAAGGGCGTGGCACGCTCGACCCGGTCGCACCGAACGATTCGCCGGCGAACCGCGCGCTGAACCGGCGCGTCGAGATCACGCTGCTGCCGGCGCCCGGCACTGCCGCCGTCGGCGCGAGCGCCACGCAGGGAGCCCACTGACATGAACCAGGCTGTCGCGCGTTTCGTCCGGCCGTTGCCGTCGCGGGAAATCTGGACTTTCGCCGGTCTCGTCGTGCTCGCATGCTTCATCTGGCTCGCCGGCCCGCTGTTCTCGTTCGCCGAGGTCCGGCCGCTCGAAAGCGGCTGGGCGCGCGGGCTGACGATCGCGGTGCTGTTCCTCGCGTGGGGCGCACGGGTCGCGTGGCGTGGCTGGCGTGCCGGCCGCCTCAACGCGCAGTTGCTGAACCAGCTGCGCGAAGCCGCGCCGGGGCCGGCCACCGCCGACGATCCGGCCAAAGCGCAGCTCGACGAGTTGCGCAGCCGCTTCGACGAAGCCGCGACGCTGCTGAAGAAAGTCCGCTTCGGCCAGGCCGACACAGCGCGCAAGGGCCTGTCGCAGTGGTTCGACCGGATGTCGCGCCAGTATCTGTATCAGTTGCCGTGGTACGTGTTCATCGGCGCACCGGGCTCGGGCAAGACCACCGCGCTCGTGAATTCCGGGCTCAGTTTTCCGCTCGCCGAGCAGTTCGGCCGCGCGGCGATTCGCGGCGTAGGCGGCACCCGGCATTGCGACTGGTGGTTCACGAACGACGCGGTGCTGATCGACACGGCCGGCCGCTATACGACGCACGAGGGCAACCGCGCGCTCGACGAGGCCGAGTGGAAAGGCTTCGTCGACCTGTTGAAGAAATACCGCACGCGCCAGCCGCTGAACGGTGCGATGCTGACGATCAGCGTGGCCGACCTGCTCGGCGCGTCGGAGGCCGAACGCACGCAGCACGCGATGGTGCTTCGCAAGCGGCTGCTCGAACTGCGCGCGCAGCTCGGCATCCGTTTTCCCGTGTACCTGCTCGTGACGAAGGCCGACCTGCTCGCGGGCTTCGCCGAGTATTTCAGCAGCTACGGCCGCACGGAATGCGCGCAGGTGTGGGGTTTCACGTTCCCGCTCGCGCAAAGCGAGGCGCCGGGTTTCGACCTGCGCGCGGCATTCGACCGCGAATACCGGCTGCTGCACCAGCGACTGAATGACGGGCTGCCCGAACTGCTTGCCGCGCAGACCGACGCCCGACAGCGCGAGATGACGTACCTGCTGCCGCAGCAGATCGCCGACCTGCAGGACATGCTCGGCCAGTTCGTCGCCGAGGTGTTTTCCGTGTCGAGCTACGAGCCGATGCCGATGTTGCGCGGCGTCTACCTGACGAGCGGCACGCAGGAGGGCACCGCGTTCGATCGCGTGATGAGCGGCATCAAGCGCTTCCTGAAGATCGAGGGCGTGCCGCCGGTCGCGCAGGTCGGCTCGACCGGGCGCAGCTTCTTCCTGAAGTCGCTGCTGCAGGAGCACATCTTCCGCGAAGCCGCGCTCGCCGGCAGCGATCTGCGCTGGCATCAGAAGCGGCGCGTGCTGCGGATCGCCGGCTACGTGCTGCTCGCGCTGGTGTGCGTGGCCGTGCTGGTCGCGTGGCTGCGCAGCTATTCGAACAATCGCGCGTATCTCGACCAGATCGCCGCGCGCGTGCCGGCGGTCGATGCGCAGATCGCCGGGGCGAAATTCTCCGATGCGGCCGACGTCGCCCGTCTGCTGCCCGTGCTCGACGCGCTCGGCGGCCTCGCGAATGCGGGCGGCGTCGACCTGCAGCATCCGCCGCTCGCGTATCGGTGGGGGCTGTTCCAGGGCGAGAAGATCGACGAAGCCGTCGATGCCGTGTACCGGCGCGCGCTCGAAGACGTGCTGCTGCCGATCGCCGCGAGCCGGATGGAAGCCGCGTTGCGCGACGCACGGCCCGACGAGACCGAATACGCGTATGCGGCGCTGAAGGCGTACCTGATGCTGTACGACAGCGCGCACTACGATCCTGCGTTCGTGCAGGCCGTCGTCGACCTCGAAATGGAACGCGCGCTGCCGCCCGATTTCTCGCCGGCCGAACGCTCCGCGCTGCGTGCGCATCTCGCCGCGCTGTTCGGCGGACGCGTCGCGGTGTCGCCGTATCCGATGAACGAGCGGCTCGTGGCCGACGTGCGTGACCGGCTGCGGCAGGTGCCGTTCTCGCAGCGGCTGTACCGGCAACTCACGCTCACGCTGCGGCCGGCCACCTCCGCGTTCGACTTCAGCGTCGCGCGGGCAGTCGGCCCCGACGCGTCGCTGGTGTTCCGCCGTCAGAGCGGCAAGCCGCTATCGGAAGGCGTGCCGGGCTTCTATACGCGCAACGGCTATCGCAACGTGTTCGCGCCGCGCCTGGCCGGCGAGGTCGACGCGTACGGACGCGAGGAAGTGTGGGTGCTGAACCTCGGTCTCTCCGAGATTCCGGGGCCGAACGACGCAGCCGCATGGGCCCGCGATATCCGCCAGCTGTACCTGAACGACTACCTGAAGATCTGGGACGACTATCTCGCCGACATCAAACTGCAACGCACCGCGACGCTCGCGCAGAGCATCCAGGTGGCGCGTGCGCTGTCGTCCGCCGATTCGCCGCTCACACGGCTGATGGTTGCGCTCGCGCGCGACACGGCGCTCGGCGATGCGCCGGGCGGGGCACGCAATCTCGCGGCGCGCGCGCAGGACAAGGTTGACGAGGCGCGCAGTTCGCTGTCGCAGATCTTCGCGGGCCAGGGCAGCAATGCGAGCGCATCCGCGGCGGCGCCCGCGAGCGCCGAACAGATCGTCGACAGCCACTTCGCCGGGCTGCGCGCGTTCGCGCCGGGCAGCGGCGACCAGGCCCAGGCGTTCAACGAGGTGTTGAAGTCGATCGACGCGCTGTACACGTACCTGACGGCCACCGACGACGCGCTGAGGAGCGGCGCGCAACCGCCGCCGTCCGACGCGCCCGCCAAGCTGCGCGCGCAGGCCGGCCGCCTGCCGACGCCGTTCCGCGAAGTGCTCGACGACCTGTCGAACGTCGCGAACGGCAGTGTCGCAACCGTCGAGCAGCGCAGCGTCGCGACGCGGGCCGGCGCGAACGTGGGCGACTTCTGCCGGCAGGCGATCGCGGGCCGCTATCCGTTCGCGCGCGGCGCGTCGCGCGACGTCGCGCCGGCGGATTTCGCGCAGATGTTCGCGCCCGGCGGGCTGATGGACGACTTCTTCCAGAAGAACCTGCAGTCGATCGTCGATACGACGTCGCATCCGTGGCGCTTCGCGAACCGCAATGCGGACGCCGATCCGTCGGCCGCCGCGATGCTTGCATCGTTCGAGAAGGCGGCGGTGATCCGCGACGTCTATTTCGGCGGCGGTGCGCGCACCGCGCAACTGAAGGTGCAGATCCAGCCGCTCGAAATGGATCCGTCGATCACGGAGATGGTGCTCGACGTCGACGGGCAGATCGTCCGCTACGCGCACGGCCCGCTGGTGCAGAGCGCGGTGGACTGGCCGGGCCCGCGCGGCAGCAATCAGGTGCGGCTGCAGGTATCGGGGCAGGCCGGTGCGACCGACGGTTTTTCGACCGACGGGCCGTGGGCACTGCACCGGCTGTTCGACCGCGCGGCCGTGTCGGCCGGGCGCGGTTCCGACCAGATGATTGCGCGCTTCACGGTCGACGGCAAACCGATCGTGCTGCAAGTGAATGCGGGCAGTGTCCGCAACCCGTTCAGGCTGCCCCAGATGGAGTCCTTTACATGCCCTCCGAAGCCATGAGCTCGACCCCGCCGTTCACGCGTACCGACGGCGATGCGCCGGCCTGGTACGGGAAGATTCCCGGCGCCGGCGACTTCGTGAACAGCCGTCTGCCGCATGCGCTCGCGCTGTGGTGGGAGCGTTGGCTCCAGCAGGGGATGGCCGCGATGCGGCAGCGCGGCGCGGACGAGATCGAGCGCCACTACACGGTCGCGCCGGTCTGGAATTTCCTGATTCCGGCGGGCGCCGGCGCGTCGTGCGTGCAGCCGGGCTGCCTCGCGCCGAGCTGCGACCGCGTGGGGCGTTACTACCCGGTGATCGTCACGCTGCCGATGCGCGCGGCCGATTACTGGAACGGGCTGCCGGATGCCGCCGACACGTTCTACTGGCAGGTCGGCCAGGCGCTGCTCGACGCGATCCGCCATGCACGCGCGCCGGGCGATCTCGAGCAGATGCTCGAACGCGTGCGGCTCACACAGGGCGACGACACGTACGCGGACATCGTCGACGGCATGCCGGCGCCGCCGCCGGAACGGCCGGCCCCGGCTGCGTGGCCGGGGCTGTCCGGTTACTTCGATCCGCACGGCGGCACCAGTTTCTGGTGGACCAACCGCGCGGACGGATCGCCGCTGCGCACGCATGCGCATACGGGCACGCCCGACAACGCGCTGTTCCTGACGCTGTTCGGCGGCAGTTAGCGGCCCGGCCGCAGGAGGGCGGGCCGCCGGGCGCGGCGGGCGGACAGGACGCGGTTTCGAGAGGTGGTGGAGATGAAGGACGCTGGATCGAGAGACAACGAGCACGACACGGCGACACGCGGCGACGCATCCGAATTCACGGTGCGGCCGCTGCCGCTCGGCCATCGCCTGGGCGAACTGCAGCTCGACGAGGTGCTGGGCATCGGCGGCTTCGGGATCGTCTATCGCGCATTCGACCGCACGTTGCGGCGCGCGGTCGCGATCAAGGAATACATGCCGTCGATGCTGGCCACGCGCGGCGGCGACTATACGGTGTCGCTGCGCTCCGAGCGGTTCGCGCAGGCGTTCGACGCCGGGCGCGGCGCGTTCCTCAACGAAGCGCGCCTGCTCGCGCAATTCGATCATCCGGGGCTCGTCAAGGTCCTGCATTTCTGGGAAAGCCACGGCACCGCATACATGGTGATGCCGTTCTACGAAGGGCGCACGCTCAAGCAGCTGCTCGACGGCGGGATGCGGATCAGCGAGACGCAGTTGCGCAATATCGTCGGCGCGCTGCTCGGCGCGCTCGACACGCTGCACCGCGCGCAGTGCTTCCATCGCGACGTCGCGCTCGACAACGTGCTGATCCGCCCGAACGGCAGCGCGATCCTGCTCGACTTCGGCGCGGCGCGCAAACGGATCGGCGATCTGGTCGACGACGGCGCGATGATGATCAAGCCCGGCTACGCGCCGATCGAGCAGTACACCGACGACCCCGCGTTCAGCCAGGGGCCGTGGACCGATCTCTATGCGCTCGGCGCGGTGATGCACGCGATGATCACCGGCGAGCTGCCGCCCGCGGCGGTCGTGCGCAGCATCAAGGACACGTACCGGCCGCTCGCATCGCGCGAACTGCCGGCCGGCGAGGTGTACAGCCCGGCGTTTCTCGCGGCCGTCGATCATGCGCTGCAGTTGCGGATTCCGGATCGACCGGAATCGGTCGCGGCGTTCGCGGCGGAACTCGGGTTGCGGGATTTCGGGGCGGGTGGCGGGTATGGTGCGACGGCCGTGCCGCCTGTGACTGAAGCTGGCAGGAGCGGGGAAGGGAAGGGTGAAGCTTCTGCTGCGTCCGGCACGACGTCGGCTGCCGCTGCGGCTTCGATCGGCGCGGGCGCGACCGCTTCGGGCAACGCTGCGCAGGATCGGCGGCCGTCAACGCCCGCCGGTGAGGATCAGGTGTCCAGGGCCACCGACACGGCATCCGCATCGTCTGCCGTGTCCGCTGCCAAGCCGGAGACCGATGCGCGTTCAACGCGCCAGGCGGCCGCGCAAGGCGCCACGACTGCGACCGCCGGCACGCTCGCAGCGTCCGCATCGTCTGGGCCTCAGCCGGCGGTCAACCCGGTTGAAAAGCCGATTGAATCCGACGCACCGAACGGAAACGCCGAACGCGCGAAAGCACCGCCCGCTGCACGAACCGACACCCGCGACGAAGCCGGTACGCGATCCGCAAATCCCGACACGGACATCGGTACGCGCAGTGCAGCAAGTTCCGGGAATGCGAACGCGCACGCGACTGCCGGCGCACCGTATCCCGCCGCATCGGCTTCGTCATCAGGCGGTGCATCCGTGCCGCCCGGTGCCCAACGCGGTCAAGCCACCGCCGGATCGCGCCACCGCCGCCTGCCGGTCTACGTCGGTAGCGCGCTCGTCGCGCTGATCGCCGTCGGCCTCGCCGCAACCTATCTGTCGCGTCCTGCCCGCGTCGCCGACGAGCCCGCGCCCGTTGCGAGCCAGCCGCTGGCCGGCACGTCTCCGCCTGCGAGCGCGCCGGCCGCCACACTGGCCCAACAGGGGCCGACACCGACCGTCGTGCCGCCGTCCAGCCTGCCGGCCGGATCGTCCGCGCAAGTTCCGCCGCCCCCCATCGCCGCCGAGCCTGCCAGCACGCCTGCCGTTGAAGCCGCGCCCGCGCCGCAGGTTGCGACCACCGTGACGAACCCGGCCCCGGCGGCGACGGCCGGTTCCCGTTCCGCCATCGCGCCCGCCGGCAGCCTCGACGCGTCGGAGCGCGTCGTCAACGTGCCGCCGTCGGCAGCCGCCGTACCACCGGTGGCTTCGGCATCCTCGGCGCCGAAGCCGCCTGAAAACCAGACGGCCATCGCCGCCGCGAACGTGCTGCCCGCCGAGCAACAGCCGCGTCCGCAGAAGGCGCAGGAAACCGTGCAGGTGCGATTCAACGTGCGGCCGTGGGGCGACATCTACGTGAACGGCGCGCGGCGCGGCGCTAGCCCGCCGCTGCGTTCGGTATCGCTGACGCCGGGCGTCTACGTGATCGAGATCCGCAACGGCTCGCTGCCGCCGTTGCACCGCACCGTGGCGATCGACTTCGGCAGCAAACCGGTCAACATCGACTATGCATTCGAATGACGTCAGCCAGGCGGCGCTGGCCGCCGCCGCATTGTCCACGATGCCACCCGGCATGCCGGCGACACCGCGCGCCGACGTGATCGGCCAACTGCTCGCGGATGTCGCGCCCGATGCGCCGTGCGGCATGAACCTCGAATACGACGCCGAGTTCCTGCAACTGCAGGAGCGTGCGACGCCGCGTGCCGAGCAGCAATACGGCGACACCGTGATCCCGGCCGAAGCGCCCGACTGGCGCGCGGTCGAGCGGCTCGCGCTGGCGCTGTCCGCGCGCACGAAGGATCTGCGCGTCATCGCCTGTCTCGCACGAAGCTGGACCGAGCAGCACGGCATTCACGGCTACGCGGACGCGCTCGCGCTCGTCGCGAACCTGCTCGAGCGCCGCTGGGACGACCTGCATCCGCGGCTCGACGCGGACGGCGAACCGGACCCGACACTGCGGATGAACGCGCTCGCCGAGGTAGCCGGCGCGCACGATTGCGCACGTGCGGCGCGCCGCCAGCCGTTGTTCGACGGCGGGCCGAGCGTGCGCGACGCCGAACGGCTGCTCGACGGCCGCGACGACGCCGGCAGCTCCGTGGCCGGCAGCCGCGAAAGCCTGCTGGCTGCGCTGCTGTCCACCGCGCGCAGCGACGGCACGACCCCGCTCGACGCGGCGCGCGTGGTACTGCACGCGCTGGATGCGATCCGCGTGTGCGTGACGGACAGGCTGGGCCGCGAATGGGTGCCAGACGAAGGCGATGCGGAGAAGGCGCTGCGGCGGATCGTGCGCGAAGTGCCGCTGCCCGAGCCGCAACCGGTCTCGCCCGACATGCAGCAGGCCGCACCCGGCGACGCCTCACCGGCCGGCCCCGCAGCAACCGCAGCGGCGGCGATGCCGAACGCCCACGCGTGGCGCGACGCCGAAGTCACGAGCCGCGACGACGTGCGGATCGGTCTCGACAAGATGTGCCGCTATTTCGAGCAGCACGAGCCGAGCCATCCGGCGCCGTTGCTGCTGCGTCGCGCGCAGCGGCTGCTCGCGCTCGACTTCTACGAAATCATCCGCGATCTCGCGCCGGAGAGCCTGCCGAAACTGGATCTGCTGAGCGGCGAGCGGAGCGAATGAAACGAACGAAAGGCGCCGCCATGCGGGCGACGCCGACGGACTGCGCAACCTGATCGATGTGAAGGAGTGGACGATGACGGACAGAACCAAGGCGGCAGGCAGCGGACAGAAGTTCATTGCGCGCAATCGGGCGCCGCGCGTGCAGATCGAGTACGACGTCGAGACCTACGGCGCCGAACGCAAGGTGCAGTTGCCGTTCGTGATGGGCGTGATTTCGGATCTGGCGGGCAAGCGTGCCGAGCCGCTGCCGGACTTGCCGGAGCGCAAGTTCCTCGAGATCGACGTCGACAACTTCGACGAGCGGATGAAGTCGGTCGCGCCGCGCGTCGCGTTCCAGGTGCCGAACACGCTGACGGGCGAAGGGATGCTCAACGTCGACATGACGTTCGAGCAGATCGACGATTTCTCGCCGGCCGCGATCGCGCGCAACGTCGACGCGCTGCGACGGCTGCTGGAGGCGCGCACCGAGCTGTCGAACCTGCTGTCGTACATGGACGGCAAGCACGGCGCCGAACAGCTGATCGAGCGCGCGATCAACGATCCCGACCTGCTGAAGACGCTCGTGCGCGAACCGCATGCCCCTGCACAGGGCGGCGACGCGACCCAACCGGAGGCCCGCGATGAATGATCCCGTCCAATCCCGCGCGGACACACGCGATACCGCGCAACCAGCCGTCGCGCACGACGAATTCGCCGCGCTGCTGCAGAAGGAGTTCAAGCCGAAGACGGCCGAGGCGCGCGAGTCGGTCGAGCGCGCGGTGCGCACGCTCGCGCAGCAGGCGCTCGAACATACGGTCGGCATGACGACCGATGCATACGGCAGCGTGAAGCAGATCATCGCGGAGATCGACCGCAAGCTGTCCGAGCAGATCAACCAGATCCTGCATCACAACGAGTTCCAGACGCTCGAAGGCGCGTGGCGCGGGCTGCATTACCTCGTCACGCACACCGAGACCGACGAGCTGCTGAAGATCAAGGCGCTGCCGGCGTCGCGCAACGAAGTCGCGCGGATGCTGAAGCGCTACAAGGGCGTCGCGTGGGACCAGAGTCCGCTGTTCCGCAAGATCTACGAAGAGGAGTACGGGCAGTTCGGCGGCGAACCGTTCGGCTGCCTGGTCGGCGACTTCCATTTCAACCACAGCCCGCCCGACGTCGAGATGCTCGGCGAGTTGTCGAAGATCGCGGCGGCCGCGCACGCGCCGTTCATCGCCGGCGCGTCGCCGGAGCTGATGCAGATGGATTCGTGGCAGGAGCTGTCGAACCCGCGCGACCTGACGAAGATCTTCCAGAACACCGAATACGCGGCATGGCGCAGCCTGCGGCAGTCGGAGGATTCGCGCTACATCGGCCTCGCGATGCCGCGCTTTCTCGCGCGGCTGCCGTACGGTGCGCGCACCAATCCGGTCGACGAATTCGACTTCGAGGAAGACACCGATGCCGCGAACCACGACCGCTACACGTGGGCGAACTCGGCGTACGCAATGGCCGCGAACATCAACCGCTCGTTCAAGCAGTTCGGCTGGTGTTCGTCGATCCGCGGCGTCGAATCGGGTGGGGCGGTCGAGGGGCTGCCGAGCCACACGTTCCCGACCGACGACGGCGGCGTCGACCAGAAATGCCCGACGGAAATCGCGATCAGCGACCGCCGCGAAGCCGAGCTCGCGAAGAACGGCTTCATGCCGTTCGTGCACCGGAAGAACTCGGATTTCGCGGCGTTCATCGGCGCGCAGTCGCTGTACCAGCCGGCCGAATACCACGATCCCGACGCGACCGCGAACGCGCGGCTGTCCGGCCGCCTGCCGTACCTGTTCGCGTGCTGCCGCTTCGCGCATTACCTGAAGTGCATCGTGCGCGACAAGATCGGCTCGTTCCGCGAACGCGACGACATGGAGCGCTGGCTGAACGACTGGATCATGAACTACGTCGACGGCGACCCCATCAACTCGTCGCAGGAAACCAAGGCGCGCAAACCGCTCGCGGCCGCGCAGGTGGTGGTCGACGAGGTCGAGGACAACCCCGGCTACTACACGTCGAAATTCTTCCTGCGGCCGCATTACCAGCTCGAAGGGCTCACGGTGTCGCTGCGGCTCATCTCGCGGCTGCCGACCGCGAAGGCGGCCAACGAGTGAGCGGCGGCGCAAGCAACGATCGGCATTCAACGCGGCATTCATCCTGACATCGCACTGAAACGGAGACGGCAATGGGCGTGGCAATGTTTATGAAGGTGGACGGCGTGACCGGCGAATCGGCGGACGCACAGCACAAGGGCTGGACCGACATCCAGTCGTTCACGTGGGGCGCGAGCCAGCCGGGCGCGATGGCGAGCGGCAGCGGCGGCAATGCGGGCAAGGCGAGCTTCAACGATCTCGTCGTCGCCGCGTACATGGACAAGGGCGCGCCCGCGATCATCAAGAACTGCGCGAACGGCAAGCATCTGTCGTCGGTCGAGATCTCCGCGTGCAAGACGGGCGGCACGCAGGTCGAGTTCATGCGCGTGACGCTGCAGGAGGTGCTCGTCACGTCCGCGCAGGTCGCGGGCATCGATCCGGGCGACGTCGCCGATCGGCTGATGATGCACTACGGTTTCCAGGCCGCGAAGGTGAAGAAGCAGTACTGGCAGCAGAACGACAACGGCGGCAAGGGCGCGGAGGTGACCGTCGGCTGGAACATCAAGGAAAACACCGAGATGTGACGGCGCGGAGATGACCATGGACGACCCGCGAACCCGCGACGGCCGGGAGGGCAGCCTGCGCGACCGGCTCCAGCCCGCATTGCTCGACCGGCTCACCGACGATGCGCCGCAGCACGCGACCGAAGCGCCCGGCGCACTGTGGATCGGCACCGACCGCCTGCGCGCGGCCGTGCTGCGCGATCTCGCGTGGCTGCTCAACACGCGCAACGCCGAGGACGGTTTCGTCGACTGGTTGGCGTTCGCGCACGCGCAGGCGTCGGTGCTCAACTACGGGATGCGGCCGCTCGTCGGCAAGCCGATGTCGGGCGTCGAGCGCATGTCGGTCGAGGCGTCGATCCGCGACGCGATCCTCCGTTTCGAGCCGCGCATCGCGCCCGACAGCGTCGAAGTGCGCAGCGTGATCGACGCGGCCGGCGGCCGGGCTGGCGAACGGCGCCACAACGTGTTGCTGTTCGAGATTCACGGCACGCTGTGGTCGATCCCGCATCCGCTCGAATTCGTGCTGCGCTCCGACCTCGATCTCGAGACGGGCGCGATGTCGCTGCAATCCGTGGCGGGGGCCTGACGCGATGGATACGCGCCTGCTCGACTACTACAACCGCGAACTCGCGTACCTGCGCGAGCTGGGCGGCGAATTCGCGCAGCAGTTCCCGAAAGTGGCCGCGCGGCTGCGGCTCAATGAATCGGGGCCGCCCGACCCGTACGTCGAGCGGCTGCTCGAAGGCTTCAGCTTCCTTACCGCGCGCGTGCAGCTCAAGATGGACGCCGAGTTTCCGCGCTTCACGCAGGCGCTGCTCGATGCCGTGTATCCGGGCTATATCGCACCGCTGCCGTCGATGGCGATCGTGCGGTTCGCGCCGATGCTGAACGAAGGCAGCCTCGCGCAAGGCTGGCGGCTGCCGGCCGGCACCGCGCTGCGCGCGCGTCCGGCCGCGTCCGAGCAGACCGCCTGTGAATTCCGCACCGCGCATGACCTGACGTTGTGGCCGCTCGAACTGACCGATGCGACCGTCACCGGCGCGCCGTCGTGGCTGCCGCGTGGCGCCTTCGCCGCACGGCAGGACGTGCGCGGTGCGCTGCGCATCCGGCTGAAAGCGCGCGGCGGCGCCAAACTCTCCCAGTTGCCGCTCGACCGGCTGACGTTCCATCTCGCCGGCCCCGAGCGCGACGCGTTGCACCTGCTCGAACTGATCGCCGCGCATGCGCTTGGCGTCGTGTGCCACGATCCGGCGCAGCCGCCGCGCTGGTTGCATACGCTCGACGCCGACGCGATCGTCCACGAGGGTTTCGATCCCGCGCAGGCGATCCTGCCCGACGACGGCCGCAGCTTCCACGGCTACCGGCTGCTGCGCGAGTATTTCGCGTTTCCGGCGCGCTTCCTGTTCTTCAGCATCGGCGGGCTGCGTGCCGCGCTCGCGCGCGCGACCGGCGACGAGTTCGAACTGACCGTGCTGTTCGACCGCCACGACGCGGCGCTCGAAGCGGCCGTCAGCGCGAAACACCTCGCGCTGAACTGCACGCCGGCCGTGAACCTGTTCGCGCGCCGCGCCGATCGCATTCCGCTGCAGCCCGGCGCGCGTGAGCACCATGTCGTCGTTGATCGCAGCCGGCCGCTCGACTACGAGGTCTATGCGGTGCAGCGGCTCGCGAGCGAGCAGCGCGACGACGGCCAGTCGCGCGAATTCCGGCCGTTTCACGCGTCGATCGCCAGTGACGACGGCAACCACGGCGCGTACTACACGGTGCGGCGCGAGCCGCGGCTGGTCTCCACGCAGGCACGCGCGAGCGGCACGCGCACCGGCTACGTCGGCAGCGAGACCTACGTGTCGCTGGTCGACAGCCAGTGCGCACCGTACGACGAGACGATGCGTTACCTGGCGGCCGACACGCTGTGCACGAACCGCGATCTCGTGCTGCTGCAGGCACCCGGCGACGCGAACACGTTCACGCTGCGCGTGTCGGCCCCGGTCGAAAGCATCGTCGCGATCCGTGGCCCGTCGCGGCCGCGCCCGCCGATCGCCGATGCGCAAACCGCGTGGCGGCTGATCCGCCATCTCGGGCTGGCCCGCCACACGCTGACCGATCTCGACGACGACGAGGGCGCGCATGCGCTGCGCGAACTGCTCGGCCTGCATGCCGACCCGGCCGATGCCGCGATGCGCCGGCAGATCGATGGCGTACTGCGCGTGGCGTTCTCGCCGGTGTTCCGCCGGCTGCCGACGGCCGGGCCGCTGATGTTCGGGCGCGGCGTGCAGGTCGACGTGACGGTCGACGACCATGCGTTTTCCGGCGACAGTCCGTTCCTGCTCGGCGCGGTGCTCGAACAGTTCTTCGCGCGCCACGTGTCGATCAACGCGTTCGCCGAATGCGTGCTGACCAGCGCGCAGCGCGGCACGCTCGCGCGCTGGCCGGCGCGCATCGGCAGGCGGCCCGCGATATGAAGCGCGATAGGTCACCGGGCGCCGCCCCGGCCGCCGAAGCCGCACGCCGCGACGCGTGGTGGGCACGCCTGCGTGCCGCGCCGCATGGTTACGACCTGTTCCAGGCGCTGCGCTGGCTCGACGCGCTGTCGCCCGGCCGCGCGCCGCTTGGCCATGCCGCGCGGCCGCGTGACGAACCGGTGCGGCTCGGGCAGCAGCCGTCGCTCGCGTTCGCGGCATCGATGCTGGCCGGCGTGAGCGACGAGAGCAGTGGCACGCCGCCGCGCATCGCGATCCACGGGTTCGGGGTGTTCGGGCCGAACGGGCCGCTGCCGACACACCTGACCGAATACGCGCACGAACGCGCGGCACAGCACGACGACCCGACGTTCGCCGCGTTCGCCGACCTGTTCCATCACCGGCTGATCCTGCTGTTCTACCGCGCGTGGGCCGACGCGCAGCCGACGGTGAGCCTCGATCGCCCGGAACGTGCACGGTTCGATGGCTATGTCGCGAGCCTGATCGGGCGAGCAGCACACGGCGACAAACCGGCCTCGCAAGCCAACGCCGACACCGACGCGCTCGCGCCGCACGCACGCTATTTCCATGCGGGCCATCTGGTGCGGCACACGCGCAACCCGGAGGGCCTCGTGCAGATCCTGCGCCGGCACTTCGGTGTCGAGGCCCGCGTCGTCGAGCACGTGCCGCAGTGGGTCGCGATCGAACGCTCGCAACGCTGCACGATCCGCGCGACGCGGCCGACGTTGCGGGTCGGCGCCGTCGCACTCGGCATCGCGGTGCGCGATGCGCAGTCGCGCTTCCGGATCGTGCTCGGCCCGCTGTCGCTCGACGCGTACCGCCGTTTCCTGCCGGGCGGCCCGCATGCCCGGCAGCTTGCGCAATGGGTGCGCGAATACGTCGGCATCGAGTTCGACTGGGACGTGCAACTCGAACTTGCGGCCGACGCGGTGCCGGCGATCGCGCTCGGCGCGCCGCAGGGCATCGGCCGCACCGCGTGGCTCGGACAGCGGCTCGAACCGGGCCCCGCGCGCGACCTCGTCGTCCGCTACGACGTGCGGCGCGGCGGCGCCCCCCTTCATCGCGAAACCGCCTAAACGGGAACCGTCATGTCCGATATCGGCCGCGCCAACCTGTTCGGAAAACTGAATCCGTTCCTCTACGAGACGCTCGAGCAGGCGACCGGCTTCTGCCGGCTGCGCGGCAATCCGTATGTCGAACTTGCACACTGGCTCAAGCAGATGCTGCAGCGGCCCGACGGCGACCTGCAGCGCGTACTGCGCCACTTCGCGATCGACGACGCCGCGCTCGACCGCGGGCTCGTTGCCGCGCTCGACAAGCTGCCGCGCGGCGCGGGCTCGGTGTCCGATCTATCCGTGCATATCGATGATGCGGTCGAGCGCGCATGGGTCTATGCGACGCTGAAGTACGACGCGACGCGTATTCGCGGCGCGGTGCTGCTGCTCGCGATCCTGAAGACGCCGCAATTGCGTAACGTGCTGCTGGCGATCACGCGCGAATTCGAGCGCATCGTGCCGGACGTGCTCGCCGACGCACTCGAATCGATCGTCGAAGGCTCGCCGGAGGCACCACCGGCCGGGCAGGCTGCGCCGGGCGGCGACGCTGCGATGCGCGGCACGACCGCCGCCGCCGACGGCTCGGCGCTTGCGCGCTTCGCGGTCGACCTGACCGCCCGCGCGCGGGCCGGCGAAATCGATCCCGTGATCGGGCGCGATCCGGAGATTCGCCAGATCGTCGACATCCTGCTGCGGCGCCGGCAGAACAACCCGCTGCTGGTCGGCGAGGCCGGCGTCGGCAAGACCGCCGTCGCGGAAGGCTTCGCGCTGCGAATCGCCGCCGGCGACGTGCCGCCATCGCTGCGCGACGTCGCGCTGTACCTGCTCGACATCGGGCTGCTGCAGGCCGGCGCGAGCGTGAAGGGCGAGTTCGAGAGCCGGCTGCGCGGCGTGATCGACGAAGCGATGTCGTCCGAGCGGCCCTCGATCCTGTTCATCGATGAAGTCCACACGCTCGTCGGCGCGGGCGGGGCCGCCGGCACCGGCGACGCCGCGAACCTGTTGAAGCCCGCGCTCGCGCGCGGGCTGCTGCGCACGATCGGTGCGACCACATGGTCCGAGTACAAGCAGTACATCGAGAAGGATCCCGCGCTGACGCGGCGCTTCCAGCTCGTGCACGTGCACGAACCCGAAGAAGCGGCTGCGCTGACGATGCTGCGTGGCCTGGCCGGGAAACTCGAGGCCCACCATCGCGTGCTGGTGCTCGACGACGCGTTGCAGGCCGCCGTCACGCTGTCGCACCGCTACATTCCCGCCCGCCAGTTGCCCGACAAGGCGATCAGCCTGCTCGATACGGCCTGCGCGCGCGTCGCCGTCAGCCAGCACGCGGTGCCCGCGCCGATCGAAGATGCGCGCCGCCGGATCGACAGCCTGCGTGTCGAACAGGAACGGATCGGGCGCGAATGCACGCTCGGCACCGGCGATACGGCCCGGCGCGAGGCGATCGATCACGACATCGCCGCTGCCCAGACCGAACTCGACCGGCTCGACACGCGCTGGCAAACCGAACGCGACGCGTTGACGGCGATCGTCGACGCCCGCGCGCTGCTGCTCGACGACGATCCGTCGCGTGCGCTCGACGCCGACGCGCGTACCGCGGCACAGAGCCGTCTCTCGGCCGCACAGCAGGCGCTGACCGACCTGCAGGGCGACGCGCCGCTCGTGCTGCCCGCCGTCGACACGCATGCGGTGGCCGCCGTCGTGGCCGACTGGACCGGCATTCCGCTCGGCCGGATGGTGCGCGACGAAACGCAGGCCGTGCTGAGGCTCGCCGATACGCTCGGCGAGCGCGTCGTCGGCCAGAAGCACGCGGTCGAACTGATCGCCGAGCGCATCCAGACCGCACGCGCGAAGCTGGACGATCCGAAGAAGCCGCATGGCGTGTTCCTGCTGTGCGGCCCGTCGGGTGTCGGCAAGACCGAGACCGCGCTCGCACTGGCCGACACGCTGTACGGCGGCGAACACAACGCAATCACGATCAACATGAGCGAGTTCCAGGAGGCGCATACCGTGTCGACGCTGAAAGGCGCGCCGCCCGGCTATGTCGGCTACGGCCAGGGCGGGGTGCTCACCGAGGCCGTGCGCCGCCGCCCGTACAGCGTCGTGCTGCTCGACGAGATCGAGAAGGCGCACCGCGACGTGCACGAGATCTTCTTCCAGGTATTCGACAAGGGCTGGATGGAGGACGGCGAAGGGCGCGACATCGATTTCCGGCATACGGTGATCCTGCTGACGTCGAACGTCGGCGCCGATCGCGTGATGCAGCTATGCCGCGATCCCGAGCGCCTGCCGGACACGCAGACGCTCGCCGATGCGCTGCGCGCGCCGCTGCTCGACGTGTTTCCCGCCGCGCTGCTCGGCCGGCTGACCGTCGTACCGTACTACCCGCTCACCGACGCGACGCTCGCGCGGATCGTCGCATTGCAGTTGCGGCGGATCGAGCAGCGGATCGACGCGCATCACGGCATCCGGCTGCACTGCACCGACGCGGCGACCGCGCTGGTCGTCGAGCGCTGCCGGACGATCGAATCCGGTGGCCGGATGGTCGACGCGATTCTCACGCATACCGTGATGCCACGCATCGGCCGCGCGATCCTGCAGGCCACGCTCGAAGGGCGCGCGCTCGCGTCGATCGAGTTGAGCGCGGCCGACGGCGAATTCACGTACCGGTTCGACGAGGAGGAAACGACGTGAATCGCGTATTCACACTCGACAGCCCGCACGGCGATGCCCTCAAATTCCATACGCTCGACGGCAGCGACGAACTCGGCCGCCTGTTCGAATTCCGGATCGAGGCGCTTGCCGACAGCCACAGCCTGTCGCTGAAGGACATGCTCGGCAAGCCCGTGACGGTCCGGATCGAGCAGCAGGACCTGTCGACGCGCTACCTGAACGGCATCGTTGCGCGCGCATCGCTCGCCGGACGGCGAGCCGAACGGTACTACGGCTACGAGCTGATCGTGCGCCCGTGGCTGTGGCTCGCGACGCGCCGCTCCGATTGCCGGATCTTCCAGAACAAGACCGTGCCCGAGATCGTGCAGGAAGTGCTGTCCACGTACGGCTTTCCGATCGAGAACCACCTCGCCGAGTCGTATGCGCCACGCGACTACTGCGTGCAGTACAACGAGACCGATGCCGCGTTCGTGTCGCGGCTGATGGAGTTCGAGGGGATCTACTTCTGGTTCCGGCATGCGGAGGACACGCACACGCTGATGCTCGGCGACGCGATGTCGTCGCACACCGCGCTGCCCGGTTACGAGACGATTCCGTACATCGCGCGCGACCGCACCGCGATCGCCGACGAGGAGCACATCGACGGCTGGCTGCCCGCGCAGGAGGTGAGCGTCGGGCGGCACCAGACCACCGACTACGACTATACGAAGCCGCGCGCGGATCTTTCGTCGCAGAAGGTCGATCCGCGTGGGCACGATCACGACAGTTTTGCGTCGTTCGAGTGGCCGGGTGGGTATCGCGACGATGCGCCCGGTGCGCATTACAGCCGCGTGCGGCTCGAGGAACAGCAGGCCGAACATGAGCGGGCGCGTGCCGATACCGATGTGCGCGGTGTCGCGCCCGGTTATCTGTTCACGCTGGAACACTGCCCGCGCGCAGACCAGAACCGCGAGTACCTGATCGTGCGGTGCCAGTACCGGTTTCAGGAGAACGCGTATGCGAGCGATCAGGGCGCGGAGGCCGTCGTGCATCAGACGATGATGCTCGTGCAGCCGTCGAGCCTGCCTTACCGGTCGCCGCGCGAGACGCCGCGGCCGCGCACCAACGGGCCGCAGACGGCCACTGTGGTCGGGCCGCCGGGGGAGGAAATCTGGACCGATCAGTATGGACGCGTGAAGCTGCAATTCCGCTGGGATCGGTACGGGCAGAGCAATCAGGATTCGTCGTGCTGGGTACGGGTGTCGAGTCCCTGGGCTGGTGGTGGGTTCGGGGGCGTGCAGATTCCACGGGTGGGCGATGAGGTCGTCGTGGATTTTCTGAATGGCGATCCGGATGAGCCGATCGTCACCGGGCGAGTTTTCAACGGCGAGAAGATGCCGCCGTGGGGGCTGCCGGGGAGTGCGACGCAGAGCGGGCTGCTGTCCAGATCTTCACCGGGCGGAACGACTGACCACGCCAATGCGTTCCGGTTCGAGGACAAGAAGGGCGCCGAGCAACTCTGGATGCACGCGGAACGGAATTTCGATGCGGAGACGGAGCTCGATCATTCGCTGTCTGTCGGGAACAACCACACGCATACGGTCGGGAACGACGAAACGATGCAGGTGAAGAACAACCGGCAGAGGAGTGTGGGGCAGAACGAGACGGTGAATATCGGCAAGAGCCGGGTCGCACAGATCGGGGTGGATGAGACGCATGGGGTGGGTGGGAACCGCAGCGTGTCCGTCGAGGGCGACAGTTCGCATACCGTCGCGAAAGGCAATCACAGCCTCGCGGTGATAACCGGCACGCATGACGTTTTCGTGAAGGGCGACAGCACGCATGTCGTCGGCACCGGGTCGTATGCGACCAAGGTCAATGCTGGAAACCATTCCGTGGACGTCAACAAAGTCGCTTCATTGGCGGCCGGCCAATACATCGACATGGGTTCAGGAAAGAGTGGCGTGTCGATCAACAAGGACAACGTCGGCGTCTCCATCGGCGGAACCGGAGGCGATACCGGTGTCGGGATCAGCGGCCAGGGTGGCGGTGTGGCCATCGCCGGATACGGCAAGGGCGTCAACATTGCGGGCTACGCACCTGGCGTGACGATTTACGGCGAGAACGATCTCAATCTTTCCGGCAAATCGACGGCAAATCTTCAGGCGCCGACGGTCAACATCGACAACGGCAAGAGTAGCTGCACCGTCAACGTCAACGCGACGAGGATCGTTCTGGCGACCGGTGGCGGCTCGATCACGCTCGACGGATCGGGCGTGACGATCCAGGGGACGATTGCCCACATCAATTGATTTCGACCGGCGCCTGCGGGTCACGCGATTGCATTCGAAGCATGGGAGACATTCGATGGAAAACGAATCGGATCAGATGATGGTCGACGAAGCGCTCGAAGCCGAAACGGTCGAGGCATTGCGCCGGTTGTTCGCCAACGATGCGACGCCGGATCGCACGCGGCCTGCCGAACGTCGCGAATCGTCGACGATGATCGGCGAAGTGACCGATACGCATCATCCCGACGCGATGGGGCTCATTCGCGTGAAGTGGACAGTGCAGGACGACGTCACGCACGAACGCTGGCTCGAATGTGTGGCCGACGTGAAGCCCCGCATCGGCGATCGCGTGTTGCTGCAGTCGCCGGCGAACTGGCCCGAGTACCTGATCGCCGGGCTGCTCGCGCGCAAAGGGCATGGTGAACCAGTCGAGCCCGTGGTCGAGCCGGCGATGGCGCTTTCCCTCGAAGCCGACAAGTGCGTGCAGATCGCGGATGCATCGGGCTGCCCGCTGCTGCAGGTGCGGGCCTCTTCTGACGGGCCTGTCGTGACGCTGCTGAACCGGAACGTGAACATCGAAGTCGCCGGCAAGCTGCGGTTGAGTGCGCAAACGCTAGAACTGGAGGGCGGGCGAGGCGGTGTCGATATCCGGACCGAAGCGGACACCGTCGTCCGCAGCCGGTACGTTCGCCTGAACTGAGAAGGCGGCCTGACGTCATGCATCGTGAATTCTCCGCCATCGAATCGTCGCTCGAAGCGTTCATTGATCAGCCCGACGATCCGACGCTGTTGATCGAAGCAACCGACAACGACCTCGTGCCGGTTCTCAAGATGATGCAATCGCTCGACGAACGACTCGGCGATGCGGTTTTCCTGAATTTTCCGTTTCCTTGCGACTCTGCCGACGCGTATTTGCAGACATGCATGGAAGCGCTTTCACGTCAGATCGACGAAGCGAGCAGTGCGCGCATCGAACGCGGTGAAGCAGCCTGGCCGCCGTTGCCGCTGACATGCACCGACCCAAGGCGCTCGCCGTCGACACGGCTGCGCGATGCCGTCACGCACGTTCGCACGCTGATGCCGGAAGGCACCAAGGTCGTATGGGCATGGCTGCCGTCACCGATGGGCGATTTCGGCGGCTTTGCGAAGCTGGTGCTGCAATGCCTGGCGCTGAACGGCTTTGAGGCGTGGATGGAAGGACACCGGTTCTGCATCCGCGACGACCGGAAGCATCCGTGCCTGATTCCACTGGCGCGCGAGAAGAAGGCCGAGCATGTGCTGATTCTTCCAGTCGACTTCTCGTCCGAAAAGGCGACCCGTCATCTGGTCAACATCGCGAACGATGCGACGCATTCGCTCGAACAGCGCATGGGTGCCTTGCTGCAGATTGCCGGGATCGATCTTGCACATGGCAGATTGCCCGAAGCGCAGCGCAAGTACTACGCGCTCTTTTCCTTCCACGCCGAGCGTAAGGACGCGACAGGCTGCGCAGTGGCATTGCACGGCCTCGGCGATGTGGCTTTGCGCCACGGGTCGCCGCGCGATGCGAAGGACTGGTACGTGCGCGCGCTGCCGGCTGCGCTCGATGGCCGGAACCTGCTGGTCGCGCTGAATGCGCTGATGGCGACGGGTAGCTGCTGCAACACGCTCGGCGAGCATGCCAAGGCCGCGACTTACTTCGATCTCGCGAGCGGTGCCGCCGGCAGGCTGATGCTCGTGCATACGAAGATCGAGGCGATGGAGAAGGGCGGTGTCGCGCTACTGGCGTGTGGCCAGGCGGCGGAAGCTGCGAAGAGCTGGATCGCCGCGAAGGGATTGTGCGAAAAGTTCGGCTGCGAACGGCAACGGATTTCCCTCCTCGATCGACTCGTTTCGCTCTACGGGAACGCCGGTCTGAAAATTGAGGCGAGGGCGTATGAGTTGGAGAAGGATCCGGTCTACGCAGCTCGCTTGCGCGGCGCTGCGCAGTCGGCAGCCCTTGATGGGATGTCAGGATATGAACGGGCGTGGCAATGAGTGAATCCGAAACCAGCTTGACGCGCGCATCCAGTTCGTCAGAGAGCCATGCGACGCATTCGCATTCCAGCGCGGACACCGCGTGTGATTCGCTGCTTGATACAGTCAAGTCGACCTTCGATCCGTTCAAGCAGACCTTTACGTCGGACGGCAGCGTATTCCACCACGTCAGTGACGCAGTAAATTCACTCGCATCCCTGCAGGGCATGCCGTCGCAGTTGCTCAACACCGGCATCGCGCAGATTCCGCTGCTCGACAAAATGCCGGGAATGCCGGCGGCCACCATCGGCGTCCCGCACCTCGGTACGCCGCATGCGCATAGTCACCCGCCGAGCAGCGGTTTTCCGTTGCCAAGTGTCGGGGCGACCATTGGCAGCGGATGCTTGAGCGTGCTGATTGGCGGCATTCCAGCGGCACGTGTACTGGATATCGGTATTGCGCCGACGTGTGGCGGGATAACGCCGTACTTCGACATTCAGACCGGCTCGAGCAATACGTTCATCGGCGGGATGCGTGCTGCGCGCATGGGAATCGACATGACGCGGCACTGTAATCCGATGGGGCACATGGGCCACTCCGGCGGCGAAGCGGCGAGCGCTGCCGAGAAAGGCGAGGAGGTGGCGAACGAGGCGGCGCAGGTGTCCGGCCGGTCGAAGTTGCTGGGGCGGGCAGGGAAGGTGTGGAAGCTTGGCAATGCGGCGGTCGGGCCAGCGTCCGGGGTGGCGACTGCTGCCGATGACGCGTCGCAAGGAGAAATCGCCGCGGCTGCAATGACGGCCGCCCAGACGGCTGCGGACCTCGCGTTCATGATGCTCAGCAACCTGATGGGCAAGGATCCCGGTATCGAGCCGAGTATGGGCACGCTGCTCGCGGGTGACCCAACCGTGCTGATTGGCGGATTTCCACTGCCGGACTCGCAGATGATGTGGCACAAGGCCAAGCATGGGATCGGAAAGAAGGTCCGGCCGAAGTTGCCGAAGCCTCTGCAGGAGTTGGCTTGCGAATTTTGGGGGGAGCCGGTTAGTGCGGTGACCGGCGACGTCCGTAACGACTTCCAGGATTACCAGACGAACGAAGTCGTTTCATTTGAGTGGAGCCGCTTCTACAGCAGTGGCCGGAGCAAACTGGATAGCCCACTAGGGTACGGATATCGCCACAGTTGGCAACACGAACTCCGATTCCTTCGAACTCGCGCGGTTTACATCGCGCCGAGCGGCACCGAAGTCTTCTTCGCGCAACAGCCTGACGGTCATTATCGACGGGATGGAGACGGCTATGAACTCGTTCAGTCTGGCAAGCATCGATTTACCATACGACACGAAATCGAAGGTGAGATCGATTTCGATCGAGCTGAATATAACGCTCCGTCAGCAATTTGCATCGCTCAAATCCGAGATGGCAAACGAAGTGTTCTACGCAACGACACAAATCAGCGCCTCGCTCAGATCGCGCAGCATGACGGCAGGGGCAACGTCAGCCGGATCGTTGCTTTTCAACATGATGACGACGGGCACATTGTTGAAGTCCGGCTGACGGAAACTGGCGGGCAAACCAGTCGCGTCGCACGATATGCGTACGATCCAAGGGGATGCATGATCAGGTGCGAAAACGCGCTTGGCTTATCCTCCAACTACGTGTTCGATGCATCGCGCCGCATGATGCGCTCCACTGATGCCAACGGATACTCATTCATTTACCGGTACGACGTTTCAGGTCGTTGCATTGAGACTACAGGGCAGGACGGACTCTGGCGAACACAATTCCAGTATCACCCAGGGCGCACCATCGTCACGCAGAGCGATGGTGGCGTCTGGTGCGTTCTTTACAACGATGCTGGGACGATTACTCGAGTAGTCGATCCTTATCAGGGCTCCATGGAGTATGTCCTGGGCAAGAACGGACGTATCGACAGTGAGGTAGGCGCTGGCGGGAGGGTCATACACTGGCTTTACGATGACCGGGGACGCAATACCGGACGTGTGGATCAGTGGGGCAATATCTGGCCACCCAAGGACGAAGCGCCCGTCCTGCCGGAGTTGCCCCCCGATTTCCTGCCAGGCACACCGCTTGGTATGCAGTGGGGCGATTCCGCACCAACCGACCTTTCCGGCTCAGTACAACTGCCTCCCGAGCAGGAGCGATTGATTGCACCGATCGTAGAGCGCATCGCAATGTCACGCTTGGGAAACACCACCGTTCTCAATCCTGCGGGCTGGATCGTGACCAGCAACAGCCAAAGCGGAGGCACCGAGCGATTCTTGCACGACGCGGCTGGGAACGTTATCGAACGGCAAGACGGCGATGGACGCAACTATTCTTACGAATATGCGTCATGGAACATGTGCATGACGGAAACGGATCCCCTTGGGAACCGAATTCAGTATCGATACGACCAGAAGGAGCAAATCGAGTCGATCGTCGACGCGAACGGAAATCAAAGTGAGTACACCTACGACTATCGCGGACGAGTCAAGAGTGTCCTGCGTCATGACACCTTGCGCGAGCTTTACGAATACGACGCTGACGATCACATAACCAGAAAAACTGACAGCAACGGTAACACCTTGATTCACCTGGAGATAGGGGAGTGCGGGTTACCCGTAAAGCGAACGCTGGCAAGTGGCGAAACACATCGCTATGCATATGATCAACGCGGAAAAATCACAAAAGCATCAACAGAAATATTCGATATCGCCATCAAATATGATCTGGACGGTCGATTGATCAGCGATATGCGCGATGGCATTGGCATAGTGCGCCACACTGCAAATGGTTCAAGGTACACGAAGTATCTCGACCGCTTCGTGGTACGGCGCGAAGCGATCTCTGAAGGCGAAATCTCATTTCATACGCCAACGGGAGCCGTCCATCGAATTCTGAGAGACAAGAGTGGGCGGATTCTTCTACGTCTGGGAAGCGGCACAAATTTACTTTATCTCTTTGATTCCGTGGGTCGATGTCATGGTCGGCTCCAATGGCCGGATATTGCGCCAACACAGAATCGCCTGGTTAGGTACGACTATAGTGCAACCGGCGAACTGAATCGAGCATTCGACAGTTCATCACGTAAAACCGAATATCTATATGATTTAGCGCACCGCCTGATCGGTCAAATCTGCGATGGGATGCCTGTGCGCCACTTCACTTACGACCGCGGTGGAAATGTCCTGTCCAATTCAGAATTGGAGCGACTCAGCTACACGGAAGGCAATCGACTTCATACAACCTCGAGAGCCAGATACCGTTACAACACGCGCAATCATTTGGCCGAGGAAATCGGGAATGATGGGCGCTGCATCGAATTTCATTACGACAGCACGGACTTATTGACAAGAATTGAGTGGAGCGATCGTCAGGAGATCTGGACAGCGAAATATGACGGGCTATCGCGGCGACAATTCAAGCAAATTGGTACCGAGCGGACTGAATATTATTGGGAAGGTGATCGCCTGGCAGCCGAAATAGCACCGGATCACCGTCTTAGACTATACCTGTATGCAAACGATCTGGCGTTTGTTCCCTTCATGTTCATTGACTATTCAGATCTGGACGCAGATCCGAAAGAGGGGGCCGAATATTTCATCGAATCGAACCAGATTGGGCTGCCCGAGCGAATCGAGAACTCGGAAGGTCAAACGGTTTGGAGCGCATTGGATATAGACCCGTACGGGAAAATCATTGTCGCTCCGGGGAACACCATCGATTATGATTTTCGGTGGGCCGGCCATCATTATGACAACGAGACCGGGCTTCATTACAATCGATTTCGATCGTACCACCCGGGTCTTTGCCGGTACCTGCAGTCCGATCCCATAGGTCAATCGGGCGGCATCAACCTGTATGCCTACCCCTCGAATCCGCTCGTATTTATTGACGCGACCGGTTTGGCTTGCGTCAAAGACGGCCACAAATCGACCAAAGGTGGAAATTGCGAACCAAGTTGCTTTGTCGAAACACCCGAATCTGAAAAAAATAAGTGTCCGGAGTGCAAACACGAAAATCCGGATCACGTGAAAATTTCTGACGAAGAATGGAACTCCGAAAAGGCAAAACTAGGCGAAAATGCGTCAGACGAGCAGGTGGCGGAATCCATTGCAAAGAAGCTAGCACAAGAGGCATTAGATTCGTTCAATTCAAATTTGAAGCGCCCCGTAAAGAAACGAACCGTAACGATCCGTGGCATCGATCTCAGGGCGCGTCCTTCCTCAGCTCGCCCCTGTTTGTCTGTCGTAGTCGACAAGCAAAATCGACGCGCATATTTTGGGCAAAATCAAGATTGGCCTCCACATTTTCATGCAACAGATTCTGATATGATGATAAGGAATAGAATTATAACGACAGCCCAAAATTGCATAAAAAAACTCGGCAACAAAGTCACCACATGCTGCTCGGATGATCAGAATCACTCATTCAACAACGGCATCCCGGGGAGACATTCTGAAGTTCATGCAACTGTAGCGGCATTGCGAGCCCGGGGAGATACCGATATAGGAAATCTGGTGATTTACAATGCAAAGATAAAAGAGAAAAATGGTTCATTTGGCGATACTGTTGAGGCCATGCCTCGGTGCGATCATTGCAACCCAATTACGGATGGAGCAATCGTCCATCATGAAATTGCCGAAGCGGAAGCCGCGGAATTACTGTGACGAGAGCGAGGAAATACATGAATCGTGAAGCACCTATGTCAGATCTGACCTACAAGAGCAATGGTCTGACTTATCTTGGAGCCACTCCATTCTCGGGAGTCGCATATTCAGAGAATGAAATGGGGGTACGCGAAGAGGAAACATCATATGTTGATGGACTTAGATGCGGGCTCTCCAGAGAGTGGAACGATGACGGCACGCTGGTGAAAGAAGCTATGTACTCGTGGGACGTATTCCATGGGGCTGCCCGCACCTGGCATGACAATGGCCAACTCGAACGCGATGGCGAATACGAATATGGCATAGCGCTTCACGAAAAGCTGTGGGACGAACAAGGCAATCTCCTAAGCGATTACGTCTTGTCGAAGGACGACGGGCAGTACGAATTTCTGGAGAAGCTTCGCCAGATTTATCGAGGAGGCAAGAACGTCGGCGACGATGAATCTGAGCCCGCGCAAACTTGATCAGAGCAAAACACCGGATCCGCACGGTCACGTCAGCTCTTGTTGGGCTGCATCAATTTGATTTGACATAACGTGAATTATCGACATTTTCGTTTGTGAGTCCCAAGTTCAGATGTCGTGTTTCCGCTAAATAGAGATGTCGTGTTTCGACATTAGTTTGATCGTCGACCACCCGTTTGGGAGCGCCGGCGATGAACGCGACTGGGACGATCACGATGACGATGCGCGAGCTGGACCGATTCAAGGTCAATCCGCCGAAGCCAACGCATCAAACCAGATACACGGCAACCTCATCCGCCGTCAGGAACCGCACCAGCGTCACGGACGGATTCTGCGCCGGATGGAACACGCCACCGAAGCCATCCCAGCTCCGCTGGATACCCTTTTCCGTCTCCAGTGCGATCAGCACGCATTTGCCGTGCTTGCGGTGGCTGCGCAACGGCGCTTCGCCCCACGCGAGCGCAAGGTTGTCGACCAGCACGCCATTCTCATACGCATGGGCCTGCAGCCAGTGAAACTCCGAGGTGTCCAGCTCCTCGTCGCCGTTACTCGGCGCAATCGCCTTGCCGACGCACAGCGTCTGCGCGTGTTCGCCGATCAGGCGCTGGAGCAGCGTGAACGCGTGGAACGTGTTGTTGATCGCGTGCGCGCTGGCGACGAAGCCGGTGCCTGAAGCCGGCAGCACGACGACGCACTCCGGTTCGTAGCTCAACGCCGACGCGCGGCATAGAAAGTGCAACTGGTCGGACGGCAAACTGTCGTTGTCGGCTACTTTGTCCAGCAACGCCTGCAGCGCGGCGTCAGCAATCAGGTCGCCGTGATTGTCACGATCGCGCATCAGCATGGCCATCAGCGGCAAGACGAGCGTATCGACCGCGTCCCGTAACGCATCGACTTCCCGGCGTTGCTGAGCGTCGAGTGCATCGAGCTGCTGCCGGGCCGCCTGCCAGTCGCGTCGTTCGTCGTCGGTGGCTTCATCGTCGCCCTCCTCGACCGCCCTTGCGCAAAACGGCGCGAGTTGGGGCAGCCACGCCCCAAGCCTCGCCTGCGCGGCAGGAAACAGGATGCGCGGATCGGCCCCGCGCTCGACGATCGCGCCACCGAGCAGCGCCAGCAACGCCGCGCGATTCGGATGCAGCGCCGGCAGTTCGGCCGCACACGCGCGCAGGATGGCGTCGGCGCGGGCACGATCCTGCGCCTGCTCGCGCAAGTCGTCGACTTCGGTCAGTTCGAAGAAGTCGTCCATCGTGAAAAGATCGGCTTCGTCGAGGACGGGCCGGTGCAGGACGGTAAGGAATTCAGGTGTGAGCAGCGTCATGGTGGGTGTTGTTGCAAGCAAGAACGATCGACGTTGGCGTGACCGAAGCGGACGGGGCAACGCCCGCCCGCTTCGGTGGCAAGCGCGCGTTACTCCCGCATCCCTTCCAGATCGCGGATCAACTCGCTGGCCGAGATCTCGTCGAGCGTCGACAGCGCATCAGGCTCGCGAATGCTGCCCCAGTTCGACGGCGCACCGGCCTGCAACGCACCGAGCGCCTGATCCGGATACATGTCGATCGCCCCGACGATGATCCCCGGGTCGAGCGACAGCTCGATCACCTTGCCGGCGCCGAGCGGCTTCGTGAAATACCAGATGCAGCCGCCATCCTCCACCTGGCCGCGGCGCCAGCCCTTGTTGACGAGCCCGAGCACGCGGCCGGTCGGTACCTTGACGCCCTTCCAGCGTTCGAGCAACCGCCCGTTGCGCTCATCGTCGGTCAGGCGGTACACGTCGCGGCCGAGCTGCGCGAACGGCTGCAGCAGTTCGTAGTCGGCGAACACCTGCCCGAACGCGGCGGCATCGGCCGGCGCGATTTCCAGCGCATGCGGCACACCGATGCGGATCGTCGCGCCTTCCGGCAACGTGAACGCGTCGTCGTCGGCCGTAGCTGCGGTGCCGTCTTCCGCCACACGGAAGCAGGCCTTCAGCGTGCCGCCGAAGTTGCCGCCGTCGTCGACTTCGTACACTCCCCACACGAGGCGCTGCACGAGGTGGCGCACCAGCGGATGCTCGGCGAGAAACGCGCGAAACACCTCGGGCGTCCAGCGGCGGCGCCCGCACATCGCGACCTCGAGCCGCGCAAGCTGCTGGCTCGCAATGGTGCGCGCATCCTTCTTCAGCAGCTTGAAGCGCTCGACCGCGTCCTTGCCCTTCACCGGATCGTCGGTCTTCTTCGGTTTCGGCAGGTCCGCCAGCCGCGCGCCGGGCACGCCGTCGGCCCCCGTCTCGCGCACATACGGTTTCAGCGTCTCGTCGAAGCCGACCTGGAACGCGCGCGGACCGAAGTCGAGCAGCATCGTGCCCTGCGCATCGAGCCCGAGATCCGGCGCAAGGCGATCCTCCAGCTCCTCGGACGACAGCCCGCGCGCTTCCGCGATCGCCTCAATCTTCTCGCGCGCGCGGTCCTGCAGCGCGCGGAACTTGACCTTCTGTGCGATGCCATTGAGCAGCATCAGCGCAACGTCGCTGCCGATCGAGGCCAGCACGTCGAGGCCGGTCGCCGCGCGCGCATGCGCCGATTCGCCGGGCCACGTGCGGATCAGCGGCGTCAGCTTGCGTGCGGTATCGTCGTTGCCGAACAGGCCCAGCGCGGTCAGCGCCCAGCCTTCCTTGCCCGGCGCGCCGGCATCGAGCCAGGCGTTGAAGCAGTCCCATGCGAAGTCGGCCAGCGACTCCGCCGTGCATGCGTCCTTCACGACGTCGATGCCGCCGTAGATCTCTTCATTGGTCGGGAACGTCAGCATCTGGCCGAGATGGTCGAGCGCGTCGTCCGGCAACGCCTTGCCGTTTTTCAGCACCGGTCGGCGCCAGCCGCGCGGCTGCCAGAATTCGGGCAGCTTGCTGCGCTTGGTCGGAAAACGGTCGAGCGGGCTCTCGTCGAGCACCGCGCGCACCGCCTGCTGCACCGCGTCGTCGGCATAGCGCGCGGCGACGTCCATCAGCAGCGCCTCGTGGCCGTTCGCCTGCAGCAAACGCAGCGCGGCGCCGGCGCAGTCGCGCGCTTCGCCCGGCTTGCCGAGCGACGGCGCGATCAGGCCGCTGGCCGCATGCTCGGGAAACTTCAGCAGCCACGTACGGCCTTCGTCACGCAACGTCTTCAGCTTCGCAAATGCGCGGGCCGCGATCGGCGCGCATTCGACAGCGCCGTAGTTCAGCGCACCGCCGAAATTCTCCGTCGGCTTGCTGCGCACGGCTGCGATGAGGCCGGGCAACGCGGGCAAGCCGAAGGTTGCCATCATCATGTTGACGCCCGCCGTGCTGAAATCGCCCGCAATCGCATTCCAGATATCGACCGCCACCGCGGCCGGCAACAGCGTCAGGTACTCGGCGCGCAGCGTGTACCAGAAGTACCGCTCGCGCTTGCGCTCGTCGATCATCCCGCGCCACGCGGCGACGAACGCCGGCGCGTCGCCTTGCCGGATCGCCTTTGCCGCGGCCTCGCCGAGCGGCCCGTAGTACTTCTTGCTCGCGTCGAAACCGAGGCCGGCAACCAGCGTCAACGTGTCCTTCGCCGCCTCGGCAAGTCGCTTCGCCTCCCACTGGCCAGGCGTTTTCGCCTGGTTGCGCTTCGCTTCGTCCCAGCATTCGATCGCCGCCAGTTCGAGCGGCTCCAGCATCAGCGCAGCGGCCTTTTTTTGCCGCGCGGCAAGCCACGGCGGCGCGGCCAGCACGCCCGGCAATTCGTCGGCCGATGCGACGTCGGCCGGGCCGGCCAGCAGCGCGAGCAGCTTGTCGATCACAGCCTGTGCCGGTGCGTCGAGCCACGGCCGCAGCCCGTCGACCTGCGCCGCGTGCGCGCGCAGCAGGCGTGTCAGGCTCGGCGTCAGCAGCCCTGCATCCTTGCCGCCCGCGGCCACGAGCCGCGACAGCGCGACCATGCCCGCCACCGGCCAGCGATCGAGCGACAGCGACAGGCGCGCGAGCGCGCCCTTCGAACCGCTCGCGACCTTGCCCAGCGCGGCCACCGCGTCGGGCGTGCCGATCGCGGCAAGCCCATCGCCCGCCGCATCGTCGGCGGCGCCGCGTTCCAGCGCATCGAACGCCGCCGCGCCGCGCTCGCGCAACACGGTCGCGACCATCCGCGACATTCCCCAGAACGAATAGCCAAAGCTGTCGGGCCGGATCTTCGCGGCAACCGCGATCGCGTCGGGGTCGGTCGCAGTCAGCAGCATCCAGTGCAGCGTCTCGGGCACGTTGCGCTCCGCACCCAGCCGGCGCACCAGTGCATTCGACACGTGCGGCGCGTCGGGCAGCAGCAGTGCCGGTATCGGCTGGCGGGTCGGGTGCAGCGCCGGCAGTGCGGCCTCGATCCTGTCGACGCAGGCCTGCCAGTCCGCTTCGCTCGCGGCGGCGAGATACTCGCGCAGCGCCGCCTCGCCGCCGAAGATCGGCCCGCGCCAGCTACCGCGCACCGGGCCTTCGACATTCGTCGTGAAACGATGGACGCGGCGCTGCGCCTGACGGTCGTAGTCGGTGTGCACCTGGATTTTCAACGCGTCGAGCAGCACGTCGATCGCACCCGTCAGGCCGTATTGCGCGATCAGGTAGCCGACGACCGGCCGGCCGATCGTGGTTTCGCCGTGATAGTCGCCCAGGGTCATCGCGAGCGCGAACAGCGCGGCGTCGGCTTCGGCATCCGCCACCGGCCCGGCGATCGGCGTGCGCGCGGCCTGCCGGTCGAGCATCCGCTGGACGGCCGGGCGCAGCGCCGCGTCGGTCGCGCCGATGTCGAGCGAGTAACTGTCCTTGTTTTCGATCTTCAGCCACGCGGCACGCACGTCGAGCACGGTCACCTCGACGGGAAAACGGCGCGACGCAAACGCTTCGCGCTGCATCTGCGGCGACAGGCGCACGGGGTCGCCGTGCGCAAGCCACGGCGGCGCGCCGGTGTCGGCGACCGCGGGCGCTGCGGGCGCCGGCGCAGCGGCCTCGGTCGCCACCGCCTCGCCAAGCGCCACGGCGGTCGCCTGCGCGTGGTCGTGCACGGCGGCCGACGTTCCCCAGCCATACAGCAACCGGCGCGACTTGAGCAGGTCGAACGCCATCGCGGCGCCCTGGTCACCGACGTTGTAGCGGCGCTTGATCGCAGCGACCGTCAGCCGCTCGCCAGGCTTCATGTCGCCGTTCGCGATCTCCGCGCGCATGGTCTCGACGACGCGCTCGCACTGGGCATCGAAACTTTCGGCGGCAACGGGCGGCACGGGTGCGGGGTTGGTGGTGGAGGTGGCCGTAGAAGCCGGTGTCGATGCGGCCAGCTGGGGCGACGGCGTGGGCGCCGTGCTGTTCCCCGCCGTCACCGCCGCGGGTTGCGTACTCGCCGCCGGTTCTGCATCCGTCGATGCCTCCGACACCGCGGACGAGCTTGCCGACGGCGCCGCGGCCGGCGGCTTCGCGGCGGTCGCGCCGATGCTGGTGCCAGCCGCCACCGCAACTTCCGCATAGCCCTTGCCGGTCTTCTCCTTGACGAGCTTGTCGAGCGCGGCGCGCGCTTTCGCGTCGTCCGCGAACGACTTCGTCTGGCTCTGACCCGCGGTGCCGATGCGGCCCCAGCGGATATTGAGCCCGGAGCCGTCCTGCTCCACTTCCCAGAACTTGCTGGAATTGCCTTCGATCAGTTCAAAACGACGCATCCGTTCCCTCTCACTCGGATCGACGACGCAGCACGATGCCGCGCCTGCATGCCGTGGCCGCCAGGCAGCCACGACGCCCTCTCGTTCATTCATCCCGCGATCCGTGCATCCTGCACGACGACTCGCGATGTCGGGCGCGACCTGCTCGCCCGGTCGACGGTCATGCCGTCATTGCTCGACGATGCCCAGCAACAGCAACGTCAGCGAACTCAGTTGCGTCAGTAGCGACGCCGGTTGCGCGGCACGCAGGCCGTCGGCCAGCAAGCGCAGCAGGCGGCCCGCGTGAGCGAGGCCGGCCCGCTCCAGCCGCGTGGCCTGCGCCCGCGCACGCTCGACCGCGCCGCCGCCCTGATGGCGCATCCCCTGGCGCAGCCACTCGGCCAAGAGCGCCAGCGTGTCCTCCGCGAGCGCGACCAGCTCGGGCAACGGCGCGCGCCCGCCGGCCAGCGGCAGCGGTTGCGGCGCCGTCGCTTCGGTCTGCAGCACGACGGCGCGCTGTGCGGTCAGCACGGCCAGCGGCCGCATCACGGCCGTGCCCGCATGCAGGCGCACGGTGCCCGCCAGTGCGCGCAACGCGCCCCATTCGCCGGCCAGCGCGCGCGCCAGTGCATCGACGGCGCCAGGCGCCACGGCGCGATGCGGCAGCGCGAGGTGCAGCACATCGTCGCCGTCCACGCCGGTTGTCGCGGCTTCGCCGTGCGCAAGCCGGGCGTGAAGCACCTGCGCGGCCGCATCCCAGTGAACCGACCGCACGACCATCGGCTCGAACGCGACGACGTGCAGCGACCCGGCCGCGCCGGCCGCCGCCCCATTCGCCGCCTGTCTCGGCCGCACGAAATCGGGCAGCGCGTCACGCAGGTACGCCACAAGCGCCGCGATGCCCGGCTGGCGGATCGGCGCGGCCAGATCGTCCCAGGATTTCGGTGACAGCGGCAGCACACCCGTCTGTCGTACGCCGGCCGCGATGTCGACCGCACCGTTCGCGCGCCGCTTCGCGGTTTTCGTGACGACCTGCCCGGCCGCGATCTGCCGCAGCGGAAAACCCGCGACACGGCGGCCGGCCAGATCCTGCGCCCGGCCGCCGGCCGCGACGTCGGCGGCACGCGGCCAGTTTCGCGTGAGCACCATCACGGTTTGCGTATCGGGATCGGCGAACAGCACGCTCGCCCCCTCTTCCGCTTCGTCGGCCCACAGCTCGACACCGAGCGACACCAGCCGCAGATGATCGAGTTCGACCTCGCCCTTCACGCCGATACCGAGCATCTGGCGGGCCGGTACCGCGGCACCGTCGGGCCGCGTCGCGGCGCCCATCGCCGCGCGCAGGCGCGCCCACAGTTCGGCCAGCACGCGCACGAGCCGCAGCGGCTCGAAACGGCTGCTGCGCGCATGCTGCGCGAGCACGAGCTGCCAGGCTTCGTCGAGCGCGTCGTCGACCCACTGCCAGCCGCGCTCGCGCAGACGGCCGCGCAACGACTCCACGCGCGCGGCCAGCGCGATCGGCGGCTGGCTCGAACCGTCCAGCCATAGGGCCTGCACCAGCCCGTCGAGGTCGGCGATCAACGCATGCGCCGCGTCGTCGCGCAGCGGTGAACGGTCGTCGTCGCTCTCCGCTTCATTGCCGGCCGGCGGGCGCACCTCGACGATCGTCTCCGTTGCGCCGTCGGCCGGTGTGCCGGCCTGGCGAAACGCCCAGACGGCCACCACGACGTGCGCGCAGCCGCTACCCTGCCGGCAGTCGCAGCGCGCATGCGCGAGCGAGCGCCGCGAGAAGAACCGCACGGTGCACATCGGCAGGCGTGCAATCGGCGACGACTGCACGTCGGACCACGGCTGCACGGCCACGACGGGACGCGCGACCGCGAGGCGCGCGGCCTGTTCGAGCACCGACGGCGCGAAACTCGCCGCCAGCGCGGCATCGTCGAAATCGGCCGGGCTCCATGCGCGATCCGCGGACGACGTGCCGTTCGTGTCGGTGTCCGGTGACGCATCGTCCGGGCCGTCGCGCGTTTCGCCGCGCGTTGCGTCATTCGGATCGCGGATCGATTCGTCGCGGGGATCGGCCTGCCCCGCCTTGCCGTCTCCGCCTGCATGTCCATCGCCCGACGCAGCCGCATCGGCCGCTTCGTTCGCCGGCGTACTCGCCTGATAAGCCAGCACCAGCATCACGCGATGCCGGCACATGCCGCTCGCGGTGCAGCTGCACGCCGCATCGCGCAAGGTCCGCCCCGGCGGCAGGCTGGTCCGCACACCGTCGTCGAACGACGCGTGCACCGTACCGTCGCCGTCGACGGTCAGCGCCGGCATCGCGCCGGCCGCGACATCCTTCTGTGCGCGCTTGACGAACCCGGCGTTGGCGAGCGCGGTCAGCGCCTCCGGCGTCAGTTCGAGCAGGTCGTCACGCATCGGCGCGCTCATCCCTGCACCTTCTCGGCGAGCCACGCGGCCAGTTGCCCGGGCGTCATCGCACCGACTTGCGCGCCGGCGTTCACGAGCCGCGCGGCCATCTCGCGGTCGTACGCGGGCTCGGCCGCCGAATCGAGCGCGGCCAGCCCGAGCACGCGCGCGCCGCTCTCGGCCAGCGCCTTCACGCGGCGCACGAGTTCGTAGCCGCTGCTGCCTTCGTAGAAATCGCTGACGAGCACGACCACCGTGCGCGCGGGATTCGCGACACAGGATTGCGCATACGCGACGGCCTTCGCGATGTCCGTGCCGCCGCCGAGCTGTACCTTCATCAGCAGCTCGACCGGGTCGGACACGTCGGCGGTCAGGTCGACCACCGATGTATCGAAGGCCACGAGCCGCGTGCGCATGCCCGGCAATTGCCACAGACACGCTGCCATCACCGCGCTGTGGATCACCGAGTTGACCATCGACCCGCTCTGGTCGACGAGCAGCACGATATCCCACGGCTCGACCTGGCGACGCGTGCGGCTGTTGAAAACCGGCGTGTCGAGATACAGCTTGCGCCGTTCGGGATGCCAGTGGCGCAGGTTCGCGGCCAGCGTGCGCGTGTAGTCGAAATTGCGCGCCACCTTCACCCGCGAGCGCCGGCGCCGGTCGCGCGTGCCGCTGAAGGCCTGCCGCACCTCGGTCGCCAGCCGCTCCATGATGCGCCGGACGACTTCGGCCACCAGCCGCCGCGCGGCCGCCAGCACCTCGGGATTCATCAGGTGCTTGGTGTGCAGCACGGCGCGCAGCAGCGATTCGGACGGCTCGATCCGCTCCAGCACGTCGAGGTTCGTGACGACTTCGTCGATACCGAAGCGCTCGACCGCATCGCGTTCGAGCCGGTCGATCACCTCTTTCGGAAACAGCGTGTGGATCGTGTTGATCCAGTCCGGCGTGCTCAGCGCGGACGGCCCAAGGTTGGCACCGCGCTCACCACGCTGCGCGCGGTCGCCGTCGCGACCGTACAGCCATTCGAGTGCCGCATCGGCGGCCTGCGCATCGGCACCGGGCGTGCCGCACGCGGTTTCGGCCGGTTCGCCGAGCAGCAGCCGCCAGCGTTCGAGCGGACCGGGAATGTTCAGCGGCATGGCAGGACTCGTGGAAACCGCGCCGCGTGGTGCCGTGACGGCGCGGCCTCGGGGTGAAGGAAGGAGAAGCCGGGCGCGCGGCGGCCCGTCGATCGGCGCGTCACGATGCCTCCGGATCGGGCGTCAGCCCCCAGCGCCGCAAGCGGCCCAGCACCTGTGCCTCGATGCGTGCCGCGTGCGCGGCCGCCTCGGGCGATGCCTCTTCCGCGTGCCGCTCGGTCAGCACGCGTCGCGACAGGTGGGTCGCCTGGTGCAGCGCGAGCACCTGATCGGCAAGCCGCCCGCGCTCCTGCGGCGGCAACCATGCGAACGCACCGCGCAGCCCCGGCAGCGCAAGCACGAAATCGGCGTGGTCGAGTGCGCGCACGGTCGCATCCATGCCCGCGACGAACGCAGGCGCGCTCGCCAGCGTCTCGCGCGCCAGCGCCAGCAATCCGCCGAGCGCATCGCCGAGCGCGGCGGCCGGCATCGCCTGCAGCAATGCCATCGCATCGTCGATGCCGGCGACGGGTTGACCGTCGTCGGCGCAGGCATGCGCGGCGAGATCGAGCAATGCCCCGAGCGCCGCGCCGCGACTCGCGGGTGCCGCCGCGGTATCGGCCGCCTTGCGCCGCCAGACGGCCAGCGCGCGCAACGGCTCGATCGCGAGCGGCGTGTGAGCGACACCCTCGGCGCCGGCCAGCACGTCGGCCACGATCCGGCGCAGCGCGACGTGCCCCTGCACATGGGCATCGAGATCGCCCGGCGCCAGCGCGGCGGCCGGTTCGAGCAACCACAGCGCGCGATCGAAACCGGCCTCGACGACGATCCGCAACACCGGCGCATCGTGCATGCCGAGCAGATGGCCGTGACGCAGCAACGTATGCAGATTCCCGAGCGCCGGTGCGAGCGATTCGAAGCGCTGCTCGCGCGCGACGGCGTCGTGCAGCGTGTCCAGCAAGCTGTCGCTCAGTGCCGCCAGCCCGGCCCACGCGGCGCGGTTCAGCCCGTCCGCGAGCGGCGCGATGCGGCCGCCCGCCTCACGCAATTCATCCTCGAGCCGCGCGCGCGCCGCGTCGGCCAGCGTCGCGCCCCACGCGCCGGCTTCGATCAGCGCGGCCTGTTGCTCGAGCGGCTCGCCGAGCTGCCAGACCTCGTCGCGCTCGCCCGACATCGCAAGCTGCGCGCCCTGGCAGCGCACGATGCCGGGCACCCGCAGCAGCGCCAACCGGTGCAGCACGCGGCTGCGCGCGCGACCTTCATCGGTCAGCAGATCGAGCGTCAGCGTGCCGCGCAGCACGATGCCGAGCGTGGCCAGCTCGTCGCGCACCGCGGCGACGAGCGGCGGTTGCGGCGTGCCGGGCGCAAGCTCGCCCGCGACGTCGCCGGCCAGCGCCGCCATCGCCTCGACCAGCACCGGATCGGTGCCGGCCCGCAGCGGTCCGCGATAGGTCCACGGCAGCGGCGCGTCGAGCGCGTCCTTGACCAGCGCGCCGGCCAGCGCGTCGAGCCAGTCGCAGCGCAGCGGCCGCGCATGCCCGCGCAGGCGTGCCAGCCCTTCGGCCCGCACGTGCACGGCAATCAGGTCGGCCGTCGATACCGGCAGCTTGCGCGCGCGCAGCCGCTGCATCACGTTCTCGAGCACACGCCGCGCGGCCTCTTCCGCGCCGTACGCCCAGACCCACTGGTAATAGGCCGGCGAAGGCATGCCCGACGCGTAGCCCGCGAATGCGTCAAGGCGTTTGAACGTGTACGGCACGAGATAGGAACCGTAGCGGACGCTGCGGGCGGCCCCGTCGGCGGTATTCGCATCCGTCCCGGGCCCGCAGGCGTCGTCCGCCTGTCCGTCGAGCACGGTGCAGGCGCCGCCGTCGAGCGCGCCGGGTTCGGGCGTATCGGGCAACGCGGCCGGCAGCGTGCGCCAGAGTCGTGCCAGCGCCGGCGCGTGATAGCCGCCGCAGACCACCAGCACGTCGTCCGCCCGCCCGCCGGCTTCGGCGACGGCCCACGCGATCCAGCGCGCCATCATCCGCTCGCGTGCCTGGTTGCCGAGCGAGCCCGGATCGGCGTCGCGCAGATGCGAGAAGTAGGTCGACAGGCGCTGCGCGAGCTCGTCCAGCGCGTCCGGCGTCTCGCCGACGTTCTCGAACAGGTGGTCCCAGAGCGCATCGCGCCCCTGCACCGCAAGCGTGTCCGCCAGCGCGCGCTCGTAGGCGTCGGCACGTGCCTCGTGTTCGGCGTCCGTGACATCGGCATAGCGGTTCTCCAGCTGCGAGAACGCCGCGTGCCACGCGGGCAGGTCGATGAAGCGCACCGTCGCGCCGACTTCGCGGCCCGCCTGCAACGCCTGCCATTCCGGCGAATGTTCGGCGAACGGGGTCCACGAGCCGTAATGCGCGGCATCGCCGGACAGATAGCTGTAGATCGCGATCGGCAGGCGGTGCGGGCGATACAGTTCGTCGATCCGGCCGTTGAAGTCGGCCGGCCCTTCGATCAGCACGTAGCGCGGCCGCCGCGCACGGATGCGCTCGGCCACCAGCCGCGCGCAGGCGGGGCTGTGATGCCGGATGCCGACGATGTGCGGGTTGCTGGACGTCTCGGTCTGCATGCGGCGCCCGTCAGTCGACGTCGATGCATGCGGCGCCGACGATGGCGCCCGACCTGCCCTTGCCGCCGTGCATGCCGCGCACGCCGTGTGCGTCGAACGCGTCGGGCGCAATCCGTCCCCGCCCCGGCATGCCGCCGTGATCGGTCGCATTCATGTCGCGCGTCACGGCAGACGGTGGCGTGCCGCGTAGTACGCGCGCCAGTGCGCCCCTTCGCGCCGCGCGGCTTTCTGTTCGAAGTAGCGGCGCAGCTTTGCGCGATCGTCGGCGTTATCCTTGACGACGGTGCCGGCGATGCAGTCGACGAGATCCTGCGGCGATCCTTCGCGTTGCTCGAGGAACCATGCGCGCACCCCGACCGCATGCGCGACGTTCACCGCTTCGGCTGTCGACATCACCGCCGTCAACCGATCCATCGCGCCGTCGCTGCCTGTGCCGTCGCCGGTCCCGCCGCGCAGGTCGCGAAACGTGGTGACCAGCAGTTCCAGCACCGGCTGCGGCACGGCCGCCGGAATGCCGCTGCCGGCCAGCAGCCGCGCGCTGGCTTCGCGCACGAGCGCGAGTTCGCTGTCGAAGTCGAGAATCGGAAACACGGTTTCGAAATCGAAGCGCCGCTTGAGCGCCGCGCTCATCTCGTTCACGCCGCGATCGCGCGTGTTCGCGGTCGCGATGATGTTGAAACCCTCGCGCGCATACAGCATCCCGTGTTCGCCATGCAGTTCGGGCACCGCCATCACGCGATCCGACAGCATGCCGAGCAGGCAGTCCTGCACCTCCAGCGGCGCGCGCGTGATTTCCTCGAAGCGCACGATCTTGCCGTCGTGCATGCCCTGGTACAGCGGCGCGGGCACGAGCGCGCGCGGGCTCGGTCCTTCGTTGATCAGCAACGCGTAGTTCCAGCCGTACTTGATCTGGTCTTCGGTGATGGATGCGCCGCCCTGGATCGTCAGCGTCGACGTGCCGCTGATCGCGGCCGCCAGCAGCTCGGACAGCATCGATTTCGCGGTACCCGGTTCGCCGACCAGCATCAGTCCGCGGCCGGTGGCGAGCGTGACGAGCATGCGCTCGATGCTTGCGATCGGCGCGACGATCTTCGGCGCAATGCCGAGCGAGCGATCGCCGGCAATGAATGCACGGGCGGCCGTCAGGCTCAGTTGCCAGCCCGGCGGACGGGGTTGGCCGCCATCCTGCGCCTTCAGCTCGGCGAGCTGATCGGCGTACAGGACTTCAGCGGGCGGACGCTGCAATGCATGCGGTTGAGACGGAGCCATGTCTGCTTCTTCTTGTCTTGTATTCGCGGTCGGGCTCGAATGCCCTCGGAGCGCGAATTATATCGCTGCGCGGCGACAAGATCCGTCAACATGCGTTTTGGCGATCGCGCGATTCGATCGCGGGCACCGGTTCGCGATGGAGCGGGTGCGATGAACACCGCAACAGGCTGCTCATCGCGCGTTCAACGCCGCTCGTTCGTCACCGAAGGCCAGCGGCATCTCGTGTCTCACATCGATATCAACCCGCGATACCTGCCAGCCGACCGCGAATGATCTCCGTCGCCTCGTTCACGATGCGCTCGACGAGTTCCTTCACGGTCGGGATATCGCGGATCAACCCGACGACCAAGCCGCACGACCAGGCGCCCGCATCGAGCGCGCCCTCCTTCATGATGCGCGGATACACCCCGGCGACCTCTTCAACGATATCGTCGAACCGGATACTGGCGCCGAGCTTGCTTTCCTTGTCGAGGATGCGATCGACCGCGGCGTTGCGCAGCACGCGCTCGGTATTGCGCAACGGGCGCATGACCAGACGCGTGTCCAGTTCGGTCGCCGCGACCAGCGCCTGCTTCACGTTTTCGTGCACCGGCGCCTCGCGGGTGGCGATGAAGCGCGTCCCCATGTTGATGCCATCCGCGCCTAGCGAAAGTGCCGCAACCAGCGACCGGCCATCAGCCATGCCGCCGGAGGCCACGAACGGGATCTTGAGCTCGTCGGCCGCGCGCGGCAGCAGGATGAAGTTCGGAATGTCATCCTCGCCCGGATGGCCACCGCATTCGAATCCATCGACGCTGACCGCATCGCAGCCGATAGCCTCCGCCTTGAGCGCATGACGAATCGACGTGCACTTGTGGATCACCTTGACATGCGCGTCCTTGAGCGCGGCCAGATATGGCTGCGGGTTGTTGCCGGCCGTTTCGACGATCTTGACCCCGCCTTCGACGATGGCCCGGATATAGCCCGGATAGTCGGGGGAGGTGACGGTCGGCAGGAAGGTGAGGTTCACGCCGAACGGCTTGTCGGTCATCTCGCGGCAACGCCGGATTTCGGCAGCGAGATCCGCCGGCGATCGCTGCGTCAGGCCGGTAATGATGCCGAGGCCACCGGCATTGGAGACGGCTGCCGCCAGCTCCGCGTACCCGACGTGATGCATGCCGCCCTGGATGATCGGATAGTCGATGCCGAAGAGTTCGGTGATCCTGGTTTTCATGATGTTTTCGGTTCAGGTTGAGACGAAAGCGCCTTCGCATGCCGGAAACGCGACGGGCCCCCGGTGGATTTGGACAGTTTCCTCGCAGTTCGGATTGCCGTACATTGGCTAAACTGACACATTGAGTGCGATATCCGACACGCCATGCCCCGCGCCGCCATCCTTGCGTATGACGATTGCTACGCCTCCAGCCTGGGCGGGTTCGCCGACATCCTCCAGATTGCGAACGCGCATTTGCGGCGACAGCGGGGCGATGGACATGCGCAGTTCGAATGGCGGTTCTTGTCTCCGACCGGGAAGCCGGTGATGGCGAGCAACGGGCTACAACTGAACACGGAGCCGATCCGGCCGCAAGAGAAGTTCGACCTGGTTTTCATTCCCAGCGCGCACTATGCGAGCGGCAAGGCGTTCGACGAGTTGCTGGCACGACAGTCTGCCGCATGCGACTGGCTGGTTTCGCAATGGAACGCGGGGGCCTACCTTGCGGCAAACTGCACCGGCACGTTCGTGCTGGCCAGCACCGGTCTCCTGGACGGACGGCCTGCGACGACCACGTGGTGGCTGGCCGACCAGTTTCGCAGCCGGTTTCCCCGTGTCGACCTTCAACTGGAACCCGTCGTCACCGAAGCGGATCGACTGATCTGTGCCGGTGCGTCAGCGTCCTACCTGCTGCAGACCATCCATGTCATCGAGCGTTTCGCTGGGGCGATCATCGCGGCGCAGTGCGCCAAAACGATGCTGATCGACGTGAGCCAGACCAAGCAATCGCCGTACCTCCCGTTGCTGACGGACAAGACGCACGCCGATTCGCTGGTTCACCGCGCACAGCATTGGCTGCAGAAGAACATGGCGAAGGACGTGAAGATGTCGGCGATGGCGCATGATCTCGGCGTGAGCGAGCGCACGATCATCCGCCGATTCCAGGCCGCGTTGAATCAGCCGCCCTTGCGGTATTTGCAGAGCCTGCGCATCGAAGCCGCGCGCGGTTTGCTGGAGGCCGGCGATCTCAGCCTCGAGCGGATCACGGCCCAGGTGGGATACAGCGATACGAGCTCTTTCTGCCGGCTGTTCAAGGAGAAGGTCGGTCTCAGCCCGGGTGCGTATCGTGATCGCTTTCGACCCGCTGCGGAATCACAACAATGACCGATCGGCGGATTGCGGATGACAGTCCACCGGTCAGCATCCGCTCGCCATCGCCGCCCGTCCCCCACCCACGCGATTCGTTTGTAGAATCGGCGTGTTCGCCGTTCATGACACGGTAAAAGGCATGATCGTCAGCCGCCGCCCCGGCGGCGCCCTGCCGCCCTTCATCGACTCGGTCTGGGCGGAGTACCCGCCGCCTCCGATCCGGAATGAACTTTGCCGCGGGCTATGCCGACCAGCCGCATTTCAACCGCGAGTTTCGCGCGTTCACGGGGCTGTCGCCGGAAGAGGACCGGCAACGCGCGAACGCGAACGGCTTTCACGTTCCGCTCTGACCCGATGTCAGGTGCGGCGGCAAATCTTGTTCAAGACCGGGCCCGCGAGGCCCGACAGGATCGAGCGACACCCACCCCATCACCCGGAGGGCACCATGGCGATTCACGAAGTCTTTCCCTATTTGCGCGCCAAACACGCGGACGACGCCATCGCGTTCTATGCGAAGGCGTTCGGCGCGCAGGAGAAATTCCGCCTCGTCGAGCCGTCGGGACGCATCGGCCACGCGGAATTGCAGCTCGGGCCATGCACGCTGATGATCTCGGACGAGTTCCCCGAATACGATATCCTTGCCCTCGACCCGGATGCCAAAGCGCCGATGTCGCTTCACCTGCATGTCGACGACGCCGACGCGACGATCGCCGCCGCAGTCGCGGCCGGCGCGCAATTGACACGCGCGATCCAGGACCAGTTCTACGGCGAGCGTTCCGGCAAGATTCGCGACCCGTTCGGTTACGAATGGCTGATCGGGCATACGATCGAAGCGGTCGAACCCGATGAAATGCAGCGGCGTTATACGGCGCTACTGTCCGGCGGCCAGCAGAAAACCTGAACGGCGCACCGCGCGCGCCGGTCGATCACTCCGACATTCGCGATGCACTATCACCCCGACGACATCCACCGGCTCTACCGGAGCGTGCCGACGCTGCTGCTGAACCGTCCCGCGCCGGCCGAACAATTCCTGGCCGCCGCCGTCGAGACCGGCGCCGAACTCGGGCACGTGCTGCGCGACTACCCGCAGGTCCGCTATCAGCCGCTCGACTTCCACTACCTGTGCCAGCAAAGCCTGTCCGTGCTGGACGACGCGCTGCTGGCCGACCTCACGCGCGACATGAACCACGGATGGCGCGGCGCGCAATGGGCCGCGCTGTTGATCGCGTTATCGGGCGACGCGCGTCATCTGCCGCACCTCGACGAAGTCAGGGGCCACCGCGGCGTCGAGTGGACGGCAGAGCTCGCCGAAGCCGCGTCGGGCCCCGATGCACGATCGTCGGCATTCCGTGGCTGCCAGTCGATCGTGCGCCTGCGCGATCAGCTTGCCGCGTTGCCGCGCGTCGCGGTTCGGTTGCGGCCCTGGCTCTCGCCGGAAGCGCTCGAAGCCTGGGCGATCGCCGTCCGCGCCGCGTATCGCAGCGGTGGCGTCGAAGCCGCTCTGCCGGTTGCTCGCCGTTAGACTGCTCGCCGTCGATCGCTCGATCGACGATCACGCGATGGCCGCCTGAATCCCCCGACGTCGCGCTGGAACGCATCGCCAACCCGGCGCGCGCGTTCCACCGCACCGCACGCCCTCGTCTTCCGTCCCGCCGCGATTCCGAGCGATTTCGCAGAGGACCTTTCCTGTGCAACGCCTTAATCGACCGCCGCGCGATCTCCAATAATGGCCGCTCGATCCGCCGGCCACCGGGCCGGAAAAACGATAAAAACTCCTATGCATTCCTACAAATTGACCAAGCACGCCAGCACGCGACTCGCGGGGACCGCCATTGCCGCCAGCCTGACCGCCTTCGCGCCGGGCGGCGCGCACGCACAGAGCAGCGTGACGCTGTACGGCCTGATCGATACGTCGATCACCTACGCGACGAACCAGCGCTCGCACGGCGCCGGATCGCCGGGCAGCGGCACCGTCGCGATGACGAGCGGTGCGCTTAACGCGTCGCGCTGGGGGCTGCGCGGCCGCGAGGATCTCGGCGGCGGGACGGCCGCGGTCTTCACGCTCGAGAACGGTTTCTCGGGCACCACCGGCGCGCTGTCGCAGAAAGGCGTCGACATGTTCGGCCGCCAGGCTTGGATCGGCCTGAGTTCGAAGACGGCCGGCACGCTCACGTTCGGCCGCCAGTACGACCTGATCCTCGATTTCGTGACGCCGCTCGGCGCGTCCGGCCCCGGCTGGGGCGGCAACCTGGCAGTTCATCCGTACGACAACGACGATTCGAACCGCAACCTTCGCATCAATCACGCGGTGAAGTACACGAGCCCGACGTACCGGGGGCTGACGTTCGGTGCGATGTACGGGTTCTCGAACACGGCCGGCCAGTTCGCCAACAACGCGGCCTGGAGCGCGGGGGTGTCGTATGCGAACGGGCCGCTGAAGCTCGGCGCCGGCTACCTGAAAATCAGCCGCGACCGCAATGCGCCGAACCCGAATGGCGCACTCAGCACAGTCGACGGCTCGGCGACGATCACGGGTGGCAACCAGCAGATCTGGGCCGCCGCCGGCCGTTATGCGTTCGGGCCGCATTCGGTCGGCGCCGCGTGGTCGCATTCGACCACCGATGGCGTGACGGGTGTCCTCCAGGGCGGCGGCATCGCACCGCTGAAGGGTGAATCGCTGGTGTTCGACAACTTCACGGTCGACGGACATTTCTTCGTCACGCGTGCGTTGAGCCTCTCGGCCGCGTACACGTACACGATGGGCCGCTTCGACACGCGCACCGGCCAGACGCGCCCGAAATGGAACCAGGTCGTCGCGCAAGCCGACTATGCGCTGTCGAAGCGCACGGATGCGTATCTCGAAGGCGTCTACCAGAGCGTGAGCGGCGGCAACGGCAATCCCGCATTCAACGCGACCGTCTGGACGCTGACGCCGTCGGCGAACAGCAACCAGGTCGTCGTCGCACTGGGGCTGCGGCACAAGTTCTGACGACGCGGCGCGGCGCAACGCCGCTACGCCAACCGCGTAAGGCATGCGTTCCGGCACTGCCCGATCGTCATGCCCCTGAGCCGAAAAGGCCGCGCCCGTGCGCGGCCTTTTCGCTGTGGCATCGCCCCGCACGAAGGCAAGAATGCCGCCCGGTCTGTCGCGTCGGCGCAAAAAAATGCGGAGAAACTGGTCACGCTGTGACATTTTTCCTAATCTGTTTGCAGCGGCGCCGAGATTTGGCGTTCCGGTCGCGACACTCTTTCATATGGCGCACCACCGGCTTACGAACACGATTCACGTCGTGGGTGCCGGACCTTTCGCGCTGTCGAGGCCGGATACGGACGTGCCGATCGCACGCCCCACGCGTTCAACGCAGTCAACCGCAGGAGACGAACGATGAGCAAAACGAACCGAATTGCGGTCCTGGCAACCGTCGTACTGCTGGCCGGTTGCCACCACGCGGCCAAGACGCCCGAGAATGCCGGCATGGCGCCGACGCCCTCGAGCGAAGCCGTCGCAACGGTGACGGCCGACGAGCTCAATAATCCGAACAGCCCGCTCGCGAAGCGCAGCATCTACTTCGATTTCGACCAGTACTCCGTCAAGCCCGAATACCAGTCGCTGCTGCAGGCGCATGCCGACTACCTGCGCAGCCATCCGGCGCGGCACGTGCTGATCCAGGGCAACACTGACGAACGCGGCACGTCCGAATACAACCTCGCGCTCGGCCAACGCCGGTCGCAGGCCGTGATGAGCGGGCTCGAAACGCTCGGCGTGCCGGCCACGCAACTCGAGGCGGTCAGCCTCGGCAAGGAAAAGCCGGTCGCGCTCGGCCACGACGAGGATTCCTGGGCACAGAACCGCCGCGCCGATCTCGTCTATCGTTGATCGCGGGCCACCGCGACAGTGGCACCCGCTTCACGAACAGCATGGCAGCCCGCAGGCCGCAGAAGCGGCCGCGCGGCGCATGCACGCCATCGACGATGCCGCGGTGCTTCTCGTTCAATGCCGGCGTTCGAGCCGGCGATGCAGCCAGTGCGACATCACGGCCGATGCCACGATCGCATTGAGCGTGGCGGCCGCTGTGAAGGTGTCGAACTTGTCGGTCTTCGCCAGGCCATTCACGATTTCGACGAAGCCGAGCGCCGCGCCAGCACCGACGACCATCCCCAGCAGCACGAACCAGCGCCGCTGGATTCGCGTGCCGATCGCGCCCATGATGCCGCCCGCCACGGCTGCCGGCAGGAAAAAGCCAAGCAGGAACGATCCGAAGAAGATGATCGGCACCATGCCGGCGCTGACATTCAGTCGCTCCCACGACGGGCCGTCGAGCAACGACCACATGATCAGCGTCACCGCCGGCCAGACGAGCGATGTGACCAGCGGGCCGCCGACGGCAAATGACACGCAGCCGAGCACGACGGAATGGGACGGACGCGACGTCGGACGCTCAACGGTGGCACTCATGTTTTTGTAGTCGGAATCGGAATGGCGGCGTGCCGCAGTGTACCAAGGCGCCGCGCGACGGCTCCGATCCGGCCCCTTCGCGTTCGACGATCCACAAAAAGCATGGAATAAACGGCCCGCCCGAAACGTTTCGTGTTTCGTCAGCGCGCAGACGTGCGGTTCACGCGAACCGGCCTTTCCCGCGGACTGCGCGTGGCAAGGAGGCGGACATGAAATCGGCAACGTTGGCCGCGGCGCTGATCGCCGCGCTGGTGCTCGTCCTGTCGGCGGGATGCATGTCGTCGGGGAGTGGCCCTGCGCAGGGACCGGGCATGAGCCGGTATGGCGGTGGCGGCGCGGGAGGCAGCGGAGGGGGTGGCGGAGGTGGCGGAGGTGGCGGCGGCTACTGAAGAACCGCCGCAAGAAATCGGGCGACGCGTCGCGCGCGAGCACCGGAAACCGGCTGAATCGCGCGCGACGCCCTGCCCGGCGGCACGACTTAACGCATGGCCTTCACGTCGGCCGGCGTGACGCTCGCGGGCTGGCCGCCCCACGTCGCACGCAGGTAGTTCGCGAGCTGCGCGAGTTCGTCGTCGCTCAGCGTGTGCGCGAAACCGGGCATCGGCTGCAGGTTCTCGAACCCGGCAAACTTCTGCTCGCCGATGCCGTCGAGCATCGCGACCAGCAGGTTGCGGGAATCGCCCTGGCGCACCGTCGAATTGCCGTTCATCGGCACCGCCACGTGCGGCTTGCCTTCGCCGTTGAAGCCGTGACAGCCCGCGCAGACCGCGAGATACACCGAGCGGCCGGCGGCGAGTTGCGCGGCGTCGGCCGACACCGGCTTCACCGGTTGCGGCGCGGGCGGCGTATCGCCCAGCAGGTACACGGACAGCGCGCGCAGGTCGTCCTTCGCCATGTACTGCGTGCTCAGGTGCACGACCGGATACATCTCGCCGAATGCCGACCCTTGCGGTGCGATGCCGACGCCGAAGAACGTCTGCAGGTCGGCACCCGTCCAGCCGCGCGCGGCCAGGCCGGCCGGCGTGATGTCAGGCGCCGCCACACGGCCGAGCGCCGCGCCCGTGAACGGCTTCGCGCTGTCGAGCTGGCCCGTGAACGCGCGCGGCGTATGGCATTCCGCGCAGTGGCCGAGCGCGCCCGCCAGATAGCGGCCGCGCTGCCAGTCGGCGGACTGGCCGGTCGATGCATCGGGCAGGCTGTCCTTCAGGAACACCATGTCCCAGAAGACCATCCCGAAACGCAGGTTGTACGGGAACTTCAGCTCGTGTTCGCGGTTTTCCTGCGCGACCGGCTTGACGGTCTTCAGGTACGCGTACATCGCGTCGGAATCGGCGCGCGTGAGCTGCCGGTACGACGTATACGGCATCGACGGATAGAGGCGCTTGCCCGGCGCCTTGCCGTCGTGCAGCGCGGCGTAGAAGTCGTCCGCGCTCCAGCTGCCGATCCCGTGATCCTTGTCGGGCGTGATGTTCGAGCCGTAGAACGTGCCGAACGGCGATTCGAGCGGCGCGCCGCTGGCGAACGGCGCGCCGTCCTTGGCGGTGTGGCACGCCGCGCAGTCGGCGGCCTTGACGAGATAGCGGCCGCGCGCGACCTGGTCGGCGCCGGGCGCGCCGGAAGCGGCGTTCGAGGCCGGCGCGTCGCGGCCGCCACACGCAGCGAGCAGCAGCGCGCAGGCCGCGGCGAGTGCGGGCAGGCCCGCAGCCCGCGCGACACGGTGAGCGTAGGTGCGTTTCATGCGGCGTCCTTCACGAGTCCCGGCGTCGTCAGCACCACGTCCTTGACGGCTTCGTAGTAGCGGACATAGCCCGTGCAGCGGCAGATGTGCGCGTCGAGCGATTCGGTGATCGTGCGTTCGACGTCGGCCTTCGCGATCGGCTCGCGCTTCAGGCGTTCGATCAGCACGGTCGCCGCGTTGACGAAGCCCGGCGTGCAGTAGCCGCACTGGAAGCTGAAGTGCTCGAGGAACTTCTGCTGGATCGGCGACAGTTCGACCACTTCGCCGGCTTCGTTGCGCTTCGCGTGGCCTTCGATCGTGCGGATCGAGCGGCCGTGGAAGAAGTGCGCGCCGGTAATGCACGTGCGCATTTCCTCGCTCGTGCCGTCCGGCTTGTCGACGATCACGACGCACGCGTGGCAGATCCCCTGCCCGCAGCCAAGCCGCGAACCGGTGAGGCCCGCGTACTCGTGCAGGAACTCGATCATCATCAGCCCTTCCGGCACCTGCATCGGGCCGACGGACTTGCCGTTGATGTTGATCGACAGCGGTTTCGACTGGAACCGGACGAGCGGACGCTCGACGGCAGCCGGTGCAGATGCCGCAGCCGGCACTGCCGGGGCCGAGGCCGGTGCGGCCGAAGCCGCGCTCGGCGCGGAAGCGCCGGTCGCAGCGGCGCTGGCGCTCGCGGCCGAAGCCGCGGTTTGGGCGGTCGTCATGCGAGCACCTCCTGAATCTTTTGCGGGGTCACCGGCAGGTCGGTGAAACGATGGCCGATCGCGTGCGCGATGCCGTTCACGATCGCGCCGACGACGGGGATCATCACCACTTCGGCGACGCCCTTCGGCGGATCGGTCTCGGACAGCGGCGGCAGCACGTCGCCCGTCTGCGTCCACACGGCGACGTCGGACGCGCGCGGTAGCTGGTAACGGTTGAAGTTCCACGTACCGTTGCCGGGGCCGTCTTCATACAGCGGCAGGTACTCGTGCAGCGCGTGGCCGATCCCCATCGCGAGACCCCCCTGCAACTGGCCGGACACGAGCTGCGGCGAAATCTGGTTGCCGCATTCCATGACCGAGTGATGCGTGAGCAGCTCGACCTTGCCGGTCGCTTCGTGCACGGCCAGCTCGACGAGCGTGCCGACTGCCGTGTAGTACGTGACAGCCGCGTTGTTGCGGCTCGTCGGCGGGATGAACACGCGCTTGCGGTCCAGCACGCGATAGCCGTTCGCGGTCGGCGCCAGCGTGCCGCGCATCGCAGTCGCGCCGGCCGGCGCGGCGGTGCCGGGCACCGGGCCGTTGTCGCCCGTCTTCGGCGCGCCGACGCGCAGCGACAGCCCGTCGATCGGCAAGCGCTCGACCGTGCCGCCGACTTCGAACTCGGCGTCGGTCCACTGCCAGCGGTTGAACACGTGCACGACGGCGCCGGTCGGCAGGCCGAGCGCATATGCCTGCTTCGCGAGCTGTTCGAAGCTCAACGGCTCGAGTCCGTCGGCGGTCAGCTTGCCGTCGACCCAGCGCGCGTCTTCGATGCGGATCGTGTACGGCGCGGCCTGGCCGCCGCCGAGGCCGCGCGTCCAGATCGACATCGCCGCCGGCCACAGGCCGTAGCGGAACACCGCGCGCGCGGCTTCGCGCGTGCTGTGCGTAAAGTAGTACGCGGAGTTCGTCGCGCTCGACGGCGACGCATAGCTCGGCGACCAGCGCGGGTTCGCGCTCAGGCGATCCTGGTCGGCCTGCGACATGATGTACGGATCGCCGCTGGTCTCGACCGGCAGGTCCGGCCATTCGGTCACGGCCACGCGCACTTCGGTTGCCGGACGACCCAGCCATTTCGCAACCGCGACGGCCTGCGACGTCGACATCCCGGTGCCGATCTCGGCTGCCGTGTGCTGCAGCGACACCTTGCCGTTCTCGTCGAATTCGACCTTCGCGAACGACGCTTCCGCGCCCGTGCCGAAGTCCTTCTGCACGCATGCGAAGCCGACGCCGTAGCGCTTGCCCGGATTCGCGGCCTCGTATTCAGCCTTGCGCGCGACGCGACGCGTCCACAGCGGATGCTGCTTCGAGCGCTCGAGCACCTCGTCGACGCGCAGCGCGCCGGCGGGAATCGCCCCCTGCGTGTTCTTCATCCCCGAACGCAGCGCGTTGCGCAGGCGGAAATCGATCGGGTCGATGTTCAGTTGCGCGGCGATCTCGTCGACCGCCATCTCGGTCGCGGCCATGCTCTGCAGCGTGCCGTAGCCGCGCGCGGAGCCGGCATCGATCGCGCGCGACGCGATCGCCACCGCGGCCAGGTCGCTCTTCGGGAAGTAGTAGATCGATTGCGCGGCCGTTGCGCCGACCATTGCGACCGAAGGCGAGAAGTTCGAGCGCCCGCCGCCGTTCGCCTCGAAGTCGCCCTTGAACGACTGCAGCAGGCCCGTGTTGCGGTCCACCGCGATCCGGTAGTGCATCTTGAACGCGTGACGCTTCAGCGACGTCTGGAACTGCTCGTAGCGGTCGTTCGCGAAACGCACCGGGCGGCCGTCCGCGTACAGCGCGCAGACGAGGCCGTAGAACGGCACGTTGAAGTGATCCTTGGAGCCGTAGCCGACCGTGTAGCACGGATGCACGAACAGCTTCTTCACCGGCATGCGGCACTTCGCGACCATCTCGGCCGCGTGCTCCGCCACTTCCAGCGGCGACTGGGTCGGCACGACGAGGTGCAGCGACTGCGTCGTGGTGTCGTACCAGCAGTTCGCGTTGTCCGGTTCGAGCGCGGACGTGTCGACCGACTGCGTGTTGTACTCGCGGTCGAACACGAGCCAGTCGGCCGACGGATGGTCGAGCTCGCTGGCGATCTGCCCGGCCAGGAACATGCCCTGCTCGTCGAGCTTGCCGTGCTCCTTGCCGTCCGGCCACACCGGCAGGTGCTTGCGCATCATGCTCGGAAAGATCGGTGCGTCCTTCAGGCTCGAATAGACGTCGTCGTCGTAGGCCGCCTTGCCACCCACCCGCACATAGCGGAAGGTGCCCCACGGGTCGCGCTCGAGCGGACCCGTGACCGCGCCGTAGCGGATCACGTCGTCGCGGAACTTGAGCGCGTTCTTCGCGAAGCGGAAGCGCGCGAAGTCGTGGTAGATGAGGATCGCGACCGCATGGCCGAGATACGCGGGCGTCTTGCCGGCCGGCAACAACATGTCGTCGCCGTAGAACGCCGGGAACGCGACGCCGTCGCGCGCGAGATCGTCGGCCGTGACCACGCGGTCCGGCTTCAGGTCGTCGCCGAGCAACGAAAGGTCGAAGCCTTCGTAGGTGCGGTCGGCCTGCGTGACGCGCAGGATCAGCGCATGCGACTGCTGCTGCGGCCAGTGCGGCATGTCGGCTGCGCGCACGTCACGGGCGAACACTTTCGAGCCCGTGACCTTCGCGATGCCGTCGATGCGGAATTGGGGGATGCCGGTGACGCTATCCCATTTGACGGGGGTGAGGAGTTTTTCTTCGAAGAGCGCCGCGAACGCGCGGCTGCCCAGGGGCGCGACATACACTGCGACGCCCGCCAGCACGCTGGCTTTCAGAAAACCCCGCCGTGACAGGCCGTGGTTTTTCATTGGGGGGAACCTCCTGATGCGGCTCGGACGGCGATCGGGTGTCGCGACGTTCGGAGCGGCGCGCATTCTGGCATTGTTTTAGATATATCGCCTATAGTATTTCTCGCATGAAATACTTATCGAATTTCTTATAACGGTATTCAGCCGGGCTGCGGCAGCCGGTCGCGGGTGGCAATTCGTCCCCGTCGCGTGATCGTTTGCAGCGGTTTCGATCGGATCGACCGCATCCGGCGGACCCGCGCCGCCTGCAAGGCAACCGGTCTCCCGTCGGTCGCCGAACCGCATTCCGTTCGCAACGATGCTGCCGTGACGTAGGTGAATGCGCAAGACTTTCGCGGGCGTGGTTTACGACTAGTGGCCGGCGCAGCGCCCGATGCGGCCCATGTTTCATGGTAATGTCGTGCGCATCCGGCCTGGCCGGGCTTCCGCCATGTGCCGTGCGGGCGCCGCCAGCCATCGCGACATCACGCGACATCGTGTCGAGGTTAAAAACCATGGCAGTCAGGGCATCTCTCCTGCACTCCGTTCTCGCCACTCCCCCCTCCGGCAACCACCGTGTGACGGCCGCACTGCGCCCGTCGATGCTCGTTACGCTGTTCGAAGACGTCCGCCCGATGGCGCTCTCCGGGCTCGCGAGCGGCTTCGTCGCGGCCGTCGCGCTGATCCGGCTGCAGCAGCTCTGGTGCCTCGCGTGGCTGATCGTCGACGTCGGCCTGCTCGTCGCGCGGCTCTCGATCGCGCGTGCGTACGCGGTGCGGCGCGACGCCGGCGACGACCGCGCCGAATACTGGGCGATGCACTATGCGCCCGTGTCGCTCGTCGCGTGCTTCGTGCTCGGCCTCGGCGTGATGGGCTGCGTGCAGGCCGTCGACGTCGAGCTCGGCACGCTGTCGGTGATGGTCGCGGGCGGCGTGTTCGGCGGGATCGCGTCGCGCAATTCGGCGCTGCCGCGCCTCGCGATGATGCAGGTCACGCTCGGCGTGCTGCCGATCGGCGTCGGTGCGCTGTTGGCCCACCGGTCGGGCGCATGGCTGCTGCTGCCGCCGCTCGCAATCTATCTCGCCGCGATGCGCACGGTCGTCCAGCGTCACTATCGCGTGCTCGTCGCGCTGATCGCCGCTCGCCAGCGCAACGCCGAACTCGTCGCGCGCTTCGACGCCGCGCTCACCTACATGCCGCACGGCCTGTGCATGATCGACGGCGAGCACCGCGTGATCGTCACGAACCGGCGCACCGCGCAACTGTTCGGCTCGCCGCGCGAGATCATGCTCGATACGCCGCTGCCGGCCGTCGTCGCGGCGCTCGGCGCGAACGACGCGACCGATCCCGGTGGCGCCAGTCTCGCCACACAGTGCGAGCTCTGGCTGACCTGCGACGAACCCGCGCCGCTCGACGTCGTGCTCGCCGACGGCCGCCAGCTCGAACTCACGCGCCACCGCGTGCCGGACGGCAACGCGGTGATCATCGTCGAGGACGTCACCGCGCGCCGCCGGACCGAGCAGCACATCCGGCACCTCGCGCGGCACGACGCGCTGACGGGTTTGCCGAACCGCCACGAACTGCATGCCGAGCTCAAGCGGATGCTCGCGCGCCGGCCGCGCACGCCGGGCCCCGCGCCCGCCGTCATGTATCTCGACCTCGACGGCTTCAAGGCGATCAACGACCGGTTCGGCCACCAGGCCGGCGACGACGTGCTGACGCAGGTGGCCGAGCGGCTCGGCAAGACGCTGCCGCCCGGCGAGCTGGCCGCACGAATCGGCGGCGACGAGTTTGTCGTCGCGCTCGACGACACGACGATGCACGCGTGCTCGCTGCTCGCCGCACGCATCATCCGGCAGATCTCCGCGCCGTATACGCTGTCGATCGGCGCGACCGTGAGCCTGGGGATCAGCATCGGCATCGCACTCGACGACGGGCACGGCTCCCCCGATGAACTGATCCGGCAGGCCGACAGCGCGCTGTACGACGCGAAGTCGGCCGGCAAGGGAATCTACCGCTTCTATTCGAGCGGCAGCAGCCACGTCGCGCCAGCCACCGCGAACTGACCCGGCTGCGCCGCCCTCTTTCCCCCGCGTTCGCCTCCTCCGACGATTCAAACCCGAAACGCTTTGCGTGACCGCACGTGGCGCCGCGCGTTCGCGTGTCACGTGACGTGTTCCGTAACATCGCCGCCTGCCACGCATCACGTTGGCTGCAGAAGCCGGCACGATCGAATCGGCGCCAGGCTTTTCAAGCCTGGCACTTTTATTGCTCCCTGTCAGGGAAACAGGTTGTCAGGGAGACCCAACATGAACACCGTCGAAGTCCTCAGCCGCAGCGATACCATCGACGAACTGGATGTGATCGACGGCGCGGCACTGATCCGCCGGCTCGTTTCCGAGCGCCGCATGCCGGCCGCACGCGAAGCCCGATGCGTCGACAATCCGCCGCTGACGCTCTACGGCGCGTTTCGCCAGGGCGTCGCCGATCACGGCGCGCACCGTGCGAATCCGTATCGTGCCGGCAGCCGTTTCTGGGCACTGTGGGAAGAAGGCCGTATCGAAGCTGAAACATCGGGCCGATAAGACGGCTGCGCGTGCCGGCCCTGTCGCGGCAAGGGGCCGGCGCGAAACATCGCACCCGAATGCGGCCGGCTCGCACGCCGGCATGCGTTCATCGCTGCAACATCGCACGGGGTTCCGCGTATCGGCTGTGCAACTCGTCCGTACGTCTCCATGCGCTTGCCGGTCGATGGCGTTCCGCGTTGCGCGCGCCAGGCACACCGCGCGGCGGTCGTTTCCCGATAAGATGGCAGATTCCGTTCATCGAACGATGCCGCCATGAGCGCCTCTTCCTCGCACCGCAATCCCATCCACTGCGAAATCGATCTCGACGCACCCGGCAAGCACGCGGGCTACCTGCGGCTGCCGCATTCCGTGCACCGCTCCGCGTACGGCTGGCTGCCGATCCCGATCGCGTCGATCCGCAACGGCGACGGCCCGGTCGCGCTCGTGATGGCCGGCAACCACGGCGACGAGTACGAAGGCCAGATCATCGTGTCGCAACTGATGCGCGAGATCGAGCCCGAGATGGTCAGCGGGCAGCTGATCCTGCTGCCGATGGCGAATTTCCCGGCGGCCGATGCAGGCCTGCGCGTGTCGCCGCTCGACGAAGGCAACCTGAACCGCAGCTTCCCCGGCGACCCGACCGGCACGCCGACGCAGATGATCGCCCACTACATCGAGCATGCGCTGCTGTCTCGCGCGCAGTATCTGGTCGATCTGCACTCGGGCGGCAGCTCGCTGCTGTACCAGGGCGGCAACATGCTCGCGATCGATCCGCTCGACGCCGACGAAGCCGCGAAGCTCAACGGGCTGCTGGTCGCGTTCGGGTTGCAGAATGCGCTGCTGCACGCGCCGAACCCCGTGCATTCGGCATCGGCCGCGCGTCGCCAGGGCGCGATCTCGATCGTGACCGAACTCGGCGGCGCAGGCATGGCCGATCCGTCGCTGATCCGGCTCGGCCGCCACGGGCTGCTGCACTACCTCGGCTATATCGGCCTGCTGCACGGCGCGCTCGTGCCCGATGCGCCGCCGACCGTCACGCGCTTCATGCGCGTCGACGGCGAGCGCCACTTCGTCTACGCGTACGAGCGCGGGCTGTACGAGCCGCTCGTCGAACTCGGCGACCAGGTGAAGGCCGGGCAGCCGGCCGCATGGGTACATTTCCCCGATACGCCGCTGCGTGAGCCTGTGCTGCACCGCTTCAAGGGCGACGGCGAAGTGGTGTGCAAGCGCGTGCCCGCGCAGGTGCGGCGCGGGGACTGCCTGTTTCAGTTGGCGGAGTTGTCGACGCCGGCGCGTGTCATCGAGTGATCGCGACTGGCACAACCCGCCGCCGCGAAGGATATCGACAACGCGTCACAACCGTCGTACGCCGGCGCCGGTGCATATTGAACACGCTGACCGTCAGCCGGACGCCCCTGGCAACTCATTTTCCTGCGCAGCGCCACATTGGTGACAATGCGGGAAGAAGAAGAAATTCCGGCCGCCGCATTCGCACACATTGAAAAGCCTCAATCCGCAATGTACGCAGAACGTGGAATCGTCGCCGCCGAGATTCCATTGTTTGTCGCATGACGGGCAGCGCTTTTTTTCGAGTGACCGAACGGCTTTTTCGTATCCGATCGTGCGCGCGCGTGCGCCCTGATCCTGCTGCAATTCGAGCCGTTTGCGTTCGGCATAGCGCTGAAATGCCTTCATCATGTAAAGGCCGGCGAATACCGTGAGCGCAATGCCGACCAGTACCCGGACATAGCCGCCGAAATTCGGCAAGTACGGAACCAGCTCAATGAAAAACGCACTCAGCGCAAACAGGCCGAAACCATACACGAAAGGCCAGTAGCGCACCTTGCGGTAACGGATGAACAGCCAGATCGCAACCAGCAGTATCGGTAACGTCAGCGCCAGCCGCAACCCGAACACCTGGAGCTCGTAGTGCCGTGTTGCCTCGTCGTAGCGCCGTTCGGCTGCTGCGTCCGCTTCGGCGATTTGCGTGTCCACTTGAGTCTGCTGCGAGGCCAGTGCCCGTTGCTGGTCGCCGATCACATCGATCTGATGCTGCCAGTTGACCACCACGGCCTGGAGCGTATCGAGTTTGTGCGTTCTGGCGAGAATGTCCGGGTCCCTCGCACTGTCTCCTGTCACCGCGCGGGTTGCCAGCCAGTTGCGGAAACTTTCCTTCTCGGCCGCATACTCCTTCGCGGCGCGGCCGCGCGCCACTTCCATCGTGTCGGCCTTCTCGACAAGCGCGTCGTGCTGAGCCTGCAGACGGCGCCGCGCCGCGTCCAGCCGCGCCTTTGCCTGGGTATCAGCGAATTGCTCGATGGCGGGCGGACCGCCGCTCGGCGCGAACGCCATGTCGCGGATCACGAGACTGCCGAGCATGTTCAGAAAGACCGCGAAGATGATCGCGATCGCCCACGACGCGAGTCGCAGGAGCCGCGCTGGACTGGTCAGGCCGTCACCGGAAGTCATCATGATTGTTTGCCCTCTGTTGGAATGGTTTTCATTGTCGTCAATCTCGATACAACCGTCGATTGTCTCTTTCTCGTCGATTTCAGCCCGGCGCCACGCCGATGCCGCATGCCGACCCGGAAGGAGCACTCGAACTTTTCGAGATCGGCCATTCGTTCGATCAGAAAGTGAAGCGGGCGCGGAATCGCGGGATATTGGCGGCAGGCGGTACCAAGGGACATCGAACCAGTCTCCGCATATCGCCATAGCCACCCGGACGTCGCCGTGCCGCTGCGAACCGCACCCGTTACATACGCCTTAAAGCCCAAGCGCCTGTTCCAGTCGCCGCATCTCTTCCCGCCACTGTTCCTGCAGTTGCGGCTTTTGATGTTTCGGTTTGCGTGTGAGCTCTACCGCCAACCATGCCTCCAACTGACACCAACGTTGCCACTGTGCCTCAGCGTCACAGCTCGCGGATTGAACACCGGTGGGGTTCCGTGTCGTCGGAATCTGCTCGGGTGCAGCGGCATCACGAGAGGTGAACAAATTTCGATACGCGCTTTCAGCATCCGGCAATTCTTGCAAGCGCCCGTTATGGATTGCCCAAAAGCGATTGCAACTGTGCTCGATCAGTTCGCGGTCGTGCGAGACCAGGATGAAACCACCATCGAACGCCGCCAGCGCGGCAGCAAGTTCGCACTTGCCTTCCATATCCAGATGATTGGTCGGTTCGTCAAGCCACAATAGGTGGTAGCTGGCCATGGACAGCGCGAGAAATAGCAGACGAGCCCGCTCGCCGCCACTCAGCATGGCCACGGTCTGACCATGGCGTACATACGCAAACCCGGCAGAAATCAAAGCCTGCCGTCGCTCTTTGTCGCCGACTGGCGCAAATTTATATAGCGCGTCCGACAACGTGGCGTCGTCGGCCAGTTGATGCAATGACTGATCGTAGTAGGCAATGCGCGCCGCTGGATGATAACGCCAACCCATGCGCGCTTCTCCCTGCTGCAGATCGCTCCAGCACTGGCGTAGCAACGAGGATTTGCCCGTGCCATTGCGGCCCAGGAGGGCGATCTTGTCACCTGGCCGCAACCACAAATCGTGAACCTCAAACAGGATCGGTTCTTCTGCCTGGGCACGGACATGCAGGCCTTCGAACGCCAACAGACGGTCCGCCGCCAATGGTCTTCCTTGCAGCTTCAAGCGCCAAGGACTGCCATGACTCACAAAGGTCTGGTCTTCCTTTAGTTTTTCGACACGCCTTTGCATGGACTTGGCCTGGCGCGACAGTTTCTCATTGTCGTGTTCGCGCCCCCAGATGGCCAGACGTTTGCTGCTGGCGGCTAGCCGGTCTATCTCGTTTTGCTCGCCCGCATGCCGCGCTTGTGCCGTTGCATCGTCCTTGGCCAACGCGACCATGGCCCGGCTGCACGGCATATCGAAACTGTACAAGCGCTGATCGCGCAGAATCCAGCTTTTGTCGCTGAGGGTGTCTAGAAGTCGCGGATCGTGCGATACCAAGATGAAGCCACCCTGCCAGCGGCGCAGAAAATCTTCCAGCCACAATAACGAAGGTAGATCCAGATGATTGCTTGGTTCATCAAGCAACAGCAGATTCGGCTGCTTAAGGACTGCACGTCCCAGCAGCAAACGAGTGTGCTGGCCGCCGCTCAGGTCGGAAATGGGTGTGTCCGCCACGGTGGCAAGCTCTAAGTCGTCCAGTAGACTGTCTACCCGCCAATGCTCCGCCCGTTGCTCGCCGACGCTCTCCAGCAACGCCGCTCGTGTCGTCAGGTCGGCAAGTTCTGGCGGTAGATGCTGCTCGACGTGTTGCAGGCGGCACATTGCCGCATATTGCACGCTACCGGCACTGGGTTCGCGGCTGCCCGCCAATACATCAAGCAGACTGCTCTTGCCGCAGCCGTTGTGGCCAATCAGGCCGATACGGTCGCCAAGTTTTACAGTAAAGGAAAGATCCTGGAATAGCGGGCCATGGCCGGTTTCCAGTTTCAGGGAAAGTGCAGAAATCAGCGTTGTCATGCTCTTGCTCTCGTTTTTTCGGGACGTGTTTGTCCCTGTCAACAGGAGCGCTGGCGACAACCTTGGAGTCGAGAAAGGACTCGGGAGGAAAAGGCTTTGCTCTGACCGGGTTATCGCAGCGCGATGGAACTCAGGCAAGAGCGGGCGAATGTGCTGAATAAATGTGCCAACATGAGTGGGCGCACTAGAAAAACCATATTTACCTCCTTTTTTAAAAAGAGTTGGATGTAGCGTCGGAGTTTATCTCGGCTCACGTCGGTTATACAAGCCGCTGGAGTTACGGCTCCCAATTCTTTCCATGAGCGATCTCGGAATGTTTCGCGACAACCCGCTATTGGGCGGCCAATGTCTGCTTTAAAGAACGTGTTCTGAGTAACGGCTCCTGACCGGGAACCGTCGCCGTCATATTGAATGACGCGCGTTGCCTGTAGCCCTCCGTGGTTCAAGAGCCTTCAGCTTCATCGTCTTCCGGCACCTAATCGGCATGACCGGTAGGCCATCGAAACAACAACACTTGGACGATCCACGGCGGTCATCTACGTCATATCCACATCGAACGGGCGCGGCTCCCCACCACGCCCGTTCGCCCCACCCCACTTCCCCTGCAAGCCTTCTGACGTCCGCCGCGAAATCCTTATCGAAATTGCTTCGTTCGCCTTTGCCGGCCGCGCCGCTAACGTGTTCTAAACGGCGGCGGTCCGCCATCTGCATCGCAGCAGGATGCACACCGGCCGCCGCCATCACGACAACTGCGTCGCGATAACGGAACAGACCGGACGGGCCACGTGCCCGCACCCCGCCAGGAACGTCCGCATCGCGCGCCCTACGCGATGCCCATGGCCACGACCGACCGCATCATCGATACGACGCCGCTCGACGTCCGCGCGCAACCGCTGATCGACGCGCTGATCGACGAGTATTCGACCCGCTACAACGCGTATCGCCCCGACAGCCGCGCGTCCGCGCGCGACGAACTCGCGCGCTACCCGGCCGAACTGTTCGCGCCGCCCGAAGGCGCGTTCGTGCTGCTGCTGCGCGACGGCGAGACGATCGGCGGCGGCGCGTTCAAGCGCTACGACACACAGACCGCCGAGCTCAAGCGCATCTGGACCCGCACGGATCTGCGCCGCCAGGGCCTCGCACGCCTCATCGTCGAAGCACTCGAACAGCGCGCCGCGCAGCAAGGCTATCGCCGCCTCTACCTGACCACCGGTTTTCGCCAGCCCGAAGCGTGGGCGCTGTACGACCGCACCGGCTATACGCGGCTGTTCGATCCGTCGATCGCCCCCGAAGCGTATTTCCACCTCAGGTTCGGCAAGGATCTCGCCGATCCGTCGCGCACGTCGACGCTGACCGACCTGTGGGCGCCCGTGCCCGAACCGGTGCTGTCGCGCTGACCGCGACCGCGCCCCTGCCTCCCTCCGATCTCCGCTTGCCACCACAGGACGCTTTCATGCAACGAGCCGTACCGCTTTCTTCCCGTGCCGTGCGCACGCTGGCCGCCGCACTGATCGGCCTGACCGCGCTCTCCGCAGCCGCGGCCGCCGCCACGTTCGACCTGAGCCCCGAACAGCGCGGCCGCCCGCGCGGCGTGGCCGATGCGGCGGTCGAGCGCGCGGTGCCCGCGTCGTTCAAGTTCGCCGAGCCCGGCACGCTGACGATCGGCATCGCGCCGAGCCTGCCGCCGATCAGCTCGTATGCGACCGACGCCCGCACGGTGATCGGCTTCGACGCCGACATCGGCCAGCTCGTGTCCGACAGCCTCGGCCGCAAGCTGAAGATCGTCGCGCTCGCGTGGGCCGACTGGCCGCTCGCGCTCGAGTCGGGGAAAGTCGACGCGGTGATCTCGAACGTCACTGTCACCGAGGAACGCAAGCAGAAGCTCGATTTCTCGACCTACCGCAAGGACCAGGTCGGCTTCTACGTGCGCAACGACAGCAAGATCCAGGCGATCCGCGAGCCGAAGGACGTCGCGGGGCTGCGCATCGTGACCGACGCCGGCACCAACCAGGAAAAGATCCTGCTCGCGTGGGATCGCGAGAATGTCGCGCACGGGCTGAAACCCGTGCAGATCCAGTATTACGACGACCAGGCGATGCGTATCGTCGCCGTGCAGTCGGGCCGCGCCGATGCGGTGTTCAGCGTGAACTCGGTGCTCGCGTACCAGAGCGCGCAGCAAGGCAAGACGCGGCTCGTCGGCGCAATCAGCGGCGGCTGGCCGCGCACGGCCGACATCGCGATCGCGACGCGCCGCGGCAGCGGGCTCGCCGATCCGCTGACCGTCGCGCTGAACGGGTTGATCAGGAACGGCCGCTACCAGCAGGTGCTCGACCGCTGGAACCTCGCATCGGAAGCGATCGACCAGTCGCGCACCAATCCGCCGGGGCTGCCGAAGAGCTGAGCGCCGCGCGCACCCACCGTCCATTCACGCTCACGCAGGAACGCCGCTCATCATGTCTTACTCGCTTTCGCTGCTGGACAAGAGTCCGATCGCCGACGGCGCGAACGCCGCCGACGCGCTGCGCTTCACTACGACCCTCGCGCAGCGCGCCGAACAGCTCGGCTACGAGCGCTTCTGGGTCGCCGAGCATCACGGCACGCCGGCCTTCGCGAGCTCGGCGCCGGAGATCGTCGTCGCGCACCTGCTTGCGCACACGTCGCGCATCCGCGTCGGCTCGGGCGGCGTGATGCTGCAGCACTACAGCCCGTTCAAGGTCGCCGAGACGTTCAAGGTACTGGCCGCGCTCGCGCCGGGCCGCGTCGATCTCGGCATCGGCAAGGCGCCCGGCGGGTTGCCGCTGACCACACGCGCGCTGCAGTGGTTCCACGACAAGGCGCGCAAGCCGGACTTCGCGGGCCAGTTGGCGGAACTCGACGCGTTTCTCGGCTGGGGCGTCGCCGAAGATCACCCGCTCGCCGGTGCCGTCGCACTGCCGGTGCCGCCGCAGCCGCCCGAACGCATCCTGCTCGGCGGCTCGCCGGACAGCGGCGCGCTCGCCGCGCGCAACGGCTGGCGCTTCTGCTACGCGGGGCATTTCAATGGCGACGATGCGAACCTCGAACGCTCGGTGGATGCGTACCGCAGCGCGGGCGGCGCACGGCCGCTGGTCGCGCTGTACGCGGTGGCCGCGCCGACGCGCGACGAGGCCGAGCGACTGATCGGGCCGCTGAAGATCTTCAAGCTGCAGTTCGCGGGCGGCCAGAGTTTCAATCTCGCCAGCGCGCAGGCGGCCGCCGAATTCGCGCGGCAGAGCGGCGCGTCCGACTACCGGATCGACGAGTTGCGCCCGACGGTGCTGGCCGATACGCCCGAACGCGTGCACCGCGCACTCGACGCGCTGAGCCGGCGGCTCGACGTCGATGCGTTCGTGATCGATTCGCCGGTGACCGACTACGCGGCGCGGCTCGCGTCGGCCGAATGGCTTGGCGGCGCGCTGTCGGCCACGCCGTTGCAGGCGGCCCTCGCGGCCGACCGCTCCCTTTCCCCTGACCAGAACGCGTGACGCTCCCATGACGACCCGACGATCGATCCCCTTCGGCCTGATGCTGCAAGGCGCAGGCAGCCACATGAACGCATGGCGGCACCCGAGCAACCCGCCGGACGCGAGCATCAACCTCGACTTCGCGATCGGCATCGCACGCAAGGCGGAGGCCGCCGGCATCGCGTTCGCGTTCGTCGCGGACGGCCTCTACATCAACGAGAAGTCGATCCCGCACTTCCTGAACCGCTTCGAGCCGCTCACCGTGCTGTCGGCGCTTGCGGTCGCGACAAAGAAGATCGGACTCGCGGGCACGATCTCGACGTCGTACAGCGAGCCGTTCACGGTCGCGCGCCAGCTCGCGTCGCTCGACACGATCAGCGGCGGGCGCGCGGGCTGGAACGTCGTGACGACGCCGCTCGAAGGCACCGCGAAGAATTTCGGCAAGGCGCATCCCGATCACGAACTGCGCTACGAGATCGCCGACGAATACCTCGACGTCGTGCAGGGCCTGTGGGACAGCTGGGACGACGACGCATTCGTGCGCGACCGCGCGACCGGCCGCTTCTTCGATCGCGACAAGCTCCACACGCTCGACCACCACGGCCGCTTCTTCCAGGTTGCGGGCCCGCTCAACATCCAGCGCTCGCCGCAAGGCCAGCCGGTGATCTTCCAGGCCGGCTCGTCCGACACCGGCATCGGGCTCGCGGGCAAGTATGCGGATGCCGTGTTCACGCATTCGCCGTCGCTCGACGAAACGGCCGCGTTCACGCGTCGCGTGAAGCAGAGCGCGATCGAGCACGGCCGGCCAGGCAGCGACGTGAAGATCTTCCCCGGCATCGGGCCGATCGTCGGCCGCACGGCGGCGGAGGCCGAGGACAAATACCAGGCGATCCGCAACCTGCTGACGATCGACGAGGCACTCGCGTATCTCGGCCGCTATTTCGATCATCACGACTTCACGCAGTACGCGCTCGATGCGCCGTTCCCGGAACTCGGCGAGCTCGGCCGCAACAGCTTCCGCTCGACCACCGACCGGATCAAGGCCGACGCGAAACAGAAAGGCCTGTCGCTGCGCGAGACGGCGCTTGCGGTCGCCACGCCGCGCCCGAACTTCATCGGCACGGCCGAGCATGTCGCGGACGAGCTGATCCGCTGGCACGACGCGGGCGCCGGCGACGGTTTCATCCTCGGCTTTGCGGTGCAGGCACAGGGCGTCGACGATTTCGTCGAACTCGTGATCCCGGTGCTCGAGGCGCGCGGCCGCTACAGCCGCGACCTGCCCGGTGCGACGCTGCGCGACCACCTCGGCCTGCCGCGCAAGGCGAGCCGCCACGCGGCGCCTGCCCCGTCGCACGAAACGGCGGCCGAAGCGCACGCCTGACGCCCGCCGCCGCGCCGCCCGTGCGCGGTGCGCCCGCCCGACCGATTCGAGGATTTCCACCGACATGAGCGACACGACCCACCTCGGCGGCGCGCTGCCGCCGCTCTCTTCCCCCGGCGCGCGCGACACCGGCACGCGTTTCCGGATCGTGCCCGCGCGCCACCGGTCGCGCACGGCCGGTACCGTGCTCGCCGTCGCGCTGATCGCGATCGTCCTGCATTCGATTCTCGGCAACCCGCAATGGGGCTGGCCGGTGTTCGCCGAATGGTTCCTGTCGCCACCGGTGCTGTCGGGTCTCGCGCGCACGCTGGTGCTCACGCTGCTCGGTGCGGTGTTCGGCCTCGTGCTCGGCGCGTTCGTCGCGCTGGCCCGGCTGTCGCGTTCGCGGCTGCTGTCGGCGAGCGCGTGGACCTTCGTGTGGCTGTTCCGCTCGATTCCGCTGATCGTGCTGCTGCTGATCCTGAACAACCTCGGCTACCTGTACGAACATGTGCGGCTCGGCGTGCCGTTCACCGACATCGTGTGGTTCGACACGCCGACGACCGACCTGATCAGCCCGTTCCTCGCGGCCGTGCTCGGCCTCACGCTGCATCACGCGGCGTTTTCCGCGGAGGTGATCCGCGGCGGCATTCTCGCGGTCGACCAGGGCCAGCTCGAAGCGGCCGCCGCGCTCGGGCTGCCGCGCCGCCGCCAGACCACGCGAATCGTGTTGCCGCAGGCGATGCGCGCGATCCTGCCGACCGCGTTCAACGACCTGATCATGCTCGCGAAAGGCACGTCGATGGTCTACGTGCTCGCGATGCCGGAGCTGTTCTATACGGTGCAGGTGATCTATCGCCGCAATCTCGAAGTGATTCCGCTGCTGATGGTCGCCACCGTCTGGTACCTGATCATCCTGACCGTGCTGTCGGCCATCCAGGTCCAGGTGGAACGGCACTATGCGCGCGGGGCGCTGCGCAACCCGCCGCCGTCCGTCATCACGTTCGCACTCGCGCGCCTCGGCACGCTGTGGCGGCGCGCCGCGTCCCGCCACGCGGCATCGACCTCGCAGGCTCACCGCGATAGCGACGCCGCGACCGCCGTCGCCCCACGCGCCGGCGGCGAAGTGGCGGTACATGGCGTATCCAAGCAGTTCGGCATGCAGCGCGTGCTCGACAACGTGTCGTTCGTCGCGCCGCGCGGCAGCGTGACCGCGATCGTCGGGCCGTCGGGCTCGGGCAAGTCGACGCTGCTGCGCACGATCAACCATCTGGAGCGCGTCGACGACGGCTTCATCGACATCGACGGCGAACTGATCGGCTATCGCCGCGACGGAGACGTGCTCCACGAGCTGAAGGAACGCGACGTGCTGACGCGGCGCACGGCCGTCGGGATGGTGTTCCAGAACTTCAACCTGTTCCCGCACCTGACTGTGCTCGAAAACCTGATCGAAGCGCCGGTCGTCGTCGGCGGCGTCACGCGCGACGCGGCCGAGCGCACCGCCCGCACACTGCTCGCGCGCGTCGGTCTCGCGGATAAAGCCGACGCGTATCCGCGCCAGTTGTCCGGCGGCCAGCAGCAGCGCGTCGCGATCGCGCGGGCGCTTGCGCTGCGCCCGAAGGTACTGCTGTTCGACGAACCGACGTCGGCGCTCGATCCCGAGCTCGTCAACGAGGTACTCGACGTGATCAAGGAACTCGCGCGCTCGGGCACGACGCTCGTGATCGTCACGCACGAGATCGGCTTCGCACGCGAAGTCGCGGACAACGTGCTGTTCATGGAGCGCGGGCGCATCGTCGAGGCCGGGCCGCCGGCCGTCGTGCTCGATGCGCCGACGCATCCGCGCACCCGCGCGTTCCTGTCGCGGGTGCTGTGATGCGCGCCGCTCCCGCCTTGCGAGGTGCCGCACGATGACCGACCGACGCCGGTTCATGACCGCCGCGCTGGTCGCGGCAACGGGTAGCCTTCCATGGCACGCGGTGCATGCAGCCGCGGCGACCGCGGATCTCGATCCGCGCCAGGCGGGCCGCATTCGCGCCACACGCGATGACGCAGCCGTTCATGAGGCAGCCGGCTATCGCTGGGTACGCGACGGCGCGTTCACGGTCGCGATTTCACCGCACGCGCCGCCGGTGTCGACCTACGCGACCGACGCGCGCACCGTGGTCGGCGCCGATCCCGACTATGCGCAGCTCGTCGCCGACGCGCTCGGCCGCACGCTCGTGCTGCTGCCGATCGCGTGGGCCGACTGGCCGCTCGGACTCACGTCCGGCAAGTACGACGCGGTGATCTCGAACGTCGGCGTGACCGAGAAGCGCAAGGAGAAATACGATTTCACGACTTACCGGCTCGGGTTGCACGGCTTCTACGTGCGCACCGGCAGCCCGATCGCGACGATCGCCGCGCCGAAGGACGTCGCCGGCCTGCGCATCATCACGGGCGCGGGGACGAGCCAGGAGCGCATCCTGCTCGAGTGGAACAAGCGTAACGTCGCGCAGGGGCTGAAACCGGCCGAACTGCTCTATTTCGACGACGATGCGGCGTCGCGCGTCGCGCTGCTGTCGGGCCGTGCCGATGCGGAGCTGAACCCGAACGCGTCGCTCGCGTACGAGGCCGCCCGCACCGGCAAGATCCGCCGTGTCGGCGTCGTCAATGCGGGCTGGCCGGCCAACGCCGATGTGGCGATCGCGACGCGGCGCGGCAGCGGGCTCGCACCCGCGCTGACGCTCGCGACGAACGCGCTGATCGGCAGCGGTCGCTACGGGCAGGCGCTCGCGCGCTGGGGTTTGCAAAGCGAGGCGATCGCGCGCGCTGAGACCAATCCGCCGGGGTTACCGTCGTTCTGACCAGCGGCAGCGCGGCGCGCCATGCCGGTCACGCTTCGGCAAGGCCCGTCACGGGCAGCGCGACGCGCGAGCCAGCTCCACGTCGGTCGTCGACACCTGCTTGCCGTTCACGTGCAGTTGCCGCAGCTTGGTCTCGAGCCCCCATTTCGCTTCATAGGGGAACACTTCATAGTCGAGACCCGGTTGCGGCACGAACGAGCGCGCAACATGGTCGACGCGCTGGCTGATGGTGGTCGTGCCCACCGCGCCCATGTCGATTATCCGCTGTCCGCCGATCTGAAACGTCATCGTGAGCGGCTGGTTCGCGTTGACCACGTACTCGTCGTAGTACTTGTATGCGTCATCCGGCAGCGGCATGCCGATCGTCGTATTGCCCGCCAGTGCGCGCGTAAAGCCCGGTACAGCGACATCCATGCCGGGCGGCCCCTTGAGAAACCAGGAGTCGTTCGGTTCGCAGGTGGTGTTGAAATAGAAGTGAGAATAGGCGCCCAGATACACCCGAATCCGCGCTTCCGTTGCCGGATCGTACGCGCCGCTCCGATTCGCTCCGGTACTCGCACAACCGGCCAGCACTCCGCACGCCAGTAAAACCCCTGCCATCTTTCGCATGACTTGCTTCGCTTCGTTATTCGATTTCTGATTTCGAATCGGCTGACGGCGCTACTCGTGCGGCGCCTCGCGATCCCGCTCTCGTCGGCCATGGCCCATGGTCCGATGCGCGGATTGTAACCGGTGGCGGTTCGGCCCCGACTCAGGGAGGCGCCATGCTCCATCGATCCAAAATCGGCGTCGCACCTATGCCGGCAGTGCAGCCCCAGCCCTGTCGAGATTCGCGACCTGCGCATGAATCGCCGGAATCAGGTCGCGCCCGTAATCGAGCGCATCGTCGAGCGGGTCGAACCCGCGAATCAGGAACGTCGACACGCCAAGCCGGTAGTACGCGCCAAGCGCCCGCGCGACCTGTTCGGGCGTGCCGACCAGCGCGGTCGAATTCCAGCGCGCGCCGGTCAGGTTCGCGACGCCCATCCACAGCCGCTCGTCGAGCACGTCGCCTTGCGCGGCGGCGGCCATCAGCCGTTGCGAGCCCGCGTTCTGCGGCGCATGGCCGGCGATCGGCTGGCCGTTCGCGAGCCGCGCCGCGCGCACGCGTTCGCGAATCGCCTCGGCCTTCTCCCAAGCGGCAGCCTCGGTGTCGGCCACGATCGGCCGGAACGACACGCTGATGCGCGGCGCCCGCCCGAACGGCGCGGCCGCAGCCCGCACGCGCGCGACCTGCTCGCGTACCGACGCGAGCGGCTCGCCCCACGTCATGTAGACATCGGCATGCTCGCCCGCGACCGCGAGCGCGGCCGGCGACGAGCCGCCGAAATAGATCGGCACGTGCGGCCGCTGCGCGCCCTTCACGAGCGGCGACGCGCCGCGCAGCCGGTAGAACGCGCCATCGTGATCGACCGGCGCGTCGGCCTGCCAGATCCGTTTCAACACGTCGAGATATTCGCCGGTGCGGCGGTAGCGCGCATCGTGCGGCACGAAATCGCCGTCGCGCTGCAGGTCGGTATCGTCGCCGCCCGACACGACGTTCAGCGCGAGCCGGCCGCCGCTGAACACGTCGAGCGTTGCGATCTGCCGCGCGGCGGCCGACGGCACGATCACGCCCGGCCGGTGCGCGAGCAGAATGCGGATGCGTTCGGTCGCGGCGGCGGCGAACGACGCGACGATGAAACCGTCCGCCGCGTTGCTGAAATGGCCGACCAGGATCTGGTCGAAGCCGGCGGCCTCGTGCGCCTGCGCGAAGCGGCGTACATAGTCGGGCTGGACGGCCGCGCCGCCCGGTACGTCGACCTCCGCGCCGGGTGTCGCGGTGATCATGCCGATGATGTCGACTGGCATGTCGGGATGTCCTTGGGGTGCTTGATCTGAAATCGTGGCCGGGATGGTCCGCTTACTGCGCGGCGGCCGTCTTTTTCGCAGGCGCCGCGAACGCGCCCGCATACGAGCGGTCGAGCAGTTTCGACGTGTCGTACGCAGCCGGAATCACGCCGGCCTTGTGCAGGAAGTCGGCCGTGTTCTGCGCGTCCGTCGCGGCCGTGTCGTCGACCGGGCCGACGCGCTGCTTCGCGTTGTTGAGCCAGCGGTATGCGACGTCGGGTTCGAGCTTCGCGCGCTTCGCCCACAGGTCCGCATACTCGCGCGGATGGCTGTCGACCCACTGGCGCGCCGCAACGACGCGCCTCAGGAAATCGGTGATCCCGGCGCGCTTGCCTGACGCGGCCTGCTCGTTCGCGGCGACGAAGCTCAGTGCCGGCATCAGCCCCTGCGCGGTCGTCACGGGCCGCGCGCCCTGCCGCAACGCGAGCGTGCTGACGAACGGCTCCCACAGCGACACGGCGTCGACCGAGCCGTTCGAGAGCGCGTTGGTCGCATCGATCGGCATCAGGTACGCATACTTGACCGAATCCGCGCGCAGGCCGGCGTGTTCGAGCGCGCGCAGCACGAGCTGCTGGCTCCATGCACCGCGCCATACTGCGATGGTCTTGCCCTGCAGGTCGGCCACGGTGCGCACCGGCGAATCCTTCGGTACGAGAATCGCGACGCCGTCGAGGCTCTGCCGCGACACGGCGACCACCTTCACCGGTGCGCCGCGCGCGGCCAGCGTGAGCAGCGCGGAGTCGCCGAGGAAACCGACGTCGATCGCATTGCCGTTCAGCGATTCGGCAACAGGTGCGGCGGCCTGGAAATGCTTCCACTCGATCGTGTAAGGCAGGTCCTTCAGCACGCCGGACGCCTCCATCGACGCCTGGATGTTGAAGTAGTTCTGTTCACCGACGCGCAGCGTGACGGTGTCTTTGGCAATGCCCGGCTGCGCGGCAAGCGCCAGCAAGAGTGCCGTGACGATTCGGCTCGACAACGTGATCTCCCGGAGGGTTGGCAGGCGGCCGCGCAATGGCGGCGCATCGTGTTCCGCCGTGCGCAGCGGCCGGCGTAATGCATGGAACCGGTGAAGATACGTCGGTCCGCTTCATGAAACAAACGCAATATTCTTCTATGCAAAGATGCAAATATTTTATGAAGTGACCGGCATCGCCTGATGCCGCCTGCCCCTCCATGAAACCCGGTTCGAATGAATCCTCGACAGATACTTCGCACGCGAAATAAATCCGCGCTATATTTCGCATACGAAATAACTACCCGGAACGAGGACGGCCATGACCTCCCAACCCATCGAGTTTTCCGCCGTCGACGGCTACGCGCTGCACGGCACGCTGTGGACGCCGGACGCCGCGCCGCGCGCGCTGGTGCTGATCCATCCGGCGACGGCCGTGCCGGAGCGGCTGTATGCGGGCTTCGCGCGCTTCCTGACCGAACGCGGCTTCGCGGCGCTCACCTACAACTATCGCGGCATCGGCGCGTCGCGGCCCGCGCGCCTGGGCGCGCTGCAGGCCCGCATGCGCGACTGGATGGAGCTCGACGTGGGCGCCGCGACCGCGTGGGCACGGCAGGCATACGAAGGCTTGCCGCTGCTGGCGGTCGGGCATAGCGTCGGCGGGCATGCGATCGGGCTGTCCGCCGCGACGCCGCACCTGCGCGCGGCCGTGCTGGTCGCCGCGCATGCGGGCAGCACGCGACTGATCACGCAGGCGGCCGAACGCCTGAAGGTGCGGCTGATCCTGCGCGTGCTCGGCCCGTTGATGTCCGCGCTGCTCGGCTACGTGCCCGGCAAGCGGCTCGGGCTCGGCGAGGACATGCCGGCCGGCGTGTTCCGCGAATGGAGCCGCTGGACGACGCTGCCGCATTATTTCTTCGACGATCCGACGCTCGGCGCGGCCGAGCGTTACGCGAAACAGCAGTTGCCGATCCTCGCGCTCGGCTTCGACGACGATCCGTGGGCGAACCCAACGGCCATCGGGCTGCTGGTAAGCTACCTGACCCGCGCGGCGGTCGAACGCCGCCAGATCGATCCGCACGCGGCGGGCAGCGGCCCGGTCGGGCACATGGGCTTCTTCCGAAGCCGCCCCGGCACCGTGCTGTGGCCCGACGTGGCCGACTGGCTCGCGCAGGCACTCGACACGCCGCGAACCGCGGGCCGTCCCTCCCTTTCCATTGCAGCCGGGAACCCAGCTTGAGCGAAGACCGACGACTGTTTTTCATGTTGAACATCGGCCAGCGGCGCGTGCAGCGCTGGATCGACCGCAAGGCGGAGACCGAGACGCGCGCGAGCGCCGCGCAGGCCGGCGCGTTGTTCTGTCTCGCGAAGCAGGATGGCGCGCTGATCGGCGAAGTCGGCGCCGCGCTGCAGCTTGCGCCGTCCGCGATGACGGGGCTCGCCGACCGGATGGCGAAAGCCGGCCTCATTACGCGTCATGCCGATTCGGACGACGGCCGCGCAACACGTTTGTACCTGACCGACGAAGGCCACGCGGCGCTCAAGCGTGCACGCGTGCTGCTGCGCGAACTCAACGGCAAGCTGTGCGACGGGTTTTCCGACGACGAACTCGACGTCGTCGCGCGCTGGTTGCACACGCTGCAGGAGCGGTTTCCGGCGGAACGCTGAGCGGCAGCGCGGCACCGTCGATCCGTTGACGGCGCGCGCGCTGTGCCCCGCGCATCAATGCATGTCGGTCAGCACGATGCGCCCGTCGACCTTGCCTTCGCGCAGCTTCGCGAGCACGTCGTTGATGTTGCCGAGCCGGTCGCGGTGGATATGCGCGCGCACCAGGCCGTCGGCGGCGAAATCGAGCGATTCCTGCAAGTCGCGCCGCGTTCCGACGATCGACCCGCGCACGGTGATGCCGTTCAGCACCGTCGAAAAGATCGGCAACGGGAAATCGCCGGGCGGCAAGCCGTTGAGCGCCACCGTGCCGCCACGCCGCACCATCCCGAGTGCCTGCGCGAACGCGCTGCGCGACACGGCCGTGACGAGCACGCCATGCGCACCGCCGATCTCCTTCTGGATCACCTTGGCCGGATCGTCGATCGACGCGTCGATCGTCAGTTCCGCGCCGAGCTGCCGCGCCAGCGCGAGCTTGTCGGGTGAAATGTCGATGGCCACCACGTGCAGACCCATCGCACGCGCATACTGCACGGCCACGTGCCCGAGGCCGCCGATGCCGGAGATCGCGAGCCACTGGCCCGGGCGCGTATCGGTGACGCGAATGCCCTTGTAGACGGTAACACCCGCGCACAGGATCGGCGCGATCTCGTCGAACGCAACCTGAGCGGGTAAATGACCGACGTAATCGGGATCGGCCAGCACGTATTCCGCGTAGCTGCCGTTCACCGAATATCCGGTGTTCTGCTGGCCGTGGCACAACGTCTCCCAGCCCGTGTGGCAGTACTCGCAATGGCCGCAGGCCGTGTACAGCCATGGCACGCCCACGCGATCGCCTTCGCGCACGTGCGTGACGCCCGCACCGACCGCTGCGACGATGCCCACGCCTTCATGGCCCGGAATGAACGGCAACGACGGCTTGACCGGCCAGTCGCCGTCGGCTGCGTGCAGGTCGGTATGGCAGACGCCCGATGCCTTGATGTTGACGAGGATCTGGCCGGGCCCCGGCGTCGGCACGGGCACCTCCTCGATGCGCAGCGGTTCGCCGAACGCGTGCACGACGGCCGCTTTCATGGTTTGGGACATGTGTCGCTCCTGGCTGGTCGGTGAGCGATCCAGTATCCGGTTTCGGATTCGAACGACGTTGATGCGCGTCAATGCGCGGGACAATGCGCGGCGATGCCCGCTGCTTCAAGGCGTCGCACCGGGGCGCTCCGCAGGATTCACTGGACCCTGATCCGATGGCGGATGTCCATGCCCGCGTCATCGATCGGCGTGCGGCTGTTTCCCGGCGGGCCGCGCCGACGGATCCCGAATGGGGCGCCACGAACCCGGCCGGCGCACGAGCAACACGGCGACACACGCACCGCATCGCCCCGTTCAAGCGATCGTTCCGAACATCGCGCAGCCGATTTCCGCTCCCGCCGTCATTTCACCCATCCGACAGAAACCCGACAGGATCCTGCCATCCGGCTTGGAATTTGAAATGATATAACATATCATTTCGGGTACTCGTCCGCCTGAGACGGTTCCACCGTGGGTGGCCGAGCCTCGCCGAGCCATGTTCCAACGGGTCACTGCGCGCCAAAGACGCAACAATATATCGTATCCAGCCGTGACCTGCATCGCTCGTTATCCGATCCGACTCCAACCGATTCACCGACCATGCGCGACCTCCCTCGTCTACCGCTCCGCCCGCTCTCGTCCCTTTCGCTGCTGCTGTTCGCCGCCGTCGCACACGCGCAGACCGCTACGCCCGCCGTCTCCGGCACGCCGCCGACCACCCCGCTCGCACCGATCTTCGTGACCGCGAACCCGCTCGGCGACAGCGACCTGATCGCGCCGACCGTCCAGCTTTCCGGCGATGCGCTGACGCGCCGCCAGGCCGATTCGCTCGGCGAGACGCTCAACGGGCTGCCCGGCGTGTCGACCACCACCTACGGGCCGATGGTCGGCCGCCCGATCATCCGCGGGATGGACGGCGACCGGATCCGGTTGCTGCAGAACGGCGTCGCGGCCTACGACGCGTCGTCGCTGTCGTACGACCATGCTGTGCCGCAGGATCCGCTGTCGATCGAGCGTGTCGAGATCGTGCGTGGCCCGGCCGCGCTGCTGTACGGCGGCAACGCGGTGGGCGGTGTCGTCAACACCATCGACAACCGGATTCCGCGCGAAGCGATCCAAGGCGTGACGGGTGCGCTCGACGCGCGCTATGGCGGGGCGAACTCGGTGCGCGCGGGTGCCGCGCAGGTCGAGGGCGGCAACGGCCGCTTCGCGTTCCACGTCGACGCATTCGACCGCGAAACGAGCAAGCTGCGGATTCCCGGCTACGCGCGCAGCAGCGCGCAGCGCGCGATCGACGGCCCCGACACGCCGCAACCGGAAGGCAACGTGCCGAACAGCGACGGCCGCGTGCACGGCGGCGCGGTCGGCGCGTCGTACACGTGGGCGGACGGCTTCGCGGGCCTGTCCTACAGCGGCTACGAATCGAACTACGGCTCCGTCGCGGAAAGCGACGTGCGGCTGCGGATGCGCCAGGAGCGCCTCGCGCTCGCATCCGAGGTGCGCAACCTGAGCGGGCCGTTCACGAAACTGAAATTCGACTTCGCGTACACCGACTATCGCCACAAGGAAGTCGACAACGGCGAGACCGCGACCACCTTCCGCAATCGCGGCTACGAGGCGCGCATCGAGGCAACGCATCGCAAGGTCGGCCCGTTCGAAGGCGCGATCGGCGTGCAGTTCGGCCAGAACACGTTCTCCGCGCTGGGCGACGAGATGCTCGTGCCGTCCACGCGCACGAACAGCGTCGCGTTGTTCGGCCTCGAGGAATGGCAGGTCGTCCCGGCACTCAAGCTGAGCCTCGGCGGACGCTTCGAACACGTGAAGGTCGATCCCGATCCGGCCGGCGTCGAGAAATTCGCCGGGGCACAGCCGCGCGAATTCAACGCGGGCAGCCTGTCGGCCGGCGCGCTGTTCTCGCTGACGCCCGTGTGGTCGGTGGCGGCCAACGTCGCGTACACCGAACGCGCACCGACCTTCTACGAGCTGTATTCGAACGGCCCGCACGATGCGACCGGCCAGTTCCTGATCGGCAACCCGAACGCGTCGAAGGAAAAAGCGGTGTCGACCGACCTGTCGCTGCGCTACGCGAGCGGCCCGAACCGCGGCAGCGTCGGCGTCTTCTACAACCGCTTCTCGAACTACCTTGCCGAGTACAACACGGGCCGTGTCGTCGACGACGACGGCGAACCCGTCGCGCCCGGTACCGACGGCTCGCTCAACGAAGCGATCTATCGCGGCGTGCGCGCCGAGTTCTACGGCATCGAGCTAGACGGCAAGTGGCGCGCGTTCGCACGGCGCGGCCATACGGTCGACCTGGAACTGACGGCCGACTACACGCACGCGCGCAACGTCGATACGGGCCAGCCGCTGCCGCGCATCGCGCCGCTGCGGGCGACGCTCGCGGCCGACTACGGCTACGGCCCGTTCGGCGCGCGCGCGCAGGTCACGCATGCGTGGTCGCAGCACCGCGTACCCGGCAACGACTTTTCAACGGACGGCTACACGTCGCTCGGCGTGATGCTGACCTACAAGTTCCGCGTCGGTGCGACGCACTGGCTCGCGTACCTGCGTGGCGACAACCTGACGAACCAGGAAATCCGCTACGCGACCTCGGTCGTGCGCGGCTTCGCGCCGGAAGGCGGCCGCAGCGTGATGGCCGGGTTGCGCACCACGTTCTGATCCGCTCATGGTCCGCGGCGCCCGCCGCGGGCCTTGCTCCGGCGACGCCCATCTCGCCGCGAGTTTCCGTTTATCGGCCATTACTGCCTATCGCGCAGCGCAGGTTCTGTCGCAATAAGGCTGGATAGTCGAGTAAGAAGTGCGATGTCGATGCGCTGATTCTCGAACATGACCCTCCCCGCACTATCCCTGATCGGCCGCTTATTGCGACAGAACCAACATGCCTGCCCGGAGCGTCCTGGTGGGTTCCGGGCCATACTTTTCTACGGCATGTGTACCATCCGTGATCCGGTACGGTCACTCGAATCGACGAGCGTTCGCGTATAGGCATGACGCGGCGCCTCCAGCACCGCCTGCGTCTCCCCGGTCTCGACGATCTTTCCGCCATGCATCACGACGAGCCGGTGCGACACCGCACGCAGCACGTCGATGTCGTGGCTGATGAACACGTAGCTGAGCCGATGCCGCCGTTGCAATGTCGCCAGCAATTCGAGAATCTGCCTCTGGATCGACACATCGAGCGCGCTCGTCGGTTCGTCGAGGACGAGGATGCGCGGATCGACCGCGAGCGCGCGTGCGATTGCAATGCGTTGTCGTTGCCCGCCGGAGAATGTCGCCGGATGGCGCGAGGCCGCGTCGGCCGGCAAGCCGGTTTCCGCGAGCAGCGCCGCCACACGTGCACGCCGCGCGTCGGGCGGCATGTGCGAATGATGCAGCGCGAGCCCTTCATCGACGATCTCGCCTACGCGCAGGCGCGGCGCAAGCGAACCGAATGGATCCTGGAACACCATCTGCACGTGCGCGGCGTGTTCGCGCCGCGTCGCCGCCTTGCCTGCGCTTTCGAGCGCCGCGTAACGGATCGCGCCGGCCGACGGCGCGACGAGCCCGACGAGCGCGGCGGCCAGCGTCGATTTTCCGCAGCCCGATTCCCCGAGCACGCCGAGCGTCTCGCCTTCTCGCAGTTGCAGGTCGATGCCTTGCAGCACGGCGGGCGTTTCGCTGCGAAACAAGCCGCGCCAGCCGCGTGCGCGCGTGCGGTATCCGGCGTGCAGCGCGCGCACGTCGAGCACGCGCGGCGCATCGGCGGCCAGCGGTGCGATCGTACGGCGCGGTGCGCTGTCGAACAGCTTACGCGTGTACGCATGCCGCTGCGCCACGAATAGCGCGTCGGTCGCGCCCTGCTCCACGATCTCACCGTGCTGCATCACGGCGACGCGATGCGCGAAGCGGCGCACCAGATGCAGATCGTGGGTGATGAGCAGAATGGCGAGGCCGTGCCCGTCCGCGTTGGCTTCCTGGAGTTCGATGAGCAGATCGACGATCTGCCGGCGCACGGTGACATCGAGCGCCGTGGTGGGCTCGTCGGCGACCAGCAGACGCGGGTTGCCCGCGAGCGCCATCGCGATCATCGCGCGTTGCCGCTGGCCACCCGACAACTGGTGCGGATAGGCATCGACCCTGCGTTCGGGTTCGACGATACCCATGCGCCGCAACAGCGCGATCGCCTGCTCGCGTGCCGCCCCGCCCCGCAGCCCCGCGTGCAGACGCAGGCTTTCACCAATCTGCCGCCCGATGGTCTTGAGCGGATTGAGCGCAGTCATCGGATCCTGGAACACCATTGCGATGTCGCGACCGCGTATCGCGCGCCATTGCGCTTCGCTTTTGTCGAGAAGTTCCTCGCCCGCGAGCCGCACGCTGCCGCTCACGCGCGCGGCGTCGGCCAGCCCGAGCAGCGCGAGCGCGGTCAGACTCTTGCCCGATCCCGATTCGCCAACGAGCGCGACGCGTTCGCCGCGCCCGATTGTCAGATCGAGCCCGTGCACGATCGTCCGCGCGCCGATCAGGATGTTCAGGTCTTCGACTTCCAGTACGGGCATCGTCATCGGGTGGCTCCTGCGGTGCGGGTTTTGCCGGCGTGGGGGTTGGCATCGTCGGCGTCTGCACCGTCAGCGGCGCGGTTGCGGTCAGTCGCGAACGATTCGCGCAATGCATCGCCGATGAACGTGAGCAGCAGCAGTGTGACCACCAGCGCCGCGATGGCTGTCGCCGAAATCCACCATGCCGATAGATGGCCCCTGCCTTCTGCCAGCAACTCGCCGAGGCTCGGCGCGGGCGGCGGCACGCCGAGCCCGAGAAAATCGAGGCTCGCGAGCGACACGATCGCCGCGCTCATCCGAAACGGCAGCCAAGTGATGACGGGCGTAAGACTGTTCGGCAGGATGTGCCGCCACATGATCTGGCGATCGGACAGCCCGAGCGTGCGCGCGGCGCGCACGTATTCGAGCGAGCGCTTTTGCAGGAATTCGCCGCGCATGTAATCGGACAGCGTGACCCATCCGAACGAGGCGAGCAGCACGAACAGCAGCACGAGGCTCGGCTCGAAAATCGACGACAGGATGATCAGCAGATAGAGATCGGGCAACGCGGTCCATACCTCGGTCACGCGCTGGCCGAGCAGGTCGACGAGGCCCGCGTAATAGCCCTGGAGCGCGCCCGCGAGCACGCCGATGAGCGCGCCTGTCAGCGTCAGCGCAAGCGCGAACAGGACCGAACTGCGAAAGCCATAGAGAACGCGCGCGAACACGTCGCGACCGTATGCGTCGGTGCCGAGCCAGTTCTGCGCCGAAGGCGGCGCCGGAAATGGCTGCGCCGCGTGATAGTTAACGGTGTCGTAGCGATACGGATCGGGTGCGTAGAGCGCGAAATTGCCGTCGCGCGAAAACTGCTCGCGGATGAACGGGTCGAGATAGTCGGCTTCGGTGGGCAGTGCGCCGCCGAAGTCGCTATCGGCGTACGTGTGCAGCGCCGGGAACAGCCACTGGCCGTGATAGCGCGCGACGAGCGGCCGATCGTTGGCGATCATGCCCGCAAGCAGGCTCGCGACAAACAGCACCGCGAACACGACTAGGCTCGCGAAGCCGAGCCGTTGACGGCGCAAGCGCCGCCACCATGCGAACGCGCGCGCGAATTTCGCCGCGTCGCGGTGTGACGCAATGGCGCGCGAAGGCAGCACGAATGCGGCCCCCGTTGGCGTGTCGGAAACGGTATCGGCGTAGTCCGCCTGCTTCGAATCCGCGTGCGATGAGCTGATGACTTCCATGGAGAACTCCGGATTCAGCGGCCGTTGCCGCCGAAGTGAATGCGCGGATCGATCAGCACATACGCGAGATCGCCCGCGAGCTTCGCGAACAGACTCACGGCCGTAAACACGAACAGCGAACCCAGCACGACCGGATAATCGCGGCCGATGATCGCGTCGTAAGACAGGCGCCCGACGCCGTCGAGCGAAAACAGCGTCTCGATCAGCAGGCTGCCGCTCACGTACGCGGACACAAACGCCGCTGGAAAACCTGTCGCGATCGGAATCAGCGCGTTGCGCAGCACGTGTCGCCACACCACCGCGTTGCGCGACACGCCCTTCGCGCGCGCAGTCAACACATACTGGCGCGACAATTCGTCGATGAACGCGTTGCGCGTGAGAAACGACACGACGGCGAGGCTGCTCGCCACCGACGCCGTGACCGGCAGCACCAGATGCCAGACGCGGTCGAGCACGCGTTGCGCGAGCGGCAGCGCGTCGTGCCCTTCGGCGCCGAAGCCGCCGAGCGGAAGCACGTGCAGAAAGAGATCGCCGCTCAACAGCATCATCAGCAGTACGCCGAGCACGAAGCCCGGGATCGCGTATGCGGCGAGCAGCGTGGCGCTCGTCGCGAAGTCGAACGTCGTGCCGCGCCGCAGCGCCTTCGCGATGCCGAGCGGCACTGCGATCAGATACGTGAGCACAAGCGTGCAGGTGCCGAGCGTGACCGTCACCGGCAGCTTGCTGACGATCAGCGCCCAGACCGAGCGATGCTGGAAGAACGACTGGCCGAGATCGAAGCGCGCGTAATGCGTGAGCATGCGCACGTAGCGCGTGAGCGGCGGCACGTCAAAGCCGAACGTGTGGCGGATCGCGGCGACTTGCGCGGGATCGACGCCTTCGTTGCCGTGATAGCCGCCTGGGCCGGAAGCACCCTCGCCGTGAACCGACGAGCCTTGCAGCCGCGCCATCACCTGCTCGACAGGCCCCCCCGGCACGAATTGCATAATGACGAACGTCACCGTCAGCACGCCCAGCAGCGTGGGAATCATGAGCAGCAATCTGCGCCCGATATACGCGAACATGACACTTACTCCTGTTGGGCCGCGTGCGTCGCGGCGTTCGTGCTCTGCGCGTCGGGTGCGGCGTGCCACCAGCCAATGACCCAATCGAGCTCGCCGTATTGCCGTGGCACGCGTGCGGGCGGCGAGATACGGCGGCTCCACGCGATGCGCGAGTGCGTGGCGTGCCACTCCGGAATCATGATGCGTTCGCACAGCAGCACGCGATCGAGCGCGCGCGCCGCGGCGATCACCTCGCGTTCGCTGCCGGCGCGCTGCACGTCGTCGATCAGCGCATCGACGGCGGGCGACGCGATGCCCGTGTAATTCTCGGAGCCCGGCGTGCGCGCCGCGCGGCTGCCGAAGCGGCGTTCCAGTTCGACGCCCGGAATGCTCGCGGCGCGGTAGCCCAACGTCGTCATGTCGTAATCGAAATGCTTGAGGCGCTCGACGATGATGGTCTGATCCATGATGCGCAGCCGCGCGTCGATGCCGAGCAGCCTCAGGTTGCGCACGACGATCATCAGGATGCGCTCCATGCCCGTGCCGTCGTCGATCAGTTCGATCGTGAACGGCGTGCCGGCCGCGTTGCGCAGTATGCCATCGCGGTAATGCCAGCCCGCGCTCGCCAGCAGCGCCTCGGCCCGTGCAAGATTGCGGCGCAGCCCGTGGTGCGCCGACGTATCCGGCTGCGGCGGCAGTGCGCCGAACACCTCGGGCGGCACGCCACCCCGTAGCGGCTCGAGCAGCGTCAGCTCGTCGGCGCCCGGTACGCCGCTCGCGGCGAACACGCTTTCGTCGAAAAAGCTGCGAGTGCGTGTGTACTGGCCGAAAAACATGTTCCGGTTGATCCATTCGTAATCGAGCGCGAGACCGATCGCCTCGCGCACGCGAATGTCCTGGAACTTGGGACGCCGCAGATTGAAGAACAGACCCTGCGCATTGCTGATGCCGTGATCCGGAAACTCCTGCTTGCGCAGCGTGCCGTTCGCAAAGGCGGGGCCGCTGTAGTTGCGCGACCATTGCTCCGCGCTGCCTTCGGCCAGCGCGTCGACATCGCCGGCGCGAAAAGCCTGAAGCGGCGCCGACGGGTCACTGTAGAGCCGGAAAATCACGTTGGCGAAGTTGAACATGCCGCGCCGCACCGGCAGATCCACGCCCCAATAGCGCGGATTGCGTCGATACACGATCTCGTGATTGCTCGCGCGCGCGCCGATCAGATACGGCCCGCTCGCGATGGGCGCAACCGTGGCGAGTTGGTCGAACGTCAGCGTGCCGCCGTCCGCCGCGCGTGCCCAGTCGCGCGAAAACACGTAGAGATCGCCCGCTTCGAGCACCGCGCGGCGCTGCGCCGTGCGAAATGCAAAGCGCACCGTCTGTGCGTCGATCACGTCCACCGCGCGAATGAGCGTGTAGCGGCTGCTGTGGATCGGCGAGGTCGACGAACCCGTCAACTGCTCGAACGAGTAGCGCACGTCCTGCGCCGTCACCGGCGCGCCATTCGAAAACCGCGCGGCCGGATTCAGGTGGAACATCGCCGAAAGGCCGTCACGCGCGATCTCGACGCGATCGGCGAGCAACGGATATTGCGTGCCGACTTCGTCGAGGCTGCGTTGCATCAGCGTCTCGAACATCAGATTGACTTCGTCGGGCGCCGCGTTGCCGCGCAGCAGAAACGGATTGAGCGAGTCGTACGTCGCGATCTCCGTGTAGTTCGCGAGGCGCAGCGTGCCGTCGCGCGGCGGCGCGTGGTCGGCCCACGCAAAGCGCCGCATCGACGCATCGGGCCGCACGTCGTCGAAGAGCGCAAGCGTCGTTTGCCACTGAGAATCGGGCGCGGCGTGGGCGAGCGTGACGGTGCCGGCAATGCACACGCATCGTGCAACGCGTGCAACTTGCGCGACGCGTGCAACCTGTGCAACCCGTGAAACTCGCTCAATCAGAATGGATGGCCAAGCGCGCGACGTCGGACGAACGGAATCGGTCATTACTGCTCCGGCTGCGTCACCAGCGACAGCTTCGTGATGCCCGCGTGCTGCACCGCGCCCATCACCTTCGCGACGGGACCGTACGGCACGCGCTCGTCGGCCTGCAGCGACACCGCGAGATCCGTGTCCTCCTGCTTGCGCTGTTCGAGTTGCGATTCCACCTGCGAGAGCGGCACAGGCTGCTTGTCGAACCAGACTGCACCCGCGTCGTCGACGCTCACGGTAAGCGGTTTTTTCGGATCAGAGGAAGCGGTCGCTTCGGTCTTCGGTAGATTGACCTGGATCGCCTTGTTGAGCAGCGGCGTCGTCACGATGAACGCGACGAGCAGCACGAGCATCACGTCGACGAGCGGCGTGATATTGATTTCGCTGAGGACGTCGTCGTCCTGATTGGAGGAGAAAGCCATCAGGCGGCGACCTCCGTAGCGCGGGCGAAAACCGGTCGGGATTGATCGGCGCGCGGCGCAGTCGCCGCGCTCTCGGCGGCGTTTTCTACTGAAATGCGAAACTGCTGGCGCTGCGCGAGCGCGTAGAGCGTGCCGGCGTGATCGTCGAGACGCGCGACCGCGGCTTTCGTTCCGCGCACAAAGATGTTGTACGCGAGCACGGCCGGCACGGCGACGGCGATGCCGATGCCCGTCGCGACGAGCGCCTCGCCGATCGGCCCGGCCACCACGTCGATGCTCGCCGATGCCGCGTGCGAAATCGCCCCGAGCGCGTGAATGATGCCGAACACCGTGCCGAACAGCCCGACGAACGGCGCGATGCTGCCCACCGACGCAAGCCACGCGAGCGAATGTTCGAGGCGTCGGCGTTCGTGCGCGATCTGGCGCGTGAGTTGGCGCTCCAGCGTGTCCTGCCGGCTCCACAGGTCTTCGGGATGGTCGCTGTCAAACGCGCGCGCCTGTTCGAGCGCGGCGAGTGCTGTGCCCGTCACGCGCGCCTTGGGGCCTTCGGGCAGCGCGCGCGAAGCGATATCGACGAGCGTAAGTGCACCGTCGAGTGCATCGTCGGTGCGCCGATCGACGCGTGCGGCGCGCGTGTGCTGGATCGCCTTCAGGACGATGATCGTCCACGTTGCGATGGAGAACGCGCCGAGCAGCCACAAGGCGCCTTGCACGATAAGGGTAAGCGGCAACGAATTCATGTTCGGACTCCGGAAATCAGTCAAGTTGGAAATTGAGCGGAACGTCGACCCAGCCATCGACAGACGTGTCGCCCCGCTTGGCGGGCACGAAGCTCCAGTGCCGCACGGCGGCGACGGCGGCATCGTCGAGCACGCGGTGGCCGCTCGAGCGACGGACCTCGATTGTGTCGGGCGAGCCGTCAGCACGGACGTGGACATGCAGGACGACCTTGCCCTGCCAGCCGTAGTCCTGCGCTGTCGCCGGGTAGTCGGGCGCGGGATTGTGCAGGTAATCGGCGTTTCCGTCGGGCAGCGTGGTTTTTTGCGTGGCCGGTGCGGTAGCTGCGGCCGGTGCAGCGGGTGCGGCAGGCGCCGCCGCCGGTGTGGGCGCGGCCGATTCCGCCGGCGCCGCCGAGGGCCGCGCAGC